>CAYGRR010000006.1:0-58530 GCA_964352295.1 uncultured Pseudohongiella sp. | reverse complement strand
GCCGAGTTCCATGAGCGTGGCTATCTGATAGCCGATTTTGGTCTCGACGTGGCAATGCTCGATAGCATCGTCGAGAAGCTGCAGGGGCTGTATCCCGAGGACTATCAGCAGAACCCTACACTACCCGCACGCATCCAGGATGCATGGAAGAGCGTCGATGAGGTAAGACAACTCGCTAGGAACGCGAACATCGCTACTGCGTTAGAACAGTTGCTGGGACGAGAGGCGCTGCCATTTCAGACCCTGAACTTTCCAATTGGTACGCGCCAGTTCACGCATTCCGACACGATCCATTTTAATTCGATACCGAGTAATTTCATGGTCGGCGTCTGGGTCGCCCTGGAAGACATCGATGAGGACAACGGCCCACTGTTGTATTATCCAGGCAGTCACAAGCTCCGCGAGTACTCCATGCACGACTTCGGTCTCGAACCCGGCTATCACAACTACCACAAGTATGAGGAATGTATTCAGCAACTAGTTGAGAGAGAGGGGCTAGAGGGCGAGTATGGCACCATCAAAAAGGGAGAGGCGCTGATCTGGCATGCGAACCTGCTGCACGGTGGTGCGCCGCAGAAGGATCTAACGCGGTCTAGACACTCGCAGGTGACGCATTTCTATTTCGCCGACTGCAAGTACTACACGCCGATGAACAGCACGGCGGGGGAATTGTATTTTCGCGATCCCTTTTGGATTCCGAAAAGTAAAGATTATCAACTACCGAAAAGCCGCAGCCTTCTGGCTCGACTTGCAAAAAAGCTCGGCATCACTCGGTAGCCATTCGCAAATTTAAGTAGTTCACCACGGAGCTAGAAAAGCATGAGCACAATAGTTCAATCGTTAATCGCCTTGGCGTTGGTATGGGTGTTCGCCTATCGCCGTGCGCGTATGGCAACCATTCTCGGCTCGCTACTCGTTCTTCTGCTAGCAATGACGTTCTATGGTGGCTTCGCCTGGTTGCCTTGGCTGCTACTCCTATTGGTTGGCTTCTTCTATCTCGCCACGGATTTGCGTATGCGCCTGATGACGCAGCCGCTGTATAAATTCTTCCAGAGCGTGTTGCCGCCCATGAACCGCACCGAGATGGAGGCGCTTGAGGCGGGTGACATCTGGTGGGAGGCGGAGTTGTTTCAGGGTGATCCTGATTGGGATGAGCTGTTCAGCTATCCGCAGCCCGAGCTGAGTGCCGAGGAACAGGCGTTCCTCGACAACGAGACCGAAGTCTTGTGCGGCATGTTAGATGATTGGCAGGTCGTACAGCACGACAAGGACATGTCCCCCGAGGCCTGGCAGTACATGAAGGATGCGGGCTTCCTCGGGATGATCATTCCCAAAGACTATGGCGGCCTCGGCTTCTCCGCCATCGCCCACTCCAGCATCGTAACGAAGCTGGCCACCAAGAGCAGCAGCGCGGCGGTGACGGCGATGGTGCCGAATTCTCTAGGCCCGGCCGAGCTGCTGCTCAAGTACGGCACCGATGCGCAGCGAGAGCGTTACCTGCCAGGGCTAGCGAAGGGCACCGAGATTCCCTGCTTCGGCCTGACCAGCCCAGAGGCTGGCAGCGATGCGGGGGCGATCATCGACGCGGGCATCGTCTGCAAGGGCGAGTACGAGGGCAAGGAGTGCCTCGGCCTTTCATTAACATGGAATAAGCGTTATATCACCCTGGCGCCAGTAGCCACTGTATTGGGTCTGGCCTTCAAGATGTACGACCCAGACGGTCTGTTGGGAGGTGACGAGGAGTTGGGCATTACCGTAGCGCTAATACCGACGGATCATCCGGGTGTGGTGCACGGCAATCGACATATTCCCATGGGCATGGCCTTCATGAACGGGCCTACCCAAGGCAAGGATGTCTTTATTCCTATCGACTGGATCATCGGCGGGCCGGACTACGCTGGAAAGGGCTGGCAGATGCTCGTCGACTGCCTGTCGGAGGGTCGCGCGATATCGCTACCCGCGCTAGGTACGGCGATCGCCAAGGTCTGCTACCGGCTTACCGGCGCGTATTCACGCATCCGCAGGCAGTTCAATATGCCGATCGGTAACTTCGAGGGCATCGAGGAGGCGCTCTCGCGCATTGCGGGCTACGCGTATCAATTGGAAGCCTCGCGCGTGATGACCGCCGGCGCGGTCGATCTACATATCAAGCCATCTGTGGTATCGGCAATCGCGAAATATCACATGACCGAGAACGCGCGCAAGGTCATACAGGATGCCATGGATGTGCACGGCGGGCGGGGCCTCATTCTAGGGCCGGCCAATTATCTGGCCTACGCCTACATGAGCGTACCCATCGCGATAACGGTCGAAGGCGCAAACATACTCACGCGCAACCTCATCATCTTCGGGCAGGGCGCGATTCGTTGCCACCCGTTCATCTTCCGCGAGATGCAGGCGGCGAAGGACAGCGACAGCGAGGCAGGGCTTGCGGAGTTCGACAGTCTCATCTTTCGTCACGCGGGCTATTGCTTTAGCAATTTCGTGAGGACGCTGAGCCTTAGTCTTACCTTCGGGCTGGTCGCGCGAGCACCGGTGAGCGATGCGACCGCGAGACACTATCGCCAGGTGACGCGCATGAGCTCCTCACTCGCGCTGGTCTCCGACATCTCCATGATGTTGCTCGGGGGCGCACTGAAGCGAAAGGAGAGACTATCCTCCAGGCTAGGCGACGTGCTCAGCAATCTGTACCTCGCGACCGCGGTACTCAAATATTATCGAGACAATGGCAGCAATCGCGAGGATCTACCCTATGTCGATTGGAATATTCAGCTGGCGATGTACAACTGCCAGATGGCTTTTAGCGAGTTCTTCGAGAACCTGCCGAACAAGCCCATCGCCTGGTTATTGAAGCTCGTCGTGTTCCCCTTTGGCAGGCGTTATAGGCTACCGAACGACGCACTAGAGCAGACCATGGTGAAGACGATGTTCACCGATTCGCCGCTTAGGGACCGCATCAGCGCGCCGATGTACATCGGCAAGGACGCTAGCGATCCGATCTTCATCATCGAGAATGCCTTCACGCGGCTTGAAGAGACGAAGGCTACTAGAGATGCGATCAAGGCGGCGCTGAAGGAAGGCGTGCTTGGGAGTAATCCGGATATAGAAGCGTTGGCGAAGGCCGCGGTCAAGAAGAAGGTCTGCTCTAAATCGGAGGCGGATGCCTATGTGGCTGCAGAAGCTGCGAGGAATCTGGCGATCCAGGTGGATGACTTTCCGGCAGATCAGTTCTGATTGGATAAAGTGGCTCGATAACAACTAGTCGAAGTCTATTTCGTCTTCGTCGTGCACGTTTTTGATCTGCCGGGCATCGACCATGGCCTGTAGCGAGCTGGAGAGAAATTCCCGTCGGTACAGCACTAGTATGACCACCGCACAGGCCGCCATGAAGAACCAGTCGTTGATGAACCAGGCGAGGGCGGCCATCGCGAAATAGTAGGCGCGAATGCCGTAGTTGTAGCTGTGAGCCGCGCGGTCTAACACCTTCGCCATGGCCTTGAAATCCCGCGGCGCTGCCTGTGCCTGATAGTCATCGTGGCCCTTGTAATACCTGACGGTATTGAAGGATGAGCCAAACAGGATGAAGCAGAAGCCATACTGACGCAGCGCCCAGCTGAAGGTAAAGAAGCCATACACGAAGATGCAGATCATCAAGAGCAGCTTCAGCTGAATGATCTCGAGCGAGACTTCGCCCACGAAATCCAGCGACGACATATTCATGAAATCTTCGCTGGCCGCGCTCAACACGGTCACGAGACTCGCGAGGATTAGTAGCGAGGTCGACGCCATGAATGACACCTGCCGCTCCAAACTCCCAAGAAGTTCGGAATCAACTTCGCTCATGCCGCTCCTCGAGAGTTTCAGCACCCATTCCTTACGGTAGCGATAGAGCACACTCGATAGGCTATTTCGTCGCTTGGCCTGCTTGCGCGCAAACAGGCTGTAGCCTAGCCAACAGGCGATAAACCAGAAGAAGCTAAATATGTCGAGAGCGTTGATGTCCATGGCGGGCAGCTTACTTACCCCGTTATTGAATTGCAACTTTGCCCCGTGAATCGGGAAGAACTATCGGGCGCAGCGCTGCAGACTAGTCTTGCATCAGTACGGGAAACTTGCGGTCGGCTGTGGCAACATCGCTGTTATGACAACACTATTAACCCTAAGCAACGCACAATGCCGCCTTGGCGGTCAGCTTCTATTGTCCATAGATCATTTCGCCATTGAAGCGGGGCAGCACTGGTGTGTGTTCGGTCAGAATGGCAGCGGCAAGACGCTGCTCGCGAATCTGCTCGCGGGAAAACGCATGGAATCTGGCAGCTATGTCAGCTTTGGCGCCGGATTCGACCCCGCTCGCGACGTGCACTGCGTCTCCTTCGAGGAACAGCAGCGACTATGGGAGCGCGATAATCGCCTCGATATCAGCGAGTTCAGCGGTGATGCGCAAGACCAAGGAACGCTGGTTAGAGACTTGATTCGTGCCTCCAGAGCACTGCCCGACCATGACGATGCGCTGCTAGCGAGCCTCGTGGACGAGCTTGCGCTACCGGCGGTGCTGGAGAAGGGTATTCGCTTTCTCTCCTCCGGGCAGGTTCGCAAGGCACTCATCGCTCGCGCTCTCTATGCCTATCGCGGTAGCGCTACACAGCTGCTGATTCTCGATGACCCCCTGGAGAGTATCGATAGGGATTCGCAGCAACGAATTCGCGGCGCGATCGAGAAACACATGAGTGCACGGTTCAGTAGCCTGCAGCTGTGCAGGCGGCGCCTCGACATTCTGCCCGGCGTGAGCCATATGGCAATCATGCGGCGCGCTGGGGCGGTGATGAAGATCACGAAGCGGGGCCCAGTAGGGGAAGTATTGAAAAGCGCCGAATATAGCAGCGTCACCGAGGCACACTTCGAATCGATTTCGCGCCTAGAAGCACTTCTACCGCAGTCAGACCCAAATAGGACTGTAGATGAAGAACTCATTCGGCTGGAGAATGTATGCGCCAACTATGGCGATAACAAAGTGCTGGTAGATGTGAGCTGGAGCATGACTGGCCGAGATCACGTCGTAGTAGAAGGGCCAAACGGCTGTGGCAAGTCGACGCTGTTGTCGCTAATCGATGGCGAGAATCACAAGGGTTATGGGCAGCAGGTTTTCCTGTTCGGCCGTCTGAAGGGAAGTGGCGAGACCATATGGGAGACCAAGAAGCACTTCGGTCTGGTCTCGAACGAATTGCATAACAAATACATCAAGGGATGGCGGGTATTGGATGTCGTGGTTTCCGGCTTCTTCGACTCGGTGGGTCTGTACGACGAAGGCGGCGCCATCGAGGCTGGTTTAGCGAAACAGTGGATCGCCGCTCTGGGTCTCGGCGCCTCGGAGAGGCAGTACTATCACGAGATGTCGTTCGGCCAGCAGCGTCTGGTTTTGCTCGCGCGGGCGATGGTAAAGCAGCCGCGGATACTGGTTCTCGATGAGCCCTGCGTCGGCCTTGATGACTACCACCGCGCCTTGATTCTTAAGCTGGTGGATGTAATCGCGGAGCGCTCGCTGACCAATATTCTCTATGTGACCCATGTTGCTGATGAGCGGCCGACCTGCATTAACCAGGTTCTGCGCTTCGTTGCACGAGACGGTGGTGGCTTCGGTGTTGAACACGCGAAGCTCTAAGCCGCCATAGGCTGCCGAAGGCCGCCGTGCGTCATGTTGCCGTAGGGTGCTGAATTAGCCGTTGAGCTAGGTGCGAATATAATTCTCTAGCTGTTCGATAGTCGTCTGCTGAACAGAGATCACATCCTTCACCAAGTCGCCTATGGAAACCACTCCGACGACAACACTGTCTTCGACGATGGGAAGATGACGAATATGGTGCTGAGTCATCGTCTCCAGTGCACTCTGCACACTATCGCTGGGCGGTGCCGAGATAACGTCTGTGCTCATAATCTCGCCGACCAGGGTCTGCTTCGAGCCGCGTCCCTTGAGGATTACTTCCCGGGCGTAGTCTCGCTCCGAGATGATGCCCGAGAGCCGTTCGCCATCCATGACCAACAGAGCGCCGGCGCGTTTGTCGGCCATGACTTGAATTGCCTCGAAAACGGTGGCCGTCGGTTCGACCGACCAGATTTCGTCAAAGTTCTTCTGATTTAGTATCTGCTGTAATGTGTGCATCGTTCACCCCCATAAGAGTGACGACAGCTAGGAACTCCCTAGATTCGAGACAGAGAAATGCTGGCGAAGCCTGAATTATTGCCGTAGAAGCCATGACTATCATTAACGAACAGGGTTAGTTTGCCGTCACAAGTTGCGACGAAGTTGTAACTACCACTATCTTCATCAAAAGTTAGATCGGAAATACCGACCAGACTGCTACGTTTGCAGTTTGCCTGTAGCAGCATTAATTCGAACCACTTATGTTCTCTGGAGCGTTTCAACAACGAGGCTGCGGCGAGCGACATGAGGCTGTCGTCGAAGCCGTATTGATCCAGAGTCTGATCGTTCTCATTCTTATCAATGGTGCTATCTACCCAGTTGCTGAGTAGATTTATTTTTAGCGCGTATTGTTCGCCTGCCTGCAGGCCCACCTCGGTATCGAAGTTAGCAATGTTGGTGAAGAACTGCAGCGTCGCTGATTCGCCAGGTGTCAATATTTGGCCGGGGTCGGCATCGCCTAGCGGCATCCAGCCGGGCAGGCTGCAGGCGCTGAGTGCAGCTGCGAGTAATAGGGTGGCGAGTGTTTTAGAATTCTTCAATGCGGCTTCTCTTTCGGTGGATTTAAGGCTTGATACTACTCCGACACGCAGCTCAGCTCAATTGATGATCGATCGAATCGAATTCTAAGTGTTACTATCCGGAACAGGAAATGCAAATACAGGAAATGCAAATAGGTGAATGAGGCGTAGTGATGGAAGAGATAGAGTGGAGTGATTTCCTGAAGGTAGAGCTCAGGGTAGGTACAATCATAGCGGCGGAGGATTTCCCCGAGGCGCGCCGCCCCGCGTTCAAGCTGCAGGTAGACTTTGGCGCGGAGATCGGCGTAAAGAAATCCAGCGCTCAAATTACCAAGCTGTATAAGAAGGAAGACCTGGTAGGCAAGCAGGTCATGGCGGTGGTGAACTTTCCTGTTAAGCAGATTGGGCCTTTTATGTCGGAGTGTCTGGTGACAGGCTTCTATGACAAGGACGGCGCCGTAGTGTTGGCCGTGCCTGACCCTTGTGTTGTGGGTGTTGGGGACGTAGCGAACGGTGAGCGCCTCGTCTGATAGAGGCTTTTGGACTGAATTTCAAGGAGTGGATGGCATGCTGGCTAACGGGGTAAGTGCATTCACCTTCTTCGTAGGTCTGCTGATGATCAGCTCTTCGAGCTTCTCACAGTCTGAGCTTGCTGGGCGTGTGACATCTGTGACAGGTACCGTGCAAGTGATTCGAGCTAGTGGCGATAGCGAATTCTTACAAAGGCGCGACCCTGTCTATGTGGGAGATCGCCTAATAAGCGATGAGAGCTCACTCATTCAGTTGAGGTTCGTCGATTCGGCAATTCTGCTTATGGGATGCAACTCCAGCATTGGTATAAATGCTTTTCGCTTCGAACAAGTGCAAGAGAATCAATTAGAACTAATTCTCTACGCCGGAAATCTGCGAAGCATCGTGGGCCGTATCCAAGGCGACTACCACCGCCTGAGAATGGCGGATAGCCTGGTTCAGATTGACGGCGGAGATTTTGCGCTTGCTATTGCCGCAGATGAAACTCAGTACTTCGGAGTCTATGATGGCTCTCTGACAGTAATCGATGCAGAAACAGAGAACAAGTTAGGGCTTGGGGCGAATGCAAATTTCGGCAGATTGCAGCCTGGGTTGCAATTTGAGGAGTTGGTTGTACAACCGCCGATTTTGAATCAATCAGTCTTGAGTATTGCTGATTGCGTCAGTTTGATTCGCTGAGTCAGGATTGGGTTTGGTCGTGAAGTCTGCATGAATAATACTAATGCAGGAGGAGTAAAGATGAACAACAGAGTAAGGAATGTTTTAGCTATAGTGCTTGGCGTTATCATCGGCGGCGTCGTAAACGGGGGACTCATCGCCCTAGGCCCGATGCTCGTACCTCCGCCTGCGGGTGTGGATATGACCACCGTCGAAGGCATGGCTGAGGGCATGCACCTATTGGGTCCTGTGAACTTCCTCGTACCGTTTCTCGCCCATGCTTTGGGTACGTTCGTGGGCGCACTAAGCGCCTTTTTCGTCGCGGTTTCTCACAAGACATTCGCGGTGTACTTCATAGGAGTGTTCTATCTGCTGGGAGGCATAGTAGCGTCCACAATGATTCCGGCTCCGCTCTGGTTTATCGCGCTCGATCTGCTCGTTGCCTACCTGCCGATGGCGTGGCTGGCAATGAAGCTTGGGAATTCCAAACGGCAAGCTTTCGAATAACAGGTGATTTATGGCTGATATTACTTTCTATACCAATCCTCAATCCCGTGGTCAGATCGTGCACTGGCTACTTGAGGAGTTAGGCGTTCCCTATGACACCGTGTGGATAGAATACGGCGAACAGATGAAGTCTGCCGACTATCTCTCGGTAAACCCGATGGGGAAGGTGCCGGCAATTAAGCATCACAATGCGGTAGTTACAGAGTGCGCTGCAATATGCAGCTATCTGGCGGTGAGCTATCCGGAGAAGGGGCTAGCGCCATCGGTCGGTGATTCGCAATTGGCAGCCTTCTATCGCTGGATGCATTTTGCAGCCGGGCCTTTGGAGATGGCGACCACAGCAAAGTCCATGCAGTGGGGGGTGGGCGAGGAGCAACGCAGGATGGTTGGCTTCGGTAGCTATGGCGAGACGCTCTCCGTCATAGAATCGGTGCTAGCCGAAGGTCCTTTCATCTGTGGGGAGCAGTTTACTGCTGTCGACGTTTACCTGGGCGCCTCGCTAAATTGGGGAATGCTGTTCGGTACTGTCGAGAAGCGCCCTGTCTTCGAGGAATATGCTGCGCGTCTGCAGCAGCGGCCAGCCGCGCAACGCGCGGTCCGCCTCAATGAAGAATTCATGCAGAGCAAAGCTTAGCAATAGATTTTGTCGCGAGCGGAGGCCTATAGCGAGTATTGCCGGCCCGAATGCTTTGTGAACCACGCCGGGTAGTGGTAAAACAAGACACAGCCTTTTGCACTTCAGGGAGAATACAATGAAAAGAGCATCCCAATTGTCCATGCCGCTGCTGTTGGCCACCTTGTTAATACAGCAGGCTGCGCAGGGGCAGGCCTACGAAGTTCCGCGCACCGCTAATGGCAAGCCCGATCTACAGGGCACTTGGACGAATGCCTCCATCACCACGCTTGAGCGCAACGCCCGCTATGAAAACCTTGTACTGAGTGACGATGAGGTTATTCGGCAGACGACTGACCATCCACAGAACGTGCGCCTAGCGACCGACGACAATATGGTCGCAGGCGAGCTTCCGGATGGTACCGATCTTGGCAGGGGCCGCGGCTATAACGCATTCTGGATAGACCCCGGCACGAAGTTCGGCACGATCAATGGAGAACATCGCACCTCCTGGATCGTCGACCCTGCAGACGGTCGCATTCCGTATAACGACGCGGGACTTGCGCGAAAAGCAGCGCTACGGGCAAAGAACGCGAGCTTCGACGGCCCGGAAACGCGCCCGTTGGCCGAGCGTTGCATTAGCACCGGCCTGCGCACGGGGCCACCTATGATTAATGGCCTCTACAATAATAACTACGAGTTCGTGCAAACCGAAGATTACATAGTCCTGCGCACGGAAATGATCAGCCACGCGAGAATTATCCCGATCGATGCGGATCATAAGATGGCGGCGCTGGCACCGATGTTCGGAGAATCTGTAGCACGCTGGGATGGAGACACCCTCGTGGTGGAGACGACGAACTTCAGCCCCATGCAGGAGGAGGCAGCTATCAGCCTCACCACTGCCGCGAGGGTAGTGGAGCGTTTTACTAGAGTCTCCGATGAGCAGATAGTCTACGAGTTCACCGTCGATGACCCCGCGTATTACTCCCAGCCCTGGCACGGCGAATTGAGCTTCCTCTCCACGCCTAGCAAGGTCTATGAGTTTGCCTGTCATGAGGGCAACTATGCGATGAGTGGGATTCTAGCGGGCGCGCGCAGAGCGGAACACGATCAACAACAGTAGTCACCCCTGGGTGGTAAGCGGAGAGTGATGTGGCAGGCGAAGAAGATTTGGAGAAGTTGGTGGCGCTATTGAGTCCGAGTCTGATACCGGGGGACTTCGTCTTCTGTACCGTGGCCGACATGAAATACGGCGATCATGCAGAGCTGCAGCCGATCGCCTCGTTTCAGGAAGCAGAGGGCCTCACTCTGGTGCTGGACAAACACACCGCCGAGGATGCGGGCCTGGTCTACGATGCCGTGTTTAATTGCATTACTCTCCAAGTGCATTCGAGTTTAGAGGCGGTAGGCCTCACGGCGGCCGTTTCAAGTAAGTTGGCAGCGAACGGCATTAGCGCGAATGTGATTGCTGCCTACTATCACGACCATGTGTTCGTGCCAAAGGATAAGGCGCAGCTGGCGCTAGAGCTTCTCACAAAATTGTAACTAGCTGTGCCTGAGGTCCGCTTATTGCTCAGGGAACGAATAAAAAACTAAAGGTGATTTCCAATGCGAACTACTTTGTCCATCAAGCTCCTTGCACTTGTTGCTTCGGCATTATTCTCTATCGCTGCGCTGGCACAGAGCGCCAGCTCGGTAAGCATCGAAGGCCTCGATCAGCCGGTTGAAATTCTCAAGGACAAGTGGGGAATCTCACATATCTATGCCGAGACGGAACACGACCTGTTCTTCGCGCAAGGATACAGCGCGGCGCGGGACAGACTATTTCAATTCGAGATCTGGCGCGCGCAGGCAACTGGAACGACCGCTGCGCTATTCGGTCCCAGAATGATCGAGAGAGACCACGGCACGCGTCTCTTTAAGTTTCGCGGCCCCATGGCGGATGAGATGAATCACTATCACCCGCGCGGCGTGGATATCATTACCTCCTTCGTACACGGCGTGAATGCCTATATAGACGAGGCGCTAGCCGATCCCGATTCGCTGCCACTGCCGTTTAAGCTGCTCGGCATTCAGCCACAGCACTGGACCGAGGAGGTCGTCATCTCTCGCCATCAGGGCCTATTAGGAAACATTGCACAAGAATTAAGTATCGGCAGGGCGGTTTGCAGCATAGGCGAAGATGCGGTGCGCGAGCTGCAGTATTTTCACCCCCACGATCCAGACCTCACGTTAGATCCGATGATCGACTGCGCATCGCTCATCGAGAATGACATACTGCATCTGTATACGGCCTACCGTACCAGCATCAGGTTCGAGCCAGGCGATATCGTCGCCTCGGCAGATCGCAATTCCACACAGTCCTTCGATCAGATCGCCTCGGTAATCTCAGTCGAAGACAGTAGCTTACAAAAACACGACCTCGACGATATCGGCAGCAATAACTGGGTGGTCAGCGGCGACCTGACTCAGGACGGTTGGCCGATGATGATTAACGACCCGCATCGCGCGCAGTCGGTTCCCTCGCTACGTTATTGGGCACACCTGGTAGGTCCCGGCTGGAACGTGATCGGTGGCGGCGAGCCAGAGATTCCCGGGATATCGATCGGGCACAATGAGCAGGGCTCCTGGGGGCTGACTGTCTTCGGCACCGACGGCGAGGACCTGATGGTCTATGAGACGAATCCCGCGAACCCGAATCAATACCGCTATCAGGGACGCTGGGTTGACATGGAGATCATCGAGGAGGTGATCCAGGTGAAGGGCGCGCCATCGGTGACTGTTCAGCTTAAATACACACGCCATGGCCCGGTCAGTTTCGAAGACAGTGAGCGGAGCCTGGCCTACGCGGTGCGCCCGGCGTGGATGGAGATCGGCGGCGCGCCGTATCTTGCCTCTTTGCGTATGGATCAGGCGAAGACCTGGGAAGAATTCAGAGACGCAACGAACTACAGCAATATTCCCGGCGAAAACATGATCTGGGCCGACCGCGATGGCAACATCGGCTGGCAGGCTGTGGGCATCGCGCCACTTAGACGAAACTTTAGTGGCCTCGTGCCTGTGCCCGGTGACGGACGTTATGAATGGGATGGATTTCTCGAGATCAAGCAGAAGCCCAATGCGTTCAATCCCGCTGTTGGCTACATCGAAACCTCGAACAGCAACTACACGCCACCGGACTACGAGCATCTGGATGCGATAGCGCATACCTGGACCGATCCCTATCGCTGGGCCCGCGGCAGCGAGCTGCTCAGCTCTGGTCGCAAGTTCAACATGACTGACATGATCGAATTTCAGCACGATTATCTTTCCATACCCGCGCGATCCCTGGTGCCCTTCTTCAAGGATCTGCGGGCAGACGATCGTCAGGTAGAAACCGCACGCCAGAGGCTATTAAACTGGGACTTCAAGCTAGACAAGGACTCGGTAGAGGCGGGCATCTATGTAGCCTTCGAGCGGCAGCTGCTGGATAACATCGAAGCGCTGAAGGTACCCGAGGTGGCGAGTGACTACCTCAATGTAGGCATGAAGACCACAATAGATATGTTGCTCGCGCCCGACGGCGATTTCGGCAGCGATCCCATTGCAGGAAGAGATCAGTTTGTCTTGGACACACTAGAACAGGCAGTCGCAACCCTGCGAGAAAAATTTGGTCGCAACATGGATAACTGGGTCTACGGTCAGGCGGAGTACAAGCACGCGTTAATCCGTCATCCCCTCGGCGCCGCCGTAAACGAAGAGCTCAGGAGCCGACTGGAAGTCGGCCCAGCACCCCGAGGCGGGAACGGATTTACGCTTGGCGCAACAGGCAGTGGCGACAACCAAACTTCCGGCGCCTCGTTCAGAATCTTTATCGATACCCGCGACTGGGACAACACGCTGGGCATGAACACGCCGGGGCAGGTAGGAGACCCGGACAGCCCGCTGTATGACAATCTCTTCGAGTTGTGGGCAAACGATAAGGTATTCCCCGCGTTCTATTCTCGGGAGAAGATCGAGACGGTGTTGTACGAGAAGATCGATCTAGTCCCTGCGAACTGAGGACTTGCGCTAGGGTTTCCTGATGCTTGTAGCGAGTTGCTTTTTAGAACATCTCGCTTGCCTTGCTTTTCATTTGGGCGTAAAAAGGCAGTCGTGAAACGCTATCACATTATTTCCACTCTTCTCACGCTGCTATTTTCCCTTAGCACTGCCGCCAGTTTTTCCTTCAATGTCGAGATTGAGTGCTATCCCGAAAGCGCGTCCTGCGTTTCCGAGAGCCCAGATCTTGGCTGGTTGGAAGATGCAAAAGACGGGAATGATCTTGAACTACTCAGCTTCGATGCCTTCGATTCTACTTTCAGTCGCAGCAAACCTACTCTCTTCTCGGGGTTTTACTCGCAGATAGAGAACCTTCCTCACTCCCGCAGCCAGATTCGCGCACCTCCACCACTACTCTAAGTATCTATCGCCAGGTTTTCAGTTGTGCACTACTTGTGTGTACAGAATCGGTCACCGCAGACACCGTAACAGTCTAGCGATGCAGATTCAGAATCCAGAAATTCTTAGAAGAATAGTGAGTGGAGATTGACCATGGAATTATTAGTGTGGGATACCAAGATGCTGGTATCCGGATTGATCCTTGCCGTTACGTTCGTTTTTATCTTCTCCGAAGCAACGCATGGCATCCATCGAGTGAAGGTGGCCATGTTGGGTGCGGGCACCATGATGATGGCCGGCAATTATTTCGATTTCTACTCTTCGGAGCAGGCGGTCGAGGCAATCGACTGGAATGTTGTCTTCTTGCTGGGCGGCATGATGACCATCATTGCCATCATGATACCGACCGGCGGGTTTCAGCAGTTGGCCTATCGTATAGCCGAAATGAGTAAGGGACGATTGTTTCTATTATTGGCCATGCTAGGTTCCGTGGTCACATTCCTCTCTCTACTTCTCGACAACGTCACTACAGTTGTAATCTTTGGCCCGCTCATTATCCTTATCTGCCAATCTCTGCGGGTGAATCCTATTCCCTATCTGCTAGCCGCCGCGCTGCTCTCGGATACGGGCGGGGTTGCTACTCTGGTAGGTGATCCTCCGAATCTCATGATCGGCTCCGCCGCTGAGATAGACTTCAATACCTTTTTCTATCACATGGGACCAATTGTCTTTGTGGCCTGGGTGACGATACTTATTTTCCTGCGCTTCCTGTTCAAGAAGGAGCTCTCCGTAACGCCAGAGCCATTAGAGATGCCGGAAAAGTCGCAGCTGACGGATTCGAAAACCTGGTACGCCGCGCTGGGGGTACTGGGCATCATGGTCGTTGGCTTCGTGATGCACGATAGTTTGGGGTGGGAGCCCTGGTTCGTCACGGCTGTGGGCCTGACCCTGCTCATATTCCTGGGTCACGAGATCGATCTGGAAAAGAGCTTCGTGCAGATCGAGCTCACCCTGCTCATGTTCTTCATTTCTCTGTTCATGATAGTGGGGGGCGTAGAGCATAGTCACTTTCTGGAGTATCTAGGCCAGTTCATCATCCCACTCGTCGACTCCTACGGTCTTTTGGTAACGGCAATCGCGCTGATGTGGATAGCGGCAGTGCTCTCCGCAGCGATCGATAACATCCCATTCACTGCGGCAATGATACCTATCATTCTTAGCATGGAAGCACAGGGCGTTAACGTAACACCGCTATGGTGGAGCCTGGCAATAGGCGTAGGCATGGGCGGCAATGGAACGCATCTGGGATCGACAGCCAACGTGTTCATCGTGACGATATCCGAAAAACTGGCACGGGAGCAGAACGACCCGAGTCTGGCGATTACACCCGGCCTATGGTTTCGCAAAGGCACGCCGGTGATGTTGCTCACCTTGGTGGTGTGCTCGATAATCATGGCGACGTTCTTCGACTTCTTCTCCATCCCACACTGAGACTTCTCTAGATGGGCAGAGTAGCTTTCGTCCATTCATCAATGAGTTGATTCTCAAGTAGCGCGCAGAAGATCGGGCCTCTCGAATACGAGGGTTTCGGTCTTCTTCCGCGAATTAACAATAAAAGATTCGGAAATCTAGCTGTTGCCAGCGAGCCTCGTTCGGCGGCGATATCTCTGCACACTTTGTGAATTGGGGTGGCTGTCTCGATGGTCTTGGGCGGAAAATAGCTGGTACAGGCGACGAATTTGTTAGGCTAGGCTGATCTGACGTTCGCTAAATCGAGACAGCAGTGCTACTTTGCTTTTGGGCTACGAGAACAGGTGAGCGATGAGCGAAACGATCTTCCAGCAATTTCTTATAATTCTAAGTTTCTCTCTATTGGGGGCGGTGTTCTTCGGCCGTCTCAAGATGACAACGATCGTGGCCTATATGGTAGTGGGTGCGGCAATCGGTCCCAACGCTCTGGGTTTTATACCGGAGCCCTCGCAGTTCCAGTTTCTGGCCGAATTCGGCGTCGTGTTTCTGCTGTTCTCCCTAGGCTTGGAGTTCAGCCTCAATAAGATGCTCTCTCTGCGATTCGCGGTGTTCGTGGTGGGTGGTTTTCAGGTCGCGTTCTGCACTGCGCTCTTTGCCGGGGCTGTGTATTTTTGGGGCACCTCCATCCCGGCGGCAATTCTCATTGGCGGCGCACTCGCCCTCTCTTCGACTGCTATCGTTACGAGAGAGCTGCACAATAGCAAGCAGCTGCACAATCAGCATGGGCAGCTTTCCGTCGCCGTGCTGCTTTTTCAAGACCTGGTCGCTGTCGTCTTTCTCGTGCTTATACCGGTATTCGGCAGCAGTGAAGAGAGCGACCTGCTGGCCTCTCTCGGTAGTGCCGCGCTCAATAGTATCTTCTTGATTGCACTCCTGCTCGCGGTGGGCAAGTGGATTCTGCCGCTAATATACAAGGAAGTTGCGCAGCAGAAGTCCGAGGAAGTATTCGTGCTGAGTACGCTGGTTATCGTGCTGATGTCGGCCTGGATAACTCACGCCCTGCATCTGTCCATGGCGCTCGGCGGATTCATTATCGGCATGATGATGGCGGAGGGGCCATTCAAGCACCAGATTGAGATCGATATTCGACCCTTTCGTAATCTATTGCTCGGGCTGTTCTTCGTATCGATAGGCATGGGCTTAGACATTACCTTGCTCGTCGAATATTTCCCGCGAATAGTACTCTTCACGCTCTGCCTGATACTCGTCAAGACAGTTGTAGTGATGCTGGTCGTCGAGTTGCTGGGCTACAGTGGCCAGGATGCCTTGAAGGTTGGTATTAATCTGTCTCAGGCTGGCGAGTTCGGTATGGCCCTGTTGGCACTGGCGATGCTTAACGGCATCCTCCCCGCCGAGCAGGGCTCATTCATTATCCTCATTATTATTTTTAGCATGTTGCTCAGTCCGGCATTGCTGCGCCATTCTCCCTGGATCAGTCACAGATTGCGCTTCAAAGATGGTGGGGAAGGGCATAAGACTCTCTCTCATGAGCCGTTGGTGGATCATGTCGTCATAGGCGGGTTCGGGCGCCTCGGCACCGCAATCGCACACTTCTTAGAGTCTAACGATATCAAATACGTAGCGATCGAATCCGATATTGACGTGGTAACTCAGCAGCGCAAGAGTAAGAAGGGCGTCATCTTTGGTGATAGCAACAATGTCGAGAATCTGAAGCGCTGCAGTCTGTCCGATGCGAGCCTG
Source organism: uncultured Pseudohongiella sp. (assembly GCA_964352295.1). Classification (GTDB taxonomy): domain Bacteria; phylum Pseudomonadota; class Gammaproteobacteria; order Pseudomonadales; family Pseudohongiellaceae; genus UBA9145. The sequence continues at coordinate 41,852 of CAYGRR010000006.1, read as the reverse complement.
GTCGTACTGACCTTCAAGTCGCTTGAGCAGGGCAAGGCAACCGTTAAGGCAATCAGAAAGGAGAATCAGGACATCCCAATCGTCGTGCGCTGCCAGGATGTTCAGCATACCGAGGAGCTGCTCTCTTTAGGTGCCGACTATGTCTTTCCGGAACTGCTGGAATCCAGCCTTGCTATCGTTCAGCAAGTGCTGTCGCTGTTGAGCATTGATGCGAAGCGAATTGACGCGCAAGTATCCGCCTACCGCAATGGTAGTGACTGAGATGCGTAGTGCCGAAGCGCCGTTGAGCAACGCTTCATAGGTGATGCTATAGTGCCGGCACTTTTTGTTACCCGCCCTCGAGCATAGTCTACTTTCAAAGCTTAAGCTTCCCTTAAGAAAGCTCCGCTATCTTGCTACGATGACAACATCCCCTGCAGGAAGCATCGAATCGACGGATTTCCTGATAGGGATAGATCCACCCTCGATTGTCACTCGCGTCAAGCGGCGAGCTACTGCCACCACCCGTTTCAGCTATGGGGCGAAGGCGCATAGCGAATTCTTAAGAAGTCGCGGTTTTCTGAGTTTCGAAGATTTTTGGAATCTGCCGCTGCAATTTGTAGACGCCATTAATTACCGCAAAGGTGGGTGGAGTGGAGTCTCACTGTTGAGCCTGTCGGACAATAATACCCAAAGAAACTACTATGTTAAGCGGCAGGTAAACCAGTTTCGCTACTCATTATCGAGGCCATTTGGAGCCTTGACGTTCGAACATGAGGCGCTGGCCATTCGGCGAAATCGCTCGCTTGGGCTGCCAACTGTCGACATTGCCTGCTTCGGTGTCAGAAAGGGATCCGGAAACACAAGGGGCCTGCTAGTGACGCCGGAGATAGGCTTTAGCTCGCTTGAGAGTATTCTCGCTACCCAGAAGTATTCTCCTGCCTTGGGTGTCTTGCTGTACCGATGCGGTGAACAGTTACTGCAGATGCACAGCTTAGGCCTACAGCATGGCGCGCTCTATCCTAAACACATCTATGTCGATCAGCGCAGCGGCGATATCAAGTTGATCGACTTCGAGCGAGCTAGGAAAAAGAGTGCAGTGCGTAACGCGATCAGGGCAGACCTCGGGCAGTTGCTAAAGCACCTTAAGACTCTGCCGTCCGAGGTCAGCGAGATGCTGCTTGGGCCGTACCATCTACAGTATTCAAAACTTGTTTCCGAATTGCAGGCCTAGATCGAAGCCAGTAACCCCCTCGCAGGATACGAACCACCATGCAGAACTACGAAAGAGTTAAATCAGACCCGGTAAGCGCTCAGGCCTACACGAACCGAAAGCCACGGAAGCACCAGTTCGAGATGCAGATGGTAGCCGAGGCCTTTCAGATGATACCGGCCGCAGAAGTGAAAACCGTGCTGGATGCGCCTTGTGGAGTGGGACGGCTGAGTCTCTGGCTCGCCCAGAAAGGCTTCGATGTTACGGCGATAGATCTAGGCGAGTCTGCCGTGCAATTAACTAACAAACTACTCGCCGAGCAAAAATTCAACGAAACTGCAGAATGGCAGGACATAATTGCAACGCGTTTCGCGGATGACGAGTTCGATGCGTCGGTCTGCTTTCGGTTATTGCATCACTTCAAGGAAAACAAAGACCAGAAAGCACTCGTTAATGAGCTCTGTCGAGTGTCGTCACGATACGTCGTTATCTCGTACTTCTCGCGCTATTCTGTCACTTCTCTTCGCCGCCGATTACGCAAATTATTGACGGGCAAGCCTGTGAAACAAAATCCACTCTCACTTTCGCAGGTAGAGAAACTGTTCACCTCGAGCGATTTTCAACTCTATGGCACAGTCAAGCGATCGGGGTTGCTTCATTCGCTTCAAGTAGCAGTATTCAAGCGCGCAGCCGCGTAGAGCTATGCCAGCTAATTGAAGAATCTGTTCTGCTCCTGCAGGTATTCCGCCAGCATCGCCTGATAGTTCGATTTTTCCTCGGTCAGGTCTATTTGCTGGTCTGCGATGTCTGTGGCTCGAGCCTGATAGGAGGCTCCTTTGATGCTGAATAGAATTTTGACTTCGGGCGTTATGACCGTATTGCCGTGCCAGTCGCTGACTACCAGGTAGTCTCGTTCGTAGCTCGGATCGAATAGATCCTGGCCGAAGCTATGTCGCGCTGTGGGTACGTCCATCCCGAGAGCCGCTAGCATAGTGGCTGGCATATCGACGTGGCTAGTCATGGCCGTGTGGGTCTGTTTCTCCAGCCCCGGTATGTGAAGGATCATGGGTACGCGAATCTGCTGTTGGCTAAACGTTGAGTTGTGCCCCCAGCGACCATTCTCCATGAACTCCTCTCCATGATCGCCCGTCACCACTACGATCGTATTGTCCATCAAGTCCTTTTCTTCCAGTACCTGATACACGCGAGCCAGCTGCCTGTCCAAATGATGCGTAGCATCTATGTACCTCGCTTTCTTAAGTCAATCTTAAACCCCGGTAGCTTTATTCTTCTTTTTTTTAGGCTCTTAAGAAACCCTTAAGACTGTAGGGCTAAATTGGCTGCCATATTAAGCAATAGGGGTGAAAGCGATGTCTTTAGTAGTAGCGGATAACTTTGTGCTGGCGAGCTCGAATGAACCCACTGGCAGCGCGGTGGATAGCGCAGCCGGGATTTCTCAGTTTCTGATGCAATGGCTAACGCCATCGCCAAAAATTGAACTCGTGACTAGAAGGTCGTCGCAGCGTCCCGAGGTCGAGCAATACATCGGGCAGAAGTTTGAAGCCAGCTACGGTGCGAGCCTCGCCGAATTCCTTCCCCTGTTTCTCACGCTGCGCTGTACCGACAAACTGTCGGCGAGTGCGGGAATCGCGCTCGGTTCCTCGCAAGAAAAATTCTTCCTCGAGCAGTATCTGGATGTGCCTATACAGGTCGAGCTCGAGCGGCTCTCGGGTGAAGAGGTGCGAAGGGAGCAACTCGCCGAGATTGGGAACCTAGTGGCGACGACACTGGGAGCGAGCCGATTGCTGTTCATCATACTCGCCTCGCTCCTGCACCGGGCCGGCTACGAGTGGATGGTATTCACGGCCGCCAAGCCACTGCTGCGCAGCCTGCAGAAGATGGGTTTTGAAACAGAGGTCATTGCCGAGGCAAGGCCTACCCGCCTCGACAAGAATTCGAAGGCAGACTGGGGTAGCTACTACGACAATCATCCTCAGGTAGTAGCCGGTCGTCTATGTAATGCGCAGGAGGCAGTCGAGGCGCGAAACTTGTTTATTCTGGTACAAAATTTTTACCGAGGTGAGATCCACTCTCTCGCCTCCAATGTTCGTCAGCTAGGACAGTCCGATGCTTAGTCGTGAAGAGAAGAAGGGTTTCAGCTTGGCCAATCTGCAGAGTAGTTATTCTCCTCAAGTCGTTCAGGCCGAGGTAGAAGCTCTCGTTATGCTGCTTCGCTCTAGCGGGCTGTCTCGGATAGCTCTATTCGCGCCCAATAGTATCGAATGGGCTATAGTCGATATTGCCTGCCGCGAGGCGCGGATCTGCCTTTTGCCCTTGCCTGATTTCTTCTCCGAATCACAGCGTCGTCATGCTTTGAATGCCTGCGCCGTGGAAACCGTAATTACCGATAAGCCGGACTATTTCTGCGCCGCCTATCGCGCAACTTGTGAGCATCTGTCACTGCTTGGAGAATATCGCTTGAGTCTCTGCCGGCTTCCGGCGAATCCACAGCTTGCAGAATTGCCCGAGGGTACTGGAAAGGTCACTTTCACCTCGGGTTCGACCGGCGAGCCGAAAGGTGTCTGCCTCAGTCATGAGCAGCTGATGCGCCAGGCCGATATTCTCTCGTCCGTAATAGCTCTAGATTCCCCTCGGCACCTCTGTGTGCTGCCCCTAAGCACCCTGTTAGAGAATGTGGCAGGACTCTATGCACCGATGCTTGTGCAGGGGGAAGTCATCATTCCAGAACAGGAGGAGATGGGTTTTAAGGGAAGTGCCTTAGTCGATCCGCAGAAACTATTAGTGACCATGGATACGGTGCAGCCTCATTCGATGATCCTGATTCCGCAGTTGCTGTTGCTGCTGGTAAATGCCGTAAAACAGGGCTGGCAATGTCCTGCCTCATTGAGGTTTGTTGCCGTGGGTGGCAGCCGGGTTTCGGTCGATCTGCTTACCGAGGCCAAAGCGCTGGGCATTCCCGTCTACGAAGGATATGGGCTCTCCGAGTGTGCGTCGGTAGTGAGCCTGAACACACCACTGGCGCAGAAAGCCGGCAGCTGCGGCAGGCCTCTTCCTGGATTGAGTGTCTCCCTAGCCGATGGCGAGGTGCTGGTTGCCGGCAATGCCATGCTGGGCTATGTAAATGAGCCAGAGACTTGGAATCCAAAGCAGATAAGCACAGGTGATCTTGGATATTTCGATGAGGATGGCTTTCTGCACATTGACGGCCGCAAGAAGAATCTATTGATATCTAGCTACGGGCGAAACATATCGCCCGAGTGGGTGGAGAGCGAATTGCTCGCCAATCCGCTCCTGAAAGAGGCAGTGCTAGTGGGCGATGAACGGCCCTATTGTGTCGCGTTGTTGACGGTTCGTTCAGCCGACACAACTGACGCCGAAGTTCAGGTCTTCGTCGAAGAGATTAATTCTGAACTACCAGACTATGCTCGCGTAGTGGCCTGGCACAGGCTGGATAGACCCTTGCAGGGAGACAGCCGGTTCATGACAGACAATGGCAGGCCGCGGCGTCAATCCATCAGAGAAGCCTTTCACGCCGAAATAGACGCGCTCTACGGCGATGACATGAGCGCTGTTCTAGCGAAAAGCATTAATCAATCCGCAGTAGCATAAGGAAGATTCAAATGGCATTTTTTAACACACTAGTGAACGAGACAGAGCGAGAGCGCCAGGAGTTGCTATCCGCGCCAATAATATCCCGCTGCCTGCAGGGACAGATCGGTGTCGATGACTACGTCGCTTTCCTTGTGCAGGCCTATCATCACGTTAAACATACGGTTCCTCTAATGATGGCCGTAGGCTCCAGGTTGCCGGATGACAAGGAATGGATGCGCAGCGCGGTCGCAGAATACATAGAGGAGGAGATCGGGCATCAGGAATGGATTCTGAACGATATTCAGAACTGTGGTTACGACAAGGAGGAGGTGCGCAGTGGCAAACCGTCTCCTGCGACCGAGCTGATGGTTGCCTATGCTTATGACATGGCGCAGAGGGTGAACCCTATGGGCTTCTTCGGCATGGTGCATGTCCTGGAAGGCACTAGCATCAAGCTAGCGGACCAAGTGGCCGACGCCGTGAAGAATACCCTCGGATTGCCGCAGAACGCCTTCTCCTATCTCTATTCACACGGTTCCCTCGATCAGGACCATGTCGCCTTCTTCGAAGGTCTAATGAACAAGATCGAAGACAGGCAGGACCAGGCCATCATCATCCATGCCTGTCGCATGTTCTATCGGCTCTACGGCGACATATTTCGCTCGCTGTCCGCAGAACACGGTGTTCCGAGCATGAGAATGAGGGCCTAGTCGATGAAGCTGTCAGGTAAGAGAATTTTGATAACAGGCGCTACGGGCGGTATCGGGGAAATTCTGAGTACTCAGCTGCATGGCGAAGGGGTGCAGCTAGTGCTGAGCTGTTATCAGCAAGAAGCACTGGAGAAGTTAAATGCCAAGCTGGGCGGCGACAATATTGTGGCCTGTGCAGATATTGCCAGCCCAGAAGGGCGACAGTCTATCGTGGAGACTTGCCAGCGAGTAGGGGGTATAGATGGAGTTATCAACCTCGCCGGAATTCTGAATTTCGATATGTTCGAGAGACAGGCACCCGAGCTGATCGAGAAGATGCTCAGCGTAAATCTGCTTGCTCCGGTGTTGTTATGCCACGAGCTGATTCCGCTGCTTAAGAAAAGATCCGAGGCGACAATTCTAAATGTTGGCTCAATCTTCGCGAGCATCGGCCACCCCGGATTCGTCGCCTACTGCACAAGCAAGGCGGGGCTCAAGTGTTTCACCGAGGCGCTCTCGCGCGAATTGGCAGACACGGCGATAAAAGTTCTCTACATAGCGCCGCGCGCGACCAAGACGAACCTGAATGCGGACAGCGTGAATGCATTGAATGTAGAGCTAGGCAACAAATCAGACTCGCCCGAATACGTAGCGAATGAGATCGTGCGTTCATTCAAGAGCGACAGGTCGGTGCGTTACCTAGGCTGGCCCGAGAAACTATTCGTAGTGGTAAACGCAATATTGCCTGGGCTGGTCAGAAATTCATTGGTAGGAAAACTCAATGTTATTAAACGCTACACAACGGTAGGTGAATCATCATGAAATTTAAAACTACAGTACTATTCTTCGCGGCTTTTCTTGGTGGCTTAGTGTCCCTGCAGGTGAATGCTCAAGAGGTTACCGAGCTCTTCCATCTGCAAGAGCGCTGGGCAGAAGTAAACTATCAGATGGAAGGCAAGACGCAGCTCTCCGCGTTCTCGCAGCTCGTCGAAGAGATCGAAGCGTTGAGCGAAAAAGAACCGGCCTCGGCCGAGGTCTGGATCTGGAGGGGAATTATCAAGTCTACCTATGCAGGGGCTAGGGGAGGGCTGGGCGCATTGGGCCTGGCAAAGGAAGCCAAGGCGGATCTGGAGTTTGCGATGGACCTTGATGCCGAAGCGCTAGCTGGTTCGGCCTATACTAGTCTAGGGACTCTCTATCACAGCGTTCCCGGCTGGCCGGTCGGTTTTGGGGACGAGGATGTCGCCGAGGAACTTTTACTCAAGGCGCTGACTCTAAACCCCACGGGTATCGATACGAATTATTTCTATGGCACCTATCTGCTAGATGAGAAGCGTTTCGATGAGGCTGGGAAATATCTACTTCAGGCACAGAAGGCGCCGGCACGACCCAATAGACCCATAGCGGATTCCGGCCGTCAGAAAGAGATCAGTGCAGCGCTCGAAATATTGAGCAGTAAGCGCTAAGCTGGGCTAATCAGTCAGAGCATTCAAGTCGAATTATGCAACTACTCCTAGTAGAAGACGATCTGCCTCTCGCCACTGGCTTGCGACAGGCGTTACAAAAGTCGGGCTATGCGGTAAACCATGTTGCCTCGGGCAATGCCGCGCTGCACGCTATAAAAGTTGAGCGTCCCGATATCGTGATCCTGGACATCGGGCTACCCGATATCGATGGCATCGCCGTACTGAAGAAGTTGCGCCTGTCAGACAAGGCGCTACCGGTGTTGTTGCTTACTGCACGGGATAGCGTGGATGATAAGGTAGCTGGCCTGGACAGCGGAGCAGACGACTATCTCGCGAAGCCTTTCGAGATGACCGAGTTGTTGGCTAGGCTGCGGGTGTTGGAGAGACGGCTATCCACCGTAAAGACATCGGAGATCACCATCGCTGGCGTGTGTCTGAATACCATCGATCAGCGAGTTACTTATCAGGGTGAAGAGCTTGACCTCGCCCGCAAAGAATATATGTTGCTAAAGAGCCTGATGGAAAACGCCGGCAGGGTGATGACGCGCCCAAACCTGGAGAATCGGCTCTACAGCTGGGGTGAAGAGGTGAGCAGCAATGCCGTCGAGGTGCATATTCACCATCTACGTAAGAAGTTTGGCAACGATTTCATAAAGACCATCCGTGGTGTTGGCTATAAATTGGATGCTGGGCAAGTCTAAAGAGGGTTTCTTTGCGTTCAATCCGCCTTTTCCTGATCGCGAGTATCGTGGCCGCGCTGATCCTGTTCAACTTTGTAGCGGCGCTGCAGGGCTATCAGTCGAGTATGCGCGAGGCGGACACGCTATTCGATAATCAAATGTTGGACCTGGCGAGACTGGTTTCTAATCTCGATGTGTCTAACGAGAACATCAGAGATCTTCGTCTCGGCAACGATCTCGCGTTTCAGATCTGGACTGGCTCGCAGCTTTTAGCTGCCTCGCACAATGCGCCGGATCAGCCCCTGCAGGAATTCGTGCCTGGCTTCGAGTATGCGAATTTCGAGGGCTATCGCTGGCGCACGTTTGCCCGCTTTGATGCGCCGCTTGAGCGCTGGGTAATCGTCGCGGAGAGAACCGACTTACGGTTCGTGCTGGCAGAGAATGTAGTACTGCAGTCCATCTTGCCATTGCTGCTGGGTATTCCGATCATCGGCCTATTGATCTGGGTCATAGTCAGTCACGGACTTAGGCCATTGCAGCAACTCTCTATAGTGCTCAAGAACAAAGGCGCTAACGACCTCTCGTCTATATTGAGTGCCGACTCTCGAATTGAGCTCGATCAGGTTATCGAATCCATCAACGGATTTATTCAGCGGCTCAATACTGTTATGGAGCGAGAGAAACGCTTCTCCGCCGATGCCGCGCACGAGTTGCGCACGCCCATGAGCGCATTGAAGGTTCAGCTGCACAACCTGGGTAAAGAGATCGGCACTAAGCACGAATCCTTTCAGCAGTTACAGGAAGGCGTGGATCGAATGCAGCACCTCATCGAGCAGCTACTTTCCCTGTACAGAGCCACGCCGGAAGTGTTCGCGGACAATTGTAAGACTGTTGATCTCTATGAGATTACTCAAGATCAGGTTGCCGCGCACTATTCGGCGTTCGAGAGAAAGGAGCAGAGCATCGAGTTGTTGGGGAGCTCTGTAGAAATCGAGGCCGACAGGTTTGCGCTAGAGACGCTACTCTCGAATTTGTTGGGCAATGCGAATAAGTATACGCCGCGCAGCGGTAGTATTATTGTACGCGTCGAGGATCTAGGTTCAGAAGTGAGTCTGTGTGTAGAGGATAGCGGACCCGGTATACCGGATTCCGAAAAGGCTCGGGTATTCGACCGCTTCTATCGAGTTGGCACTAGCGATGATTCCCCGCGTTCGCCGGGCTGTGGGCTGGGCTTAACTATTGTTAATCATGTTGCAGAATTGCATCATGCGAGAGTAGAGTTAAAGAACTCTTCGCTGGCGAGTGGCTGTGCATTCTGTATTTACTTCAAAAAGAAGCGCTGAAATGACACGTTCTACTCTATCTCCATTAAAATTTCTTGCGGCGGCAGCGGCCTTGTCGACTTCGACTCTTGCGGTGGGAGCTACAGAAGAAATAGAACTGATCATCAGGGATCATCTGTTCTTTCCCTCGACACTAGAGATTCCGGCTGGGAAGAAGGTTCGCGTTCGCATAATCAATCAGGATCCAACTCCCGAGGAATTCGAGAGTTTCGAGTTGAATAGAGAGAAGATAATTGTGGGCAATGGGCAGACTATTGTCTTTATTGGGCCGCTCGAACCAGGTGAATATCCCTTCTTTGGTGAATTCTATCCAAAGACGGCGCAGGGAGTGGTTGTAGTCAAATGATTCTAGCTAGTGAGAACGAGCATGTTTCTTAGTTCTGTGATTCTCGTGTTGCAGGAGATGATCGAGGCGGCGCTATTGGTGAGTATGCTGCTTGTTTTTACCCACCTGTTTCAGAGAAGTTGGGACAGCTCGTTCTTGCTTCGCACTCGCTGGGTAGTCATCAGCATCGTTAGTGGTGCGCTCGGTGCGGCCGCTTACTCCTATTACACTCCGCAGATATCCGAGATGTTTGACTACATGGGCCTGGAAGTAGTGAATTCCAGTTTTCATGTTCTGACTCTCGTTCTGATTTGCCTACTTGCCTTTCTGGTGCCCAGTGGTGGTCTCCTGAGACATGTAGAGCAGCGTAGTCGACTCGCCGCATTCTCCATGATAGGTATAGTAGTGCTCGATATCGTTAGAGAGGGCTCAGAGGTCATTCAATATATTGGTGGAGTTGCCGGTCAGCAAGAAAACTTCACGCCAGTCGTCCTAGGGGGACTTATTGGTGCGGGTATTGGCATTAGCGCGGGTGTACTCCTGTACTATGCGCTGATTAACCTGTCGCTGCGCTGGTCGTTCAGGGCGACATTGATCTTGCTTTGCCTGATTGCTGGAAATATGGGCTCTCAAGCCGTTACATTGCTGACCCAGGCCGACTGGCTGCCCTACACGCCTATAGCATGGAATAGTTCGAGCCTGCTGCCGGAAGACTCGATTATAGGTCGATTGATGTATGCCTTAGTCGGCTATGAAGCAACCCCATCCCTGTTGCAACTAGGGGTCTATCTCGCCGGGATAGCGCTTGTCGTTATTAGTCCGCTTTTCAGAAAGTCCTGGCGACAGCAGCTGCCGCAAGTGGTTGGGGTATAGCAGTATGTGTCGGGTGTTATCTTCAGTGCGAGTTACGGCACTAGCGGGGGTGAAGGCATTTTTGGCTTTATTCACAGCGCTAGGGTTTGTTGGACAGGGAGTGGCCGATGGCAGTGCAGTAGATAAAGTCTATCATCCCTATGTCGATGCCTTGGAGAGCGAAATTGAATTCCGTTCGCTCTTCCAGAGTCGCGATCCAGTCGGTAGGGACTTCAAACAGTTACATCAATTGTCCTATGGGCGTTCTTTTGGGCAGGCACTATTTGGTGAGGTGTACTTGGTCGGAGAAAGGTCACGTACTGGTCAATTCGAAGTAGAAGCTTTTGAGTTCGAACTAAAATGGCAACTGACAGAGCAGGGCGAGTACAGCGCTGACTGGGGTCTTCTGTTCGAGTACGAACAAGAATTCAATGACGATATTCAGGAGTTCACAACCGGAATTCTGGTAGAAAAAGAATTTGGCCGTTTCAGCGGTACTGCAAATATACTGCTAATTCAGGAGTGGGGTGCGGCCATCAAGGACGAGTTTGAGACGGCGGCTGCGGTGCAGGCAAGATACAGGTATTCGCAATCATTTGAGCCGGGCCTAGAGTTCTATGCCGGACAAGACTCGGCGGGCATAGGGCCGGTAGCGCAGGGCAGCGCGTCCATAGGTGTGCGCAAGACTGTACGTTGGGAGGCAGGCGTCATCTTCGGGCTTGGCAGTAAGAGTCCCGATAGCAGTTTTCGATTCTTGCTGGAATATGAGTTCTAACGAAGCGTCAGCTCTGTTTGATTCATCAGCTGATCCTCTCCAACAAGCATAGAATTCCTGTCCTCACCTAGTTGATATGCCCAATATTGCTAATCATTTGCTCCCAGTAGGCGATGTCCCTGCCTACGGCCGATGGAAGGCCATCCAGCAGAGCAGGAATTGACTCTTCTTCGATGAGTAACTCAAACTGTTTGCGCTTTCGGCGGCCGCTGACCTGCTCGGCGATAGTCAGCGTAACTTCGCTGCCATGGCCGCGCGTATCATAGGAAGTAAAACCGGTTACCGGCCCGAGCGAGAGTAGGTAATCGATAAGGTCTTCCTCGAGTTCTGGCGGAATATTCAGAACCAGCATCTTAATCATAGTGTCTGATCCTCATTCAAGCCCCGGTGAAAATACTGATAGATAATGGGCAATAGGAAAAGTGTTAGTAGAGTTGAACTTATAAGCCCGCCGATTACGACGATCGCCAGCGGCTTCTGAATCTCTGAGCCGGGGCCGGTGGCGAGTAATAGGGGGACGAGGCCAAAGGCGCATATCGTCGCCGTCATCATCACAGGCCTCAGCCGGCGCAGGGCACCTTCTCTTACAACCTGAGCAACGGGCATGCTCTTGGCGAGCAGGTGATTAAAATGCGACATCAGAACGACACCATTCAGCACCGCGATGCCTAACAGGGCGATGAAGCCGACAGAGGCAGGCACCGAGAGGAATTCGCCGGTAATCCACAGCGCTATCAGCCCGCCAGTCATGGCGAAAGGGATATTGGAGAGCACGATGAGCGTCTGTTTGATGGAGCGAAAGGTAAAGAACAGTATAAAGGCGATCAGCATCAATGCCACTGGAATTACCAGACCAAGTCTTGCAGCTGCGCGTTGTTGGTTTTCGAATTCGCCGCCCCATTCCAGCGTATAACCCTCGGGAAAGTCAATGTTGCTGGCAATGACGTCGCGCGCCTCTTCGACGAAGCCGACAAGGTCTCGACCTTCTACATTCGTTCGCACTACCGCGAAGCGTTGGCCCGATTCGCGAGAGATGCTTACTGGCCCCTCGACACGGCGGATGTCGGCCAGCTCGCTCAGTGGAATGACTCCACCTTCCGGGAGGCTTATGAAGTCGTTCTGCATGTGTTGCAGGCCATCACCCCTTAGTTTGTCGTAGCGGAGAACGAGTGGCACCCGTGCTCCCTGTTCGATGACGGTTCCCACCCGCAGTCCCTCTATCTCTGAGCGCAGACGGGTCTGCAGTTCGTCCGCATTGATGCCGAGTCGCCCGATGCGCAGTCTATCTATTCCAATCTGCAGATACTGCGCGCCCTCATTGATGGTCGCGTTAGTGTCGATACTGCCTTCTATGCCTTCGATCTCTTCAGCGATACGCTGTGCATAGGCATTCAGGCTATCCAGGTCTGATCCGAAAAGCTTTATTGCCACATCGCCGCGTGAGCCGGTAAGCATCTCGGATACGCGCATATCGATCGGCTGTGTTAAGCCGTAATTGAGTCCGCGGAACTCGTTCAGGACGAGTCGCAGTTTATCCTCTAGCTCTGCCTTGCTAGAGGCTTCCCATTCCTCTGGGGGTTTAAGCTGAAGAAACATGTCGGTCTCGTTGAGCCCCATGGGGTCCATGCCGATCTCGTCGGAGCCGCTGCGAGAAACCACGCGTGTAATCTCCGGCACCTGTTCTATCAGTGCCTTCTCTACCTGCTGCACTATGCGCGTCGTGCTATCGAGATTAATCGAGGGAATCATCTCTAATTGAATGATGATGTCACCCTCGTCCATCGTTGGCATAAAAGTCTTGCCAACCAGCGGAAAGATCAAGATTGTGACCATTAGCAATCCGGCAGCAACAGCTAACAGATAGTATGGGTGTCTCAGGGTTCGATCCAGTAATGGTGCATAGTACTTTTTCAGTGTGCGGCTGAGCCACGGATCCTTATGACTATCGGCGCTGAGCACATAGGAGGCCAACACCGGAATAACGGTGAGAGAGATAATCAACGATGCTATCAGCGCGAAAACTATGGTGAGAGTGACCGGACCGAATAATTTGCCCTCGAGACCTTCCAGTGTAAGCAGAGGTAGAAACACGATGATGATGATGACGATACCCGAGGTTACGGGCACAGCAACATCCTTAACGGCTCTGTAGATAATGTGCAGAGGTGGCAGCCTGCGTTGCCCCTCACTCTGCCCAGCAAGAGAGGCGACGATGTTCTCAACGATGACGATGGCTGAATCGACCAACATACCGATGGCTATGACTAGGCCGCCGAGACTCATCAGGTTTGCACTCATACCCATAAAGCTCATCATCAGGAAAGTTGCGAGTGCGGCGAGTGGCAGCACCATCGCGGCAGTGAGTGCGGCTCGCCAGCTGCCCAGAAACAGGCCGAGCAGAACAACAACCAGTGCGACTGCCTCGAGCAATGCACCGGATACTGTTGCTACCGCGCCTTCGATTAGTACGCTGCGATCATAGAATATCGATGTACTGGTTCCGGCGGGCAAGTTTGGCGCGAGTTCTTCTAGTTTTAGGCGCACGGCGCTAACAACTTCGCGCGCGTTTGCACCTCTTAATCCGATAACCAGAGCCTGCACAGCTTCAGATTCGCCGTCGGCGGTTACCGAGCCGTATCGTTCCAGAGTGCCCAGTGAGACTGTAGCCAGTTCCGAGAGCGGTATCATGGCGCCCGTCGCACTCTCTACCCGAATATTGTCGATGTCCTCCAGGCTCGTAATGGCACCGGCCATGCGAACTAGTATCGCTTCCTCACCCTGATCGATGCGGCCAGCACCGTCGTTCTTGTTATTGCTCTCAAGCGCGGCTATCAGAGCTTGATTACGCACCTGCAGTTTCGCCATGACCTCGGGACGAGGCGATATTTCATAGGTTTTTACGAATCCTCCCAAGGCGTTTACGTCGGCTACACCGGGCACGGTTCGCAGAGCCGGACGAATGGTCCAGTCGACGAGGAAGCGTTTCTCTTCGAGAGAGAGCGTGTCGCTCTGGACGGTAAACATGAACATATCCCCCAACGGTGTGCTCATGGGGGCGAGGCCGCCACTGATCTCGCCGGGCAGGTCAGCCCAGATGCTATTGATGCGCTCGGCGACCTGTTGGCGAGCCCAATAGATGTCGGTGCCTTCCTCGAAATCCAGCGTAATAGAACTGAGTGCATACTTCGATATAGAGCGCAGAATGGATTTTCGCGGAATGCCTAGTAGCTCAACCTCGATGGGCTGGGTGATCAGAGATTCTACTTCCTCCGGTGTCATCCCAGGGGATTTGATAATGATCTTTACCTGCGTCGGCGAGATATCGGGGAATGCATCGATAGGCAGATTCAGGAGCGAACGAACACCGAACGCAGCTAATAGAATCGCGAACAAGCCGGTCATGAGGCGCTGACTCAGCGCAAATTGAATAATCTGCGCTAACATTATTCGTCTAATCCTAGACCAAGTTGCATGCCCTTGATCGCAGCGGCTCCGGTAACGACGACGTACTCGCCGATGCGTATTCCTGTGCGTGCCAGATAGTTGGCACCAGCTGGCTCCAGTTCAAGGTCCCGTGCTTCCACGCCACTTGGGACTTGCACGTACACGGTGCGCACATCGCCGCTGTGCACGACGGCGCTAGCGGGTACCAGCACGCCGCTCTCTGCCGGCGGCAGTATTAGGGTCAGTATCTGACCAGGCATATAGTTCATCGCCGACTCAAAACTAGCGAGTACTTCTGTGGTTTGCGTGTTCTGATTTACCACAAAATCTTTCTGCTGCACCGTTATCTCAGTGTTCGATTCTGCAAGAGACAATTTGAAGCCGGGTACAAGTCTTTGTGCGAGTCGCGCGGGAATTTCGGTGGCCAGCCAGACAGCTTCGCTCTGTTGAATCGAGGCAATTTCTTCATAACTGGCTACGACTTCGCCAGTGCCGAAACTGCGATGAGTCAACACGCCGGTGTTAGGTGCACGGACTTGATAGCTGCCGAGATCGGCCTTACTCCGTTGCAACAGCTCTAGGGCCTCGCGGCGAAACCCAGCTAATTCGAGTTGTGCCTGATTGCTCGCAAGTTCAATCTGCGCCTGTTCGAAATTTCTTTCTGCCTGTTCTACTCTCTGCTGCGATACGATGCCAAGCTCCAGCAATCGTCGGTCTCTCTCTAGCTCGATGCTAGCCTGTACCGATGCCGAGTGACTCTTTAGCCATGTGTTCTGCTGCATTAACAGTTCCGCGCTGCTTATAGTCGCGATAGCGGTGCCGGCCTCTACAGTATCGCCGGGGTCAATATGCCATTGACTAAGTGTGCCCCCATAACTGCTGTTGATTCGAGAAATGGCATTGGGAGAGCTTACGACGATGCCGGGGAAGCGGCTCCCCGAGCTACTATTGAGATTGCTGACCGCTGCGAATTCGATTCCCAGACGATTGATATCGCTGTCACTCAAGTCGATGGGCTCTTGGGCGAGGCTAGGCTGGATCGCAATGAGTGGCAAAAGAAATAGGCTGACCTTCCTTATCATGGAGTATCTCCGACGACTTGATTGTATTGGGTGATTATTCGTTGCTGCTCTAGTTCCATCAGTCGCAGCTCTCTAGAGCTCGATTGTGCTCGTTGTAGGGCGAGCACAACTTGGGCGAGCGTGATCTCGCCTGCTGTGAAGGCGGCGCGGGACATTTCCCAATGCCGTTGGCTCAATTCGGCGCGCTCTGCCGCAAGTCCCAGCGTCTCGCCGATGAGATGCAGTTGATGCTCTGATTCATGGAGTTCAGCGGTTAACTGCAGTAGGGCCTTCGCAAACTGAATCTCGGCATCTACCTTGTTCGAACGCGCGGTGCTGGTGCTGGCGGAGACGACACTTGAACCGCCGAATGGCACGCTGAAGGTTACTCCAAAACTATCGTTATAGGGTTGCTGGCGTAGCCCGCGCTCACGTCGAACCCCTAAGGTTAGGCTGGGACTGCCCAGCGCCTCGCGCTTCACTTTGTCGATGTTTGCCTGAGCTAGATCGATCTCTGACTGCAGTAGGTTCAGGTAGGGATGGTTCAGCTGTATCTCCTGAAGTGGCGAGAGAGGCTCGCGGTGCGGCAGTGCCGGGCGGACACTCAGATTGGTAAGGGCCAGATAGCTACGATCTGCATCAATAACCTCGGCCTGGGCCTTTAGTTCCTTCTCTCGCTGCTCCAGCAACAGACTGCGCGCCTGCAAGACATCCAACTCGGGCACAGCGCCATTCTGGAAAAGCCCAGATGTAATTTCGTGCAGCCTCTCTGCCTCTAGCGTCGCTTCGGCCTCGATGGACAAGAGCGCCCCTGCGTGAGCTAGGTTGGCGAGGGCGATTCGGACTCGACCGGCAATGAGCCAATTGAAATGCAGCTCCCAGGCGTCCGCCTTCTTCTGATAGTTAGAGCCGAGTCTTTGAGCCTGAGTTCTTTCCCCCGGTCGCCATAGATTGACGCTAACGCCGGCTTCTATTTCACGAAGCCCGTTGTCATCCAATAAACCGTCGTCGATATAGCTCGTCTGCCAACTCGGACGATTGGTAATCCAGCGGTCACCGAGCGCAATGTAGTTCTCCGCCAGTTGTTGACGCTGTGAGTTCGCAGGCGCCTCCGGCGCCGCAGAGAGAGCCGCTCTGTAGACGCTCGCAAAATCCAGTGCGGAGCTTATGCTGAGTGGCTCATGACCGGGCTGCGCGGTAGCGTGGCTGCAGTAGAAAGCGGCAAGACAGAGGGCCATCCCCAGGCGAACTTTTTGCTTCATGGTTTATGAGGCTCTTTCGAAAGTATTGGTTCAGTATAGGCCTCCGACACAGAGGGAAATTGAAGCATGTCAAAGAAAGCTTAAGGAAATCTTAGCTATCAATGTGCAGAATCGGAGGGCAGTGTCGCGAACGCGAATGAGAACATTTATCAGTACTCAGGAGCATGTCGGGCGCTGAAGATTGATAGTGTCGAGTAGTCCGAATCTTAAATCGGCTCGGCCAATCACTATACTCAAGGCTTGAGTGCGAAGCTGTTTCAGTCTTGAAGCTTGCGATACAGCGAGCGCGTACTAATACCGAGTATCTTGGCAACTTCTTCCTTGTTGTCCGCGTGAGCCTCCATAAGCTCCTCGAGATAGAGTTTCTCGTGTGTCTTGAGATCCACCCATGACGAGTCACTGCTGGATTTTTTGTCGGCTGAGAAGGTGACTCTATCTGGAGCATCTTCTAAGGCGAGCGCGATGACCTGATCGTCGATCACATTCGTGTCGGCCATGACCAGGGCGCGGCTGATGAGGTTCCGCAGTTCCCTGATGTTTCCAGGGTATTTCAGTGACTCGAGTTTCTTCGTTGCCTTGCTAGTGAAGCGATACCCGCCGGCTGGGTCGACTCGGGAGAGCAGTGATTTCGCGAGCAGCGGAATGTCGGCCGTTCTCTCGGCCAGTGAAGGGAGCAAGATCGGGAAGACATTGATTCGGTAATACAGGTCGCTGCGAAACTCGCCAGTCTTTACCATTTCGTAGAGGTTTTTGTGGGTGGCGCAGATCAGGCGAAAGTCGGAGCGGCGTACCTCTGCGCTGCCGAGGGGGCGAAAGGTTCCTGTCTCGATCAGGCGAAGGAGTTTTACCTGCATGGAAAGAGGAATATCGCCCACCTCATCGAGGAAGAGGGTGCCCCCATTCGCGAGCTCTACCAAACCCTTCTTGTTGTTGATCGCGCCAGTGAAAGCGCCCTTTATATGGCCGAAGAGTTCGCTCTCAAAAAGCGCATCGGATAGACCCGCGCATTCCAAGGATACTAGTGCCTTCTCCTTGCGTGCGCTCGCCATGTGGATGGCGCGTGCGGCTAGTTCCTTGCCCGTTCCCGATTCGCCGAGTAGTAATACTGAGGCCTCACTGGTTCCAACCCGGGCGATCTTTGAAACCATCTTCTGAAAGAGCGGGCTCTCGCCTACCATCTCCTTATCGGAGCTAACGCCACTCGCGAGGGGCACCGGGTGCAATAGCTCAACGAAGTAGAGCAGCTCGCCGTTTCGATCATGGATAGGAAGCATTTCGACATCGACGTGCTCGCGGCCGCGCGGAGTCTGGTGGATGTGAAGGACTCTTTCCTTGTGCCCGGATGTTCTTGCCGCGCCGAGCGGACAGTCTTCACCAGCCTGATCGCAGGGCTTCTTGTAGCCGTGGGAAATCTCATAGCAGCGATTCGTGCGCTGAAAATCGATAGCGCCAAAGGATTCTTCATACTCTCTATTGGTGGCGAGGATTTCGTAATCGGCGGACACAAGGATGGCAGGACAGGCGAAGCCTTCAAGGATTTCTCCCATGGCTAGGTTTTGGTCGCTCGCGATGAGATTCATGTCCATGCCTCTTGTGACAAAAATGACAGGCAACTATGACAAAAATGGCAATATCGCGCAATAGCTAAAGAGGTCTATTCCTCAGAATCAAGAAATAACCCAGCAATATCAATTAGATAGCTTAAAAGACAGAACTTGGCACAGCCTATGCAATAGTCATAGGTAGTTAAGCGCGATACTGACCGGCTCTTGAGCCAGAGGTATTCGTAGAATGCAAAATTTTATTAAGAGGATTAATTCGATGATTACTGTTAAGAATATGTTCTACCTGATGACGACTCCAGTTATCACTGCACTTGTGTGCTGGATAATCTGGGTTCTCCTAGTCTAAGCCTGTGAAAATGCAATCGGTTTACTAATTTTCGGAGTTATAAATCATGACTAACAACCCAGCACAGCAACTTGACGCCGTTCAGGCCAAGATAGTCCCCTTCTTCGAGGAGGACACGAATACATTCTCCTATGTGGTGAGTGATCCCACCTCTAATGCCTGTGCCATCATAGATTCGGTTCTGGATTTCGATATGGCCTCGGGCAACGTGGATTATAAGAGCGCGGACGCGATTATCCGTTACGTGGAAGAGAAGAAGCTGCAGGTGGAATGGATTATAGAGACCCATGTACACGCGGATCATCTTTCGGCAGCCCCCTATCTGAAAGAGCGGCTCGGGGGTAAGATTGCGATTGGCGATAAGGTTTCCGTGGTGCAAAAAGTATTCAGCGATATCTTTAATGCAGAGGCTGAGTTCAAGACAGACGGATCTCAATTCGATCATCTCTTCACGGATGGCGAGCGCTATAGCATTGGGAATCTAGAGGCCTATGCGATGCACACGCCGGGACATACGCCGGCTTGCATGACTCACGTTATAGGCGAGGCAGTGTTCGCAGGGGATACGATATTCATGCCAGACTCGGGAACGGCGCGCGCCGACTTTCCCGGCGGCGATGCAGCAGTTTTGTTTCAATCTATTCAAAAGATTCTTGCGTTGCCTGCTGATAGCAAGATCTACATGTGTCACGACTACGGGGCAGATAGAGAGTTGGAATACCTGACCACGGTCAAGGAAGAATTAGAGAAGAATATTCACGTGAACGCTAAGGTGAAGCAATCCGAGTTCGTGGCGATGCGGGAGGCACGCGACAAGACACTAGGCGTGCCGCATCTGATTTTACCTTCTCTGCAGGTAAATATGCGCGCCGGACATCTGCCTCAGGCAGAGTCGAATGGTCGTGTTTACCTGAAGTTGCCCATCGATGCATTGCGGTAGTGATAGACGAGATTAGGGGTTCAGTTGATGAAATTGATTAAAGTTAACGAGTGGCTAAGCATTTCAGGGCAGTTGGAAGCGTCGGATATGGAGCGGCTCCTGCAAGAGGGAGTTGAAGTCGTTGTGTGCAATCGTCCTGACAAGGAGGCGGAGGATCAGCCGCTATACTCAGAGCTGGCGGCTGCCGCTGAGACTTTTGGAATAGAGGCGATGAATGCACCCTTTAAGTCTGGTGAGATCAAAGCCGAGCAGGTCGCCACGATGGCACGGCTTCAGAAGGAGGGCAGGCGGGTGCACGCCTTCTGTCGTACCGGAAACCGCTCGTTCAATCTCTTTGCAGCCGCGCATGCATCCATGGGAATGCCGCAGGATCAGATTCTGCAACTGGCAGAGAAAGTTGGTATAGCAGTGACAGAAACGATCACACCCTATTATCAGGATGGAAACAGTTCTATGAATACTAAAGAGAAGGCGACAAGTCCGAACACTCAGCCCACACCGGCCTACGACATCGTTATAGTGGGTGCTGGTTCTGGCGGTATAGCCGCGGCTGCGAGTTTACAGAAGCGCGATCGCGGACTGCGTATCGCCTTGATCGATCCGGCTCAGGAACACTACTACCAACCGGGTTGGACCATGGTTGGTGGCGGCGTGTTTAATGTCCACTCAACTATGCGCAGGATGCAGGACCTGATTCCGGGGAGTGTCAGCTGGATCAATCAGGCCGTCAGTGGATTCAAGCCTAATGATAACGAGGTCGTGCTCGATGATGGCAGTCACGTGCGCTATCAGCAACTCATCGTCGCTCCAGGCTTGAAGCTGGACTGGGAGGCGATCAAGGGGCTAAAGCAGTCCCTAGGAAAGAACGGCGTTACCTCGAATTATTCTTTCGATCTCGCTCCGTATACTTGGGATCTGGTTAGAAACCTAAAGAACGGGAAGGCGCTTTTTACGCAGCCGCCCATGCCGATAAAGTGTGCGGGAGCTCCCCAGAAGGCGCTCTACCTGTCTTGCGATCACTGGCTTCGGAACAAGGTGCTGCAGAACATAGAAGTCGATTTCTGCAATGCTGGCGGCGTTCTTTTCGGTGTTAGCGACTATGTCCCCGCGCTGCAATCCTATATTGATCGCTATGGTGCGAATGTAAATTTCTTCCACAATCTGCAAGCCATAGATGGAGATGAGAAAATTGCCTACTTCAAGGTGACTTCGGGAGACAAAGAGGGCGAACAGGTTGCCAAGCCCTTTGACATGATCCATGTGTGCCCTCCACAGCGCGCTCCCGAGTTTGTTGCCAACAGCGAGTTGGCGGGTGAGGGCGGGTGGTTAGAGGTGGACCAGTTCAGTCTGCAACACAGCCGATTCAAAAACGTCTGGGGTCTTGGCGATGTGATGAACACGCCCAATGCCAAAACCATGGCCGCAGTGCGTAAACAAGTCCCTGTGGTTGCAGAAAATATTATCTCCACTCTCAACGACAAGCCACTGCGAGCCGGCTACGATGGTTACGGTTCCTGCCCGCTCACGGTGGAGAGGGGTAAGATTGTCTTAGCCGAGTTTGGCTATGGCGGCAAGGTCATACCCACGTTTCCGGATTGGTTACTTAAGGGTACTCAGCCGACTCGCGCCGCCTGGATGTTGAAGAAGGATATTCTGCCGGGTATTTATTGGAATGCGATGCTCAAGGGTCGCGAGTGGATGGCCGGCCCTGCCGATCTCCTCAAGTTACGCGCCTAATGCTGAACCTGTCGTATCTGCTGCCTTCGATTCCGCGAGCGGGTGGCTACGATAGGGAGAGCTTTCTAGGCGATGTGATCGCTGCTGTCATAGTGGCGATCATGTTGATTCCACAGTCGCTAGCCTATGCGCTGCTGGCCGGTGCACCTGCCGAAGTTGGCCTTTACGCCAGTATTCTGCCGCTAGTGGTGTATGCTTTTCTTGGTACAAGCAGCACACTCTCCGTAGGGCCCGTCGCCATCACCTCACTTATGACAGCCGCCGCACTTTCCAATGTGGCGGAGCAGGGGACGGCAGATTATCTGTCAGCGGCCGTAACTCTTGCGGCGCTTTCAGGCGCCATGCTGCTTGCATGTGGTCTTCTCCGGCTTGGTGTTCTGGCAAATTTCCTTTCCCATTCCGTAGTTCAGGCCTTCGTGACCGCTTCGGCAATCGTTATCGCCGTCAGCCAGCTGAAGCACATATTCGGAGTGGAAGGGGATGGCGACAACCTCGTCGATCTACTTCCTGGGCTTTACTCAAGTGTAGCGGATACCAACTTCATCACACTCGCAATCGGCGCAGGCGTGATCGTGTTCTTGCTTGCAAGTCGATATTGTGGAGTAAGTTTCTTAGGCTTGCTAGGCGTCGCAAAACACCCCGCTAGCCTGATCGTGAAGACTGCCCCCGTGCTGGGTGTTATCGCCACCATACTAGTGGTCTTCGGACTCGATCTTGAGAGTAGAGCGGTTTCAGTTGTTGGTGAAATACCTGCTGGGATACCCGCGCTTAGCCTGCCATCCTTCTCGCTGCAACTCGTACAGGAACTGTTGGTACCAGCCGCACTTATTTCTATCATCGGCTATGTGGAATCCATCTCTGTCGGCAGGACCCTCGGAGCGAAGCGCCGCGAAGGTGTAGATAACAATCGTGAGCTTATTGCCCTAGGTGGGGCAAACCTAGCGTCTGCCGTTTCCGGGGCGTTTCCCGTTACCGGTGGCTTCTCCCGTTCGGTGGTAAATTTCGACGCAGGTGCACGCACTCAGTTGGCGAGCATCATGACCGCCGGTCTCATCGCTTTGGTGGCATTGTTTCTGACGCCCTTTCTCTACTATCTACCGAAAGCCACCCTGGCAGGGACTATTATTGTGGCAGTAATGTCGCTAATAGACTTCTCTATTATCGGTAAGACCTGGCGCTTCTCGAAGAGAGACTGGGGTTCAGTGATGGCGACCCTGTTGCTAACGCTGGGCTTCGGCGTGGAGGTAGGAGTTAGTAGTGGCGTGCTAATTTCTATCGCCATGCACCTATACCGCACGGCGCAGCCGCATATTGCCGAGGTCGGCTTGGTAGAGGGTACCGAGCATTTTCGCAATATTCACCGCTACAAGGTAATGACTGTTCCTCAGATTCTAAACCTTCGCATCGATGAGAGCCTGTTCTTCGCCAACGCCAGCATGTTGGAAGAGCTCATCTACAGACGCGTGGCAGAGGACCAGCGGATACGGCATATCGTGCTGATGTGCAGCGCCATCAATGAAATCGACTTCAGTGCGCTCGAAACTCTGCTGGAGATTAGTTTGCGTCTGCAAGAGAGAGGAGTATTGCTTCATCTGTCGGAAGTAAAGGGCCCCGTTCTCGACAAGTTGAAGCGAACGCAATTTGTGGCACAGCTAAGCGGAAAGATCTATCTCACGCAGTACCATGCATTCTCGAATTTGCGCGGCCTGAAATCGACGCGAGATGATGGAAATCAATTTTCCCACGCGAGCGTTGAGAGAAACTGAGCTTCTACAAAACTCCAGTGAATGTGGGTAACCGTCAATGTCAAAATTTGACCCGAATGAGGCTAGCCAAATAGCTACGGTAGGGTTGCCGTCCTCTGATGCCGCCACGGCCTCCAAGCTGCTGCAAACAGGAATCGATCCCGATCGACTCTCGGTAGTCCAGCTGGGTCGAAAATCCCATCTGACAGGTGTTCCTTCCTGGCTATGGCGCCTCCTGCTCGGTCTGGCATTGTGGCTTTTCTCCCATCTATTCGATCCTTTCCTAATGCAGTTGCCAGCTTATCCACGTGCCGCCTTCCAGCTCATCGTGGGCTTGATTATTCTCATAGCGGCCTGTGAGATATTGGTTTCCGCAACCGAGCGGCTCGCCTCTCGTTTTCAGTGGAATCATTACATCGCGGGGACAATCGCAGAGATTTTCTCGACCACACCAGAGCTCGTCGTTATTGCCTTCGTTATCCCAGTAAGTCCGATTACGGCATTTACCATCAGCGTCGTCACAATCTACAACAATGCCCTAGTGTTTAGCCTCTATTCCTATTTTCTTCCCAAGGATAAGGAAGGGAAATTCTTGATGCCCACGCCAATTACCGAAGCTGGTACTCAGATATTGATCGGGGGAGCCGCCATGGGCCTCATCCTCGGTCTGGTTATGCTGACACTCAATACAGTCCCGGAGGCGATGCACAGTTTTAGCACTGGGGATCTTTTGTTCATAAGCTGCATTCTATTAACGATATTCGCGGTGTATCTCTACAAATTGTTGACCAGCTACGCCAAGGAAGAGGCGGGGGTGAGGGAAAACTTGTCGATGACCGATGCAGACATAGCGAAGCGACTCGAACTGGTGTATGCGAACGTCAAGCCCAGTTCGTTCGGGGTTATCGCCGCTATGTTCCTGGCGGGAATCTTCGGCGCCTTTATAGGCGGCCATGAGATATCGGGCTTCGCAAGCACTATGATTCGTGATCTCGAGG
This sequence comes from uncultured Pseudohongiella sp., assembly GCA_964352295.1. Classification (GTDB taxonomy): domain Bacteria; phylum Pseudomonadota; class Gammaproteobacteria; order Pseudomonadales; family Pseudohongiellaceae; genus UBA9145. The sequence continues at coordinate 17,820 of CAYGRR010000006.1, read as the reverse complement.
TAAACCCAATTCTTACTGCGCTAATACTGGCGGTGTTTGCCGGTATGAGTGAGTATGTGATTCTCTGGCAGTCCCATCGCAAGCGCGAATACGGCATCGCACTCGCGAACGCCTTCGGTGGTATCACGCAAGTCATGTTCCTCGTGTTGCCATTCACGCTGCTCTGTATTGCCCTTTATCAAGGATTTCTGAACCCTTCGCATCCAGAACTTCCGCTACCGTTTAGTATCTCCAATATTTTTCTTTTGCTGTTTCTATTCCCGACCTTCTACACGCTCTCTTCACTCTTAGAGGAAGACCATACGCTTGGCATTCTCGACACGACGATCATGACTGGAATCTTCCTGTTCCTCATCGTTCTATTGGTAAGCTATGGCGGGCTCTCGGCCTAGTCGATGCGTGTTCGCTGTAGGATGCATTCGGCGCTTCGAGTCTGAGCACGGCATGCTAGACGCGAATCGCTGTGCTGATAACTGCAGCTACAGAGAGTAGCGCTGCGGCAAGCGTCGTAGTAGGTAGCTGCTGCAGGGAGCTGATAAGCGACTGCGACTCGCTAAGTAGAATGGCGTACAGGCTGCCTAGATCCAGGGTCATGGCTAAGTTGGAAAAGTCAGCATAGATAGCTTGTGGAGAGGCGGCGATGAACACAAGCGCTAACCAACAGAGCCCTGTGATCAGAAACAGCTTACTTCGCGCTGAGTGAAGCTTCAGTATTTTCTGTTCGACCCGCCGGCTGAACCCTCGGTCTGCAATCGATGCCGGCTGGGCGAGCAAGTTATCTAGTCGATCAAATTCTGAGTCATTGTTCACGATGCTTCCTCCAATCCTGCAGTCTTAGTCAGGAGCTCTTTTAACTTGGTCTTTCCACGGCTGATGTTAGATTTCACCGAGCCCAAGGGCATGTTTAGTATTTCTGCCACTTCCTGATGCGAGAACCCGTAGCTATGGCAGAGCGTAATGGTCGCGATTTCGTCTGAGCCGAGCTGCGACAACCCCTGCTCCAGGTCCATCTGCTCGGTAGAAATCGAGTCGTACTGTACCGTCTGTAATTCCAGCTGGGTGCCATACTGCTCGGTAATCTGTATTCGGCGCTTCGTGCTGCGCAGGTGCTGCAGAAAGCAGTTGTGTGCGATGCGAAATAACCAGCCGGAGAAACTGCCCTCTCCCTTGAAGCTCTGCAGTTTTCGAAACGCGGTGAGGAATGTTTCCTGTGCGATATCGTCTGCCAGGTCGTAATTCTTGCAGAGTCTTACTAGGTAGGCGCGAATCTTACCCTGGTGCAGGCGCACCAACGCAGAGAACGCATCATTATCATGACGCGCCAGTGCTCGGAGTATGAGTTCACTTTCTGAGGTCAAATTTCTGTACTAGTCGGCCTCGCGTAACTGGTATTTACCGGAAATGAGAAAGGCTACGCCTATTAGTAGTGGTATCGATCCGAATATCGCTTCTCCGAAGCCACTCTCCAATAAGATGCCACCAAATAAAGGTATGCCGATGGCAAGCCAGATTAGGCCGTACTTGTAGTCTGTCTTGTAAGTCGCACTACTTGAGCTGAGCGCCTTCATCATCTCGGCGTCCACGTTGCCACCAAGCTCGACGACTTTAACGATGGTGTCTAGTTTCTTAGCCTTCACTCTATGAATGAAGTAGAGGATGCCCAGCGGTAAGACGCCGAGTGAGAATATGACTGAGACGATTGCTATGTAGAATTCACCTGACATGTTAATAAGCCCTTATTGAATGTTTACTCTAAGATGTCTGTCGATGAGGATTTGGATTCACGTCTGTTGAGAAATTCTTCATCGAATGCAAGATATTGAAAATAAAGAATATTTAATCGCTTCTGGGGCTTCTTCCCCGCACTTATCCGGCCTGCTATAGGGCGTCGCACGCGACAGTATGTCGCGGCGCATTTTAATAGAAGTCCCGGCAAGTCCTCTGCTATAGTGTTTCCCAATTCCACTCTTGCCTCACTTGTAAAGATCACAGTTGGAGAAACAATGAATAAGCTGCTATCGAGTCTACTAATCCTCACACCCTTTCTAGCCTGCACTAGCTATGCGGTCGAAGAGGTGGATCCAGCCCTAGCCGAGATCACCAATTTTCGTCAGTACAGCCCAACATTCGCGAGTTCGGGTCAGCCTAGCCGCGAGCAGTTTACGACTATCGCAGAGAACGGTTTTGAGCGCATCGTCTACATAGCGTTTACCAATAATCAGAATGCCGTGGCCGATGCAGACCTTGTCGTAAAGGGTTTAGGCATGGAATACATGCAGGTGCCCGTGGATTTTAATAATCCCTTGCCGTCAGATTTCTACGCGTTCGCCGATTCCATGCGCCGCAACACCGACAAGAAAACATTGCTGCACTGTCAGGTCAATGCGCGCGCCACCGCATTTAGCTTTCTGTATAGGACTATCTTCGAAGGCGTGCCCGTCGCCGAGGCCAAGGAAGACATGAATACCGTGTGGCAGCCGAATGAGGTCTGGCGCGACTTCATCTTCGCGGTAATGGCGGAGAACAACCTCTCTCCGGAATGCGAGGGCTGTGACTGGACGCCTCCGCCGCCACGTGGTCAATAAGCCAGGCGTTCAATAGCTACACCATTTATTGTCAGGTATAAAAAAAGGGTGAACTCGCAAGAGTTCACCCTTTTTAATTTTCGTCCTTCCAGACCAATGCCTAGTCGGAGCCGCCCTGGTCAACGTTCTTCCAGGTATAGAAGCCCATGAACATCTCTTCCCAGCTCTGCTCGCCCCAGTTGATCTCAGTATTGGGATCGGGGTTGAAGGCGTTCTGCGAGGAGTTGTCGAACGCGCCTGTCGCCACAATCTTGGTGCCGGCAGGAACTCGAAGAGGCTCTTCTAGTTCATGTGCTAGCTGCCAGTTGAAGGAGTAGGCAGGTACCGACAACAGAAGCTCTTCGCTGCCGTCAGGGTACTGCGCCGTAAACTTCATGCGCTTGCCACGGAAATGCATGTGTGGCATCAGGCTATAGATTTCTGCCTCTTCAGGAACCAGGGTAACCAGCTCCATCTCGTGGTCTTTCGCCTGAGCGGGAATGCTGATTGAGAAAGCATTACCCACGCCACCCGACATGCGCTCGGCAGGAACCTCACCTTCGTCATAGAAGTAGATACCGATCTCAGTTGAATCGGTAGTTTCCTTGCCAGACGTCGTGTAGTGCATCTGCAGGTTTAGCGTAGTACCGGCCTTCAATAAGCCGCCTACACCCGGAGGGTTCAGCGCAATATTGTTGCCTGGCGCATAGCCGGCAACCGAGCCCAGGTCAGGATCGCTGCCGCCACCGAGGAACACGCTAATGTCTATCTCTGGGAGCTCCTTAAAGATCTCGCCGATATTAGGCTGTTGGCCAGATGCAACTGCGGCGAATAGCTTCGTGCGAATATCCTGTGCCTTCTCGGGAGGTAATTGCGCCAGTAGATCCATGAGAATCTGCTGGAAATCCGGTGCGCCCTCAGGTGGTATAACCGTGGTGATGATGTGGTGTAGCACGGCAGGATCGCCAGGCACTACCTCACTGCCCTTGATCCATACGTCCTTCTCAAGACCGAGATCGATAGGAATGTCCATATAGTCCACAACGCCTGTGGCGGGAATGGATTGCTCAGGCACCTTCACAATCAGATCGGGCTCGCCAAGAGACCACTTCGTAGTAGGCCATGTGAGAGCTGTTAGTGGATCGTTCTCGCTATCCACTTTAGAGCCGGTGTTCACCCAGCGAACTAGCTTCTGCATCTCTTCGTCACTAAGATTCATTTCGTTCTTCATCTTGTGACCGACTTTGTTGTCGACTTGGCCCGGTGGCATGCGCTTAGTCATAACCACTTCGCGAATCATCGGCGACCAACCCTGTACTGCCAGGTTGCTGTCCATGGCGAAAGGCGCGATGCCTCCGTCGCGGTGACAGCTGGCACAGTTTTCCGCAATGATAGGCGCGATGTCTTTCTCGTAGGAGAGATTCGCATGGGCATCCAGATTGGCGAATTCAACGGATTGGCCGTTGGTTGCTACAGCTACCAGGTCGAAATCTTCGCCCGCAAGCAATCGCTCTAGCGAAGCGTCCATGTTTGCGACGGGGCCGCGATACAGTAGCTCGAAGCTACTCGGATCGTAGAGAACTGCCTCGTCGAGTCGGCTAATACCCAGCATCTCTGTTACGAGTTGGGCGTCATCCATCAACACCGGAAGATCTAAGCCAAGACTTGTCACTTCGCTCTGAATTTTTGCTCGATCGGTGGTCAGACCAGGATTTAACAGGAAGAATTGGACGCTCTGCCCAGCATATTTCTCCTGAAGTGCCTTTACGCTAGCGGCGTTCTGACTAGTAGCCATTGGCATGATGACTACGGCGCTGTGATCGTCGTACCAGGCCATGTGCTGGATGGCGCCTTCGTGGTCGATCAAAGCGAAGTCGCCCACTCGTTCACCGGCATTTGCCGTGGTGGAGACGATGGCTGCCGCTAAGGCTAGTCCCAAGTATTTTTTCACGTTGTATTCCCCTCTAATGAAAAATTGTTCGATTAGGAAAAACTTCCTAAGCGCATCAGTCTACTGGTTTTAAATGGAATTGCAGCTACTTTCCCCAGCTTTCTTCTGTTTGCAGAGCTGATCGCTACAGGCCAAGTGTTACGGGCTTTCTGGGCAGTTCTGCGCTATATTTGTTGAGGCTGAAGCGAGCGATTGTCTACATAGTTAGTTACTGAAAATTCGAATCGGTTTGAACAACGTATTTGGCCGTAAAGAATGCCGATTAGGCGTTGGAAGCCTAGTGATTTACCCGGCGACATGCAGTTACAAACTGCCCTACAGGCTGTGACTGATTGCGACGAGACTAACTCACCGAACAATGTTCGCCTAGCGCGGCTCTAGTTACCCATTTTGAGGTCCTTATGCATACCGATACCTTACTACTCAATGCGCTGTACTATCTTCTCGCCGCGGTCATCGCGGTGCCTCTTTTTAAGAAGATCGGCCTCGGGTCTATTCTCGGCTACCTGTGCGCGGGCATCGTTCTCGGCCCTCATGTACTCGGCGTGGTAAGCGACCCCGATCAGGTGCTTCACTTTGCAGAATATGGCGTGATTCTGCTCCTGTTCGTTATTGGATTAGAGTTAGCGCCAGAGAAGCTGTGGGCCATGCGCAGCCATATCGGGCTGATAGGCGGCAGCCAGCTGCTACTCAGTACGATCGTGATCGGTGGATTCATGCTGCTTCTCTCCTTCAATTTTTCGCAGTCATTGGTGCTAGGCTTGACCCTCGCCCTGTCCTCTACCGCTTTCGCAATTCAGCTGATGAACGAAGAGCATATCCTGGCGTCTCCCCTCGGCCGCAAGGGCTTTGGTATTCTCCTGCTGCAAGACCTTGCTGTAATTCCCATTCTCGTACTAGTGGGCGTGGTGGCAGTTTCTGTCGAGAGCGAAGCGCTGCCCTGGTATTACGGTGTTGAGGCAATCCTGCTGGTACTCGTGGTGAGCAGGTTTGGACTGAACACAGTTCTCGGTATAGTCGCAGCAACGAACAACCGCGAGGTGATGACCGCCGCGAGTCTATTGATCGTCATCAGCGTCGCCGTGTTGATGGAGGCGGTTGGACTGTCGATGGGTCTAGGTGCCTTTCTCGCGGGCATATTGTTGGCAAACTCAAATTTCAGGCACCAGTTGGAGTCGGACATAGAACCGTTCAAGGGAATCTTGCTCGGTCTGTTCTTTATCGCCGTAGGAATGACGCTGAATCTGCCTCTTTTGTATGCCAATCCGCTGCTGATGATCTTTGCCGCGATTGCCCTGGTGGCGATCAAGACGCTAGTCATCGTCGCTATACTGCGCTGGCGCAAGGTCAACTTCAAAGAAAGTTTCCAGCTAGGCTTGATGCTCTCTCAGGGCGGCGAATTCGCGTTCGTGGTGCTAGCAACCGCCACCGAATTTCAGCTGTTCAGTTCGGAGTTTGCAGGTCAGATAACTCTCATTGTCGGTCTGTCCATGGCCTTAACCTCGCCACTGGTCGTGCTGCAGCGCAAGATCTGGCATTGCAGGAGCGAGACCGTCCCCGACCAGGATGCCTACTGGGACGACCACGATCCTGAGGTGATTATTGCCGGCTTCGGGCGCTTCGGACAGATTGTGGGTCGTATGCTGCAGGCCCGCCACGTGCCGTTCACGGCGATGGATAAGGACCCCAATCATGTTAAATTCGTTGAACAGTTTGGCAATAGACTTTTCTACGGCGATCTCACTCGTCTCGATCTCTTGCAATCTGCAGGCATCAAGAAGGCGAGAATTCTGGTGCTCGCCGTTAACGATGTGAAGGAATCCCTTGAGATTGTGGATCTGGCTCGCGAGCAGAATCCCGAAATTCGTATCGTGGCGCGCGCTATCGATCGCTTCCATGCCTACGAATTGCATAAGCGTCGTGTGCAGAGTGTCATCAGAGAGACATTCGCGAGTAGTCTCGAGGCGGCAACCGATACGCTGGAACATTTGGGCTATACCGAGGGGCAGGCATTGGAAGTGACGAGTATGTTTCGCAAGCACGACGAAGACATGTTACTTCGTTCTGCCGAACACATGGATGACATGGAAGAGTTGCAGAACCTAGCCAAAGAAGGCAGGTTAGAACTGGAGAAACTTTTTAAACAGGATAGCAAGAATCCTGTTTCCTCTTGATGCTGAAAGTCCACAACATTGCTCGATCAATTTGACAGGCTGCGGGTGCCGATTTGACAAACACTCACGCGACAGAGAAGGAGGCAAACAGGGTCTGGAAGCTACACCAAGCCTACACTGGCTCGGCTCTGCACGAGCAATTGGCGGCTAACGAGTTTGCACCTGTTGAGGACTTGAAGCGGCAGAAAGCGCGGGCCTTAAGAGGCTTGTTGGAGCACTGCTATGATCTTGTGCCATATTACAAGGAAATATTCGCCGCGCTAAAAATACAGCGACGACACCTGCGCGAAGCGAAAATATTGCAGGAATTACCGATCCTTGATAAAGCCTCAGTTGCCATCAATACTGAGAAACTTCGGCCTCTTTATACGGCTCCAGATCAGCGCGCTACCAAGACTACCCGCTCTACAGGTACTACGGGACAGCCTACCATCATCCACCACGATGCACGTAGCCTGGGCATGTTCCCTTGGCTGAAGCAGCGCGAGTTGCGCTGGTTCCGCTACGATCCCATGGGAACATTGCTCTCGATTCGCCCAGACATTGAATTAGCGAAAACCCCGAGTGGCTCTCTACTGCAGAAACGCGAAATTCTTAAGATGGATAACTGGCCCTATATGACGGGCCTTTTTCAAACTGGGCGTAGCTGGGGATTCATTAACACGAACACTATTGAAGACCAGGTCGAGCTGCTGAATAAACTGAAGCCGAACTACCTGATTATGCAGTCATCTGGTCTAGAGTTTATTTCACTGCAAGAGATAAGCAGCGATGCGAAGAACAATCTGCGGGCCGTGCAAGGTATATCGAATACCCTAACACCAAAGATGCGCAAACAGGTTGAAGACTCTCTCGGTGTGCCAGTCCATCAAGACTACGGCTTGAATGAGATTGGCTTGGTTGCAGCGCGCTGCATCGAGGGTGGGCGCTACCATGTTCATGAGGAGCATTGTCTTGTCGAGATAGTGGATGAGAGCGGCAACGGATGCGACCCAGGATCTAGAGGCAGGCTCATAGTCACCGCGCTGTCGAACTATGCGATGCCCTTGCTACGCTACGATGCCGACGATCTCGCCCAGGCCGTTGAAGGAGATTGTCCATGCGGTCGTGCACTGGCCTCGTTTGGTGCCGTGCACGGCCGCTATCGACGGATCGCCTTTCTCCCGGCGGGCACATTCGAGCGTTGGGCCGAATTGCAAACCGCGGTGTATAACATGGCGAAGAATAATCTGGCAGCGGTGAGAAAATATCAGGCCCATCAGGATCTGAGCGCCGCGATGGAGCTACGGATAGACTGTGATGAGGATATTTTCGCTGTGCTTAGCGAGACTTGTCGCTCCGCTTACGCAAAAGCTTATGATAACAATCAGGCGCCACCTCTCAACATCATTCGCTCGAGCGAATTTAGAGGTGAGTCCGATCGAAAGTTTCAGAGCTTCATCTCGGCGTTTACGCCGGAGAGCGATCAATGAAACAAGCATTCGATCTCGTAGAAGTCAGTTCGCCAGAGTGGTTGGAAAGGATCGCCTACTTTCGCGTCGAAGTCTGGAAGCTCAATGAGATGATAGACATGTCTTATTTTCCAGAGAATAAATGTCTGGAGGAGGTGGATAAGATTGCGACACACCGCATAGTAGAGTGGGAGGGTAGGCTAATTGCGGCTACACGCTATGTACAATATCCAGATTTGGATAGCTCGCATCTAGGTGACTATTACAGGAGCGAAGACATATACCTGCCCGGACCGATTGGAATACCGGAGCGCACTGTTGTGCATCCTGAGTTTGCAGGTCGTGGTATTGGCATGGCCATGTTGCTCGCACACCGAGCGCATTCGCTTGCTAACGGTGTGCGATTTAATATTTCAGAAAACACTCGAGCTAGCGCTAGTCTCATGCCCAAGTTGGGGGCTAAGTCCTTGGGCATGGCGCCGCCTGATCCACGCTTTCCAGGCATCGAATTCGAGTGGATGTGTGTCGAAATGGCGCTCATAGCCGATGTCATGAAATCGGAGATTTAGCTTTCAGTGTTCGAGAGCGTGGCCGCGTCATTGATGTGTGGTAAAGGCAGACTGGATTCAATCCGTGCTTTCGCTTTACCATCGCTGCATCAAGATGCAGGTTCGGCGAACTTTCTATTGTATGAACTGATCGCGAAGATTGAACGTATACTTGGGTTGCGCCCTCAACAAGGAAATAGTCGAAGTCTCATGTCAAAAGCCGTCTTACTGTTAAACCTAGGCACCCCAGCCGAACCTACCACCAAGGGTCTTAGAGACTTCTACAAGCATTTCTTCTCAGATCCATTCGTATTCGACATGAATCCTCTGGGAAGATGGTTGTTGCGCAATCTGATTATCCTGCCGTTTCGCGCCCCGAAGACGGCGAAAGACTATGCGACGATCTGGATGGATGAGGGCTCGCCGCTGAAGGTTTACGCAGACAGGCTGCAGGCGAGTGTCCAGAAGGCCTACAGCGACGCGGGGCAGGATGTGCTGGTGCTCAACGGCATGGCCTATAGCCAGCCCTTCATAGCCGAGGCGATGGCGGAACTGGAAAGCAGGGGAATAACTGAAATTCTAGTGTTGCCGCTTTTTCCGCAATACTCGACAGCAACGACCGCTTCAGTGTTTCATGAAGTAAGGCAGGAAGCGGCTAAATGGAAAGCCTCTCCCAATCTACGATTTATCAATGACCTGTATGCCGAACCTGCGTTTGTGAGTGCCTGGACAGCCCTGATCGGCAAGCACCTGCAAGCAGAGCAGGTAGACCATGTGGTATTCAGCTATCACGGCCTGCCCGAATCCAATATAAAGAAGGCCGATACTCAGGGCGTCTGTGAGTTCGGTGTTTGCTGTGAGCAAATAACAGAGAAGAATCGACTGTGCTATCGCGCGCAGTGTATGGCAACTACGAAGAATGTCGTCGCCGCACTCGGCTGGAATGAGGATCGCTATTCAATTGCCTTTCAATCTAGGTTTGGTAAGCAGGCGTGGATCCAGCCCTATCTGGATGAGCACCTGGAACAACTGCTTGCCAAAGGCTACAAGAGAATTGCTGTGCTTACGCCCTCGTTCGTGTCGGACTGCCTAGAAACGATTCATGAGATTGGAATCGAATACCGCGAGCAGTTCATGGAGGGCGGGGGCGAAGTATTTCAACTAGTGCCGAATCTCAACGACGATCCCGCTTGGTTTAGCTCCGTTTACGAAATCTCGCAGCGGCACCTCAATCAGAAACAAAACTAGTAAAAGTAGCTTGAGCTGGATTAAATGAGGCTTCACTGCATCGAATTCTTCCTGCGGCGATAAGTCGATTATGCTATTGTACGTCCCCTCGGAGATCCCGGGATTCAAGTAGAGCCGACTCTCACCTTATCGGGTTTGATTCGAAATAGGCAGGAAGGGCCGAGCAGCGCATATGTTTCTGATTAATCATATAAAGTTCCTGTGGAACGGGGGCTTGCAGCCGACAAGATGCGATCCTGTCTTGTTGCGGGAGCGCCGCACTCTCTCCACGACTATATTCTTCGTTTTGCCCGTCGCTATCGGACTCATTGTCTCCAACTACTACACAGGCGGCGAGCGCGACAATATTTTCATCGCTATTGCGACCGTCATTGTCTTCTTTGGTCTCTATCTTCAAGCCTATTTTAACCAGCAGCTGCTTGCCTCGCAGATTCCTATCGCCTGCTATTGGGTCGTCATGATATTGGCCATGATGTCTGTGGGCGTGTGGGCTAATACCTGGGCCTGGCTGCTCTGCCTGCCGGCCATTGCCTCTCTTGTTGCGGGCCGCACAGCGGGACTAGTTTGGGCGTTTATTTGTGCGGCGACTCTCTGGGTATTCGCCTATCTACATTACACAGGCTATGACTTTCCCTATTCGGGACCCATGGAGGGCCAACAGGCCCTCACTCTAGCATTCGAGGCCACCCTCGTTCTGTTGATGCTCTCGGCAGCAACCTTCGTGTTCCGCAACGCCCAGTTAACGGCAGAGAAGAAACTGAGTGAGACAGTGAAGCAGTTAGAAAAAGAAGTACACGATCGTACCTTGGCAGAGAACGAGGCGCGGCAGTCCGAGCAGGCGAAGGCATCCTTCCTGGCGGCAATGAGTCATGAATTACGCACGCCGTTGAATGGCGTCATCGGTGCGTCACAATTGCTGAAGGATGGTGACCTGCCGAGCCAGAAGAAAGAGCTCGTCGATGTAGTGTTACAGAGCAGCGAGACCTTACTTGAACTCATTAACAATGTGATGGATCTGTCGCGTCTCGACAGCCAGTCGATCGAGCTGGAGAAGGTGCCGGTTAACATCGACGAACTCTTTCGCTCGACACTGGCGCCACTCGCGTTTCAGGCGAAGGAGAAGGGCGTGAAATTCTCGCTTGTCATCGAGGATGATATTCCCGAATTCGTCCGTGGCGATCCGACTCGGCTGCGGCAGATTCTGCTAAACCTCGTTGGCAACGCGGTAAAGTTCACTACCGCAGGAGAGATCGATGTTGTTCTGGATACCGCCCTTGAACGCATGCGCCTGAAGGTTAGCGATACGGGCATCGGTATCAATACTCAGGCACAGGCCAGCCTGTTTGAGCCCTACGTTCAGGCAGACAAGACTACCATGCGAAAGTTTGGAGGCTCCGGTCTAGGTCTGACCATCGTTAAGAAGTTGGTTTCAGCCATGGGTGGCAAGATCGCAGTGAATTCCGTGCCTGGCAGAGGCTCTACCTTCACCGTATTCCTGCCACTGGTAGCCGCTAAGCCGCCAGTCATAAAGCCCACTAAGCGTGCCGAGATTAAGTTGCCGCCGCTATCGATAGTAGTTGCCGATGACAATGCGGTAAATCGCATGGTCCTCTCTCGACTATTGGAGGCAGATGGACACAGGGTGGTAACGATGTCCAATGGAAGAGAGGTCCTTGACTATCTGCCCGACCATATCGTGAATGTGATCATGATGGACTTACAGATGCCGGTGATGGACGGAGTGACGGCAGTTAGAAAGATACGTGCAATGGATGGCAGCAGATCGACTATCCCCGTCATCGCTGTAACCGCCAACGTTGTGCACGAAGACCCTAAAGACCTCATGCGATCAGGTATGACTGGGTTTCTAAGCAAGCCCTTTCGCCAGGAAGAGTTGCGTGAAGCCTTGCAGAAGGCCATGTCTCCTAATCCTAAAGGGCTAGCCTAGAATTCAAGATCAGCCCATACCCTCGATCGCAACCGCGATGACCTAAATCAAAGTTTTTCTCGCTCCATCGATTAAGCTTCCATGAAGCAAAACTAATGGAGGGCTGACTATGGCTGCTCATGAGCAAGAACGAGAGGCTAGATTACTACCGGTGGTTGCAGCAATTTTCGCCTGTGGCTTTGTGATAATGGTAAGTTCCTATTTCATTGGGAACTATCTGTTCTAAAACGGTAGAAATCGCAGAGGGCCGTGCGCTAAAGACTGACCTGGCGCGAGCAACCCTGTCGCGCTAGGTAACCTTCAGTCTTAGTGAGAACTCCTCATTCAGATAGGTTTTCTCCTCTACTATTTTTTTCAAGATTCGCGTTGCCTGCCAAATATCTGCAAAGCGCAGGAATAACGGCGAGAATCCGAAGCGAACGAGATTCGGGCTGCGAAAATCCACTACGACACCGGCCTGGTTTAGCGCGCGGCAGAGCCCGTAGGCCTTAGGATGTGAGAAGGCCAGCTGCGCTCCGCGTCGCTCGGGCTCAGTCTTGGATTCTAGGGTCAGGCCCAGCAAATTCTCATCCTCTCCCAAGAGCCTAAGAAATAACTCCGCCATTGCGCTCGCCTTCGCGTAGATGCTTGCCATCGACGTGTCGGCGAAGACATCCAGCGCACTGTCGAGGGCAGCTAGGGAGAGTATCGGAGGTGTGCCGGTCAAGAACTGCGCGATGCCCGCAGCCTGCTGGTAGTCTTCTGTAAAGGCGAACGGATCGCTATGACCCATCCAGCCTCGAAGTGGCTGAGATATCGAGTCATGATGCATCTTATTGGCGTAGACGAAAGCCGGCGCACCGGGCCCGCCATTGAGGTATTTATAGCCGCAGCCTACGGCGAAATCTACGCCCCAGTCATCCAATTGCAGCGGCAGGACGCCGACACTATGGGAGAGGTCCCAAACTACGAGTATGTCTTTTTCGCGGGCGAGGGCGGTAAGCTGCGCAATATCATGCCTGTCACTGTTGCGAAAATTTACCTGGCTCAGGAAGAGAGCCGCAACATCTTCATTCAAGGCTTCAACGAGTTGAGAAGACTCAACGGTTTCTAACTTGCAGCGCGTGGAGCCCAGCAGAGCCTCTAGCCCCTGTGCGACATACAGATCGGTAGGAAAGTTATCCTTCTGAGAGAGGATAATAGGGCGGGAGGGTCGAAGCTGCAGGCAGCAGGCGAGAACCTTCATTAGGTTTACCGAAACCGAATCGCAGCAGACGACCTGCTGCGGCGCGGCGCCGACGAGTGGCGCTATCTTCTCCCCGGCAACGAAGGGTAGGTCAATCCAGGAGTGCTTGTTCCAGCTGGCTATAAGATCTCCACCCCACTGCTGTTCGATGACCGTCTGTGCGCGCCGCTGGGCGAGTCGAGTCAACGGGCCTAGCGAGTTGCCATTGAGATAAATCGTATCGGCGGGGAGGAGGAACTCATCGCGCTTGGGTGCGAGCTTGTCGGCTTTATCGAGCGCCGTGATTGCAGAGGGTGCAGGACTAGAAATTTTCATCGAGTAATTCTAATAGCCGGCGGTAGGCGGTGGTCTCTGGATGCGCCCAGTCGAAATGACTCGCACCGGCGCTGATGATTGTCCGCGCACCTGGCAGGCTTGCCTGTGCAAGTGGAACAATCTCATCGGCATCTCCCTGCAACAGCACCGTATTCCCATGCAGGCCATGGTTGACCGGGTTAGCGTCGTAGTAGGCCTGAGCTTGTTCGGTCACATCGCCACCCATAAACAATGGTGTAGCAGTTTGGCAGCTGTTACTGCCCGCGGCATAGCTCACGACGTCGGTAATTGCAGCGAGGCCTACGATGAGATCGGGCTCTACACTGAGCAGCTCGGCGCGGGCTCCGGCGAGCAGGGCGAGATGCCCACCCGCGGAGTGTCCCAGGATTGCCAGATTCTCCGTATTGAGGCCATCGATTTGGCTGAGGCTATTGATGCCGGCAACAATGTCTTCGAATGTTCCGGGCCAGCCACCACCCTCATCGCCGGTGCGCCGATACTCGAGAGAGAAGACTGCGTAGCCTGCATCGGCTAACGCGGAGCTCAAGCCATGGCTGTAGCCGATATCGAATTGATTGAGCCAGCAGCCCCCATGAATCAACACGAGCGTAGCGCGAGCCGGGGGGCTTGCAGGCAGCCAGAGTTGGCCGAACTGGAACTGGTCTGGCCCATAGCTCAGCGTGCTCACAGATTGCTTAAACGGAACGGCTAGCACATCGGCGAATGTGACATTCTCGGCGGCGAGCGCGGAGCAGCTCAGGGTGTAGGCTAGAGTGAGGGCACTGAGTCGGGGGAATATTCTCATGTGCTGAAAGGTAGCAGAAAATGCAGAGGAAGAGTGCAAGTTTTAACTAGAAGCTAAATCGGCATAGCGAGCACAAAAAAAAGGGAGCGAACTTGACGTCAACTCCCTTTTCTCGAACGCCGCTTAGCGACTCTTGCTTAGGCGCTGATAGCGCGCTTCACCAGGTTCTGCATCAATGGAATCTTAAAGCCATTGTGCGCTAGTGCGCGAGCACCGTCGGTTGACATTGCGGCGACCGATTCGGCCGTCGCTGCATTCTTGGCCTGACCACGGATTGCATTCTCAACGTTAGTGACGCGACGCGGTGTGCACTGCACGGCGCCACAGACGATGCGCGAATCTTGCACGGTGCCGCCGCTGACCTTGAAGGCCGCCGCGACATTGACGAGCGAGAAGTCCCACACGTTTCTATCAGCAACCTTCTCAAAGTAGAACTCGGCGTTCGCCCAGGTGTTTGGAATTCTTACCGCGGTAAGAATCTCGCCAGGGCGCAGTGCAGTAGTGCTTTCAATATCGTTAGCGGGACCGACAAAGTAATCCTGTGCCGCGAGGATACGTTCACCGTCTACGCTGCGAATAACCATGCTTGCGTCCAGCGCAACCAGGGCAGGTGCGGTGTCTGAAGGACTGGCTGCAACACAGCGGCTAGCTTCAAACAGCGAGTGATCACGGTTCATGCCCTGAGGCGTGTCTGCATAACAGAGGTTGCCGCCTGCACGGTAGCAGGACAGACCGCGTCGGTAGTACCAGCAGCGCACGTCTTGAGAGACATTGCCGCCTAGCGTGCCGATGTTGCGAATCTGTGGGCTCGCCACCACGCCAGCCGCCTGTGAGAGCAAGGAGAACTTGTCCTGGATCAGGCTGTTGGTAGCAACTTCCGTGAGTGTGGTGAGAGCGCCGATTTCGATACCGTCCGCAGTCTCGCGAACGCCCCGAAGCGACTCGATGCCGCTCAGGTCGATCATCGCGTCAGCGACCTTCGCTCTATCCTTTAACCAGCCATAAGTATCCTGGCCTCCCCCAACTAACCAGCCTCTATCGGCGAGCCGATCGGCTATAGCTAGGGCATCTTCTACCTGTACCGGTTGGTACAGTTCCATATTAGGCATTACGTCATGAGATGGCATAGATAACCTCTAGAAAGTGTTAGTTTTAAGGGACTTGGTGCTGTAGGTGTTACCAGCCAAGTGGTTAATGATCATGTCCGTCGTGGTCGGCGCTGTGTTAAACAGGTGGCCGTCCAAGGCGTCGGATATGGCGCTAGCCAATGCCGCGGCAGATGCTCCCTGCGTAGGCTCACCGATGCCCCGTCCTCCGGTTGGATTCTGCGGATCTGGAATGTTCACGCCGCCCATTTTCGTATTGGTATTCACATCCAAATACGTAGGGGGCTTGTTCTGATACAGGCCAGTGTTAGCAGGGAGACCGTTCTGTGGATCGTAGACGTGACGCTCGAGAGAGGTCAGTCCTACACCCCAGACCGCGCCGCCGCGCATGGCGTTGTCGAAGTTCTTCGGATGCACCACGGTGCCACAGTCGGCGATCGCGGTATAGTCCAGGATCTCGAACTTGCCGGTGTCCCTGTCCATCTCGATCTCGCAGAAACCGACAACGACGCCAGGCGGTTGACCCTGACCCGGGATATTGTCCTTCGCGACGCCGATGAGTCCAGTACCGGCGAGGCCTTGAACCGCAAGCTGAGTCAGCGGGTTGATATCGTCAGGGTATTCCTGGCCGCTATACTTTCCGCCTAATTCCATCGCTCGCTGTGCAGCCTGTGCATACGTGAGTCCCACGCTAGGATCGGCGCTCTGATAAACGCGCTCGTCTCCGATCACGTAGTCATCCGCTGAGCCACCGAGGTCGGTCGCTGCGATTTCTTTCAGCTTAGTGATCGCATCCTGTGCGGCAACCCAATTCGTGCGGGTATGGGTGAAGATCGTGTTCGATCCACCCTGGCCGGAGCTGTGTGGCAGGTGTCTGTCGGAGCGGCCATTCACGATCTCGCAACGCTCCCAGGGAACCTGCAGGGCTTCTGCCGCGGCGCGACAGGTGCCTACGTAGGAATAGGTTCCCAGGTTTCCGACACCGCTGTGGATATGCAATCTGCCGTCTGGCGCGATGCGCACAAGGCCGTCGTAGCCTCGTCCACCTGCACCGTGATAACCGATGCCAACGCCAACGCCACGAACCTTGCTGCCGTTCACCTTGGGCAGGGCGAGCTTCTCTTCCCAGCCGAAGGTGCGTGCGCCCTGATCCAGCGCTTCACGGACGAATGCGCTGGTGACCGGGCCCTGACTGCCGCCCTCGAAACCATTACTGTCGAGCACGTTCACTCGGCGGAATGCGACTCGGTCCATGCCGACCGCCTTCGCCGCCTTGTCAGTCATCGGCGCGAGTACTGCCGCCATTTCGTTCTGACCTGGGCCGCGCTGTGCGCCGCGAGGCGTCGTGTTGGTATAAACGGAGATGCCGCGATAACGCATGTTCTCCGGCTGGTAGGCCACGGTGACGTGCTGCGCCGATGAGTTGCCGCTACCGCCGCCGGTCGCGCCGCCATCGTTCACAATAACGAGATCGACCGCCGACACCTTGCCGTTTTCCTTCACACCGATCTTGATCCAGCCTTGCATGCCGGAGCGGGCTGAGCCGATGTAGAACTCTTGCTCGCGTGTGATGCGTAGCTGAACGGGACGATTCAGGACGCGTGCGAAGTTACCTGTAATGGCCATGAACGGGTAGGGGCCGATCTTGGAACCAAATCCACCACCCGTGGCTTCATTGATGAATACCAGGTCTGCTAAGTCGATGTCCAACATGCGGGCCAGGCCGGCATTGTTGGCACTCTGGCTCTGGGAAGAGCCGTGGAAGTAGCACTTGCCATTTTCCCAATACGCCATCCCCGTTCTTGCCTCCAGGGAATGGTGTGGGTAGCCGATCGTGACGAAGGGCTCTTCGATGATCTGTGCCGCTTCGGCGAAGCCTGCGTCGAGGTCGCCGAAGGCCCACTCGGTGGTGAACTCGGCACCGACCGGTTCCTTGCCCGACTTGATCGCATCGATAGCGGACTGAGGCCACTTGATGTCGCGAATCTCGGCGCCGACGATTGGCGCGCCTTCCGGGCCTTCTTCCTGAGTGCGAACCAATACGTTGCCCTCGGGGTAGGCATTGCTGCCGCCTGGCGTCAGACTCTCGATGGGATCGACCACGAAATCGCGTCGCTCGAAGTCTATGCGAATCTTGTCGATGGCCGACTCGGCTATCTCTTCAGTAATCGCCGCTACCGCGAGAATCGGCTGGCCAACGTAGGTTACGTATTCTGAGGCCAGCGCAGGATTTCCCGGAGGAGGTACGGGTGGTAAGTCGTCGGCGGTGAAGACACCGATGACGCCATCCATGCGCACTGCCTCGGATGTATCTATGCTGACTACTCGGCCACTTGGCATCGGGCTGGTCAGCAGTCGGGCGAAGACCATGCCTTCTCGCTTGTAGTCTTCCGCGTACTTAATCTCACCAGTTACCTTGCCGGGTATATCTGGTGGTGTGAAGTCTTTTCCTATGTGAGTACTCATGCTAATTGCCCCGAGGCGC
>CAYGRR010000005.1:0-85297 GCA_964352295.1 uncultured Pseudohongiella sp. | reverse complement strand
TCATCCACTCGTCGACGACCTTCAGGCTGATGGGATACTTCCCCTCGATATGTCGCATCGTCGTTAGGTTTCTTCTGAAGATGTCTGTTGCTAGATAGAGTGCGAAAATGGAAGTAGCGATAATCAACGCAAGAATCCAGCAATTCTCGCTGAAGAAAATCATCTTGTCTTGTAGCGCATAGTACTGCAGAAGCGCGTAGGCGGCGCCGAAGCCAAGCGAGATGCCAAGCTTGCTACCATATCCCAACCCACCCTTGTCGTTATAGGGATCGTAGAAGGGATAGAAGTTTGATTTTTGTGACCTAGACATTTTAGTTTGATCTATATGCACATGAGGCGGGCTAGCAGGTTTGAACTAGAGATTATGTGGCACCTTATCCGACGAGCTCCAGTATAGCATCGACAGCGCTACCTACAATTTATAGCTCCGTAGATCCGATACGGCCATTGTGCCGCTTTTCTCTATATCGGTCAAAGCTCTATTATTCTCGAGCCGGATAGATATTCTTTGCTGCAATAGCGGCCTCCCCCAGAGTAATCGGCTGCTTAGAAATCGCTCGTACTCGGTGCGAAAAGGTCTTGCGATTAGATCACGGTATTTCTTCAGGCCATCGGCGCCCGTCCTAATAAACCTGCAAACCACAGGATGGCGTTGCAGAGAGTTCGGAGCCTGAGTGAAGGCGTTCGCGCAGTAACTAGAATAGCGGTATCTACCCGGGTGATCATAGTTCGCGAGATCGAGCACATAGCGCTCGATGAACCTGTGGCCATCCAGTATGAGTCCGTCGCTGGGTAGCAGGCAAAGAGCGGGTTCGTTCTGCCAGACCGAGACTCGGCGGCTAAAGCGAGTCAGGTAATATCTGTTATAGCTGCGATTCAGAAACCCGAGGAAGGAGTCGAAGCCAGTCGGCGTTAGCGGTGTAAAGAGTAGGTAGAATTCTTGCTCTAGGAGAAGGTAGGCGTGAAGTTGGACGCCAAAGGCATTCTGACAACTCAATAGGCGTCGAAGATAGAAGTCTCGGCAAGCGTCGTCGAAGAACCCTGTACTCAGCGTTCTCTGTCTTGTTGCGGCGAAGTAGGTCTTGCCGGGAATCAGATTTCGAGTGCCAATCATCTTTCCACACTCCTTCTGTTCTCAGAGCCCAGCCTCTTGAGGGAATGATTCGATGCAAGCTCTAGCGAATAGTCGGCAAGATCGACTAAGTCCGGATTGTGAGTCACCAGTAACAGGGTGATCTTTGCTTCCCGAATAGACCTTATGATCTGCCGCGCGGCGCTAGTGCTTAGATGAGACAGCCCTTCATCCAGTACTACTATTCTTGGATGTCTATAGAGCGCCCGCGCGAGCAGTACGCGCTGCACTTGGCCGGCGGAGAGCGCCACGCCCATCTCCCCGACCTGCGTATTGAATCCCATAGGCAGCCGTCTGATGTCATCGAGAATACTACTCTTTAGGCAGGCTTGCTCCAGCCGCTCCTGGTTCAGTGGCTCCGTCTCGAGGTTGATGTTGTAGGCAAGCGAGCCCGACATCAGGCAGTCCCCGTGCAGAACGGTCGCGACCTGTGACCGATACTGTCTCACTCCGATCTCCTCTATTGATCTCCCGTCGATGCATACCTGTCCTTCGTTCGGAGAGGCGAGGCCCAGCAATATTTTTAGCAGCGTCGACTTGCCGCAGCCAGACTGGCCCGATATCGCGAGCATCTCACCGGCCACAATATTGAAACTCACACCCTTGAATAGCTCTGTGGGCATCGAGGAGTAACGGTAGCTCAACTGCACTGCCGCGATGCCCCCGGAGATAGGCCGTTTCAGAAGGCCTGTATAGGCCTCGGTCTGTTCTGGCTCCTCCATAACGATATCCGACACGCGGTCTAGCTCTAGCCTCAACAGCCTGATCTCCGTCAGCTTCGGTAGCATAGCGGCTACCGATCCAGAGAAATTCTGCTTGAGGAAAACGAAGCTCATCAGCTGGCCTATCGTCAACTGGCCGCTGAAGATGGCGGCAGACCCTAAATAGATCGTCGCGACATGGTCAAGGCCGTACAGTAGCCCATGCAGCGAACTCAGTCTCAACTGCAGATGGCCAAGCCTGTAACTCGTGTTTACGAAACAGGCGTAGTAATTCTGCCACTCCGCCAAACGCTCTGCTTCGATGCCGTAGTTCTTCGTAACCCCGATGCAGCGAATATTCTCCATGAACCGCGTCTGCTGCTTAGCGCCGCTGCTTAATACTTCTTGCCTAAAGCCTCTCTCCTTCGGTATCGCAAGCAGGCGCGTTACGGTCAAGGCAAGCACGAAGAACAGGGCGACTAGAGCCAGTGTGGGGCTATAGAGAAACAACAGTGCGAGGCTGAGGAGAGAGAACAGGCCGTCTACAATGACCGTTATCATCTCCTGAGTTACTAGCTGCTTTATATTGTTGAGCGAGGAGAATCGAGAGACGATATCCCCCATCTCTCGCCGCTCGAAGAACGACAGGGGCAGCTTAAGTAAGTGCGCGAAGGTAGAGCTCAGCATGTGAAAGCCTAGCTGACCTGAGAACTGCAGAATGATCACACCTCTGAAATAGGTGACGCTGGCCTTCGCGATTATCACCAAGCAGAACAGCAGTGCGACAAGAAAGATAATGTCCATGTCCCCTTTGCTCAGTCCTTGATCTATCACGAGCTGCAGATAAAGCGGAAAGACTAGTGACAGCACCTGAAGTAAGAGCGAGAGAATGAAGACCTGGCCGATGGCCTGTCGGAAGCTTGGCGTTTGTCGAAAGAGATCTTTCAGCGAGTATTCTCGCGATCGTTTCTCTCGCGTGAACGAAACCTTCGGAGCTAACTCAATTGCCACTCCCGTGAAATGATAGTCTAGTTCGACTAATCGGTATCTGCGAATTCCAATCGCTGGGTCGTGTATAACGAATGTCCTTCGGTTTACCTTCTTCAGTACGACGAAGTGATCCGTGTCCCAGTGCAGAATTGCAGGGAGAGTCAGTCTCTGTACGTCGGTCAGCTCAAGTTTCAGTGGTCTGCCCTGCAGGCCCAGATTCTGCCCTGCCTCTAGCAGATGTTTAACCGATGCGCCTCTCGCCGACAGACCCAAGCTCTCCCGCAGTGTACGTATATCGGAGAACTTGCCGTGGTAGTTGGCGATCATGGCGAGACAGGCTAGGCCGCATTCTGCCATCTCGGTCTGGAATATCATGGGAAGAGCACTGCGTGCGTGGGAAAAATTTATCACGCGACTTTCCCTTGTAGCCCCAGAATTGGTTTGAAGATGAACTGCAGGAGCGACATTTCAGACAGGACGAAGTCTGCCAGCAACGTTGAGCCACTCTTCAAGACATACATCTCATCCCCCTGCACGGTCGACTGCTTTAGCTCGGCTACTACCTTGAATACTGGCTCGTTGATGCCCGCAATCGGCAGGCGGTTCTCCCTTGGATCCAATCGGGCCTGCCCTATGCTGACAATGCGCGCCTCGGCACGCCCGTGCAGCCGATAGTCGAACGCGTCGTAACGCAGGAGAACGGTTTGGCCTAGCGCTAATTTCGCCTGTACCGCAGCAGGAGCATACAGTGTGGCCTGTAGCGCAGTGCGAATCGGATTGATGAAGATCAGGGGCTGGTTCTGGCGCACGGCCTCACCTAGCGCTAGTCCCAGTTCGGCGACTATCCCCGGCTTCTGTGCCACCACCGTAAAGACTGCCTGATCGTGCAGACTCATAATTCGCTGATCGATCTGCCGTAGCTCTCGTTGAATCTGGAGACTCGCTTGCTCGGTGTCGTAATCCCTGAGCCTTTGCGCATTACTCAATGCGTGTAGCTCGTGTTCATACTGCAACAGCCGCTGCGCGAGTACCTGTGCTCGCCCTAACAGTTCCAGGTGTGCCTGATACTGCAGATCGTATTCGCGTGCCGAGCTATTACCCGATTGCAGTATTCTGGAAACTGCCTGCAGGTTGCGCTCGCTCAACTTCACTCGCGTGGCAAGCAACTCTGATTCCTGCTCGATGCTGCGCGTATTGGCATGAGCGTGCTCAACTGCCTGCTCAGTCCAGTGCGCCGATTGCTGCCGACTCTGCTGCTGCACTCTAAGCTGTTCAACTAACAACTCTCTATCGCTTCGCAACTGCCGAATATTTTCCTCAAGAGTTGAGCCTCCCTCGGCGTTGTAGTGCCCTGTGGACAGGGTCGCGAGGATGTCTCCCGTGTCGACTCTAGTCCCTTGCCCGACGTGAATATATTCAACTCTGGCGGCGACAGGAGAGACGATCTCCTGCACTCCTTGAACTGGCTCTAGTAGCCCCCTAACCGCTACGGTTTCCTTGTAAGTCGTCTTCGTGAGAAGGTAGCTTGCCAGTAGCAGCAGGCAGCTCCAGATACAGATTTGTAATCGAACGGTGTTTCCCAGCGCGAGCACGGGTGCTGATGGCGGACCCAGCAACCTATGTCTGATCGCACTCTCGCGAAGTAAGCTGCCTGCGTGCTCATTGCTCATCGACCTTCTTCTCCGATTGCGTTGGCTGCGACGTGAAGACCTCGATCAAGTCTGCAACCGTTGTAAGTGCCGCCAGCTCCCTGTTAGTCAGCGTCCTGCCACAGCGCTGCTCCAACTCGAAGAGACATTCCAATAATTGAAGCGAATCTAACTCTAGCTCGGACAACAGTTTCGATTCGTCGACAAGCTGCTCCGCGCAATGCGCCGCTAGAAACTCCCAGATGAGTGCGCGTGGATCTGTCATCGCGCGGCAGCTCATGACTGGCTTGCCGCCTTCGAATTCTCGAGATCGTCCTTACTATTCATACGACCGCATCCCTGCCTGCTCCTGGCAATTCCGGCTGTGAGAAATACAACGGCATGAGAGAGAGGAATCTCCATTGTTCTGGATGTTGAAGAAAGACGGATTCGAATAGCGACACTAGTGCCTGCGTGATTCGACCCGCAGCGAGCCGCAGCGTCTCTGAGGGTAGCAGGACGGGCTCGATCTGCTCTCCCAGAAGAATGCGGCCGCTGCTCGCTCTCGAATAATTGAGCAATGGAAGTAACGGCACACCGTTAGCGATAGCGAGGATCGCCGGGCCAATCGAGAAGCGCGCCGGCCGACCGAGGAAGCGCACTTCGCAAGTCTCGTTGAGCCCTGGAGGAATGTCACAGAAGAGGAGTAGCGAGGTGTCGCCGGCACGCAGCATCCGAGAAAGCGTCTGGGTGTCAGATTCTTGCAGTAGGAGTTCACACTCAGCCGTTGCTGCCGTTGCGCCGAAACCTGCCTCTAGGTTGGCGAAGCAAGCATCGCTGCCCTTGTTTAGGGTTAGCACATGCTGTTGCCGCGACTCGTTCTCTAACGCAAATAGACTTGCAGTCCCGTAGAGAAAATCGCCGCAGTGAAACGACGCTATGATTCGTGAGCGAGCATCTCCTCTAATAAGAGTTAGGAAATCCTTGCGCTGCGGTATCTCGAAGCCTGCACAGTAGCGCCGCACAAGCGGCGCGCGCTCGACACTATTCCTCCTCTGCTCGAAGCGGCGGTTGTGCAAACGATTCTTCGCGAGAAGGAGCCTCGTCTCATCGATCGGTTGCCGAATGGCATACGCGACTTGGTATTCATCATCGCGAGTGGGACGCTCAAAGAGTGAACGCGTCAGCGTAGAAAATTGCTGCCCTGCATTCGGGCGCATCCGCTCTAGGGAGAGCTTGAGCGACTCACGAACAGCAGCGGCTTCATGCTGGAAGGCGGAATAATGCACTGGCGTCATCCTTAACGGCTCAGTTAGTTGTTCCTAAGTCTAGGACAGCATCACGGATCTCGCCAATCGCCAATCTGCGCGCTTAGTCACTGCTGCTGCAGACTAGACTCGGGGCGGCAGGCCATGAACCAGCGTAATACTCTTTAGCGTCGTGCCCGCGCGGCGAAATTCGGATAGAGCCTGGTACTCTTCATCGTTGTACCATTGCCTGGCCACTTCTTCGGAAGGAAACTTAAAGATAATGA
Source organism: uncultured Pseudohongiella sp. (assembly GCA_964352295.1). Lineage (GTDB taxonomy): Bacteria > Pseudomonadota > Gammaproteobacteria > Pseudomonadales > Pseudohongiellaceae > UBA9145. Next base: position 79,312 of record CAYGRR010000005.1, on the reverse strand, counting down.
CACGCCCCTCGAGAGGAGAGCTTCCCTCAAGGTGTGAATGGCTGTCATCGAAGGTGACAAACTCACCGCCGAACCGTTTCAGAATTGGAAAGAAGCCCTTCTCGTACTTGCGATATTCCGCGGCATCTTCTACTACCAGATTCGCGATCAGATAAACGGCAACATCAGACATGCTCTCCCCCCTTGCGTAGTGTCTAAGTAGATCTTCCTACTCGCTGCGGCCAGTTGAATGACTAGGCCGCCGAGTTCACGATAGCGAGCCACATTACTAGCACAGCAAGGTTGCCAATGGCGAACACGACCAACCTGTGAAGCACGTTGTTGTAACTCAGATGGATAACGCTGTGCAGCACACGCGCGGCAACGAATACCCAGGCACTGATTACGGGCAGCTGCCCAGTCTGATCTAAAGCCAGATATACCGCACCACCTGCGTAGAACAGCGTGGGCACTTCGAATAGGTTGTTGAAGTTGCGGGTCGTCTTGGCGACGAATTCTGGAATATCGTGCCCATCCATAAGACTATAGTAACTCTGCGGAACCGCGCCGCTGCGCACCGATCCAATTCGTACACGTGCGGTGAGCACCATAATCACTGTAGTTAGAATGACTAACATAAACATTGCGTAGAGCATCTTTTCTCCCCCGGTAGATTGCCGTAACGATCTCTGTCTGTTAACAGTCGATCCACAGTATAATTCCAACTCGTCACATTAAACAGCGTTCAGGGGAATTGGGGTTTGAGTACACAATATTACGCAGAGCATATCGCCACACTCGGGCGGACCTATACCGCCGCATTAGAAAGTGCTGGGGGCAATGCCGACGCAGTGCTGGTGCATAGTGGCATCGAGCATCATTACTACGGCGACGATCGAGGCATAGCATTTCAGGCATACGGTCACTTGCTGCACTGGGTACCCGTCAATCGACCCAATCAGTTCATCTACTATCGTCCTGGCGAGAGGCCGATTTATTTTCAGATCGTGCCCAGCGACTTTTGGTATGAACAAGCGATAAATGTTGAGCCTGAATGGGCGGAAGCACTCGAGCTGGTTAGGCTGGGGTCCCTGAAGGAGCTAACGGTAGAGCTGACAGAACGCGCCACTTCCAGCATCGCCTATCTTGGCGAGTGTGCCGCTACGGCCCACTCTCTAGGCATCAATGCAGAACGCGTGAACCCTCAAGGCCTACTCGCCTATCTCGATTTCTCCAGGGCCGTAAAGACAGAGTACGAAATTATTCAGCTGCGCGCGGCGAATCGTCTCGCCCTGCTCGGCCATGCGGCGGCAAAAGCCTGCTTCCTGGGCGGCGGCAGCGAGTACCAGATTCACATGGCCTATCTAGAGGCCACGCAGAATCTGGAAGACGAGACTCCCTATACCAATATAGTCGCCCTGAACGAGAAGGCGGCGATTCTGCATTATCAGTTCAAACGCAAGAGCAACAAGGAAAAGGCTAGCGTTCTGCTGATCGACGCGGGCTGCCGCGTCAATGCCTACGGATCCGACATCACGCGGACTTCGGTAAGTCCGGATGCACATCCCTTGTTTCGATCTCTCGTTACTGCGATGCAGACACTGGAGCTAGCGCTCGTCGATGAGGTAAGGCCCGGGCTGCCCTACCCGTCTCTGCACAGCTCGACGATGAGCGGAATCGCGCAGCTGCTTATCGATCATGAAATCTGCAGTGGCGATAGGGAAGAGATTCTCCAACTCGGCATCCCGCAGCTGTTCATGCCCCATGGCGTGGGTCATCTGCTGGGCATCCAGGTGCATGATGTCGGCGGACACCAGGCTGATCTCTTGGGAACGAAGCTACCTCCCCCCGAAGACTCTCCGGCACTGCGAAACACTCGCGTGATGCAGGCCGACATGGTGTTCACAGTTGAGCCCGGTCTCTATTTTATTCCGCTTATTCTTGAGGCAGAGCGAAATTCCGCGAGAGGAAAATTTCTCGACTGGAAGCGAATAGACGAGTTGTATCCCTGCGGCGGCATTCGCATCGAAGACAATATACGAGTGACTGACGAAGGCGCCGAGAACCTTACTCGGCAGTTTGAATAAGCGGTCTGACAAGCTGCATCAGGGCGGGCAAGGCATTTTGGTTCTCCAGGACTAGCTGCTTGCCGCGCAAGCCCATCTCACCCCTTCTATTCTCATCGTGAAGTAACGCCGAAATACTTTCCGCGAGTGCTAATTCATTCTGCACTGTTAGCAGTGCACCCGCTTGTTCGAGTTGCTTACAGATTGTGGCAAAGTTGAACTGCGAGGGCCCAACCAGAATGGGTAGTCCCAATGCCGCCGGTTCCAGAACATTCTGACAGCCGGTGTCCACTAGGCTGCCTCCGACGAAGGCGATCGTTGCGAGGCTGTAATAATCGAGCATCTCGCCCATGCTGTCGCCTACTATTACTTGAGTATCGCTCTCGAGGGCTCCTGCATCGCTGCGCTTCACTGTCTTCAATCCCAGCTCCTCGCTGAGGCGAGCAGCCTTCGCGAATCTTTCCGGATGTCTTGGAATCAGCACGAGTAACAGGGAGGGGTTTGCCTTCAGGCAGCGCGTGAACGCCTTCAGAACTTTCTCCTCCTCACCCTCACGCGTGCTCGCCGCTACCAGCACCGGCCTCGCGCTGTCTGCTATCGCGACGAAATAGGCTTGGCGTTCTTTCCCGCTAACGTCCACCAGGAATTTCAAGCTGCCCGTCACCTCGATCTGCTCTGGCTTGACGCCAAGCGCAGTGAAGCGATCTGCATCGGGCTGGGCCTGTGCCGCAATCGAATCGATGTGCTGTAATAGGCTGCGAGTAAAGTTAGGGAGGCGGCCGTAGCCTGCTGCCGACTTCGCCGACAGCCGCGCATTCGCCAAGACTATTCTAATGCCGCGGTGGTGGCAGGCATGTATCAAATTCGGCCAAAGCTCCGTCTCCATTAGAATAAGTAGGCTGGGTCTATACTTGGCGAGAAACCGATCGACGGCGCTGTGGAGATCGTAGGGAATGTAGCAATGGAAGAGAGTATCTGAGAACAGCAGCCGCACGCGATCGGAGCCAGTGGGTGTCATCGTGGTCATGAGAATCTGCGCTTCGGGATAGGAGCGCCGCAACTCGGCCACCAGCGGCGCGGCCGCCGCCGTCTCGCCAACGGATACGGCGTGAATCCAGAGTGTGAGTTTGTCTTGGACGTACCCTTCTGGCAACGACTGTAGCGCGAATCGCTCGGCCACACGTTGCCTATAGGCCGGGGCTTTCAGAGAGCGGAATAATAGCCGAAGCAGAATGAAGGGCAGCGCTAGATAGAAGATGACACTGTAGAAAACTCGATGCATGAAGACTCTGCCTAAAGATTCAGTTCGCTGCCTTGATTGGGAAAAGCTCCCTTATGCCGATATAATTCAGGCCAGCAGACTTTCCGAATGCGCTGCGACTCATACGACCTATGCATCACCATCAGCACCGAGCTAAGGTAACTAATGACATCAAGCTATTCAACCGACATCGTCATATTTGGCGGTGGAATCGCGGGCCTCTGGTTATTGAATCGTCTCCACGATCAAGGCTATCAGGCCATATTGTTAGAGGCTGACAAGCTTGGCTCGGGGCAGACCCTGGCCTCCCAAGGCATCATCCACGGCGGCCTGAAGTACGCACTGAATGGCGCCCTCAATGGTGCGGCCAATGTGATTGCCGATATGCCGGCTCGGTGGCGTAGCTGCCTTAACGGCGCAGGTGACATCGATCTAACCGACTGCCGCGTGCTAAGCGAGCAGTACTATATGTGGTCCGACGCCGGGATTCGCTCGAAACTCAAAACGTTCTTAGGCAGCAAGAGTCTGAGCGGTCGAGTAACAGCGGTTGATCGACGCGACTATCCAGATTTCTTCAAGGCCGCTACTGTCGAAGGCATACTCTACAAGCTTCCAGATTTCGTGGTAGATACGAATTCCCTAGTAGAAGTGTTAGTTGATAAGCAGCGCGATCGAATCTTTAAGATCGAACCCGGTAGCTATACCTTCGAGCGCAACGAAACGGGTCTGATCAGTGGCATCTCGATCAGAGACGGCGCTAGAGACTTTACTATTCGCACGCAGAAAATAATCTTTAGCGCAGGCAAGGGCAATCAGCAGCTCATCGACGATGCCGCCCTTGCCAAGCCCAGCTCACAATTGCGTCCATTGAACATGGTCTATGTGAAAGGGAAAACCCTGCCGGAAATATTCGTCCATTGCATAGGCGATAGTTTCAGCCTAACACCGAAGCTAACCGTTACATCTCATCGTGATGCTCAAGGCGAAACAGTCTGGTATCTCGGCGGCGAAATCGCCGAGTCTGGCGTTGGCAAAGACAAGGACGCACAGATTCAATCTGCGCGTCATTTGCTTGCTTCATTGTTCCCATGGATAGATTTCAGCCAGGTCGAAGTTAACTGCTTCACGATTGATAGAGCCGAGGCGAACGTGAACAACAACTACCGTCCCGAGGACGCGTACTTCGTTGAAGAGAGCAACGTGCTGGTCGCTTGGCCTACCAAGCTCACGCTGACTCCTAACCTTGCCGACAATATTTCCAAACATCTCGCCTCCAGCGGCGTTACTCCCTCGGGTACTGCTACTGAGCAGAGCCTGAGTGATGTATTCGACGCCGCGCAGATCGCTGCTACACGCTGGGATTAAGATACGATGAGCTTAGCAAAGAGAACACTGGGAGCTACCGGACTTGAGGTATCCTGCCTTGGCCTGGGCACCGTCAAGATCGGTCGCAATCAGGAGGTGAAGTATCCCAGCGGCTTCTCACTGCCTAGCGATGAGGAGGTCTCCGCCCTGCTTCGTCAGGCAAGAGACCTTGGCATCAACCTCATCGATACCGCTCCGGCTTACGGTAGTAGCGAGCAGCGCCTGGGTCGACTACTGAACGGACGCCAGGACTGGATTATCTGTAGCAAGGTCGGCGAAGAATTTACCGCGGGAAAGTCCTACTTCGATTTTTCTGCAGCGCACACACAGCGCAGCATAGAGCGCAGCCTGCGCGATATGCGCACCGACTACCTCGACATCGTACTCATTCATTCCGACGGAAGGGACCTGAAAATTCTCGAGTCCAGCGACTGTCCCGAGACCCTGCTGCGCCTGAAGGAGAAGGGTCTTATCAAGGCAATCGGCATGTCCACTAAGACTGTAGCTGGGGGCTTGAAAGCGGCTGAGATGCTCGACGTGGTAATGGCCACGTACAATCCAACGATGCACGATGATGCGCCGGTAATAGAGCAGGCGTTCTCATTAGGTAAAGGCATACTGGTAAAGAAGGCACTGAATAGCGGTCACGATTGTATCGCTGGCGAGGCAGAAAAAAACAATACTGGCTTGAGTCTTAGCGAGAGGAATCTGCGCTTCGCGCTAGACAAGGCTGGAGTCTCTAGCGTGATAGTAGGAACGATAAATCCGGCTCACTTGCGCGAGAACGTAGCGGCCGCACAGTAAGCTTCGCTCCCAGTTTCCCCTAGCCTGAGTCTTTCATCTTTTCGACGATCGCCGATGTCGAGCAATTGTCTAAAAATTCTAATGCCCTAACTTCTCCACCGTAGGAAAGCACATACTTGCCGCCCACGACCTGATCCAGTGAATAGTCTCCGCCCTTGACGAGAATGTCTGGCTGCAGGGATTTCAACAGCTCCTCCGGCGTGTCGTCACTGAAGCTTACGACCCAGTCAACCGCCTCTAATCCATCAAGCACTGCCATCCTGCGTTCCACAGGGTTAATTGGGCGACCAGGCCCTTTTAATCTTGTCACGGAATCATCTGCATTGATCGCCACAATGAGTCTATCTCCAAGTTTCTTCGCTTCGCTGAGATAGCCAACGTGCCCGGCATGAATGATATCGAAGCAGCCGTTCGTGAATACTATCTTCTCACCGTGAGCCTTGGCGTCCTGCACGGCGATGACAAGCTGCTCTGCCGTCATTACGCCTAGCCCGGAGTTCTGCTCTTCAAGTATCGCTCTTCTTAACTCGGGACCACTTATAGCTGCAGTGCCAAGTTTGCCGACGACTAATCCTGCAGCGAGGTTAGCGATTGCCGTCGCTTCGGATAAGTCATCGCCTGCCGCGAGTGCCGCCGCAAGCACGGAGATTACGGTGTCGCCCGCGCCGGTAACATCGAACACCTCTCGTGCACGCGCAGGGAGATGCAACTCCTCCGAGTCCGGACGCAATAACGTCATGCCGTGTTCGCCGCGGGTAATCAGCATCGCCTGCAATTCCAGCTCGCTCATTAACTTGAGTCCCTTGCTCACGAGATCTTCCTCGTTCGCACAGTGTCCGACAACCGCCTCGAACTCGTTGAAGTTGGGCGTTATCAAAGTCGCGCCGCGATACTTCTCGAAATCGGTACCCTTGGGGTCGACGATAATTGGAATGTTCTGTTTTCTAGCCAGATCGATCAACGCCCTGACGTCATGCAGGGCGCCCTTCGCATAGTCTGAGAGTACGAGCACCTGCGCACTAGGCAGGAGCGAGGCCGCTAGGGCCTGCAGGCCGATCACATCGTTCTCATCGAATTTTTCTTCGAAGTCGAGACGAATCAGTTGCTGATGTTGGCTGATAACTCGCAACTTGGTGATCGTCGGCTTGTCCTCTGATCTAAGGAATTCACAATACACACCGGCGGCAGTGAGTCGCGACTCGAGATCTGCCGCGTTGTCATCTTTACCGACGACACCGATGAGCGTAGCGGCGGAACCCAGAGCGGCAATATTCAGCGCCACGTTACCGGCGCCGCCAGGTCGGTCTTCCTGATTGCCTACCTGCACAACTGGAACCGGTGCCTCCGGCGAGATACGCGAGGCGGCCCCGTGCCAATACCGGTCCAGCATGACATCACCGATAACCAAGAGCTTGGCTTGCTGAAAGGGTGGCATCTCAAGTTTCATCTGACGTCCTGTATTCCAAAGCTGCGTATTTACTGGGATTTGTGGCGGCAGATCATATCACATGGAATTACGCCGGGAATAATGGCCGCAAGTGGGCATCTGCGTGAAATATCGCCTCTAGTGGGGAATCGTTATCAATTATGTCGATAATAGGCCGGACAAGTGGGGTTTATAGGCTTAATATCCCAATTGGATCACGGAAGCGCTGTAAAGTGCTGTTAATTCGAGGCTTCTGCTACAATTCGCGCCATCGATAGCGATAAACCTAGTATTCTCCTTTTTCTCCCGGCATTCATTCTGGTGCTAGCTGGCATAACTAGTGGCTGAAGACTCTCAACAAAGAACACCGCTAAGCCAATTCATAGCGCCACGCTACTGGCCCACATGGATTGGCCTGTCGGCGATGTGGGTGGCCGCGCAGCTGCCGTATCTGCTTCAGGTTCGTATCGGTCAGAGCTTGGGGCTGCTCAGCTACTATGTTGCAAGGTCCCGCAGGCACATCTGCGAGGTGAATATTCGCCTCTGCTTCCCCGAGTTGTCCGAACAGGAGCAGCGCAAGCTGGTAAGGAAGACCTTCCTCGCGAACGGTATTGGGCTGCTCGAGGTGGCGATCTCCTGGTTTCGAGATCCTGAGGACTATCGAGCTCGCACAACCGTGACTGGACTAGAGAATTTGGAGGCCGCGATAGCGCAGGGCCGGGGCGTGCTGCTGCTGTGCGCGCACTTCTCAAGTATCGAGATGGGTGGCTTCCTCTTCAACCTTGTTGGGGATATGGATGTGACCTATAGGCCGAACAAAAACCCTCTCTTCCAAGCGGCTATGTTCAACGGCCGCATTCGCCACTTCCGCCACGTTTATGATCGCAAAGATGTGCGCGGCGCCATGCGCAGCCTCAAGAACGGCCGCATACTCTGGTATGCTCCCGATCAGGATTACGGGGCGAAGCATTCGGTATTCGTCCCTTTCTTCGGTGTTGAGGCCGCGACAATAACTGCCACAGCCAGGTTCGCTAAGGTAAATAATTCTGCGGTAGTGTTTTACAGCCATTACAGGAACGAAGATAACTCGGGGTATCATCTCGACTTCGCTCCCGCCCTCGAGGGTTTCCCGAGTGGCGACGCGGAAGCTGATGCACGCACAACCAATGACTTGGTTGAGCAGGCCATTCGGAAACAACCAGATCAGTATCTGTGGTTGCATAAGCGATTCAAAACGCAGGCTGCCGGGCGTTCCGCGCGGCCCTACTGATGAATGTTGCGAAAGTAGACAACAAGAAATAGAAGATGACTCCAGATTGGCGACAGTACGACATCAGATGGATCGCGGTAGCGGCGAGTCTCGTGCTGTCTGTCTTCACTCTGCTCCTTCAAGAGATTCCTAATTCGGATGCCTACACCTACGTCCGCACCGCAGAGATCTTTCTTGCCGATGGCATAGTTGCCGCGTATCAACATTACTCCTGGGCGACGTATTCGATCCTCATTGGGATCATCTCCTCGATAGGGCTCGATGTGTTCTCGGCTGGCTTGCTCGTTAACGCCATATTTTATGCTGTACTCGTTTACGCCTTCCTCAGTATCGTGAAGGAAGTACAGGATTCCCAAACTCTGCTCGTCATTGCTGCGATCAGCATCTTGGTCTATCCACAACTGAATGAGTATCGCGATCTACTCATTCGCGACATCGGATTCTGGGCGCTGTCCCTTACCGCGCTCTGGCAGTATCTACTCTTCGCAAAGACGCAGTCATTACCCAGGGCAATTACTTTCACTGCTTGCCTGCTACTCGCCGCCGCGTTTCGCGCAGAGGCATTCGCCTATCTAGCATTCACGCCGCTGGCCTTGCTCTTCGACACGCGCTTCGAAGTCACCGCTCGCAGGAAACTTGTGCTCAGAATGTATGCGGTGGTGGCTACTCTCTCTATAGTGCTATTGCTATTCCTCGCACTGATGGGACTCAACGTCGCGCAATTATTTGTCGAGTTCGCCTCCATCTACGAGCCCTTTATCTCCGGCAATTTCACGCTGAACGACGAAGAGAGAGCGCTACTGGGTTCTTTGCTGTTCACGGAATACGCGGCCACCTTCTCCCGTGAATACATCGAAGTTTTCTTGCTAGCAGGCATGATCTCTATTCTGTTGGCGAACCTGTTTGCGGGAGTGGGCGGCCCCTATCTACTCATTCTCATCGTCGGCCTATTTAGGGATCGCCTGCACCTCGATAGGCGAGTCGCCGCACCCGTGATTCTCTATCTCTGCGTCAATTTCGTAATACTACTCGGCTTTATAATCGTGACCCGCTACCTATCGAGTCGCTATGCGATGCTAATGTGTATCTTGCTGGTCTTGTTAGTGCCTTTCATCGTGCTTCATGCTCTTCAGAGCGCCGCGGCTTCGGGCAGGAAGCGCTTAACTTACCTCTTCGCCATCTTCTTCACTTACTGTGCGATCGATGCCTACTACAGCTTCGGCGAGTCGAAGACCTACGTGAGAGATTCGATCGAGTGGATTGCGCAGAACACTGCAGACTCAGCGAATCTCGTAACGAACAACCATGCAATAGCGTATTTCAGTGGCAAGGTAGAAGATTACGATCTGGTGCAGAGAAACCTGACAGAGGAAGAGATTCTATCCAGCGCGGTTGGGGATACGATTGCAGCCGAGCTTACTTTCGAAACAACTAAGCTCCTGGAAACTAACTCGATAGCAGGCAAGTTAGAATTGCTCGAATATTTTCCTGACAGCGAGACACCACGCATCGCCCTCTATCGGCGGGTAGATTAGACTCGCTGGAGTATTTTCTATTCCCTACCACTCGTCTGAGAGTTCGCGCTTCCTCACCAAGACTCCCTGCATGATCATGTAGTCTAGATCCGTACCCAGAAACATATTGAGTGCGTCCTCTGGCGAACAGACCAAGGCTTCTCCGGGACGATTCAGGCGCGCATTGATTAACATGCCGTGGCCGGTTTCCTTCTGAAAACTCAGCAGGAGCTTATAGAGGTCGGGGTTGCTGTCGGCATCGACGATCTGTGTTTCGGTACTATTGTCTACGTGGACAATGGCGGGATACTGCTTAGCCCAACTCTTGCTCGCGGTGACTGCACGGCACATGTACTTGTCGTGTTGCTCCCCGGGTATAAAATCCTCAGCCACGCTGTCGAGCGCGCAGACCGAATAGGGCTGCCACGTTTCGCGAAATTTAACTTGATGATTGATCTTCTCCGCGGACTCAGCGAAGTTTGGGTTCGCCAGGATGCTCCTGTTGCCTAGGGCCCGAGTGCCGAATTCCAGCCTTCCCTTGAACCACGCAAGCAGATGACCCTCTGCAAGAATCTGCGCCGCCTTCTTATAGGGCTTCTCCAACACTTCCCAGAGCGGTTTATCGCGATGGGATTTGCAGGCCTCGACACATTGCGCCGTGGTGTAGCGCGGCCCATGGAACATATTTTTAACCGGCGTTATCTTGGTGCCGGATTGGCGCACCGCAAAACTGGCAGCGCCGATTGCCGTTCCCGCATCACTGCAGGCGGGATGAACGATTAGCTCCTTCACCTCCGGCATGTTCGCAAGACGCTGGTTCAGGCGAATATTCATGGAGCCCGTTCCTGCGATGGCCAGCCGCCCCGTCTCCTTCAGGACGTCCGATAGATAATGTCGAATCAACTCTACGGAGAGGTCTTCATAGAGTTTCTGAATCGCGGCGGCGTAGTGTACATAGGGGTCATCGACGAGATTGCCTACGCGTCTCGGGCCCAACATGTTGACGAGCTTCTGACTAAAATAGTGCCCCTTAGACTTCGCCTTATAGCGACGTATGCCCACGGTGCCGATCAGCGTATTGTCCACCTTGAGGCGCTTTCCATCAAACTTGGCAAGCGGAGAAAGGTCATACTTGGAGGCGTCACCGAAAGGCGCTATGCCCATCACTTTGATCTCTCCATTGAGTATCTCGAAACCAAGATAGTCTGTTAGGGCCGCGTACATGCCGCAGAGCGAGTCCGGATCGTAGAATTCCTTGACTCGTTCGATCTTGCCATTCTCGCCGTAGCCGAGAAATATATTCGAATACTCGCCCTTCGCATCGTTACAGAAGATCGCCGTCTTCCCCTCGCGCTCGTCCAGATGATAAGCACTGCTCGCATGGGCAAGTTGATGCTCAACTGGCACGATCTGCACTTTGTCGGCGGGAATGTGAAGCTTCTCTAGCAGCTCCTTCAATGCACTGATGTATCTTCGATAGCGTCTATTGCCGTTTAACAGTCTATCGATTGCCCTGTCGGGGGCATACCAATGCCGATAGGCGTAGTGCCAACGCGCTTTGCTAAACAGGCTTATCGGTGCGAATGGGATGGCTACCTTATCTACCTCTGCCGGATTGACGCGAGCGATCTGCATACAGCGCCGCGCAGCGAGATAGGGAGCCTGATCGTACGCATACTTGCGTCTGATCAGTCGCTCTTCCTCTACGGCGGCCACTAGATCCCCATCGACAAACAGTGCCGCGGCGGGGTCGTGCCCGATTGCTCCTGATAAGCCTAATGTAATAACAGCCATGGACAATGCCGAGAGAGCAGGTCACTGAATGATCAGTGGCTCTCTAATACTGTGCCGCCTGTGCCAGCAGCGTTTCAACTTCGGGCTCCATAGAGGTGCCCACCCAATTCTTCTGAAACCGTTTCAAGTCTTTGCTGAATCTTTCCTTGAATTGCGCTTTGGTCGCACTCCGCGTCATCGAATCCAGATCCAATACGAATAGCCTGCCGTCCTTTATCAAGAAGTTTGTCGCCTTCATGTCGCCGTGGCTGATCCTATAGTCGACCATTGTCTTGAATAGACCCTCAAAGAGCGACACCACTTCACGCTCTCCAACCTGCAACTCCTGATTCTCCCATGCCGTTCCCAGATCGGGCCCTTCAATGTATTCGCAGAGAAAGTAGGCGCGGCGCCGGAACAACCAGAGGACGCGCTCCTCCAGATACAGAAGCGGATGGGCTGTCGCTACACCGAGCATCTCCAGTACCGCCGCACTGTGCCACGAATGATGTGCACGACTAGGCCGCAGCGCGCGGGAGAGGCCATGCCAAAAACTCTTTATATTGTAACGCTTCAACACGTAGTTACACTCATTGATTCTAACGATTGCAACGGTGGACGAGTTGCCATCTTTCAGCAGCGGCTTCCCCGCCATAAAACTATCAGGATTGGCCAGGAAGCTTTCGAGCTCGGCCGAATGAAGAGATCGATCGTACACGTAGAAATGGTCGGGGCCGTGCTCACAACGATTCGCGGTCGTAGAGCGGCTGAGCTTCCTTTCATAGCTTGCCAGCCTCTTTCTCCGTGCTTTCACAATTTTCTTTCCCAGGTCCCCGGCTTCCTCAACCGTCAATCCAGGCGCCTGTTTGCAGTATAGCTCGATCAGGTGCTGACTATTCTTGTCTAGGGCAACTGGGAACTGCGCGAGAAACTTTGCGAGATTCTTAAGCCGGGCGCCTTTGTCGAGGGCGCTTCCCGCACTTTGAATATCGGCCCCGTCAAGCACGTAGACAGTATTGGAGGCGAGCATGAAGTTACCGAGATGCATATCGTTTTGGGTCAGGCCCGCCTCATGACAGGCAGCAACCGCCTTTACGCCCATCTCGATTATCTCCGACCTGTTCTCCTCACTCTTCGCTTCATCGAATAGTGTCGCCAGGTTAGCGCCCTGACTCAGGTGCTCGATGATTAGTACGCCTGCCTTGTTGTCTGTCGTCGTTGTCTGCAATAGCAGATTTGGTGTTGCTATGCGTGCCTGTTTCAGTCTGTTGATACCCGCGATGTCTTTTAACATGCCCCGCTTCCAGCGGTTGCTGCTAATGAACATCTTTACAATGACGGTGCGATCCCGCCAAGTGGACAGCGCCACCAGTCTCCTGCCCGGAACGATCCTGAGCAGCGAATCGATCTTCAGCTCTACACTGCCCTGCTCGGTTTCCACGGCGATAGTAAATGGCGTGGGAATGTGACGCCCCATGGAGATGAGTTCTGCGCTTGAGAATTCAGTCATCGTCTATGTCACCGGGCCGAGTTTTTTGTGCATCGCTCTAGCGCGCTTGTTCACCGAGCTCCAAAATGCACCGTTGTTGCCCAGCGCATCGCGCAGACTCGTGCCGTCATAGGCTTTGATAAATCTAAAGCAATCGCGGCGCGTTAGCCCTATGTCCATAGCCGAGTAGAACAGCCCACTCACGTCCTTCACAATCCAACGCAGAGCGAGCGGACTCTTGATGAGCGCGCGATGCAGATCGATCAAATACAATTCGAAGGCCTGTTCTGAATCGGCATCGAGACTGTTGTTCGGCATGAGAAAGTGACAGAGATAGTAGTCTCTGTGACAGACGCCGCCTCGATGCAGGGTACGGCTGATGTCGGCTAGCTTGTTTAGGAGTTTCTGCTTAACGGCGAAAGCGGGTGGATGCTTGTCCCAGGCTTTGCAGTAATCTTCGAGGCTGACGGTATCGGTTAGATCTTCGGTAACGATTAGGGATTGTCTGCGAGCGGGGTTCCAACCCTTGCTGCCGTAGGCCACCGACGTCATAGTGCCAAGGCCCAACGCTTTTACTCTAGCAATTGCCTTCCATTCGTTCTCCGCGCTCAAGATGGGCAGGCGCAGCAGTACTAGATTCTTAAGGATCTCACCCCAGCCCACGCCGAAATGGTTCTTGATGAAATAGCTCTTGTCAGCTAGCACAAACTGAAGCGTCTTCCTGCCCTTCACATCTCGATAGACCTTGCCTTCGATCTTCTGCAGATTCTGGAACGCATCTCCTTTCGGCAGATCCTTCGCGAAGTCTTCACTTAGATAGTGCATATCCTGCGCCTTAGGTTTCTCTAGCCGAAAACTCTTCGAAAAAATCTGCTACCGCAGACGCCTGCGAATATAGCTCGTCTTGCCTGCCATATTCCAGACCGTTCTTGGACCATGTGGCCGTATCCAATTGCTCGAGCATCTGCTCTAGATAAGCATTCAATTGCGCTTGTTCGAATGGCTCGCTACAGACGAGTCCCGAACCGGCTTGCTCGATGTGAAACGCATAACCACAGCTTGCGGTCGTTAGCACGGGGAGTCCAGCGATAGTTGCTTCTAGCAGCACGTAGCCCGCACTCTCGGAGTAGGCCGGATGGAGAAGCAGGTCCGCAGCTGCGAGGAATCTGGGGATGTCGTCTCTACCCGGCAGAACGGAGAATTGATCGGCGACCCCGAGTCTCCTCGCTAGCCTGAGATACTGAGCTGGGCTATCCTGTCCTATCAACAGATAGTGACAGCCTTCGAGATATGTTCTCGGCAAGGCCGCCAACGCCCGTAACGCTCTATCAACGCCCTTTACTCGAAACCCCGATCCGACCTGCAGTATCAACCTAATGCCTTGAGCTAAACCGAGTTCGGCGCGCACAGCTTTGCCCGCCTCAGCATCGATTGCGTCTACCTTCCTATCTATGGAGATCCCCGGCGGTACCTGATGCAGTCGAGGCCCACAGCCTGGATAATATTTCTCGAATGCCGTGCGCTGCTGCGGTGATAGCGTCAGTACCTCAGTACGCTGGCCTGCCGAGAACACCGACTCTTCGTAGCGCTTAAAATGTTTAAAGCGCGGAGTAAACTTGTAGTAGAAGCCGCGCTGCGTAGTAGCCTTCTCCATGAAGCAGGGATCGGCGGCGAAGTAGATGTCCAGAGATGGCATCTTGTTGAAACCAACGACCAGGCTGTCGCCGCGCTTCGCTAATTCGGCTGCTACCCATTTCGTATAGGCCTCGTTTCGTCTGATACGGTTTCTAGTCTTAACGGGCACCAGGATAACCTCCATTCCGTCGGGAATCTCACCCTCCCAGCTCAGGGTATAGACCGTCACTTCGTGTCTGCGCGCTAGGCATTCCATTGCCACGCGAAGAAAATCTCGCTGCAATCCGCCATACGGAAAGTAGGAATAGATGAGAAGGCTCAATCGCATTGGCTGGTTATTCTTCTCTCGATTTGCTCAACAGGCTCTCGAACTGCTGCCAGACTTCTACCGGCCCGTGTGTTGAAAAACAGGGTGGCGTAACAGCAAAGGAGCTGCCTGCATATTTTTCGGTGACTCCCGGGCCTGTATACCCACAGGACTTCTTCACGCAAGGCGAACAGTTCAGGCTCGAATTCAGGTGCAATTGATTATTGCCAAACGTTCCCGATAGCCCCGGGTTAGTTGGGCCATAGAGTGAAACCGTTGGCTTGGCCAGTGCGGCAGCGAGGTGACCCAGACCGGTGTCAACCGCGATCACGCCATCAGACTGCTGAATATAGTTCGCGATGCCGGACAGCGTCTGCTTCTCAAGCACTTCGACTCGCTCGTTGCCTTGTGCAATAAACTCGGCTCGTAGTTTCTCCGCTGAGTTGCCCCAAGGCAGGAGAACTTTGTAGCCTGCCTCGGTGCCGAGGTGTGCGAGATGTCGCCAATAATTCTCGGGCCAGTGTTTCGTCTGCCAGGTCGTGCCGTGCAGGAATACAACCTGCTTCTCCGCCTTCTGACCAACGCCACTCGATGCATCGATGCGGCTGACATCGATGCCGTAGTCGATCTGCTCCGGGTCGTACTCGTATTGCAGTGCGCGGGAGAACAACTGCCTTACTCTGTCCACAGCATGCTCTGTCCAGGGAACCGAATAGACCTTGTTATAGAACAGCGTAGCCATCGGCTCACGGATAGTCCTATTGCTTAGGCCAATCGTTAATCCCTTCGAAAGCCGACTGATGAAACCACTCTTGATCAACCCCTGCGCGTCGATGACGAGATCGTAATGCACGCTCTGCAGCGCGCGCTTGAATGTACGAAACTCGTGATTCATATAGGTCTTCACGATATTGCGTCGCCAACGCCTCAACGCTATAGGTATGACATTCTCTACCGCGGGATGCCAACTCGGCACCTCGACGAAATTTTCTTCGACTACCCAATCGAACTGAATACCTTTTCGGGCATGCTGCGCATCGGTCACGGCGGGCAGGGTGTGGATCACATCGCCCAGAGAAGAGACCTTAACTATTAACACTCGCAATGAACTATTCCTTTTCCATTCTCTTTGTGAAGTCTCTTAGCAAACTGTCACTCCGTCCCTAAGGTGTTAGCGCCTCGATGGCGGCAATCGCTCTCGCGGGCTCTAGTTCCGTGAGGCATTTCTTATGCACTAGTGGGCACTCTCTCTGGAAACACGGCCGACACTCAATATCCGTGAAGAGTAATTTAGACCTGCTACTCAATGGTGGCGTAAAGTCGGGCGAAGTTGAACCATAAAGTGCAACGATCGGCTTATCAAGGGCCGCGGCGATGTGCATTAGCCCTGAGTCGTTGGAAATCACGGCGCTGGCAGCGGACATAAGGTCGATCGCTTGAGCGAGGCTCGTTCTGCCCGCCAGACTAGTGCAGTTCTGCCTCTGCTGGTCGGAGAGCTTCGCGACTATCTCTTCGGCAACCTGTGCATCCTTCTTGGAGCCAAAGATCCAGACTCGCCAGCCCTCATCGATCTTCGCGGCGCAGGTAGCGGCAAAATGTTCTGCAGGCCATTGCTTGGCGACGCCAAACTCTGCACCGGGACAAATCGCTAGTATCTTGTTATCCAATCCCAGACCGAACTCAGACAGCGCTGCTTTCACGCCCTCTGGGTCGGTCCGCAAGCGAGGTTCGGGTATTCGATCAGGAGGAGTCTTCGCATCCGGGTAGGCTAAGGCGGCAAAGCGCTGCACCATGAGTGGAAACGCCTTTTTATCCAGGCGCCGGCAGTCACTAAGGAGCAAGTTGCGCCATTCGCCCTTCCAGGCGATACGATTCGGGATGTTTGCATGAAAAGGAATCAGCGCCGACTTGAACGAGTTCGGTAACACGATGGCTAGCGTAAACTTCTCGCCTCGAAGCGATTTGCCTAGCGCGCGACGCGCCCCTAACTGCAGCTGACCATGTCCCAGGCTCAGGCTAATGCCCTGCTCGACCTCTGGCATCCTCTCTAACAAGGGCAGGGTCCAATCTGGCGCGAGGACGGAGATTCGACACTGGGGATAACGCGCTTTCAGGCACATGAACAGCGACTGCGCCATGACCATATCGCCAACCCATGCGGGCCCGACCACCAGAATATTCTCTTGGCTCTCTTGCGTCATCTAGGGAATCTCTGAGCAATGATCGATCTGCAGAAAATGACTTCAGTCTCTATTGTCTGGAGTAACACGCAGAATTTCTTTGACGGTGGTAGTTCCCGCCGCAACCTTTTGAGCTCCGGCCAGACGCAGGCTAAGCATGCCTTCCTTATAGGCTTGCTTGCGAAGCGTGGGTAAGTCGCCCTTGTCATCGGAATATTGCTGAAGGGGCTCGGTGAAAGGCATTACCTCATAGATTCCTTCTCTGCCCTTGAACCCGGTTTCGCGACACTCCAAACAACCGACAGCCTCATAGGCCTTCTTCGGCAGCTTGACCTTCCAGGGACGAGTTAGCATCTCCCAGGCCTCTGCTTCAATCTGAGTTTCCTGCTTACAGTGTGGGCAGAGCACTCGCACGAGTCGCTGTGCCATTATGCCTATAACCGTCGCCTTGATGAGATAGCTAGGCACGCCCAATTCTAGTAGCCGCGTGATGGCAGAAGGCGCGTCGTTCGTGTGCAGGGTGGTGAACACCAAGTGGCCGGTCAGGGCAGCCTGAATTGCCATCTCCGCCGTCGGTAGATCGCGCACCTCTCCGATCATGATTATGTCGGGGTCTTGACGCAGCAGAGCCTTAACGCCGTCGGCGAAATGCAGATCGATGTTCTCCTGAACCTGCATCTGGTTAAACGTCTCCTCGACCATCTCTATCGGGTCTTCGATGGTGCAGACATTCACCTCTTCCGTGGCCAACATCTTCAGTGTGGAATACAGCGTCGTTGTCTTACCGCTACCGGTAGGGCCGGTGATTATGACGATACCGTTGTTGTTCTTGATGATCTCTTTCCATCGCTTCAGATCTTCGTTGATCAACCCCAGCTCTTGAAATGGCTTCAAGAGAACCTCTGGGTCGAAGATTCGCATTACCAGCTTCTCGCCGAATGCTGTAGGCAGGGTGGAAAGACGAAGTTCGACTTCGTTTCCATTGGGACTCTTTGTTTTTATTCTTCCGTCCTGAGGCTTCCGCTTCTCGGCGACGTTCATGCGGCCGAGGATTTTCAACCGGCTCGTAACGGCTGCCAGTACTTGCATTGGCAGGGAATAGACTGTGTATAACACTCCATCTATTCTAAATCGTACGTTGCCCTTCTCTCGACGCGGCTCGATGTGAATATCACTCGCTCGCTGCTCGAACGCATACTGCAGCAACCAATCAACCACATTGACTATGTGCTTGTCGTTCGCCTCTGGGTCTTTGATGTGGCCCAGCTCCAACATCTGTTCTAGATTGCCGATGCCCTTCTTAACCGGCCCGCCTTCCTGTGCGCGACTGATAGAGCTGGAGAGACTATACATCTCTGTAGTGAGGCGCTTGATCTCGACAGGGTTTGAAACCACACGGACTATCTTCTTCTGAAGTACGTGTCCAAGATCTGTTTCCCAGGAATCCACATAAGGCTCGGCACTGGCAATCTTGACTTCGGCAGCATTAACCTCAACAGCCAGTATATGGTGGCGCTGAGTGAAGGCATAAGACATAACTTGCGTTACTTGTGCCGCGTCAATCTTCAGTGGATCGATGCGGTAATACTCCTGACCACTCTGAACACTCAAAGCCATCGCCAAACTCTCGATGTCTAGCTTACGGCCCGATGACTTTCGATCATCGATTTGCAGATCGGCGATGTAGTGAAGGATGTGCTTATCGCGATCCTCTATTGAGCGGCGATTGTTGAGAACGTAGTCGAAGTCTTCCTGATTGATGCGTCCATCGCCAAGCAATCCGCTCAAGAAGTCCTTCAGGTCCAACAAAGAATTTTTCTTGCGAGAAGGCTTCTTTACTTGTTCGGTAGCTGTCATCAGGTTCTTCTAGGCGTTGGAATAGTGGAAGACCCAAGTTTAACCCCACACAGGTCAAAAACAAACACCGTGGTGGCGTAATTGCGGTTCAGGTCGCTGAATTGCTTGAAGAATCCCTGAATCGGGACCAGAGGCCACAGGGCGTGGGGAGCGCGTGAGGAGCCTTCGGCCTCTTTACTCGATGAGCTTCACCCACTCTCCGGCTTCGGGATTGCCCCTGGGGTAGTAACCGTTCAGGAGGCGTAGGGTCTCCTCGGGGTAGTTGGCGATACGGCTAGTTTGAGCCACAACCGAGAAATCGAAGAACTCACTTGCCTGAACAAATTTGATCTTAGCCTCCGTGCCTGCCGCAGTCTCACCTTGCTGAATGGCTCTGAAGGTACGAATCGACGAGAGTAGTTGCTCATCGATCTCCTCCACTGTCGCCGTGTCTGTTATCTCCGCTCGGAAGGTGAACACCCTCGGCCCAAGATAGATTGCGGCCACTCTCTGCGGGTTGCCTGTCTCGGGCGAGATTGTCGTGCCGGTATGGCCAAGCAATCGATACTGCTCTAGCTTCTCCGACTTTTGTAAGGCTTCGATTCCCATTTTGTCTCTTAGGAATAGGCGTGGCTCTATGTTCTCTTGAATGCGCTGCGCCTCTATATGAATCGAGCCCTGCTGCGGATGAGACGCCGTAACCGTCGTCGTGGTCTCATCGATCTGCCATTCATCGGGGAAAACTACTGTATAGCCGAGTAGCGCTTGATAGTACCGGTTGCGCGCGTCTCTAGTCTGCGAGCGCTGACTCTGCCCGATGACGAGCCCGTCCAGGCTCTGTCTAAACTTGGTGTCATCTATCTCGGTGATTTCATTCCCGGCGATATTGCCCACCTGAGCGATCGCCTGTTGTAGACGCGTGTCATTCCGTGGGTGCGTAGCGAACAGGCCATGGTAGCCCTGTGAGCCACCGGAGACCAATCGATTAAAGTCTTCCTGATTCTTGAGTACGGTGATGACCTCGATCATGGCGGCCGGATCGTAGCCTGCTTTTACTAGATACTCCGCGGCGAGACTATCGGCCTCGAGCTCATGCTCTCTGCCAAATCCGCTCAAACCAGTCTGCGCCCATATTGAGGCCACCTCGCTAATCTGACTGCCTACATAGCCACTGCCGGTAGCCACCGCGGTGACGAATCCACCAACCGTCGCGGCGGTCTGCGCAATTCTCCCGCGTGCTTGCTGTTGAACCGCATGCCGCGCGGTAATATGTCCGATCTCATGGGAGAGTACCGCGGCTAACTCCGCCTCGGAATTCATAAACGTTAGTAGGCCACGATTCACATAGACGTAGCCACCAGGTAAAGCGAACGCATTTATCTCTGGGCTATCGATGATATTGAACGTGTATTCCAGGTCCGGGCGATGACTTACCGCCGCCGCCTTATTGCCGACCTCGCGAACATAGTTCAACAGCTCTTCATCTTCAAACAGCGGCATGCTCGAGAGAACCTTCTCATGCTCCTCAAGGCCAATCTCTTTCTCGCGGGCCTCAGACATGAGTACAAGGTTGGTTCCGCCAGTTGCGGGATTAACTGCGCAGGAAGTAAGGACAGGAAGCAGGCATAAGGCGCATAGCAAAAACGCCGCCCTGGAAACTCGATCAGTAAGAGTCGATGATTCGTTCAAGCTTGCTACAGCCAGATTCGTCATAATGCCACCTCTTAAACTCTCCATCTAAGGCGAAACGCCTAGTGAGGCTAGCCGCCAATTAACTTCCGTTTACGAACGCTTTCAGTTGAGCAGCCAGGCGCGAGCAGGCGTTTGCTTCAACTCTGGCAATCAGGGGAATCGGTATTACGAGCGCAGGCAGATAGGATTGCCCGGTTGCGTCGGTACTGATAGTGCCCACTCGAGTGAGCGATGCAACATCCCACACGCGGGCGTCGAAGTTGGCGTCATCCTCCCAGGACCCGAAGCCGAAACATCCTGCACCGCCCGGACCGACGGTACAGGAAATCGAACCGCTGCGATCGGTGGTTTCGGTGAAGCCATCGAGCCAAACTATGTAGCGAACACCAAACTCCGCCATCCTGTCTGCAACGACTGCTTCGGTCATCAACCGCTCCAGATCACGGGTACGCAGCGGTGCCGTTCTGGGTTCGAACCAGGGAAACATCGCATCAACAAATTCCTGTTCCGGGACGATGCTGATAGCGCCCTCGCCGCGAGTCATGCGATCACCGACACATTCCACGAATTCGGAACGCGTCTCGTAGTCGCTCGCCTGACGGCGTCCGAGAATAACAACCGACTCATGGCTTTCTATGCCAGTTTCACCCTGGCGAAATTCGTCGATGGTCGTGGTCGTACAGGAGGCAAGCGTAATCAACAGCAATAGGGCTAGGCCCACTCTATTTTTACCAAGCAAGTGCTTCATGATAGTCCTCGTGCAATTTGCACTCATATCAAACTCTTACAACTCGTTACAGGGTATTCAACCAGTCTCTGACTTCTGGCACCTGTGTAAAACTTAGCGAAAAACTCGAAGCGAGATCTCGAAGCGCAACAATCGCCGCCTCATTGATCGCCGCTTCCACCGAACGCATCGACTCCGTCGGAGTCTTGCCATAGGATGTCAGCACCCAGTCGGCAATATAGTCGCCATCTGCCGTCATCAACCGCATATTGTATTTAATCCAAACCTCGTAGACATCGAGCTTGGTCTTGGCCGGCAGGGCCAGCTGGAACTCTTCGATTAGCGGAGCGAATATCGCATCCACGCCCAAGGCATTCGCCTCTTCCATTGAAGCTACCACTACGACTCCATCGAACATCGCGGGCAACACGGCATTGAATAACGCCACATGGGATTCGCCACTGGCTATATTGTATTCCTCGTTTCCTGTCTCTGAATATTCGATATAGGCATACTCGATCAGCGCGGGGTCGTAGTACACAGCAATGGAGAGGGGCAGTTTGTTGATATTGGGAGTGGGGAAGTTGCCCTCGATTACCACATTACTCACGCCACAGGCGGACAGGCCTAAAACAGCTAATAGCAACAACAACCTGCGGATGCCAGCTACTTTTACTAGGATGAATCTTCGCATCGTTAACCTTGTTCTTAGCGATTGAGACAGCATCGCCGAATCACTGATAATCATTTAGGCCTACAAATGTACCACCATTTCGCTGCGTCATCTCGCGCATTAGCGTGGAATACCTATAAACACTCTGCTGATAACGCGCAGCGTTTGAGAAGATAATCGGCAGGCCTATGCCGTGGATGCGCACTAGTCTATTACCGTTCGCGTCTTCCACGTTAATGCGATCTATAGTTTGCAGTACATCCTGAATAGACCCGCCGGGCTGAAAGTCATCGCCTATTACATAGATACTAATTTTCTTATCGGGCGCGTAGAAGGTATTGATCGCTCGTGTCACTCCTTCTACAGGGCTACTGTTGCTGAAGGGATTCCAGGTGCGCAGCGTCGAGAGGATCCGAGCGCGGCTGCTAGGCGTATCCGGCATCCAGTCTCCGCTGTAGGAGCTGAACATATAGTCCCCCATGTCATTCATAACCTGTATGCCCTTGACCTCGGGATAGACATTGAGCGTGTCGTCGATGACCTTCAGCATCTTGTTCCAGCCGTAGTTATACATGCTGCCGGAGGTGTCTATCACGAAGATGATGTATTCGCTGTCCACTGGCACGCCACCGATCGCGTTGTTCTCCGGAGCACTGCTATTCGCGAGCAGGCGCTGCATCTCTTCGGTCATGCTCTGCTGAGCAATCGCTAGCCGGCCCATCTCGTCGACTGTCTCGGTCGATAATTGGTTCGAGGTCTGGTAGCGGCCCTTCGCATCGTCCAGATCGCGCTGCAATCGGGCTATGCGGTCCTTCATGGCTGACAGCTGTTCGTGCTTGGCGTTCAGGTCACGATTATAGATTGTGGTTTCGCCACGAATCGCAAACAACTGCTCCTGCAATTCAGTTATCGCACCCTCCGGTGGCACATCGACAAACTCTATGGAGACCGGTTCACCGGACTTGGTAATCATCAGCAAGATAATCATGGCCCCGAAGCCACAGGCGGCAACGTCGAGGAACGACACTGAGAAAGAATCTGTCTCGCCGCGTTTGCGTCTCATGGCCAATCCTTTGAGGGCGAAATGAATGAACCTGTAGTGTACTGAGCGAGCTGCCAGTAAGCGGCGGCTGCGCTGGGATCTCCTTCCAGCGGAAGCAGAATCACATTAACCGGTATGCCGCGAGGCAGCTCTTCCACTGCCTCTTCGTAGAGCTCTATCCGCTGCGCGGGCGTCACTAAGGCATCGCGCGAACCGCGATCACTTAGGGTTGGCAAGCCATCGGTGATCAGAAAAACATTGTCCGGCCTGGGCGACATATTGGCAATTGCCTTAAAAACCTGTTCCAGATTGGTGCCATTCGCAGGCACGATGTCCTTAACTTTCTCGATCGCAGCATTCAGTCCGTCTCGATCAGCTACCTCCTGCCAGCTGTCTCTGGGGCCACTTACAACAGACTCTAGGTCCTCGTTGAATTCCCAGATCTGGTAGCGACTCGTTATCGGCAGTTGAGTGCTGATCCAGTCTACGGTCTTAACGACACGCTGCCACTTAGGGGCCTGCTTCTTTATCTCGTCCGATCGATTGCGGGTCCGGATAATATTCACCAGCGTGCTGTCGAGCATGCTCGCGGAGCTATCTACCAATATTAATATACGCTGACCACCCAGAAATAGACCAGACAGATATTGCCGATTTCCGTCTCCGATGAACTGTCGCACGCTATTGCCTTCCTGCTCAAAGGCGCTAGCCTGCAGCCTCAGTAGCTCCTCTTCGAGGGCCTGAACGTCCGAGCGCAGCTGCTCTATGCTGTCTTCGGTAGCGACACTCGAGTTTTCCAGCGCCGCAAGCTCCTGCAGGAACGTTTGCAGCTGTTCCTGAATCTGTCGCGCCAGTCCCTCGGCGGTGACGACTTCAAAGCTCACATCCGAAAACGTATTACGCAGCGCAACCAGGCCTAGCTCGCCCTCCCTGACCTCCTCCCGAAGCAGATTCACCTCCGCCGCGAGATTGGGATTCTGGTCTGAGCTTGTCTGGCTGCTGGTATGGTCGAGTATCAGGAAAATCAAAATCACGGCGCCGAAACCACAGAACATGACATCGAGGAATGCCAAGCTGATGGGATTTAGACTTCTGCGCTTCGTTTTGGTGCTAGCCATTGTTGACCTGAATTAAGTGTTGACCTGAATTAAGTGTTGACTTGAATTAGACGAATCGCCTCACTGCCCTCGCCGGACTGAATCAAGTCGCCCAGACCGATCTCCTGCCTTCCAGCAACCCGCTGCTGATTCAAGAGGAACTCATCCTTGCCACTATCTAAGTAGAACCGTCTTTCGTGTTTTTCTATTCGCCCCAGCGGCTCTGGCAGCTCGGCCCCACCGAGTGGTATTGCCGTGCTGCCTATTAGCACGTGGGTCGCCAGCGCATTGCCCGTTGCCCCAGGATTCGATTGTCTGGCTGTCTTCGCCGATCCTGGGGTTTTAGGTAGCGAGGTAGTCAATTGAATCTGTTCGGCACTACCGGCGATATTGTCTCGATTCAGTAGCACGGCACGGCTGATCGCCTCTACGGGAAGCACTTCCAACTCTATACTCTCACCTAGATACGATTGGAAGCCTGGCAGATCGGCAAACTCCGCACTGAGTAGTAGTTTGCTGTCCCCGCCAACCGCCAGCTCGGCGACCTGCTGAGCGATGCTCTTATAGTGTCTTGAAAGATTGTTGATCAGGCTTTCTCGCGGCATCTTCGCCGTGTGCACCGTGGTACTGGCCTTCAGCTCCAGCAATAAACTGGTTTGATCTTTCCCATCTTGTTGCAGCCAGAGCGGCAGCGCGTTGTAGAGTTGTTGCTCCGACTCTGCATCGTGTTGCGGATTAAAGCGACACTGCTCGATAAAAAGGCCTGTCGCCAATTGCATCATCAGGTCCATAAAGTTCTGACTGCCCACTCCGGGAAGCTGGATCACCGATTCGCGTCGCAGGATATTGCCTGTCGTTACAATCTTCGTGAGCACCACCTGGTGCAATTGCATCTCCGCATAGATTAGAGAGCCACTATGGGCAACCGAGTGGGCAGCAGCAAGTGCCGAGTCCACCATGCCGATGGTTTGAAAGGGGCTCTGCTTCGCCAGGCCAAGAAGGATGGCCAGCTGCTGTCGAGTGAAATTCCCGGGCACGGCAAAGATCGCTTCGCCATCGACGCCGCCTATTTCCGCTAGGTGCAGTAGATGTGCATAGGCGATGTCAGCGAGGTGGCGAAAGCCTGGCGCATGACTTATCGGGTCCAGACTCAGTTCGTGCAGGTATCTGTTGTAGCTACTCGTCGGGTGAATCCTTGCTTGCTGCTTGGCGATGTCTCCCAGATGCAACTGTTTATCGATGGCGATCGCAAAGCCCGGACTCTGAATCAGAATCCCGGAATCATCGCCAACTCGCAGGGCGTTATCGTTTAACTCGATAACCTTCACACTCATTATTTGGTATCTCGCTCCGGTACTTGTAAGTGTCGTAGCATTCTCTCGTCGCAGTAATTTTGACAATCCAATACCAGCCGGTCTTGGATAAGCTGTAGCTGGTGAAGCACGAACATGAGCAGGATGCTGACGACCAACGCGACAAAGGTCGAATTAAACGCCACGCCGAGACTGACAGTAACGCCGACAATGTCTCCACTCACCGCCTGATACGCCTGGCCCAGAGCCGTACCAATACCGCGAACCGTGCCCAGGAAGCCGATGGAGGGAATAGCCCAGGCGATGTAGCGCACGATGGTCAGCTCGGTTTCCATCCGGTCTGCCTCGGTCTCACAGGTAACCTTGATGGTGGTCGCAACGTCCTGAATATTCCTCGTAGATTGAAATCGATGCAGGCCTGCAAGCAAAGCCCGTGGCAATAAATACTGGCGCTCATCAGCGGGCAGAGCCTGAACCGGCCGCGCGTAGTTACGAGCATCCTCGGGTAGAATGCTCATGCCATCGGATACATTGATTAGGGTACGCTCCAAGAGCGCCCTCTCTCGCAAGGTCTGCTGCGTTTTCATTCCGATTATCGACAGTGCCCATAATAGAAGAATAATGACCGTCTCCTGCTCGAAGTCGCGCAGGATTATATAAACTGAGCGTTCCGGTACGAAGTTAGGATCCGTCTCCTGCAACACGTTCTGCTGCTGCTGTATCAAATCTGCATTCGGTCTTATGACTGCGACATAGGCTGCGTGAACGACGATCACCGCGATGATCAACGCGGCAATTTGATACAGTGCTTCCGATAACAACCTCTGCTTCATACTAATTCCTTAACTAAGCTTTACTGTAATTCTAGATATCGACTGGAAACGAAACACCCAAGTCCTGTGAAATTTGTTCTGTTGGAATAAAGCGCACAGCGGATTCTTCCTCTGTCTCGGTTTCGTCGGCAGCGATTAGCGCATTGTCTTGCGCTTCCTGAGTAGGTTGGGTTTCGACCTCAGCGGTCTGCTGCTGGTCGGCATCTTGGGCGGGGGCATCGTTCTCCGCCGCCGTCGCGCTCGCACTGAGTACGAACAAGGCTAAGAAAAACAGCTTACGCATGGTTCTATTACTCCAAGTATCGCGCTATTCGAAAACCGACATCATCACGGACTTCCTCACCGAAATCACGAAAGGACAGTCGCAGCTCCGTTACTGACCCATGCGCCCAACTGGACCCTCTGATCGTATGGAACTGACCTTCGGTTGGGCCTAGCGGATCGACCTCTACACCGCCGATAGCGCCAACCGCACCGTAGAAGTCGTGCACCCATTCTGCAACGTTGCCCGCGATGTCATAGAGGTCATATTGATTAGGGGTAAACGAGGCAACCGGAGCCGTGGCGAGATAACCATCGTCGTAGTCGAACATTATCTGCCCCAGGTACGATCGAGCGCTCAGGTCGGCAAAGTTTCCCGCATTCTCGACAGGCGGCAGGGTCTCTCCCCAAGAGTACTTACGCTGATTGCCACTGCCGTCAGTTCGTGCCGCCCAGGCCCACTCCGCCTCAGTCGGGAGGCGATAGCCTGTCGACTCGGGATTGAAGCCGACCACGTCACCGCCGGATACCTCATAGAAAGGCGGAAGTGACTCCTGATCGCTTAGCCAATTGCAGTACAGTGCCGCCTGGGCCCAGGTAATTCTAACGACCGGCTGTGCCTCGTTGTCTAGGGTCAGGCCTTGCAGCGTGCCGGAGCTATGCTCTTCGTTGAACAATCTGAATTGCGCATTCGTTACCTCACGAACCCCCAGGTAGAAGGGTCGTTCTAATTTGATGTCGCGAAGGTTTTCGTTCGGTCTTCTGCCAGCCTCGCGTCGCGACGCGCCCATAGTGAACGTGCCGGGATAGAACAGCTTGAGCGACTGCCCCGCCGCCGTCACGATCACCGGCTTTATCTGCTCTAGGCGCGCCTGCTCAAGCGACTTCAGGGAGACACTAATAACTTGCTCCAGCCCAGGCCGGGAAGTGAACTCGGTCGAATAGGGGATGAACCCAGCCTTGCGAATTTCGATCTGTTGGCTTGCCGCCATCAACTCTATAGTCTGATTTGCAGCGCCCCTGAACTCTCCATCCACATACAGCTCGGCATCACTCGGCTGCGCCCGCACGCTAACCGTCATCAATATCGGCTTCAGTTCAACATTTAGCTCGCGCTCCTCATTGGCCCGTGTCTGTATCGAAACTGTGTTGGAGTCATAGCCATTCTTAAAGAAGACGAGCTCATGGCTCTGCCCAGGCGGCAGGGCGACCTCCAACGGAGTGAGACCCTTGAACTCGCCGCCGATCGTTACGCTAGCTGAGGTCGGATTCGATTGAATAAACAACAGGCCGTCGGCTGGCACCAGCTGAACCAATGGCACCGAGAAGTCTTCGCCGGCAAGAATATCGAACTCTTCCTGCCACGCCTTGTGCCCAGCCAACTTGAGGACGAGATCGCGCTGTCCTTGGATAATCTCTGCGTTGAGAGGCGTGCTGCCTATCAGCTCGCCATCGACTAGCACGTCGGCGCCGCTGGGAGAGGTCGTTAGGCTAACGGTTGCCCAGGCTGGCTCCAGGACTGCCGAATATTCTTGTTCAACCGACCTGCCCTCGATAGTAATCGTCTCGCCAAAATCGAGATAGCGATCCTTGGAGATCGACAGCTGGTGCTCGCCGGGCTCTACCTCTACATTTACCAACGGAGTCTGTCCGATGTCCACGCCATCAATGCGGATTCTTGCCTCGGCGATATCGGCGCTGTCAAAACTCACGATGCCTGGTAGTTTTCGCATCACAAAGCTGTGGGTCTGCGCTTGCTCCTCGCCAACTAACAGACGCGTTACAGTATCGTGATAACCCTCATTACGGAGCGTCAGCTGATAAGAACCTGTGCGCATGAGGTAGCGCTGTCCGAGCTTGAAGCTAGTGCCCGTGTCGATGCTCATCTCGGCAGTAATCGGTTCTACTTCTATTGAAACAGACCGAGCGGTAAGCACAAACCAGGCAGCCGATATCGACACCAGCAGGAAGCTGGCCACGACAGCGTGTCGCCATTTAAATTGATAGGAAAAGGCTTTGGTCTCTTCACTATGAGGAGTGAAGTCTATTGGAATAATAGGGTCAGTTGCCCCACTTAGATCTTTTATTTCGTCACTGTTGCTCATCGACTATCGCCTGCTTGGGGAAACGATGCGCTCGTCACACTGAACGATGACAACTTCGGGAGTGAGGCCAAAACCAACAGTAAACTCTTCGCGGACCTCTCTGTAGCCGCTGCGCTTGCCTACGGCAACGTAGCTGCCGGGTTTTAGGGAGAGCGCTGTCTGCTCGAACATTCCGAGCTCCTCTATTCTAAGCAGAGTAACTTCGGTAAGGTTATCCGATCGAAAGGCTATCTCGATTGGAATCAATGCATATTCGAGAAACGCCTCCAGCTCATCTAGTTGCCCTGCTAATCGAGGCCCTGGGTTTTCGATATCTCTGCCGGTAAAATAAAAAATGCGCGTCTGCTCGAAAACTTCTTCCTCCGCGAACCTCTCCGGATTGGCTATGGCTTCTACCAACAAGCGATCGAGCCGCGCCCTCTTGTCCGCGTAGTCACGGCCATTGATTGCGAACAACAGGTTACTGTCGATAGCGAGAACCTTGTCGTATTGATCAACAGCCTCCTGCCATTGCTCACTCTGTTCGGCAGTCGCGATCAGCGCGCTCAACCTTGATATCTCGGTGTTAGCGATCTCGTTCTCGGTTTGGATGATTGCGGCCTGCGCCTCGGCCTGCTTGATGCCAAGTCGCGAGGCTCTTTGAAACGCCGCTATCGCTTCGTCCGGCTTGTCCTGCTGTAGCAGCGCATAGCCACTCGACATGATCCGCGCAAATTCGTTCTCCGTAATCTGCCTTGAGACTTCGGCTACCTTCTCTGCAGCTAACTCGTTGTATCTATCTAAGGCTTGTGCCTCTCGGTAGTTTGCAAGGGCCTGTTGCAGCTCACCCTCTTTGAGTAAGTCTTCTGCTTCGCTAAGCAGCGCACTCACCTCATCCAGATTTCGCGCGCGTTGCTCGCCAATCTGTGCTGACGCATTCTCCGGATCTAGCAACAGGGCTAAGGTGAAGTTCCTAAGGGCGGCCTCTGAGTCGAGAGCAATAAGCGCTCGTTCAGCCTCAACAAGAGTCTGCTCAACAACCGCCGGAACGGAATCGATTAGACTGCGCAGTCCATCGCGACCCGCCTCGTAAGAGACTCGAGCCAAACTAAAATCCTGTGCTCTATAGTACTCATCTCCTATGCTCGCCTGTTCTAGAGAGGAGTCATACTCTTGCTGGCCCCAGGCCTCAACATCCAATTCATCCAGCTCGGCCTGGATGAGTAGTAGTTCCGCTAGGACGTCCTGCGCCTCCTTCCTCTGCAAGGCCCGCTGTGCCTCTTGGAATGGCGAGATAGCAGTTGCGGCTTCGGGTGCGGTTTCACGGCTGGGCGTGCTCGCGATATCGGCTCGTCGCTCCAGAGGTAGTTCGTATTCGGAGACGATTGAGGGGAGAACGAAAATGACTAACAGCGCAAGCAGCAACAAACCGCCCAGCCCGAACCAAACCCACGGGGCAGGCTTCTCGGCTTTTTGGGTGGCGGCCTGATTTAAAAATACTGAATTATCATTGTGATCAAAATTAACAGCGTCAATCTTGTCGACATCTTTATCTGACATAGCGCATTCTGTGCGTGGGTTGCCCCACTATGATGGATGAACCAACTAAATATCACCTACTTCAGTCGCATAGATATCTGCCAGTATTTCTTTCCACTGGGCGTACTGCTCTTCGACAGAACCTGTGAGCGTGATGGTGCGGTCGTCCAGACTAAATACGCGCGGAGCAACTTCGTTCTCTAGTGACTCGCCCAATTCTTCCAACGCGTCCATGTGTATTTGCGCTTCGGCTCGCTTGTCGAAACCACTCTTGATTAAATACGCACCCGCACCGACGCCGATGGCTCCGCCTGTCTGCGTGGCATAGTTGCCGCCGTTAGTCGCAGCCACTAAACCACCAACAACCGCAGCGGCACCTGCGACAAATCGACGGTTGGCCGAGGCTCTTAACTCTCTAACCTCTATCGTTTCGTCGTAACTCAATTCGCGCCAAGTGTCGTAGGGAACTCGCATCTGCCTAACATAGGTAGCGTAGTGATCCTGAACCGTGTCGATGAACATGAAGTCTCGCTCACGAATATCGCGCACTCGCTGCAACACTGGATCTGTCTCGGCGGGCAGCGAGCTTATGGCGTAGTTGCCCTGACGATTTGTCGTCAAATAATTATCGAAGACTTCCGGCGAGAAGCGACGCGCGAACAGCAATTCGGAGATAGTCCGAATCTCTACGATCTGACGGTTTGTCAGATTACGCTGCCTATACTCCAATAGGTCGTTCGAGATCTTGTTATAGATAACCTGAAACGGATCGGCCTGTTGGCGCTGCGAGGGTTCATAGCTGAACTTACTAATTACTTCATCGTAAACCTTTGTGTACCACTCTCGGCCGCTGGAATCGGAGACTCGGATACGCATCTGCATGGCCTCGCCATCAGATTGCAAGATGGTGCCATTGATGATGACATCCATAGGGCTCTCGTTGTTCGGCATCAGCCGCACGATTCCCCAGTTCGCAGAGCGCTGCAAAGTTTCCGCCAGCAGAAACGGCGCATAGCGCGACTCGGCTACTCGGATTTCATGATTCGTGGTTTCCTCATCGCGCTTCTCGATCTCATCTATTCCTGGATCGAACACGGCAACGCCGACATCGAGAAGAAGCGCCTCGGGAACATCCTGACTGTCCTGAACGATAGGCGTATAGCTCGTGGTCTTTACCGTGTGGGTATTACACCCCACTAGCAAGAGAGCCAATAAGCCGAGACTCATCACGTTCTTTATCTGTCTAACCTGCAAAGCTGTCATTGGTTTTCACCTAAACCTGTGTAGTTTCTGTATTCCTGCCAGAGGGCCTCGCGGAGTTCTGGATCCGGTTCACTCATAGCTGCCTCGCGCAGCTGCCTGGCTACGACATCATCGTCGCGTCCACTCGGAATATCTTCCGGCGGGGGAAAAGATTCCGGTGGCGGCGAGTTAGAGGCTGCCTGCGGCCGTGAGGACGCTATGACTGCCGAGGGAGATGCCCCCGATTCCGGCATCGTCTGAGGTCCAGCCGGGCTAGCTCCTCCGCCACCACCGCCGGCGGCACCGCCTATAGCGGAGGAACCAGCGGCATTACTCTCTGCCTGCGCCCGCTCTCTCTCGCCGAGGATGAAGCCGTCAAATGTTTCGTATCCACGGCGCAGTCGCTCATCGAGCACCGCCGCACGCTCGGCGCTAGTCATCGCGCCAGTGCCGGTAGGCTGCGCCCCGCCATTGCCTGTGCTTGCGCTACCCTGGCCATTGGCGTCATTCTCGCCAGTTCCCCCACCTAACACGCCATCTGGCAGCGTATCTAAGCTGTAATTCCCACCTGGACGATTCAGTCCGCCGCCAGATGATTGATTTGTGCCACTATTCAGGTCTCCGGTGGAGCCGTCTCTGCCAGCGCTGCCCGACTGACTGCCCTGCCCAGGGAGTCGAGACTGAGAGCCTGCCGCTTGACCGGGGCTATTGCCATCGGCACCTGTGGGAATCGATCCTGCCACGCTACCTGCCACCTGACCCGCCTGCTGCGCTCCCTGCGATGAGGGACTTGAGCCATCTCTGCTTTCCTGTCCAGCCTGCTGAGAGGAGCTTGCTGAACCAGGGGAAGACTGACTGCCCGCAGTGCTGCTCTGGCTAGACTGTTGGCCACTTTGGCTGGAGGGAATGCTCGGCATCGAGCTAGATGAGCTCTGGCTTTGCCCGCTGCTTTGACTTTGGCTCTGACTCGAAGAACTGCTCTGGCTCGAGGAACTGCTTGAGCTTGAACTGGAAGACGAAGAGCTGCTGGAACTCGAAGACGATGGCATCGAAGGGGAACTGTTAGAGCTCGAACTACTGGACTCGCAGGCCACCAAACTTACACTCAAGGCCGCTAGCGCGAGCGCGCGTGCGATCCCGGACAAAGGTAAGTGCAGCTTGCGCCGGTGGGTCCTCAACTGTCTGAGTTGCATGAATTCCATAGTGTGTATCCTGTACTCGAGAGCCAGCCATATGGGCGGATCTCGAGTTTTAATGACTTTTGGCCGCTTTTTTATGAAATTTAAACCATTTTCTAATCAGTTATTAGCATTTCATCGCTGGCAAACTAGCCACTATTAATAGTCTTTAGCGCCTTAACCAAGGCTTAACACCTGCCCTGTGAGCCCAGTATTTCCGCTACATACTCGGCCGATGCTACTCGTTCGGCTTATAAATTAGTACCAATACCGAAATCTAAAATGGTTCCCAGTTGAGCCCTGCGGCTCCCCGTCTACAATCAGCGGCCGAAACCGCATGGAGCGCGCCGTGATGCGTAATTTGCTCAGCTGTGCCTGGTTCGACTCGGTAGCCTCCGTAAGACTCTCCACATTTCTAACTGCGCCGCTAGCTGTGACATCAAAGATCAGGTCCGCATAATCGAATTTCAATGCCTCGGTTCCCTCTTCGTTTCTATAGAACGCATCGGGGGTCTCTATGGATGACGCGAAGGAAGGCAGCGGAACCACCTCACCGAATAGCTGCTCTGTGAGCGCTTCGCCGTTCTCCTGCTGCTGCAATAAATCCCAAGCAAGCTTGTAGTTCTCCAGTGTGCCTCTACGTCTGTCGAAGATCAGATACCAGTCCCCTAAGTGAGTAATCGCTTCGGCTAAGGCATACGGATCATCAGCCTGCTCTTGATAGAGCGAGGCAATCTCCATGAGAGCCCGCTCGCCAGTTCTAAAGCCCGGCGGCTGCACTTGCCGCTGCTCATTCAGCTTCTGGGCCAGCATCTGTTGCATATTCCTGTATTCAGGCCTGTCGATTTCCTGCATCAGGTCTGGGTTGCTGGCCACCAAGAACGCGGAGCTAGCGATGTTTCTCTGGTAGTCTACGAAGCGCTCGTCATCCCTGCCGAAATGCATGCCCACCATGCGCGCCGCCGCGTTGAACATTATTTGCGACTGGCGCAGTCTGAGGCCCCGCATGCTGCCGTAGCCAATCTTGAATGCCTGAATATTCCAAGTGGCTAGGCGGTCCAGCACCGGTATCAGGCGTGGATCGTCGAACCCGTAGGCTTTCTGCTGTATATGAAAAAGGTAATTATTGTAGATATCCGCCTGTTCCCAATTACCCTGTGCCATGTAGCTCAGAATCAGTTGTTCCACGGCAGGTATCTGCTCTAGCGTATAGAGTCCCGAATTGATTCGATTGACGTGAATAGCCCTATCCAGTGTCTCGATCGCGGCGATATGATCGCCCTGCTGTTGCTGCAGCTGCCCCAGCGCGGCTAGCTCCTCTACCAGGCCGCCATCCCAAGCGCCGCCATCCAGTTCGATATCGGACACCGCAATGCCATATTGCTCGATACTCAGAGAGCGCTCAGAGAAGGCCGAATCAATCTCTGGATCCACGATCGGCGTTCTGAGGGGCATTACTGGATCCAGCCCATCCCTTACAGCGACAGGCCTGTCGATATACAGCAGTGGCGATCGGGCCCGAATACTCTCTTCCGTCTCCTCTGTTTCTTGAGCCTGCACAGAAAATCCACCGAAGACGAGGGCAGTGGCGCAGATCATGCGTGCCGCTAAGTAAGTGTTGCGTGGAAGACCTAGTGCCATGGTGTTCTCAGTAGTGCCCTGCCTCTGCCTAGTACCGCAGAATTGGGCATTCTCGCTGGTGCAATGATAGAAATTTGTTTGAGCCGCTCAGTTATATCACCTGAGAATTTGGCCTGTAAATAACTCCACAGCAATAATGCTCTGCGGGCGTCCTCTACTAAATACGCACATCGAGGACAAAACAGTTCAACCTGCCCCTCTGAGCAGGTGCCCTGGCCAATTTCCCTAAGGTCGCTCGCCGCTGCGGCGTAGCCGCAGATTACCGAACTCGTCAGCGACTGCGGACCAACCAGTGGCCACGAACGTTGTCGCTGAATACTCCGTAATAATTGCCGGGCCCTCGATTAACTCTCCCGGCTGTAACTCTGCTCTGGCTAATAATTTAGCCTGCTCAACCTCTCCATAGACCTTACAGTACCGCAGTTTATTGCAGTCCGGCTTCTCTATAAGTCTCGGCAGTGGAAACGCTACCTTCTCAGTCGAAACATTCACTCGAATCGTTAACAACTCTATTTCGGCCTCGTGCGTGTAGCCATAGCGTTGCCTATGCAGTTGTGCGAACGCATCCAGGGCATGACTCAAAGTATCCCAATCGATGTTCAGTGTGTATGACTGTCCTCGATACCTTAGGTCGGCACTGCGCCTGGCAACCAATAACGAGGCCTGCAAGCCTTCGCTCGTCAATTGCTCTATGCCTTTCTGCTCCAATTGCGCAAACTGCGCTTCCAATGCCGCTTCGTCTATAAGCTGCGTATTCAGATTCAGAGTCTTCGAGAATTGTCGTCCCTGATCCGCTACCACCATGCCCAGTGCCGAGAGCACGCCGCCGTGAATGGGCACCAGGGCTTTCTTCATTCCCATTGCCTCTGCGAGTGCGCAGACATGCAAACCGCCTGCGCCGCCAAAGCTCGCAAGGATGAAGTCCTGAGGATTGTAGCCCTTGTTCACGGAGATCAGCCTAATCGCCTTGGCCATATGTTCATTCGCTATAGCAATGATGCCCAGGGCCGTTTCTTCAATTGTTAAGCCGATCTCGCGCGCGAGTGGCTCGATGCTAGCGCGAGCGCTGTCGATGTTGAGTTTGAGATCGCCGGCGAGCGCAGAATCCACTCGCAACCGACCCAGCAAGAGGTTGGCATCGCTGACCGTCGGTTCGACTCCACCGCGATCGTAGCAGGCGGGTCCTGGATCGGCGCCAGCTGACCGCGGCCCAACCTGGAGCATTCCTCCTGTATCGACATACGCGATCGAGCCGCCGCCGGCACCAATCGTTTCCATGTCGACCATGGGAACCGCAATGGGATAATTCGCAATCGAAGACTCATTGCTAGTGCGCATCTTGCCATCGAGCAGGGCGACATCGGTCGACGTGCCACCCATGTCGAAACTAATAAATTTCGATTCGCCCAGTTGCTGCGCCAGATAGCCTATGGCCGTGAGTCCGCCTGCGGGACCGGAGAGCAAGAGGTTCACCGCCGACTGTGCGGCTCTATCAGCAGACATCGTCTCGCCGCTCGACTGCATGACCTGCAGCGAGGCGTTGCCTAGTTCTCGCTGCAGCGCGCCAAGATAACCGCTGATAACGGGACCGAGTGCCGCGTTCAGCCAAGTGGCGATGCCACGCTCATACTCTTTGTATTCGGGCAGGACTTTCGAGGAGCGACTGACGAAACGTTTGCCTGGCAATGCATTTATTGCGGCTTCGACTTCCCGCTCGAAGCTGTCATCCAGAAAGGAGAACAGCAGATTGATTGCGACCGCATCGGGGGCGAGCGCCAAAATTCTTTGTGAAAGCGCGTCCAGCTCTGCTTGCGAAAGTGGCAACACAACGCTGCCATCGGCGGCTAGCCTGCCGCCTGTCTCCAGACACAATTCGGGAGGAACCGGTGGCGCTATGGCGGGCGTTTCCAATGCGTACAATTCTGGACGCACCTGACGGGCGAGCTGCAGCATGTCACCGAAACCGTGATTGCTTATGAATGCCGTGCGCGCCAACTTGCCTTCGAGAACGGCATTGGTCGCGACGGTACTGCCGTGGACTAGCTGTAGAGCGCCTGCTCGTAGATCAGACTCCAGGCCCATTGCCCGTATGCCATCAAGAATTGCGCGCTCGGGCGCGTCGGGAGTGGATAGCGTCTTATGGACTGTGAGGGAGACACTCGGCTCAAACTGCACCAACACGAAATCGGTGAATGTGCCCCCTGCGTCTATCCCCAATAGCATTGGCTGGCGCAAACTCATGACTGCTTCCTTTCAACTAGGGGAAAGATTATAAAGCAGTCTGCACAAGCTGCTAGTAATCATGCAACAGAGGTGAGATTTGCCGGAATTACCCGAAGTAGAGACAACCCGTCGCGGCATCGAGCCACATATAGAGAAAAAGCAGGTCAGGGAAGTTATTCTCCGCCGCACGACATTGCGCTGGCCGATTACTCCGGCACTGGGCCGCGACCTGCCAGGAGAAACCATCGAGTCCGTCGGCAGGCGCGGAAAGTATCTGCTGCTTGCGACAAAGAAAGGCACGCTTCTGATACACCTTGGTATGTCCGGCAGCCTGAGGATAGTCGACGTCGATAGACCGGTAGCGAAGCACGACCATGTCGATATCGTGTTCGCTAATAGAAAGGTACTGCGCTATACGGACCCGCGCCGTTTCGGTTGCCTGCTGTGGGACACCGAGGCAGTAGAGGCTCACCCGCTACTCGCCTCTCTCGGTCCCGAACCGCTTAGTGAGGACTTCAATACAGCCTATCTATTCAAGAAGAGCCGGAAGAGAAGCGTGGCGGTTAAGGCTTTTATCATGGATAGCAAAGTCGTGGTCGGTGTGGGCAACATCTATGCGAATGAATCGCTGTTTCTAGCTGGAATAAACCCAAAGCGCTGCGCGGGGAAAATTTCG
Organism: uncultured Pseudohongiella sp.; assembly: GCA_964352295.1. Classification (GTDB taxonomy): domain Bacteria; phylum Pseudomonadota; class Gammaproteobacteria; order Pseudomonadales; family Pseudohongiellaceae; genus UBA9145. The sequence continues at coordinate 42,186 of CAYGRR010000005.1, read as the reverse complement.
CGAGCGCGTTATGAGAAGTTACTGCTGTGTATTCGGCAAGTCTTGCAGCGCGCTATCGATGTTGGTGGTACGACGCTGCGAGACTTCACTGGCAGCGATGGTGAGCCCGGATATTTTGCGCAGTCACTACACGTCTATGGTCGCAAGGGCGAACCCTGCCACAATTGTGAGGAGACTCTGAAAGAAATTCGGCAAGGTCAACGTAGCACGGTGTATTGCCCTCGATGCCAGAAATAGTCGAGGGCCTAACTCGCCAACAGGAAAATCGCTTCGCTTACTGGCTCTGCATCGCTTCTGCGACGGCAGGGTGGACGAACTTCGAGATGTCGCCTCCATAGGCTGCAATCTCTCGCACCAGCGTAGATGAGATGTAAGACAGGTGTTCTGCTGGCGCCAAGAATACCGTTTCAATGCTAGGCTCGAGCACTCGGTTCATTCCTACTAGCTGAAACTCGTACTCGAAATCGGCAACTGTTCGCAGTCCGCGCAAAATGATCTTCGCATCGCACTCTTTCACAAACTGCGTAAGCAGATTGTCGAATGGCCTAACTTCCACATTGTCCAAATGAGCCAGGACTGTGTTCGTGAGGGCTACGCGCTGCGCCAGAGGCAAGGCATTCGACTTCTGCTGATTCTGCCCTACTACCGCCACGATGATCTTGTCGAACAGCCCTGCGGCTCGCTCCACCAGATCTGTATGACCATTGGTGATCGGATTAAACGTCCCTGGGTATACAGCAATTTTCATAGCATTCTCATTTTTGTAGTTGTTAGATGCTGTGGCCTTCGTGCGATCCTCTGCTGGGCCTAGGGATCAGCACTAAGATTCCGCGCCTATGATCACTCACGCCTGCAGGAAATTCAATATTCTCTGTTCGAGCCAGTTATCGGGGTTTGAGGAGATGAAGCCCACATGCCCTCCCTTCTCAGTGAGCTGCAGCCGTACTTTCGGCGAGAGCATATCCTCACTAGGAATCGCTTTGAGTGGAATCATCGGGTCGTTCTTGCTCTGAATAAGCAGTGTGTCTGCGTCGATGGAACCAAGGAAGGCCGAGCTGCTGCATTTCCGATAGTAATCTCGCGCACCCTCAAAGCCGTGAAGCGGCGCTGTAATCAGATCATCGAATTCCCAGATGGACGAAATTCTCCGCGTATCGCCAAGCGCCGCTATGCGCTGGGCTTCCAACGGATTACAGGACTCGAGGTGCTGCTGCTTGACTCGAAAGTCCTGCACGAGTCGACGCACAAAGTATTGACCATACATTCTGCTCACCCCTTGCAACATTGCCCGTGAACAATATTCCAAGGAGAAGGGAGTAGACACAGCGACCGCTTTGCGAATATTGTCCTGCGGCCCTATCTCACCCAACCATTTTAATAATACATTCGCGCCTAGCGAGTAGCCTACGAAAGCGAAGTAGTGTTGTGGAAATTCTGCCGTCAGTTTAGCAAACACTTCACCGACATCTTCAGACACGCCTGAATGATACGCCCTCGCGAGTCGATTCGTTTCTCCGCTGCAGCCACGAAAATTCATAGCCACCGAGGAGATGCCTTGTGAATTGAGCAGAGACTGCATCCCCAGAATGTAGGATGATCGCGAGCAGCCGCACAGACCATGAAGAAAGAAAACTATGGTTTTGTCTTTTGACTCTTTTGGATTTACAGTCGACCAATCGAGATCGATATAGTCAGTATCATCAAGCTCGATTCGCTGTCGTCTATGCTCAACTGCCTTCGCTTTAGAAAATTTCCTCCAAAGGGTTTGGCTATGCCCCTCGGGCAACCACCAGGCAGGATTGAATTCATTCTCACTAGTGCCAGTTGTCATTTTTAATCACTGCTTTGGTTAATACTATAAAGACCAAACTGTACCGACCCGGCTTTCTGACTCTTCTGCTCGACCCAATTATCTGGCAAGAGATCTGTCGCTGAGTGTTTTTCTTTCTCGATGTACACCAGCCCGCCGTCTTTAAGTAGTTTCGCACTAGTTAACGCTGACACCGCGCGAGCCAATAGCGCACTCTGAAATGGCGGGTCTAGAAACACCAAACCATATTGCCTCGAGCCAAGCGCGCTGCGGCCAATCCATTCAAGCGCATCCGCACAATGTACGGCACCGTTATTGGCGGCTAGTAGCTCGATGTTTCTGCGGATCGAGTTTGCCGCCTGTGAATTTTGCTCAATGAAATCAACCTGACTTGCGCCGCGAGAAAGGGCTTCAAAACCGAGAGCGCCACTGCCCGCGAAAAGATCCAGGCAGGTCTCACCCGGGATGCGGTTCTGCAGCCAATTGAACAGCGTCTCACGGACTCTGTCTGCGGTGGGACGCAGGCCCTCCAGGTTCGGAAAGTCCAGCTTCCTGCTTCGAAACTCGCCCGCAATAATACGCACGCTGTTGCTCATTTGTTTGGTCGATCGCGTCATGACCTTTCCGTTTTCTCCGCTGCTAGCTCCGCTCTGCGCTCAACTCGGGCCTAAGCCTACCATCTTGGAGCACACCGAAGACAGCTGCCTTGTTGCGTCACTTCCCATGCTGTCCAGTTTTAGCTGGAACGCGCAGCTGTGGTAGCATGGCTACCCTGTAGTCGTAGCTATCTGAGTGTTTCCATCATGTTTGGCCTTGGCAAGAAAAAGCAGCCTGAAGAACCTAAGTCTGAACAAGTCTTAGGAGACGAATCCAATGAGCCTGAAGTCGCTGCCAGTGAACCCAATCAGGGTGAGGCTGGTGTGTTCGCGCGACTCAGGAGCGGCTTAAGCCGAACCCGTAGCAAGCTCGCCGAAGGCTTAGCCGAACTCGTTCTCGGCGAGAAGACTATTGATCTCAACCTCCTGGAGGATATCGAGACTCAGTTGCTGTCTGCCGATGTTGGCATCGATGCGACAGATCAAATCATCAACAACCTGAAGAAGCAGCTCGATCGGAAACGCTTGGCCGATCCGCAGCAGTTCATGTCCGCGCTGCGAGCCGAGCTTTCGGATATTTTGGAACCTGCCGATGTGCCGCTCAACGTGCACTGCGAATCCAAACCCTTCGTTATTCTGATGGTAGGAGTAAATGGTGTCGGCAAGACTACGTCGATTGGCAAGCTTGCAAAGCTTTATCAGTCTCAGGGGCTCAGCGTCATGTTGGCGGCTGGCGATACCTTTCGGGCTGCCGCCGTTGAACAGCTACAAGTCTGGGGCGAGAGAAACTCCGTGCCTGTGGTAGCTCAGGCGACAGGCGCCGATAGTGCCTCCGTTATTTTCGATGCCTATCAATCGGCCAAGGCGAAGAACGTCGATGTGCTTATTGCTGATACGGCCGGGCGCCTGCACACGAAAGACAATCTCATGAACGAGCTAGAGAAGATCGTTCGGGTATTGAAGAAGCAAGACGAGCGGCTACCCGATGAGGTCTTGTTGGTGCTCGATGCCACCACCGGACAGAACGCACTCAGCCAGGCGGAGAGCTTCCATCGAACTACGCAGCTGAGCGGCATCGCTCTGACCAAACTCGATGGCACAGCGAAGGGTGGCGTAGTGTTTGCGCTCGCCAAGAAGTTGTCCCTGCCCATTCGCTTCATTGGCGTTGGGGAAAAGATCGATGATCTACGGCCGTTCAAGGCAAAAGATTTTGTCGATGCCCTCTTCTCAGAATGAGTCCAGCACCCATAGTCGTATTCGCGCTAACAGGCCACCGGAATGATCAAATTTGACGGCGTCAGCAAGCGTTATGCCGATGGTCAGGAGGCGCTCAGTGAGGTTAGTTTCGAAATTGGTCGAGGAGAGTTCGCATTCGTTACCGGGCACTCCGGCGCTGGCAAGAGCACCCTGCTAAAACTCATTCTCGCCATGGAGAAGACCAGTTCCGGGCAACTGATTGCAAACGGCGTTAACCTGAACCGCATATCTAGCAAGCAAATCGCCCACCATCGCCGCCAGATAGGTACTGTCTTTCAGGATCATCAACTGCTCTACGACCGCAGCGTTTTCGCCAACGTTGCACTTCCCCTTGAGATTTGCGGCTACCAACCGAAGGATGCCGCCCGGCGGGTAAGAGCCGCTCTCGACAAAGTGGGGCTTCTGAGCAAAGAGAAACGATTCCCCGACGCGCTTTCCGGAGGTGAGCAGCAGCGTGTCGGCATCGCGCGCGCCGTAGTAAACCGGCCGAGCATTATCCTGGCCGATGAGCCCACGGGGAATCTGGACCCAGAACTCTCAGCCGAAGTGATGAAAATATTCCAGCAGTTTGAGAGTGTTGGGGTGTGCCTATTGGTTGCCAGCCATGACGCCGCCTTGATCGAGCGACTGAACTGCAGAACTCTGGTCCTTGAAGGTGGGAGGCTACTCGCAGACCAGAAGCCGAGGCCCAAGCCGTGAGTGCCTCCAAGCGCCCCGCCTCAAAGCCAGTGCAGACTCGAACGCGGCGCAACACGCGCGCGGGGCATTCTGAGTCGTTCTCCGATGTGCTTAAGATTCATCAGCGCGTCGCAGGAGACAGCGCAAGACGGCTGCTGGAGACTCCGGCATCCAGTCTGGTGACTATCTTTGTGGTTGCTGTTGCCCTATTGCTGCCCTCCCTGCTCTCCAACCTCAACAGCAACCTGACAAATGTGCTCGCCGGTTTCCAGGATAGCGCCCAGATCACCCTGTACCTGCATAGCGAGGTAACAGAGGCCGACGGACAACAAGTTAGTAACAACTTACTTACTAGGAGCGTCATTAGTGGCGCATACTATATCTCGCCGACTCAAGCACTTGATGAATTCGGCACAGCCACCGGCCTCAATGATCTACTCCTGGAAATGACCGACAACCCACTGCCGGGTGCAATCGTCATTACGCCTGCCGAGGTTTCTCCTGCCGCGGTTGAGGGCCTCGCGCGCGAGCTTCAAGAGCTGCCGGAGGTGGAACTGGCGCAAGTAGACAGCCTCTGGCTGCAGCGATTGGCGGCAATATCGAACCTGGTTAGCGCTCTTGGGACAGTACTGTCTGTAATCGTGATTCTTGGGCTATTCTTCGTAGTAGGGAACACAATAAAGCTGGCGATTGAGAACCGGAAGGCAGAGATTCGCGTAATTAAGCTAGTAGGCGGGTCCGACATGTATGCCGCGAGGCCGTTTTTGTATACCGGTCTGTTCTTTGGCATTGGCGGTGGTGTCTTGGCCTCGATACTACAAGGCGTTGTTTTAGCTAGTTTTAATTCGAATTTGGAACTGCTAACGCAGCTGTATGAAACCGACTTCCAGCTACGCGGCTTCGGGTTTTCGAATACTTTGCTGCTAGTCGTCGGTGGCGCTGCCATTGGCTGGACGTCGGCACTAGTCGCGAGTTTGCGCCACATTCGCTCGATAGAGCCCTAAGCGCTGAGGCCGTAGAAAGAATTGTTGCCCCAGCCCTTGAATTGTTCGTGAGCGGCCCCACCTATAGGCAAGCTTTCCCCCTTTAAAGGATTTAAGCTTGGGGCTGCGGTCTTGGGCTAGCAGGAGAAAACCCGGAAAGCCCCGCCGTAGTTGGGGATTCGAGAATACAGTAGTATTGGCGGAGGGAAAGCTAGGGTGTTAAAATACGCGCCGGTACGTAGTCCCAGTAAAGACTTCGATTTTTTAGGATAAAGTGATCACAATGAGCACAGCTAACAGTTTACAAGTTTTCGACCCCACAACACCGGGTCAGGATTTAACTGCCTATATCGCGTCAGTGAACAGTATCGCTATGCTGACGCCTGAGCAGGAGCTAGAGCTTGCCAAGCAGTACTACTACGAAGATAACGTGGATGCGGCCAGACAGCTGGTTCTCGCCCACCTTCGCTTCGTGGTACACATGTCCAAGACCTATTCCGGTTATGGCCTTTCTCAGGCTGATCTAATCCAAGAAGGTAACGTTGGCCTGATGAAGGCTGTGAAGCGCTTTAACCCAGAGGTGGGCGTTCGCTTGGTATCCTTCGCCGTGCATTGGATTAAGGCCGAAATGCATGAATACATTCTGCGTAACTGGCGCATAGTAAAAATCGCGACCACCAAGGCGCAGCGCAAACTGTTCTTCAATCTGCGCAGCTCCAAGAAGCGTCTCGGTTGGCTGAACAATGAAGAAGCCGAAGCGATGGCACAAGACCTTGGCGTAGATGCGAAGGTCGTCAGGCAGATGGAAGGCCGGATGGCATCCTATGACGCCGCCTTCGACGCCGATGCAGACAGCGACGACGAAGCGGCCTATAAGGCCCCTGCTTACTACCTGGAAGATCAGGCATCCGACCTTGCTAGCAATGTGGAAGAAGCCGAGTGGGAAGAAGTAACGAATAACAGCCTTCATGCGGCCATGGCAGAACTCGATGATCGCAGCAAAGATATCTTGAACAGCCGCTGGCTGAGCGAGAACAAAGCCACTCTGCATGAGTTGGCCGACCGCTATGACATCTCTGCTGAGCGAGTTCGCCAGCTCGAAAAGAATGCGATGAATAAAATCAAAGCAAGAATGGCAGCGTAGGCAATGAACAGCAAAAAGCCGCGACCAGCTCGCGGCTTTTTTTTGAGCAGAATTTGTACTATCAACCCAAGCAACCCTGAACACGAAATATCATGAGCAAACTGATTATCATGCTGGCTGGCATAAACGGCTTTATCGCCGTTTCACTGGGCGCCTTCGCAGCACATGGGCTGCGCGAGAAACTGACGCCTGCGTTGCTCAATACTTTTCAAACTGGCGTGCAGTATCAGATGTACCACGCGCTCGCCCTGTTTGGCATCGGCGTCATGCTGATTAATTTTCCAGCCAACAACCTGCTGCGCATTAGCGCCTATCTGATGCTCGCTGGCATTGTCTTATTCTCCGGCAGCTTGTACCTGCTCAGCATTACGGGTGTTAGGTGGCTGGGTGCGATTACGCCACTGGGCGGCCTCTGTTTCTTAGCGGCATGGGCGCTGTTAGTCTGGTTCGCCGCCAAGCAACAGTTTCCGGGCTAGGCCTCAGAGTGCCCTCCCATGTCTAATTCAATACCCCTCGAAAACAAGCGGCCGATCCGCAGCTATGTCATTCGTTCGGGGCGTCTTACCGACGCGCAGCGCAATGCAATCGAAAGCTATTGGGCTAAGTACGTCATCGACTTTGAGAAGAAGCCCCTGGCTATTGAGACCCTGTTCGATAAGCCACAGCCATTGACGGTGGAGATAGGTTTTGGGATGGGCGATTCTTTACTAGAGATGGCAATGGAAAATCCAGAGCAGAATTTCCTCGGTATCGAAGTCCATCAGCCGGGTGTAGGCAAGCTTCTCAATGGCATAGCCGAGAAACAACTCACGAACATCAAACTGATCTGTCACGACGCTAGAGAGATCCTAGAGACTGGCCTGCCAGAGCACTGCATCGATAGGCTACTGCTCTTCTTCCCCGATCCGTGGCACAAAAAGCGCCACAACAAGCGGCGTCTGGTCCAGCCAGAATTCATCGAACTGCTGTTGAAGAAACTCAAACCATCAGCGGAGTTGCATTTCGCCACTGACTGGCAGGCCTATGCCGAACATATGATGGAAGTATTGGAAGCGAACACTTCCCTGGAAAACGAGCTGGGCACACAGAACTATTGGCCTAGCCCTGACAGGCCGGTCACGAAGTTCGAGAAGCGAGGACAGCGCCTCGGGCATGGGGTTTGGGATCTACGGTTTCGAGTCAGGGCTGCGAGCTAGAACCAGAATCGATGCTCGTGCTCTTTTAGCCAGGCGATGTAGTGATCGCAGTCGGGACAGATGGCTTCAACTTGTTTCCAGAAGCGTCGAGAATGATCCATGTGCAGCAGGTGGCACACCTCATGGGTAATCATATAGTCAATTATGCTGTACGGCGCCAACATGATTAGCCAGTTGTACTGTAGCACTCCTGTTGATGTGCAGTGCCCCCACTTAGATCGGGTCTTCCTCAGCTTTATCTCCGAGATCTTATGCTCGACACCAAGATGACGTGCTAAGCCACGAGCCCTAGGCAATATGTATTCGCTGGCCTTGTCGATCAAATAGTCCTCTAACAGAATCTTCGCCTTGGCGGCGGTTAGCTTGTGGCCCTGAATAATAAACTCATCACCAACTATCAGGATTCTCTGCTTGCGCCCCTCTCTGAAGACAATCGTGAGTTCGCGAGCGCGATAAAAAATCTTAGCGCCCCTCTCAACCCTCAATACCTGCTTCTCGCGGAGCGACTCTTCGAAGAGGCGCCCTTCTATCCAGGTATGGTTCGAGCTAATGAACTCCTCGACCTCTAACCTGGAGGCTCGAAGTGGACAACGCACTACTACTTTCTGCCCTCTGATATACAAGGCAAGCGTCTTCCGCTTACTGCGCAGAATCTCGCAGTCATAGGGCCGCTTCAGAACTTTGCTTCTGCCGCCAAAGTTAAGAGGGAGTATTTTTGCCTTGTTCATCAAACTCATCATTCAGCCTGCTTTCTGGCTATTAATCTTGCTATCGCGCGTTGCGGGTTCGCCAGATTTCCTTCGTAGCTCTCGATAATTTCCCATCCTTCGAAGGCTTGGCGCAACTCGCCGTGCCGTAAAAGAAAATCTGGATTACTCGGTCTACCGAAGCGCTTCTGATCTAAGGTAAACGTCTCATACACCAAGAGCCCACCGGGCCGAACCGCCTCTCTGATGAAAGGGAAAAGCGGCCTGTGTAGGTAGTTAAATACTAGGATCGCATCGAAGCATTTACCGACTAGGGGATTTCTACCCGCCTCCACCTCAGCCTCAAAATCTACCAACCAACACTCGCTACTCTCGGCGCTAGCCCCTGCCGACTCGAGTGCTTGCAGAACGGATTGTAGATGGGCTTCATTATTATCTGCAAATATTACTGGAACATTATGGTGGACTAGAAATAAACCGTTTCTACCCATCCCACAGGCTAGATCCAATACGCCTGTTCCGATTTCGAGATTGTCGAACAGCGCCGAATTTTTAACAAGCAAAGATGAGGCATTGGTAATTGAATGTGTCATGGATAACAGGATAATGCACTGGATAGATTGAGATAGACAGCATGGATGAAATTCACGCTAAGAAGAAGCCAATCATGAGCATTACTGAGCAGAACAAAGATCGAATATTCGCCGAGACTAAGCTTCCCGGCGACTTCGTTTTCGACGAGAACGTCGCCTCGGTTTTTGAGGACATGATCAATCGATCGGTGCCAGGCTATAGCACGATCATAGCCATGATTGGTGTACTAGCGGAGAAATACTGTCAGGAGAACAGCAGGATCTACGATCTTGGCTGCAGCCTCGGAGGCGCAACTCTTGCCGCCGTTGATAGGGTCGAATGCCAGGATTTCTCGGCGATCGCTATCGACAATTCCCCAGCCATGATCGATCGCCTTCAGGCCAAGCTAGAGGGCCTGCCCCGATTCGCAAGCAAGATTGTGTGCCGCTGCGAGGACCTGCTCGATGCGGACATTTCCGATGCTTCGGTGGTAGTGCTTAACTTTACCCTGCAGTTTATCCCCCTCGCCGAGCGCGCTTCCCTGCTGAGCAGAGTCTACGCTGGAATGAACCCCGGTGGCGTTCTGATTATCTCTGAAAAGATTAGCTTTCCCGATGAGAAGCTCAATCAGTTGTTCATCGAGATGTACCATAGCTTCAAAGAGAATATGGGGTATAGCAAGCTGGAGATAAGTCAAAAGCGCGCTGCCCTTGAGAACGTCTTGCTGCCAGAGACTCTCGAGGTGCACTGCGAGCGCCTCGAAAAGATTGGATTCCAATCAGTCGATGTCTGGTTCCAATGCTTCAACTTCGCCTCCATGGTCGCCTTCAAATAGTCCGCTATGAATCTAAAGCCGCTACAGGAATTTATTGAAGGCACGCCTCTTGAGGCTATGCTTCCCTTTACCCACGATGAGTTCCTGCAGCAGATTAGGCACGGCGATTTCCCGAAGTGGCGCAAGCTGTTATCCGAGCTGCCGGAGATCCTGCCCAGTTCAGTGGAGTTCGGTAGCAAGGTGAGGATCGGCTCTGCCAGCGATAGTGATGCGCAGACCCTCGCGCAATTAAGAGAACAGCTCGTGGAATTTATCCCCTGGCGTAAGGGGCCCTTCGAACTATTCGGTATAGACGTAGACACCGAATGGCAATCCAATCTGAAATGGGATCGACTCGTAAAAGAGATATCACCGCTCGAATCCCGGCGGGTGCTCGATGTTGGCTGTGGTAATGGCTACTACGGGTTTCGCATGTTGGAGCAGGGAGCGGAGATGGTGCTCGGCATCGATCCCCATATCGCCTATGTCGCGCAGTTCTGGCTGCTAAAACATTTCGTGGATCAATCGCCAGTTTTCGTACTACCCCTGACACTGGAACAAGTGCCTCCCTCGCTAAACTGCTTCGATACCGTGTTTTCTATGGGAGTAATCTATCACCGGCGCTCTCCTATCGATCATCTTCTGGAACTGAAGAGCTGCCTGCGGCCAGGGGGCGAACTGGTTATCGAATCGATCTGCGTAGATGGCGAGGCCGGCTACAGCCTGACACCTCAGAAGAAGTATGCGCGTATGAGCAATGTTTGGTTCGTGCCCAGCATTCCCACTCTAGTGCAGTGGCTCTCGCGTTGCGGCATGGAACAAATTTCGGTTATCGATGAATCGATAACCACACTCGCGGAGCAGCGCAAGACTGAATGGATGCCATTTGACTCTCTCGATGATGCCTTGAGCGTGGATGATCCGCTCCTCACAATAGAAGGCCTGCCCGCTCCGAAACGCGTGGTTGTAAAAGCGGTTCGTCCTTAAACGAAATTGCTGCCCTGCTAAGCAACTACCCAAATTCCGCGCCTCATCTATACCAGAGCCTAACAGTCAACTATTCAAGAGCTGGAACAATTAGTAAAAAACATTGCCCTAGCAGTGACACAAACTCTAGCCTGAAGTTATGCCGCTACCGTTTGGGCGAATTTGCAACCCATCAAGCGCAACGGTGTTGACGCGATAGCGCAATTGCGTTAACTATACGCCTGCCCCGTAGAGGGCCAGCTCTAATTCTATCCCTAATAATAAAGAGAACTACAGATGGCCAGACCACTGAGAATTGAATATCCCGATGCCGTTTATCATGTGTCCAACCGCGGCCTCGGCAAACAGCGCGTATTTCCCTCAGAGAAATATTACGAGGCCTTCCTCGAGGGACTAGGCGAAACCTGCTCTCGACTCAATGTACAGGTCCATGCCTACTGCCTACTCAAAGACGGCTATGATCTCGTAGTGAAAACCCCCGAGGCTAACCTAAGCCGCTTTATGCGCCAGATCGATGGTCTCTATACCCAGCAGTATCAGAAAATGAAGGGCAGCGATGGCTCGCTATTCAGAGGCCGCTACAAAGCCGTGTTAGTTCAGGCAGAAAACTATCTGCTCCCTCTGTCCAGCTATATCCACTCTCGAGTAAAGGCCGCCGAACTCAATAACTACCCGTGGTCGAGTTATGCTTACTTTACGAAGAAGGCGAACCCGCCGGCTTGGTTTAACAGGGACGAGACGCTTAAGCAACTGCCAAGCTCGGCAGCAAAGCGCCTTATTGCCTACAAGAAATTAGTCGCCCAAGGGGTCAGCGAGGAATTGGCGCATTTTTACGGGAAGAAGAACCTCTCCTCCGTGCTAGGCGATGACGCGTTTCGAAAGTCTGCGCAGAAGAAGAAGTCAGCCACGGCTGCGCGGGGAGTCTCGCGAGGTGCCAACGCGAAGTGGCGTCCCTCCTGCAAGCAGATTATCACCGCAGTGGCGAAAGAATTTAGGGTTTCTGAGGCGAGCATTTACAAAGCCGCTCGCGGCCCTGGCTCGAAGAACGTGCCGCGCTGGGTTGCCATGTACCTCTGTCAGGAGCTCTCTGCTGTAACACTGCAGTCTATCGCTAAGCTGTTTAAGCTGAAGCGTTATGGCACCGTTTCAACCACGGTTGGGAAACTGAAAAAGGAGTTTGCGGCAGACAAGAAGTTGCTTGCCAGCACAGAGAAACTGGCAAAGCGGCTTAGCAAAGGGCGATAGATTAGAATAGAACATCGCCGCTAAGCCGATTCCACTTTTGAGGCCAAATTGCCTCGCTAGTGCGCCGATTCACCTTTTCAAAGGCAACAAAAAGCCGGAGTTTTCTACTGAAAATTCCGGCTTTCCCGATTCTAGGGCTAGAGCTTCTAACCCAAGGCGGTGTTACTTGATCTTCGCTTCTTTGTAGACCACGTGCTTGCGAACGACAGGATCAAATTTCTTGATTTCCATCTTGTCGGGCATGGTGCGCTTGTTCTTATCGGTGGTGTAGTAGTGACCAGTCTTGGCACTTGAAACCAGCTTAATTTTATCTCTCATAGTCGTAGCCTATTAATTACTAGCCTGGCGTTGACGCGCTTATACGCGAACGCCGTTGTTTCGAAGATCCGTTAGAACGGCTTCTATGCCATTCTTATCAATGATCCGCATACCCTTTGTCGTCAAGCGCAGCTTTACAAAGCGCTTCTCAGACTCTACCCAAAACCGATGAGTATGGATATTTGGCGAAAATCGACGCCGTGTCTTATTGTGCGCGTGGGAAACATTGTTTCCTGTAACCGGTTTCTTGCCAGTTACCATACAAACCCTGGACATTTTGCTGCCTCGTTTCAATTAACTAAATACTTGTCGTGTGTGGCAAATTTCAAAACCAAGGCTCATCGGAGAACCAGGCTCAAAAAAGAGCTGCGTTTTATACCAGAACGATCTGCCAATAGCAAGATAATGAGGAATTAAGGGGTCTCCCGGCAGCCCCGCCAGGCGGAGCATCGAATCCGGGTCCGGCTTCCACCCTCTGCCATACAGCGCCTGCGGGTAGGCCTCATAGGAGGCCGCGCTCAGCAAAGGAAACCACCATTGAGTCGCCGATCACCAGATGGTCCAACACCCGCACATCGATCAATTGCAGGGCTACTCGGAGTTTGTGCGTGATGGCAATATCCGCCTGGCTGGGCTCCGCAACACCCGAAGGGTGGTTGTGCGCCAATATGACCGCCGCGGCATTGTGGTGCAGGCAGCGCTTCACCACCTCCCTGGGATAGACAGCAGCCCCATCGATCGTGCCTCGGAACAGCTCTTCTAACTTCACGACATGGTGCTGATTATTCAGGAACAGGCAGCTGAAGATCTCGCTCTCGCAGTCTCTAAATTTCGCACGCAGATAGTCTCTCGTCGCCGCCGAGCTTGTTAAGATGTCCTTGCACTGAATGCCCTCCAGCATATGGCGCTGGGACAACTCCTTCATCGCCACGAACCGCGCCGCCTTAGCCGAGCCGATACCCGAGTTTTCGGTGAGGCTTCCGTAATCCGCTGCCAGGAGACCGACCAAGCCGCCGTAGCGACTCAGTATCTCCCTAGCGATGTCTACGGAGGTCTTGCCCCGCGTGCCCGTTTGCAGCAACACCGCCAGAAGCTCCGCGTCAGACAGGCTAGCCGCCCCCTTGGACAGTAGTTTCTCCCTAGGCCGCTCTCCCTGTGGCCAACCCGCCATGCTCATTAGACTAGTCCTTTATGTGTAGCCACTGTCCTGCACGATTCCTGGCGAGGCAATCGACAGGCTACTAAAAGCATAGACCGCACCCGTCAGAACCCGTAGTTTGCAGCCAAATTGATTAACGGAAAACTTGCTGCTAGTCTAGTCGTCCCTTGAAACACCTATATCTGTTGGTTCTCCATGTTAAGCCTTACTAACAAGCGAATCTTACTGGGCATCACCGGCGGCATCGCTGCCTACAAAAGTGCAGAGCTAACCAGGCTGCTTATCAAAGCGGGTGCCGAGGTGAGAGTGGGCATGACCAAAGCCGCTACCGAGTTCATTACGCCGCTTACCATGCAGGCTCTCTCGGGTCAGCGAGTCCATCTAGATCTGCTCGATAGCGATGCCGAGGCAGCGATGGGCCACATAGAATTAGCCCGCTGGGCTGATCTGGTGCTCATCGCACCCGCAACAGCAGATTTCATTGCTCGAATCAGTCACGGTCAGGCCGACGACATACTCTCCACCATGGTGCTCGCAACCTCGGCGAAGATCGCCATAGCCCCCGCGATGAATCAGGCCATGTGGGCGGATGACAGCACGGTGAGCAATCTCAACGTGTTGGTCGATCGTGGCTACCACATCTTCGGGCCAGCGGAAGGTGAACAGGCCTGCGGCGATGTTGGGCCGGGGCGCATGCTGGAACCTGCTCAACTACTGGAACTGAGCGCGAGCCTATTCGAAACCGGCGAGCTCGCTGGAAAGAGGTTCGTCATTACTGGCGGGCCAACGCGCGAGGCGCTGGACCCGGTTCGGTTTATAAGCAATCACAGCTCTGGAAAGATGGCCTATGCACTGGCCGCCGAGGCAGTCGCCGCCGGTGCGAAAGTTACACTCATCAGCGGGCCAGTTAACTTGCCTACTCCCGAGAGCGTGAATCGCGTCGATGTTGTCAGCGCACTTCAGATGCTCGAAGCGACTCATGCTGCCATGACAGATTGCGACGTGTTCATCGGAGTCGCCGCAGTAGCTGACTATAGACCCGAGCGATTCGAAGACCAGAAGATCAAAAAGTCTGACGAGAAGATGCAACTCACCTTGATAAAGAACCCGGACATTATCAGCGAGGTTGCCAAGCTGAAGAACAGACCCTACGTGGTCGGCTTCGCTGCAGAGACAAACGACATCGTCAACAACGGCAAAGACAAATTACAGCGTAAAGGCTTGGACATGTTGTTCGCGAACAACGCGATAGAAACCTTTAACAGCGATTCCATTTCCGTCACGGCGATAACGGCAGCAGACGTAGTTGAATTGAAAATGGGCAACAAGAATGTGGTTGCTCGGAACATGTTGCGACTCATCGCCACGGCGCTGAACGAGAGATAATCACCACAACCAATCTGCCCAACTACCGGCGATGAACATGACGCAAGCTGTAACACAAGCTGACCACGACTCTATACCGGCTTCCATCTTCAGGGCCTACGACATTCGCGGAATTGCCGATACGCAGCTCTCGCCGCAAAGTGTAAAGCGCATCGGTCAGGCGATCGGCAGCGAGGCTCTGGATCAGCAAATAGACACACTGCTCGTTGGCTACGACGGCAGGCTCTCTAGTCCGGCATTGTCTAGCGCATTGATCGAGGGAATCCGCAGTAGCGGCTGCGGCGTCGTAAGCCTTGGCCTGGTGCCGACGCCCCTGCTGTACTTCGCGAGCTATACGACAGAATATGCCTCGGGCGTAATGCTTACGGCGAGTCATAATCCTGCGAATTACAATGGCCTTAAGATCGTGTTCAATCGAACCAGCCTTGCCGACAATCAGATTCAGTCGATCAGGTCGCGGATTGAAAACGATCAGTTAAGAATTGGCGACGGCGAATATTCCGAGCTTCAGATCGATCGGCATTACATCGACGACATCTGCGGTCGCATACAATTAAGCAGGCCACTAAAGATTGTTGTCGATTGCGGCAATGCAGTGCCCGGCAAGATCGCTCCAACATTGTTTAGAGGCTTGGGCTGCGATGTCCATCCCATCTTTTGCGAGATAGATGGCAGTTTCCCAAACCATCATCCGGACCCGACGGTGCCCGGGAATCTGTCTGCACTTTCAGCCGTCGTAGTGGAGACGAAGGCGGATGTAGGCATTGCGCTCGATGGCGATGGCGATCGAATCGGACTCGTCACCAACCGCGGGACGTTCGTCGATGCCGACCAGCTGCTGATGTTGCTCGTGCAATCGATCTTGCCAGACCATCCCGGCAGAGCTGTCGTCTATGACGTGAAATGCAGCAGCAGGCTAGGCAGCCTTATCGAGCAGCACGGGGGAATTCCCGTGATGCATCGAAGTGGCCATTCCTTCATGAAGCAGAAGATGTTGGAGACCGATGCCATTCTGGGAGGCGAGTTTGCCGCACATATATTCATTAAGGATGGCTGGATGGGCTTCGATGACGGCCTCTATGTCGCGGCCAGACTATTGCAGATACTGAGCGAGTCTAGCCTGTCGAGTGACGAGCTATTCGCTCAGTTCCGATCAGGCATCACCACACCGGAGATTAAGATAGAGGTTCCAGAGGAACGCAAGTTCTTGCTGATGGAGCGGCTGCTAGAGCTGGCGGATTTCCCGACGGCGAAGCTGGTCACCCTCGATGGGCTTCGCGTTGAGTATGCCGACGGCTGGGGCCTCGTGCGCGCCTCCAACACCAGTCCGGCACTGCTCATGAGGTTCGAAGCAAAATCTAAGGCGCGCATGTTGCAGATTCAAGAGGTGTTTAGAGCCCTGCTGCTCCGGGTAGATAAGAATTTAGAAATACGCATTTAGGACGCTATAAAGGACTAACAGTAGAAGCTTAGATCGCCCTAACTGGGTTTCGAGCTCGCGGAAAGAAGAGACATGTCACTATCACTAAGCAACGCAAAGAATATCGCCAAGGTCCTTACCGAGTCGCTACCCTATATACAGAAATTCACGGGTCGCACGGTAGTCGTTAAATACGGCGGCAATGCCATGGTCGATGAGGCGCTCAAGCAGAGCTTCGCGAGAGACGTCGTCCTGATGAAGCTGGTCGGCATCAATCCGATCATCGTTCATGGCGGCGGCCCACAAATAGGCAGCCTGCTAGAGCGACTCAACATCGAGTCCAGCTTCATCGATGGGCTTCGCGTTACCGACAGCCAGACCATGGACGTGGTTGAGATGGTGCTAGGTGGCCTGGTGAATAAGGAGATCGTCGCGCTGCTGAACAAGAATCAGGGCAAGGCCGTGGGCATTAGCGGCAAGGACGGCAACCTGATCAAGGCGAAGCAGCTGAAGTTCAAGCGCAAGGGCTCTGCGCCTGCCGATGCGGCCATCGACATCGGTCAGGTCGGCGAGGTAGTGAGCATCAATACCGAGATTCTCGAGGTCATGAAGAACAGCAACTTCATCCCCGTTATCGCGCCTATTGGCACCGACGATAACGGCGCGAGCTACAACATCAACGCCGATTCGGTGGCCGGCGAGATCGCCAGCGTCCTCGGCGCGGAGAAGCTAATCCTGCTCACCAACATAGCAGGCGTGCAGGATAAGAAGGGAAATGTGCTAACCGGCCTTAGCATTAAGCAAGTTGATAAGCTTATTGCCGATAAAACTATACAGGGAGGGATGCTGCCCAAAGTCGAGTGCGCGCTAAACGCCGTGAAGAATGGCGTAGGCAGCGCCACGATCGTCGACGGACGAGTAGAGCATGCGGTACTCCTAGAGATATTTACAGACGAAGGGGTCGGCACACTGATATCCAAGAGCGGTTTGGATAAGAACTGATCAGGCCAATAGAACAACATGGACAAAGCCAACAAGATTTCTCGAAAAGACCAGATTCTGCAGGCGTTAGCACGCATGCTGGAATCCGCGCCGGGCGAGCGCATCACAACTGCCGCCCTTGCCAGAGAAGTCGGAGTCTCTGAGGCAGCCCTGTACAGACACTTTCCCAGCAAAGCGAGAATGTTCGAGGGGTTGATCAAGTTTATAGAGGAAACTCTCTTCGCGAGAATTACGAGAATCATTAGCGAGGAGGAGAATGCGGAGATTCGCTGCCAGAACATCCTGCTGCTACTGCTCACATTCTGCGACAAGAACCCTGGCATGACTCGCCTGCTTACCGGAGATGCTCTGGCGGGGGAAACCGAAAGACTGCGTGAACGCATAGCTCAGTTCTATAGCCGCCTAGAAGCTCAGCTTAAACAGGTACTGCGTGAAGCGCAGATCCGCGAAAATCTAAAGACAACGATCTCACCCGCGGTCCTCGCCAATCTCTTGCTCGCCTCTTGTGAGGGCAGACTAGTGCAGTTCGTTCGCAGCGAATTCAAAGTTTCGCCCCTTGAGAACTGGGACACGCAATGGGACTACCTCAGCAAGAATCTATTGGAGCCTTATGCAGCCCCGGTGGAATCCGAGGCAGTTGTCTAGTCGCCTCTGTACAGGCTAAGAAGAAATACCGTACTGCTCTCTATACGTTCTGACCGCAGCAAGATACGGCTCTAGTTTCTTATTCTCGGTAGACAGCAGATAGTCTACGATGTTCTGAAGACTAATTATGCTAACAACCTTTATCTGGTAATTTTGTTCTATTTCTTGAATGGCGGATAGCTCACCTGCTCCCTTCTCCTGTCGATCCATCGCGACGGCGATGCCATTCAAGTGCGCGCCGTTACTGCTGATGATTTCTGCGGCCTCTCTTATCGCGGTGCCGGCCGTTATCACGTCATCTACAATTAACACATCACCTTTCAACTCGGCACCTACTATTGAGCCGCCCTCTCCATGCGCCTTCGCTTCCTTGCGATTGAAGCAGTAGGGTTTGTTTACTTTGTGTTTATTCGCGAGCGCCATAGAAGTTGCGGTGGCTAGAGGAATGCCCTTATAGGCCGGGCCGAACAGAACATCGAATTCTATGCCGGCAGATACAATCGCATCGGCGTAACAGCGCGCGAGAAACGACAGCTTCTCGCCAGTATTAAAAAGGCCCGCATTAAAGAAGTAAGGACTGACTCGTCCGGACTTCAGAGTAAATTCTCCGAAGCGCAAAATTTCATTGTCGATGACGAAATTAAGAAAGTCTTTCTGGAAGTCTTGCATCAATACCTCACTTGTTAGCTCTCGCCCTCACGGTCTCAGAACGATAACACTCAGGCGCCGACTCAAGAAAGCGCCAGCTTCTGTTTCTCCACGAGCTCTCGAATACCACTCTTTCCCAAGGCAAGCATCTGTAACAACTGCTCGTGACTGAAGTCTCCATCCTCGCCCGTGCCCTGCACTTCGATGAAACCACCAGACTCGGTCATGACGATATTCATGTCAGTCTCGGCGTTGGAGTCTTCGTCATAGTCGAGATCGAGCACCGCGTGGCCCTCGAAGATTCCCAC
Source organism: uncultured Pseudohongiella sp. (assembly GCA_964352295.1). Classification (GTDB taxonomy): domain Bacteria; phylum Pseudomonadota; class Gammaproteobacteria; order Pseudomonadales; family Pseudohongiellaceae; genus UBA9145. The sequence continues at coordinate 23,310 of CAYGRR010000005.1, read as the reverse complement.
TGAGACAGAGGCGATTAACTGCTTCGCCGGGTTTCCCGCTACCATCTTGGTCGCGATCATGTGATTGATCGCATCCATCATCGCGACACAGCCGCCGGTAATGGACGCCGTTCGGGTGCCGCCATCGGCCTGGATTACGTCGCAGTCCACTTTTATCGTGTGTTCACCAAGCTGCGTGAGATCGATTGCAGCCCGCAGCGAGCGACCTATCAACCTCTGAATCTCGAGGCTACGACCAGACTGCTTGCCCCGCGCCGCCTCTCTGTCCATGCGGGTATTGGTCGAGCGCGGCAGCATGCCGTACTCGGCAGTAATCCAGCCCTTGCCTGTGCCCTTCAAGAAGCGTGGAACGGATGCTTCTACGCTGGCATTGCACAACACCTTGGTATCCCCGAACTCTACCAATACCGAGCCCTCCGCATGCTTCGTATAGTTTCTGCTAATTACAATATTGCGCAATTGATCGAAGCTGCGTTGGCTGGGTCTCTTAAGTACGGTCATATTTTTCCTGTGAATAAAGTTCTAAAGTCGCATGATTTCCTGCCTGCAAATTATCCTAGATATTGAATGTTATAGCGAGCCACAAGTCCGGTGATGTTGTATCTGTGCCCCGTGACATTACCTGAAACGAGAACGCGGCGAGGCGCTGTGCTGATAAAGTACACTGTGATTAGCGCTCGATTAGGTTAAAATAATTTCCAGCAGATTTCGCGTCAATATTTGGGTAGTAGACTATGACAGCAAGTATGACTGCCTTCTCGAGGCAGCAGCAGGAACAGGAATGGGGCTCACTCACCTGGGAAATTCGATCTGTAAATCATCGCTATCTGGAAACCAGTGTCCGGCTGCCCGATTCTTTTCGAGCGTTGGAGAATGCTGTACGGGAGGCTGTACGCAAGCGGCTCACCCGCGGCAAGGTCGAATGCCAACTGCGCTTTCAATCCGAGACCAAGGTTTCCACGGGCTTGAACTTGAACGTAAAGCTAATCGAGCAACTGGTGCAGGCGAACATCGAGATCGAACAGATTACCGGTACTTCCTCTAGCCTAAACAACATGGAGGTTCTGCGCTGGCCTGGCGTCATCGAAGAGCAAGACTTCGACAAGTCTTCAATCGAGAAGCAGGCTCTCAGCTTGTTCGTTGCCGCCCTGGATGACCTAGTGGCGACACGGGAGCGTGAGGGTGCTGAGTTGCAGGGCTTTATCCAGCAACGCATCGAGTCTGTTCGCCAGATAGTAGTCAGTATTCGCAGCAAGATGCCCGAGATCCTGACGAAACAGAAGCAGAACATCCTCGACCGCTTGGCGGAGCTGCAGGCAGAGCTAGAGCCTACACGTCTGGAGCAGGAAGTCTCGTTGCTGGCTCAGAAGGCGGATGTGGAGGAGGAGCTGGATAGACTGGATTCACATCTGAATGAAGTTGAGCGAGTGATGGGCGCGAAGGGTCAGAAGGGGCGACGCCTCGACTTCCTGATGCAGGAGCTGAACCGCGAGGCCAATACCCTCTCCTCGAAATCCATCGTCGCCGAAACCACACTCAATGCTGTGGAATTGAAGGTGCTGATCGAGCAGATGCGTGAACAGATTCAGAATATCGAATAGCAATGAGCAGTCTAAGACAAGACTCGGAGAACAAGCAGCATGACTAGAGGCACACTATTCATCGTGACGGCACCTTCCGGCGCGGGTAAAACCAGCTTGGTACAGGCGCTGATCGAGCGCGAGCAGCGCCTGCGTGTCTCCGTCTCACATACGACCCGAGCGAAGCGGCCGGGCGAAGAGGACGGAGTGAATTACCACTTCGTGAATGAGGCGTCTTTCATGGAGATGCTGCAGGCAGGCAACTTCTTCGAGAGCGCCCAGGTCTATGGCAATCATTACGGCACCTCGCAGTTGTGGGTGAATGAGCAGCTAGAAGCCGGTCTCGACGTGATTCTCGAGATCGACTGGCAGGGAGCAGTTCAGGTGCGCAACCTCGACCCAGATGCCTGCTCTATCTTCATCCTGCCCCCCTCTCTGGAGACCCTGCAGACTCGCCTTCTCGACCGCGCTCAGGACGATACCGAGACTATCGAGAAGCGCATGAGTGAGGCCGTTGCCGAGATTTCCCACGTCGCAGAGGCCGACTTTGTGGTGATAAACGACGACTTCGATACTGCGCTTGCGGACCTCGCCGCCATTGTGCACTCGCGCAGACTAACGATTAAGTATCAGGAAACGAACCAGGCGAAGCTGTTCGCGGACCTCACTCGAGGCCGTTAATCGCAGTCGGCGTAGTCTGCAGCGCCAGGCTATGCTCAAGAATTGTATGCATTCTGTGGCAGAATTCAGTAAAATCCTCGGTCCTCGTTAAATATGCTCCCTGGAGCTATGGTGGCCCTGCCCGGAACAGCAACGCTCCGGCAGCCCGGCACCAGAAAACATTTAGAACATTAAGGGTTTGGTATGGCTAGAATCACTGTAGAAGATTGTTTGGAAAACGTTGAAAACCGCTTTGAACTGGTCATGGTTTCCAGCAAGCGTTCGCGTCAGATTCAGACTGGTGGCAAAGATCCACTGGTTTCCGTCGATAATGACAAGCCTACCGTCCTAGCACTGCGAGAGATTGCCGAAGGCCTGATCGACGCCAGCATCTTGCTAGCTAAGCCACCTAGCGTGGAACTTCAGGAGCTAGCTGACGAGGTCGCCGACGCGGAAGCCACCGAAGCTTCGGCTGAGGCGGAAGAAACAGCAGAAGCTGCCACAGACGAGGGCGAAGAGAAAGAGCCCCCCGCCGCGGAAGCCTAATCACCAATCTGATAGCCAAGGAGTCGAGTCTTGCAGGTCCCAGCAGTAGACACCATCGACTCCTTGTCCTCGGACCTGACCAGCTACCTTGCCAAGGATCAGGTCAACAACATTCGTCGTGCCTATTACTATGCAGAACAAGCCCACGATGGCCAGTTCCGTCGTAGTGGCGACCCCTACGTAACACACCCCCTCGCCGTAGCCGGCATCCTCAGCGAAATGCACATGGACCATCAGAGCTTAATGGCCGCGATGCTGCATGATGTAATCGAAGACACCGGTATTACCAAGACAGCGATAAAGCTGCAGTTCGGCAACTCGGTGGCGGACCTTGTCGACGGGGTGAGCAAGCTCAACAAGATAACCTTTAGCAGTCGCGCCGAGGCGCAGGCCGAGAACTTTCAGAAGATGGCCATGGCCATGGCGAAAGATCTACGCGTGATCCTGGTGAAGATCGCCGACCGCCTGCACAATATGCGCACGCTGGATGTGCTCTCTCCCGATAAGCGGCGACGCATAGCAAGAGAGACGCTGGATATCTACGCCCCCATAGCCAATCGGCTCGGCATGAATACCGTGCGCGTCGAGTTCGAAGAGCTGGGCTTCGCCGCACTCTATCCTATGCGCGCGCGCCGCATCTCCGCTGCTGTAAAAAAGATTCGTGGCAACCGCAAAGAGATTCTCTCCAAGATCGAGACCTCGATCTCCGCCTGCCTGGAACGCGAAGGCTTGCCCGGTCGCTGTGCCGGTCGGGAGAAACACCTCTACAGCATTTACGAGAAGATGCGCAGCAAGCGCAAATCCTTCTCCGAGATCATGGACGTGTATGCCTTCCGCATAGTCGTCGACCGCGTGGATACGTGCTACCGCGTCCTCGGCGCCGTGCACAGCTTGTACAAGCCAGTGCCCGGCCGCTTCAAAGACTATATCGCGATCCCGAAGGCGAACGGCTATCAGTCTCTGCATACGACTTTATTCGGCATGCACGGCGTGCCCATCGAGATACAGATTCGCACCGAAGAGATGGAGGCGATGGCGAACAATGGCATCGCCGCACACTGGCTCTACAAGTCCAGCGAAGACTTGCCCAGCAACACACACCTGCGCGCGCGCGAATGGGTGAATGGCCTGTTGGACATGCAGAAGAATGCGGGCAACTCTCTGGAGTTTATCGAGAACGTAAAGATCGACCTGTTCCCCGACGAGATCTACGTGTTCACGCCGAAGGGAACCATCTTCGAATTGCCGGCGGGTTCAACAGCTGTCGACTTCGCCTATGCGATTCATACCGATGTCGGTAACTCCTGCGTTGCGTGTCGAATCAGTCGTCGGCTCGCGCCATTGAGTGAACCACTGCAGAGCGGTCAGACCGTTGAAATCATTACCGCGCCGGGCACACAGCCCAACCCGGCATGGCTGAGCTTTGTGATTACCGGCAAGGCCCGCAGTAACATACGTCACTACTTGAAAAATCAGAAACAGTCGGAATCGGTTGCGCTTGGCCGCCGCCTGCTAAACAAGGCCTTAGCCGGTTTCGGCAATCAGCTGGAGAGTATCCCGCAGGAAAACATAGACACCGTGTTGCAGCAGACGAAGCTGAAGTCCATGGATCAATTGTTAGAAGAAATTGGTCTCGGCAATCGCATGTCGTACATGGTTGCACAAAGGCTCACCACCCAGAGCAATATTTCAGCAGACGAGGCACAGAAAGAATCCGACAGGCAGGGCTCCATCGATATTCGCGGCTCGGAAGGCATGGTGATGAACTATGCGAAGTGCTGCCATCCAATTCCAGGCGACCCCATCGTGGGTCATATTAGTTCGGGCCGCGGCATGGTGATCCACACGGATGACTGCAACAACATCGCGGACATTCGTGACAATCCGGAGAAGTGCGTGTCGGTACGCTGGGATCCTGAGGTTCAAGGTGAGTTCTCCGTCGAGCTGCGTGTCGAGCTCGAGAACGAGCGCGGCATCATCGCGACGCTCGCCACTACGATTACGGGAACCGAGGCCAACATCGAGAGAATCTCTACCGTAGAGAGAGATGCTCGCTTCAGCATCGTCAATCTTTCACTCAACGTGCACAACCGCGTTCACTTGGCGCGCGTAATGAAGCGCGTCCGACTCATCAAGCCGGTTGCGAAGGTCACTCGTGTAAAGAGCCGCAAGGTTCGTAAAACTATTAAGAACATCGTCGGTAGCCATTAGAGAAGGAAACGGATAATTATCATGACAACACTAGATCAAGTGCACTCCGATGCGGCACCCGCGGCAATCGGTCCCTATTCTCAGGCTATCAAGGCAGGCTCACTCGTGTTCCTGTCGGGACAGATTCCGCTAGACCCATCGAGTATGCAGCTCGTATCCGAGGATATCGCGCTGCAGACGCATCAGGTGTTCAAGAATCTGATCGCCGTCGCGACCGCAGCCGGTGGCAGTCTCAGCAATGCTGCGAAGCTGACCATCTATGTCACCGACCTTGGCGACTTTGCCACGGTCAACGAGATCATGGCGGGCTACTTCTCCGAGCCTTATCCCGCACGCGCCACGATACAGGTGAGCGCGCTTCCCAAGGGTTCCAAGGTAGAGATTGACGCCGTATTGGCCCTGTAGCTATCGTCCCCTCTACGCGGTATTGAGACGACTCCGTCTCGGCACCGTCGTAGCACTACTGTATAAAAACACATATACTTTGCTGCAAGCTGCCGGACCGGGTGATTCTGCCTCGGTCTGCGCGCTGTCTATCTCTCGCCAAAACGGACAACGTAAACAGTGAATGCTGCAAGCCAACAACTGGACAAGATCTCCGTCACTCGGCTGAAAGGTGTCGGCGCCGCGCTGGAGAAAAAGCTCGGCGCCATGGGCATTCACAACATTCAGGATCTGCTGTTCCATCTGCCTTTCCGCTATGAAGACAGGTCGAGAATCGCCCCCATCGGCTCGATCAGCGCCGGCGAGACCGTGCAGGTTCAGGGCGAAGTGCTCAGCACCGACATACAATTCGGCCGTCGCCGCAGCCTGCGCTGTGTAGTTAAAGACAGCAGCGGCTTCATCACCCTTCGCTTCTTCCATTTCAGCAATGCTCAGAAGAACTCGCTTGCGGTAGGCAGTCAGGTGCGCTGCTATGGCGAGGCGAGGCGAGGCAAGTCCGGGCTGGAACTATTCCATCCCGAGTACCGTGTGGTGCGCGAGCAGGATGACATCGTCATCGAGGACTGCCTTACCGCTATCTATCCTGCGACCGAGGGATTGGGTCAGGGCCGGCTGCGTAGCATCGCTAATCAAGCACTCAGCTTTTTACCCAGCCCTGCACAGGAAGATTCCGTCGTCAGCTGCGCACTCCAGGAGCTTCTGCCCGCTGAGTTAATCGAGAAGTTCAAGCTGCACTCCCTGGTGGACGCGATAAGACTCATCCATCGTCCACCGCTGGAGGCGCCGCTGAGTTGGTTAAGCGAGGGCAAGAATCCGGGCCAGCACAGGCTATCGTTCGAGGAGTTACTCGCCCATCGCCTCTGCATGCGTCGCTTCAAATCGGACTCGCAGCAGCAACCGGCACCCAAGTTTGGGGGCTCGCCCGAACTCGCGGCAAGATTTATTCAGGCCCTGCCCTTCACTCTTACCAATGGCCAGCTGCATGCCTACAGAGAGATTGCCGACGATCTGTCCCGCGCCTGTCCCATGCTCAGGCTGTTGCAGGGAGATGTCGGTTCGGGCAAGACCGTGGTTGCCGCTCTGTCTGCCCTGCATGCAATCGCCGAGGGCTATCAGGTGGCGATAATGGCGCCGACCGAATTACTAGCCGAGCAACACTTCGCGAATTTCTGCCAGTGGTTCGAACCACTCGCTATTAATGTTGGCTGGTTGAGTGGCAAGACTAAGGGCAAGGCTCGGGTTGCACAATTGGCTTCTGTCGCCGATGGGAGTTGCCAACTCCTGGTCGGAACACACGCCCTCTTTCAGGACGAGGTAGTCTATGCCAAGCTCGGGCTCATCATTATCGATGAGCAGCATCGCTTCGGTGTGCATCAGCGACTCGCCCTGCGCGAGAAGGCCAACCGCCACTCTTTGAATCCGCATCAACTCGTCATGACCGCTACACCCATCCCAAGGACGCTCGCTATGAGCGCCTACGCCGACCTGGATAACTCGATTATCGATGAGCTGCCACCGGGCCGAATACCTGTCAACACAGCGATCATCTCCAACGACCGACGCGATCAGGTTATGCAGCGCATCGAGCAGGCCTGCAAGGAGAACAGTCAGGCCTATTGGGTCTGCACATTAATTGAAGAGAGCGAGGCGCTGCAGTGTCAGGCGGCGGAGGTGACGGCGGAGCATCTAGCGACGCAGCTACCAGATATAGAAGTTGGACTGATACACGGCCGCATGAAGCCGCAGGAGAAGGTCGAGATTATGCAACGCTTTAAGCAGGGTACGATACAGTTGCTAGTGGCGACTACCGTTATCGAAGTCGGTGTCGACGTGCCCAACGCCAGCCTCATGGTGATCGAGAACCCAGAGCGGCTCGGCCTGGCACAGCTGCACCAACTGCGCGGGCGCGTCGGGCGCGGCTCGACACACAGTCACTGCATTCTGCTGTATCAGACACCACTATCCAAAGCAGGCAAGCAGCGTCTTTCGGTAATGCGCGAGAGCAACGATGGCTTCTATATCGCGGAGAAAGACTTGGAGCTCCGCGGCCCCGGTCAGGTCTTAGGCACGCAGCAGACTGGGCTGATGAGCTTTAAGGTCGCCGACATCGGCCGCGATGCCGACCTTCTAGATCAGGTAAAAGACGCCTCGGAGATCGTCCTGCAGAAGTATCCCGAGATCATCGACCCCCTAATTCAACGTTGGCTAGGGGAGAATGTCCACTACGCGAATGTGTAATGGCGCATTCTTACAAGAGCAAGTCTCACTCTCGGCAAACTAGTTTTTACTCTCAACCCAAACTCTTTTATGCTAGCCGCTCCCTACGCTGTAGCCAAGTATTGACCGCTCATGGAACGCCTAAGAAAATTCTGCAATAGAATGGTTTCACAATTTCGGTCTCGATTTCCGGAATTCTATTCCAAATTGCCTGCCTTCGCGGAACTAACCCGGGCCAACAAGCCGATCGGTATCTATCTGCTTCTCTGGCCCACAATCTCTGCACTGTGGATCGCCGAGGAAGGATTTCCCCGATTCTCTTTGCTCTTCATCTTCGTCGTCGGTACGGCGCTGATGCGCTCGGCCGGCTGCTGCGTGAACGATTTCGCCGACCATAAGATAGATGGCAAAGTGGCACGAACCGAGAAGCGCCCTCTCGCGGCTGGGTCGCTAACGAGGAAGGATGCGTTTCTGTGTTTCGCCGTACTTTCCCTGATTAGCTTTGGCCTCGTGTTATTGACGAACGAGAGAACGATCACACTCTCTTTCGCCGCGGTCGCGCTCGTCGCGGTGTATCCCTTCATGAAACGTTTCACCAATCTGCCGCAGTTAGTATTGGGCGTGGCCTTCTCTTGGGGAATATTGATGGCGTTCTCGGCAGCGACCGGAGATGTTCCGCAGTCTGCCTATCTGTTATTCGTAGCAAACTGTCTATGGACCGTCGCCTATGACACGCAGTATGCGATGGTTGACAGGGAGTTCGATATCGAAATAGGGGTCAAGTCTACCGCGATACTTTTCGGCGACGCCGACAAGGCAATAATCGGTAGCCTGCAGGTAATGTTTATAATCGCGATGGCGCTAGCGGGAAGGCAGTTCGAGCTGGGCACGTTCTACTATGTTTCACTAGTAGTCGCGAGCGGGCTACTCGCCTATCAGCAGTATCTTATTCGAGATCGACTGCCTGGGCCTTGCTTCGAATCGTTTCTGAATAATAACTGGGTCGGTGCGGTAATTTTCTGCGGCGTGCTGCTGAGCTACATCTAGCTCAATCGCTAGGGCCGGCTTCGCTGTTCAATGCGAAGCCAGGCCGTCGCGAGTTAATCAGGCTTAGACGAACGCCTGTATCCCGGTTTGCGATCTTCCGAGTATGAGCGCGTGAATATCCTGCGTTCCCTCATAGGTGTTCACGACTTCCAGATTCTGACAGTGGCGCATGATCGGAAACTCATCCGAGATGCCATTGCCGCCCAGCATATCCCTAGCCTCGCGCGCCGCATCCAAAGCCTTAAGACAGGAGTTGCGCTTTAGCAGTGAGATCAATGGGGGTGCCAACTTTCCCTGATCGCGCAGGCGACAGGCCTGCAGACAGCCCTGAAGGCCTAGAGAGATGTCGGTCTGCATGATAGCCAGCTTCTTCTGGATCAGCTGATTCGCCGCTAGCGGTCTACCGAATTGCTTTCTATCCATGGTGTATTGCAGTGCCGTATGCCAGCAGGTTTCCGCGGCGCCAAGGGCTCCCCAGGCGATGCCGAGTCGAGCAGAGTTCAGACAGCTGAACGGTCCGGCGAGACCCTTCGCGTGCGGCAGCTTGTTCTCTTCGGGAACGAAGACCTCGTCCATTACGATCTCGCCGGTGATCGACGCGCGCAGGGCCAGTTTTCCTTCGATCTTGGGGGCGCTTAGACCCTGCATGCCCTTGTCGAGAATGTAGCCGCAGATCGTGCCGCTATCGTCCTTCGCCCAGACGATAAAGACATCGGCAATCGGCGAGTTGCTGATCCAATTCTTCGCGCCAGTCAGGGTATAACCCCCTGCCACTGTCTTCGCTCTGGTAATCATGCTCCCCGGATCGGAGCCGTGATCGGGCTCGGTCAGGCCGAAGCAGCCGATGTATTCGCCCGTCGCCAGCTTCGGCAGATACTTCTGCTTCTGCTCCTCGCTGCCGAAGGTATTGATAGGGTGCATGACGAGGCTGGACTGCACGCTCATCATCGACCGATAGCCAGAATCCACGGCCTCGACCTCCCGTGCCATCAGACCATAGCAGACGTAGTTCACGCCGGCGCAGCCATAGCCCTCTATGGTAGAACCGAGCAGGCCTAGGGCGCCCATTTCACGGAATATCTCCGGATCGGTTTCCTCTTTCTGATAGGCTTCGCGAACCCGGGGCAGCAACTTCTCCTGGGCATATTGCTTCGCTGTATCTCGGACCATGCGCTCCTCTTCCGATAACTGCTCTTCCATCGAAAATGGATCCGCCCAATTGAATGGCACGTTGTCTGATCTGACAGACATAACTCTCTCCTAGTTAGCACGGGCGTCCCTTCTCGGGCAGCCTGTTAAATTGATACGTAGCTGTAAATCATTGGGATCATTCGATCTGAGACGAATTAGCCGCTACAAGCCGGACGCAGGCGCGGTAGTCTACCAAACTTCGCGACTTTTCTCTAAGCCAGGGCCAGCTAAGTGAGATGGCGAGATTAGGCAGATAAAGCGAAGAATCTCGGTGACATTTTGATAGAATAACGCGCCATGGATGTCTCCCACATATTAGATTCTCTCAACGACGAGCAAAGAAACGCAGTAGCGAATCCCGCGCAGCACTTGTTGGTATTGGCCGGAGCCGGCAGCGGCAAGACCCGCGTGCTGGTGCACAGAATCGCCTGGCTATTGGAGGCCGAGCAGGCCTCGCCCTTCTCGATACTCGCCGTCACCTTTACCAACAAGGCAGCGCGAGAAATGCGTGGCCGCATCGAATCACTAATGGGCCATTCCTTCGCAGGCATGTGGGTCGGCACGTTTCACGGCCTCGCCCACCGGCTACTGCGCTCCCATTGGCAGGAGGCCGGCCTCGTCGAAGACTTCCAGATTCTCGACAGCGACGATCAGCTGCGCCTAATCAAGCGCATCAATCGCTCCTTGAAGATCGATGAGGACAAGTGGCCCGCAAAGCAGTGTCAGTGGTATATCAATTCGCAGAAGGACGAGGGGCTTAGATCGGGAAATATCGATCACTTCGAAGACGACTACACGAAGACCATGCTCGAGGTCTACAAGGCCTACGAAGAAGCCTGCGAACGCGGCGGCATGATCGACTTCGGTGAGATCCTGCTCAGGGCTCACGAGTTGTGGCTCAAGAATCCCCAGGTGCTCGAGCATTACCAGCGCCGCTTCAAACATATCTTAGTGGACGAGTTTCAAGATACGAACTCTATCCAGTATGCCTGGCTGCGCGTTCTGGCAGGACAGCAGAACCAGCTAATGGTCGTAGGAGACGACGATCAATCGATCTATGGCTGGCGGGGCGCGAAGATCGAGAACATTCAACAGTTCAGCGTGGATTTCAGCGATGCCGATACCGTGCGCCTCGAGCAAAACTACCGCTCGACCTCCACGATTCTCAAGGCAGCGAACAAGCTGATCGCGAACAATCAGGGCCGGCTCGGCAAGAACCTCTGGACCGAGGGCGCGGAGGGTGAGCAGATCAGTCTCTACGAAGCATTCAACGAGCAAGACGAAGCGCGCTTCATCGTGGATCGCGTTCAAGACTGGTTCAACAATGGCAACCGTCGCTCCGATGCGGCCATTCTCTATCGCTCTAACGCCCAGTCGCGAGAACTGGAAGACGCGCTGCTGCGCATGGGCATGCCCTATAGAATCTATGGCGGCCACCGCTTCTATGAGCGACTCGAGATCAAGAACGCGCTGGCGTATCTGCGTCTGGTAATCAACAGAGACGACGACACGGCGGTCGAGCGCATCATCAACGTGCCGACGCGCGGCATCGGCGGTCGTACGATCGAACAAATACGAAGCGTGGCGCGAGAAGACAACTCCTCGCTCTGGCAGGCCTGCGCGAAGTGCGTCAACGAGTCACTCATGACATCGCGGGCTTCCAATGCAGTGCTCGCCTTCCTCGAATTGATCGATGAGCTGAGCAGCGCCTGTTCCGTCCTAGAGCTGGCAGAGAAGACTGAGCATATCATTACTCATACGGGCCTGATTCAACATCATGAGAAGGAAGGCGGCGAGAAGGCTAGAGCCCGAATCGAGAACCTCGAAGAGTTAATCTCCGCTGCAGGGAATTTCGACGACCCCGATATAGATGAAGAATTCGATCTAAAGTCCAACGCATTCCTCGCGGCATTCCTCGATCAGGCCGCACTGGATGCCGGCGAGACACAGGCGGACGAATCCGACGATGCCGTCCAGCTAATGACGCTGCACTCGGCCAAGGGCCTCGAGTTTCATCTGGTCTTTCTCGCGGGCATGGAGGAAGGTTTGTTTCCTCACAAAATGTCTATGGACAATATTGCGGGACTCGAGGAAGAGAGGAGGCTCTGTTACGTCGGCATCACCCGCGCCAGAACCAAGTTGTATCTGTCCCATGCCGAGTCTAGGAGACTGCACGGCGATGTGAATCTGTGCCGCCCCTCGCGCTTCATCAACGAGATTCCGAGCGAGCTGCTCGACGAGATTCGCATGAAGTCCAGTGTCAGCAGGCCTTCTTTTGGCAATACGCGAATCGGCAATAACGCTAGTCGCAAACTCAATGGCGACATCGAAGTTCCGCAGACCGACCTGTCACTAGGACAGCGCGTCATTCACGGCAAGTTCGGCGAGGGCGTCGTGCTCAACTACGAGGGACAAGGACCCAACGCCCGGGTTCAGGTAAACTTCGATGCGGTTGGCAGTAAGTGGCTAGTACTGTCCTACGCCAAGCTGGAAGTATTGGCGTAACTCAATAAATAGACCTCAGGCAGGCAGGAAAAACTCTATGCGAACAATGCATTCATTCAAAAAGTCGGTCAGAGGATTCGGCGTGGCACTCTTACTGACAGCCTTAACCGCCTGCGGCGGAGACTCTCAATCTACCGGGTCCACAGCACAGGATGGCGCTCAAGATCAGACCGTCTACAACTGGAAGCTGATTACCTCCTGGCCGAAGAACCTGCCGGCCCTTGGCACATCGCCGGAGCACTTCGCCGACATCGTTCGGGAGATGAGCAACGGACGCATGCGCATCCGCGTCTACGGCGCCAATGAGCTCGTCGGTGGGCTAGAGGTTTTCGATGCCGTCTCTCAGGGCGTCGCCGAGATCGGCCATACCGGCGCGTACTACTGGCAGGGCAAGATCCCCAGCACGCCCTTCTTCTCGACGATCCCCTTCGGGCTGACCGGCACGGAAATGAACGCGTGGCTCAGCTACGGCGGCGGCAACGAGCTGTGGCAGGAGATCTACGCCCCCTTCAATCTAATTCCGATGCGCGGCGGCAACTCCGGCACGCAAATGTTTGGCTGGTTCAATAAGGAGATCAACTCTCTCGCCGATCTGCAGGGGCTAAAGATGCGCATCCCCGGTCTCGGTGGCGAAGTGTTCAGCCGCGCCGGCGGCGTGCCGGTCACGATGCAGGTGAGCGAGGTGTTTACCGCCATGCAGACCGGCGCACTGGATGCGACCGAGTTTGTAAGCCCGTTTAACGACATGGCGGCGGGTTACCACACGGTTGCGGATTATTATTACTATCCTGGCTGGCACGAGCCTGGCTCGACGCTGGAGACGATCTTCAACAAGTCGGCCTTCGAGGCGCTCCCTGCAGATCTGCAAGCGATATTGAGGGCGGGCACCGAGGTGATGAATCAACTCCTGTTGGATGAGTTAACTGCAAGAAACAACGAGGCGCTGCGCGTCTTGGTTGAAGACCACGGCGTAGAGTTAAGAAAACTTCCCGACGATGTGCTTGTAGAGCTGCGAGAGATATCTAACGAGGTCGTAGCCGAACTTGCCGAGACCGACGAGGTTACGCGCCGCATCTACGATTCCTACAAGAACTTTCAGCGAGGCGTTGAAAACTACCACAGCATTGCCGAAGATGCCTTTGTCGAGGCACGCAAACTACCGAGCAACTAAAATCGAGGAAGTGGCCTAGCTGGGAATAGGCCTCGGCTTGCCGTCCTCATCGATGGCCACGAACACGAACAGTCCGTCTGCCATCTTCGTAGGCTTGTCATCGATGCTAATGTTGGAGGTCCAGACTTCTACATTAATATGCACAGAAGTCTTGCCCCGCTTAACCACCTGCGTATAACAGCTGACCGTCGCGCCGACTTTTACCGGCTTGATGAAGTGCACATTCTGAATAGCAACCGTTACCGAACGGCCCCGCGTAGCCAACTTGCTCGCGATGCCCGCCGCCAAGTCCATCTGCGACACCAGCCAGCCACCGAAGATGTCGCCGTTCGCATTCGTGTCCTTTGGCATCGCCAGTGTCTGCAGCGCCAGTTCGCCCACGGGGCCAGATTCGTTACTGCTCATAAGAAATTCCTAAGTAAGACGACAGTGCATGTGCAACTGCCTCAATCAAAGCACGGATGGCAACCAGGTTGCTAATGAGGGTTGCAGCGCGAGCAACACTAAAAGAGCGAGTTGCATGATAACAAAAGGTGCGACTCCTCGATAAATATCGCTAGTCTGAATCTCAGCTGGAGCGACGCTGCGCAGATAGAAGAGAGAGAACCCGAACGGCGGCGTTAGGAAAGACGTCTGCAGATTCACCGCGATCATGACGCCCAGCCAGATAGGATCGAGCCCCATCGCCAGCAGGATCGGGCCGACCAGCGGCACTACCATGAAGGTGATCTCGATGAAGTCCAGAATAAAACCGAGGATGAAGATCAGTAACATTACGACCAGCGTTGCTGAGACCACACCGCCGGGCAGGTTCAGAAGCAACTCCTCTATCAAGACATCGCCCCCGAAGCCTCTGAATACCGAAGAGAAGATCGTGGCACCGACGAGAATAAGATAGACCATCGACGTCACGCGCATCGTCTCGATGCTCACCGAGTGCAGCACCGAGATATTCAGCGCCCTCTTCGATAGAGCCAGAATCATCGCTCCGACCGCGCCGACACTGGCCGCCTCGGTCGGTGTGGCTATCCCCAAGAGGATGGAGCCCAACACCGCGACCATCAGCAACACAGGAGGCAACAGGCCTTTGAGCAGGGCGGCGAAGACATTCACACCCTCCTCCAGATCACCCTCGGCCATTGGTGGCGCATCCGACGGCCGCAATAGGGCGATAACGAACATATAAGTCGCGTAGGCTAAAACTAACAGCAGGCCTGGAATGATTGCGCCCGCGAACAAGTCTCCGATGGAAACGAAATCGGGCGCAAAAACTCCCGCGTTCAACTGCGACTGCTGGTACGCATTGGAGATAACCTCGCCCAGCAACACTAAGCAGATTGAGGGAGGGATGATCTGCCCGAGCGTGCCAGTCGCACAGAGTGTGCCGCAGGCTAGCGAAGGTTTATATCCCGCCTTCATCATCGTCGGCAACGAGAGGATGCCCATGGTCACAACGGTGGCCCCGACGATGCCGGTGCTCGCCGCCAACAACATGCCCACGATGATGACCGAGATGCCGAGGCCCCCGGGGAACTTACCGAACACGATAGCCATATTCTTGAGCAGGTCTTCGGCGATGCGACTTCGCTCCAGCATCGTGCCCATGAACACGAAGAGTGGCACCGCGAATAGGTTCTGATTGACCAACAGACCGTAGATTCGATTTGGGATTAGCGAAATATACGCCGTGTCGAAGACGCCGCTCATCGCGCCCACGGCTGCGAATGCCAATGACACGCCGGTAAGCGACAAGGCAACGGGATAGCCCGCCATCAACACGAGGCACACGACCAGGAAAAAGAGAATCGGGATGAGCTCGATCATCACGAGTCGCGCCTTCTGATTACGGATACTGATTTAGCGATCTCGGAAATCCCTTGCAGGAAGAGAAGGCCGGGCAAAACAAGCAGCGCCGCCTTCAGCAAGAAGACGAAGGGCAGCCCGCTGGATTCTGCCGAGCCTTCGCGTATTCGCCAGGACACGGCGACATAGTCCCAACTGACCCAGATGATGAAGCCGGTTGAAGGTACGAGAAACACTAAGGAGCCGAGTAAATCTATCCAGGCTTTTCCCTTCGCGCTGAGTCGGCTATAGAAGATATCCACGCGAACATGCCCCTGCTCCTTGAGCGTGTAGGCGACGCCGAAGGTGAAGATGAGGGCGTTGATGTAGATCACCGACTCCTGCAGAGAGATAGAGCCGATTTGGAAAACATAGCGCAGCACGACGATGACAGCCATAACAGTCACCATAGCCAGAGTAAGCCAGGAAAATGCGAGTCCCAGGCGATTCGACAGACCGTCGATGAGTCGTGAAAGTGTTTCCATGAGCTTATTCTTCGGCAGCCGAGGCGCACTGCGCATTCTTGATTATCAGTCTTCTATCTCTTTTTGGGCTGCTCATTATTGCATACTTAACGTTTGTTATTAGGGCTATAGCCACACGCGCAAGATCTGATAGCTCAGAAGCAACAGCGCCACCGTACTGATAAGGGTCAGGATGCCCAGAATCCATAACAGGCCCCGCCGCAACTGCACTTTTATGCGGCTGCCAAATGCCTCCTGCTTACTCGCCTTAGCCGGTATGAACTGAAACAGCTCGCCTGTGCTATACAGCATCAGCGCCCAGCAGAAACCGAGAATGGCGGGCATCAATAATGTATCGCCATCGAGCAGCGGATTCTCAAGCAGGCTGAGAACGAGCACCAATAGAGAAAATCCTGCCAGGATGAAGATCGCCAGCCGAAACCGGGTTAAAACAGTGGCAATTCGCTGTAGGCGCTCTATCATTGTCGTTCGTAGTAAGCTCACTAGCCTTTCGTGCTAGCCAGCTTACCTACATAACTATCAATCATCCATAGCGCTATTCAAGGTACTGCCATTGAGTTCTTCCAGCGATCCTCAAGTCAGCGAGAGTTTCGAACTACCCTTCCTAGCCGGTATTAATCCCGAGGGCGACCCGGTCTTCGAAAGTCTCGAGGTTGAGCTGGTCGAAGATACTATAGATGAAGTCCGGTTGGTCCGTTCGCCCTTACTCACGCGCAATCTGGCAGCGGGCGACAAACTCAAGGTCATCAATCCCTCCGCCGCCGAGTATGAGCTGCTGCGTCGTAGTGGCAATCTTTCGATTCGCGTGTTCCGCCTGCATCAGCTGGATGTGCTCGCGGAAAACTTGACGGCCAAGCTTGAGAAGCTAGGCGGCAGCCTGGACAGGCAGACCGATCGCGCTCTGGTGTACAGCATCCACTTCTCTATCGGCTTTCAGGTCATAGAGGAGCTGCTAGGCGCTATCTGCAAAGATTATCCTGACACAGTTTGGTACTATGGAAACGTTTACGATCCCGAAGACGGCAAGACCCCACTCGAGTGGTGGCTGGAATTCGAAGATCAGGAATAGCGCTCAAGCCTCTGACTCATTACACCCGCATTAAACGAGTACCAAGACATGTTAATTGTAGTATCGCCCGCCAAGTCGCTCGATTTCGAATCCAAAGCCCGCACACGAAAATTTACCGAAGCGCAGTATCTAGAAGAGTCCGCACAGCTCGTGGCTCAATTACAGAAGCTGAGCCCTGAAGACTTCTCCGAACTGATGAACATCAGCAGCGATCTGGGTGAGCTGAACCATATGCGCTACGCAAACTGGCACACGCCCTTCGATCTAAAGAATGCCAAGCAGGCTATCTTCGCATTCAAGGGCGACGTCTACATCGGACTCGAGGCAGAGAAATTCTCCACCGCCGATTTGAATTTCGCGCAGAAGCACTTGCGCATCCTGTCGGGCCTGTACGGCCTGCTTCGGCCTCTGGATTTAATGCAGCCCTATAGGCTAGAGATGGGCTCGAGGTTCAAGAACAAGAAGGGCAAGAATCTCTACGAGTTTTGGGATAGCAAACTCACCGATAATCTCAATGAATTATTAGCGACTGAGAAAAAACCCATCCTTATCAATCTCGCCTCGAAGGAGTATTTCAGCGCTATTAAACCAAAAGCACTGAACGCCGAGATCATATCGCCGGTGTTTAAAGACTTCTCGAGGGGCAAGTACAAGATCGTCAGCTTCTTTGCGAAGAAGGCTCGCGGCTACATGGCGGCCTATATTATTCAGAATCGCATCAAAGACCCGAAGAAGCTCAAGGGCTTCGATGTCGACGGCTATCGGTACAGCGAGGCGGACTCCACCCCTCAACAGCCTGTCTTTCTGCGCGCCGCGCAGTAGTCGCCGTGACCGAGCTCCCCTTCAGCCAAGCCAGCGAGAACAACAAACAGTTTATTCTGGAGGTTCTACGGCGGCATCTTGGAGAGGGCGATCGGGTGCTCGAGTTAGCAGGCGGCACGGGACAACACGCCGTGCATTTCGCCTCGAACATTCCGGCGCTTCACTGGCAGTCCTCCGACATCCCCAGTAACGTAGACAGCCTAAACCTGCGGCTGACCGCGGCGATGCTCTCGAATCTACCGACTGCAATAACTATCGATGTGAATCAGCTGCCCTGGCAGTGCGACAGAGCTACTGCAATCTTCAGCGCAAATAGCCTGCATATAATGTCAGTGTCCTCCGTAGTAAACTTCTTCAAGGGTGTCGGCGAAGTATTGGCGGATTCAGGCACACTCCTCGTCTACGGCCCATTCAAGTACGCAGGTGAATTTACCACCGAGAGCAACGCGGGCTTCGACCGCTGGTTAAAGGATAGAGACCCGGTGAGTGGCGTACGTGATTTCGAGTGGGTCAATGAATTGGCCACCAAGGCCGGCCTAAGGCTGATCGAGGACAACGCTATGCCTGCCAACAATCAGCTACTCGTCTGGAAGAAGACCTAGCGGCATTGCAATTGGCTTAGATGCCGGCGTAAGTTATGCTGCTTGGCAGATAAAATAATAGCGTCGAGTGGGGCCAGCAAACAAAGTGATACATCTCCCAATACCCCAGAACCATCGCGGCTCCACCTCCAGTGAGGGGAGCCCACTAATTCTGCCCGCCGATCTCTCGCGGCGCGATTTCATGAGGCTCTCGGCCGCGGTCGCCGCGGCAGGCATCCTGCTACCGAGCACCAAACCCGTTGCCGCCCAGAGCATGACCTCCAGCGAGCGCGAGCTGCTGCTGCACGCCATCGATGTCGCACGCAGTGCCGGCGCACAATACGCCGATGGCCGAATCATCCGCACGCAGTTCGAGGCGATCGGCGCCAGAGAACAGATGATCACTCAGGTGCAGAGCACCGACTCCTTCGGCATCAATGTTCGCGCCCTAGTCGGCGGCTCCTGGGGCTTCTCCGCTACACAGAACCTAACCCGCGACGCTGTCGCCGCGATGGCGAGAGAGGCAGTAGCCATAGCTACCGCCAATAACAATGTCGCTCCCTCGGAAACTGTGCTCGCCGAGGTCGACATCTTTCCCGATGCCGACTGGATCACACCGCACACTGTTGACCCGTTCGATGTCTCGCTGGAGGACAAGGCCGCGCTGCTTCTGCGCATCAACGAAGAGGCGCTGCGCGTGAACAATATTCGCTTCTCCAGTAGCAGCATCCTCTCGGTAAAAGAGGAGCGACTGCTGGCGACATCCGAGGGCTCCGTCATACGACAGACCCTGATGCGCATCAGCCCCTCGATAGACATCACGGCCATCTCGCCCGATGGCAGCGACTTTCAAACTCGCGGAGCAGTGGTAGAGCCTGCCGGTAGAGGCTATGAATATATTAGGGGATTGGAACTTGCCTCCAGTGCCGAAGGCTGGGCGGAGGAGGCAGCAATGAAACTCGAGGCGCCTTCGGTAGAGCCTGGCAAGTGGGACTTGATTCTGCACCCCTCGAACCTCTGGCTTACGATTCACGAATCCATTGGCCACCCTACCGAGCTTGATCGTGCACTAGGGTTCGAGGCCAACTACGCTGGAACTTCGTTCATCTATCCACCCGAAGACGTAATCAACAAGCTGCGGCTCGGCCCAGAGTTTCTGCAGTTCGTCGGTAATCGAACCGAGTTCGGCGGCTGCGCCACAACAGGCTGGGACGACGAGGGCGTGCCGGCTGAAGTGTGGCCGATCATCGAGAACGGGCTCTTCGTCGACTACCAGACTACCCGCGAGCAGGCCGACTGGATCGCCCAGCACACAGGCATCGATCGCAGTCACGGCTGCTCCTACGGTCAGAACTGGGAGAGCATGCCATTCCAGCGTATGCCGAATGTAAGCATGTTGCCGGGTGAGGAGGACCTGAGCGAAGACGACGTTATCGCGAACACCGACCGCGGCATCCTAGTGGAAGGTCGCGGCTCCTATTCTATCGATCAGCAGCGTTACAATATTCAGTTCGCCGGCCAGGTGTTCTGGGAGATACGCAACGGGCGTAAGTTTCGCATGCTAAGAGACGTGGCCTATGTGGGCCGCACACCAGAGTTCTGGAATGCACTAGATACTATCGGCGGGCCTAGCACTTATTATCTGGGCGCTTCGTTCGGCGATGCGAAGGGCCAGCCCATTCAGGTCAACGCCGTATCCCACGGCTGCCCTATTTCCTTGTTTAGAGACATCGATATCATCAACACGGCATAGTTCCGAAGACGGGTTTACAGATGGCGGAAGAGAAAGGTCTATCCTCGGATGACTTGAAGGGAATAAGCGATCGAATCATTCAGCTATCGAATGCCGATCAATGTCGGGTCAATATCGACTCCGGCTGGCGCGGCTACACGCGCGTTGCCACGAATCGAATAACCAGCGCCGGTGGTGCCGAGGCGACCGCAATAAATATAACAAGCGTATTCGGTAAGCGCGTAGCCTCGGTAAGCACCAATAGTTTTGAAGATGACGCGCTACTAGCCGCCGTCAGACGCTCCGAGACAATGGCGCGACTCGCGCCGGAAAGCCCGGAATATGTCGACGAGCTTGGCCCGCAAAGCTATCAAGCGAATCAGGCCTATTACGAATCCACCGGCGAACTAGAGCCCCTCACGCGTGCCGAGGCTGCGGCAATCGCGATACGACAGGCGGATGCGGCCGGGCAGATAGCGGCATCCTATATGGACGTCCGTGCCGGCAAGCAGTCGGTCGCGACATCGAGTGGCGCCTACGGCTCCCATGCCAGTACGGGTGTTGCCTACACTCTCACCTCACGCACCAGGGACGGGCTGCAGTCCGGCTGGGCGGGTGACGAGGCGAACGACTGGAACAATATAGAGAGCCAGCGCGTCGCGGACGATGCTGTTCGCAAATGCCGCGACTGGCGAAAGACGGCTCTCGAGCCGGGCGAGTACACCGCCATTCTCGAGCCTACCGCCGTGGGCATGTTGATGCTGCGCATGATGAACGCCTTCAACCAACGCACGGCTGATGAAGGCCGCTCCTACTTCTCGAAGACGGGCGGTGGTAATCGCATCGGTGAAACCCTCTTCGATGACCGGATTAACATCTATAGCGATCCAGCCTATCGAGACGCAGAGACCAGCCCCTTCGACGATGCCGGCCAGGCAAGGCGTAGGCAAGATTGGATAAGGTCTGGCACCGTCGAAGACCTGTCACGATCCCGTTTCTGGGCTGGCCAGCTAGGCCAGGAACCCCTGCCCAGCCCCTCTAACCTGATCATGCAGGGCGGCAACGATTCCTTGGAGGAAATGATAGCCTCCACCAAGCGCGGCGTGCTGCTCACCCGCTTCTGGTATATACGCGGCCTCAATCCCAGAATCATTTCCTACACTGGGCTGACTCGCGACGGCAGCTTCCTCATCGAAGACGGCAAGATTACGCGACCAGTCACCAACTTCCGCTTTAATCAGTCTCTGGTGGAGATGCTACAGAATATCGAGATGATCGGCCCTTCCGTGCGCGTCGCGGCTTCTGAGAATAGCTCAGTGAGCACGCCCATCGTCGTGCCAACCTTAAAGGTCAGTAATTTTAATCTGTCTAGTGTGAGTGACGCGATCTAGCCTGTCTTAGCCTTGCCAAAGCAAGGAACACGCCCCCGCTTTGATCCAAGTCTAATCACCGGCCGCAAAAGTGGTTCCACAGGCGTATTTTTCCGCCATATCCATTACTATGGCACCCTAAGACGAATTCGAATGCTGCCAATGAAGTCGGCAGAAAGAATAGGAGAACGACTATGTTAAAACTAACCAAACTTACCCTCAGCTCAGTGATGGCGGGTATCTCCATGGCCTTGCTTGCACCTGTGAGCGTCGCTCAGGATGAGGCTATACCCCAGCTAGGCGGCACCTGGACCAATGCATCCAGAACAGGCCTGACCCGCCCCCGCGGCGTTGAGACACTCGTCGTGCCAGGCGATGTTGCCGAACAGATCGTGAGCAGAATGGGCATAGCGGGCATTTCCCCGGAAAACCTCGAATCCGGCCCAGAAATCGACCCGGAAACCGGCGCACCACCTGTCGGCGGCCAAGACTTCGGCCTGCGAGGATACAACATGTTCTGGACCGATCCCGGCTCCACGCTAGCCTTGGTAAAAGGTGAATTCAGGACTTCACTGATCGTAAATCCAGAGAACGGCCAGATCCCAAGACTGGAGAACCCAACTTATAATCTAAACCGGACCAATTTCGGCGCGCGCTACCTAACGGGCGTGGGCGACACCTCGGGACCGGAGGCGATACCCATCGCGGAGCGCTGCCTGATCGGATTTGGCAATACCGCAGGCCCGGGCATGATGGGTACGCTGTACAACAGCACCTATCAATTCGTTCAGACCGATGACTATTTTCTAATCAGTGTCGAGATGGCTCACGACGCGCGCATCATTCCTCTCTTCGCTTCTGCAGAGGAAGCAAGAGCCAACACTCGTCCAGTCGTACACTCGCCTTGGTTTGGCGATTCACGTGGCTGGTACGAAGGCGACACGCTAATCGTCGAGACGGTGAATATCAATCCGCTGCAGATGTCGCAGAGCTCTATTCCAATCTCGCCGGAGGGAAAATTTACAGAGCGGTTTAGCCGTTATTCAGATACCG
The DNA here is from genome assembly GCA_964352295.1 of uncultured Pseudohongiella sp. GTDB lineage: Bacteria > Pseudomonadota > Gammaproteobacteria > Pseudomonadales > Pseudohongiellaceae > UBA9145. The sequence goes on along the minus strand of CAYGRR010000005.1, from coordinate 784 downwards.
AGATCGTCTATCAGTTTACTGTGGACGACCCCAATCTCTACAGCCAACCTTGGACCGCCGAGATGAGCTATCATGAGACCGAAGGCCCACTCTACGAATATGCCTGCCACGAAGGCAACTATGCGATGACAGGAATTCTAGCCGGAGCTCGCCGACAAGAAGCGGAAGAGGCTGCGCGGCGACAATAGTCTGTCCGCCGCTCAAGGAAAAGGCTTCTTAGTCGTATTGAATAAGAAGCCTTTTTGTTGTCCTGCGTTTACTCTCGTTTAGGGTTTTCGGATCTCATAGATGATGTGTGGATAGTTGATCCCATTCAAAACCCTGTCAATCTTCTCGTCTCTCTTCACACCGCCTATCTTCTCCATCGCCCGCATGGAAACGATGTTGGTATCGCCCACCCAGAAGACGACTGTATCTACAAACTTGAATGCATGATCAAGCATCAGCTTCTTGATCTCAGCGTTGTAGCTTCCACCCCAGTAGTCATAATCTAGAAACGTCCAGCCTATCTCAACCTCGCTCAGCGCTTCATCGAGTCCGTTGTAGCGACTAGACCCGATGATCTTTCCTGATGCGCGATCCACAAAAGCGAACGCGCTGCCACTAGCGAGAGCATCGTTGAAGAAGGCTCTAAAGACAGGCTCTGTATAGCGATTCGTGACTGGATGAAGCGCCCATACCTTCGGGTTAGCCGCCGCGGCGTACATGCCCTCCCAATCATCCTTCTGTATCGGCCGCACTATAACGCGGGGACCTTCTAGGACAGGCTGAAGATCGAATTTAT
>CAYGRR010000004.1:81737-93733 GCA_964352295.1 uncultured Pseudohongiella sp. | reverse complement strand
CGATGGTAGTGTGGGGTTTCCCCATGTGAGAGTAGGTCATTGTCAGGCATCTAAAAAATAAGGCTCACCCCGTAGGGGGTGGGCCTTTTTTTTAGATGCCTGACAATGACCTTGTCTACCGAATGCGTGAGAGTAGGGTGAAGAACGGTCGCCAAAGGCGAACCCGAGCATGCTCGGGTAGTGATGAACGACCCGCCAAGGATGGCGGGGCTGGGGCCAAAGAAGAACTCCAATGCCGCGCCAGGGATGGCTACACAAACCTACCTTACGCTAAGCATCAGGCATTAAAATAAGGAAGTCCCCGTACTCGTTTGAGTGCGGGGATTTTTTTGTGGGTCACTGGAAAGTTGACAATGACCGAGGTCATAGTGATTCGTAATCTGGCTTAGCCAGATTCCTCACCCCTTCGGGGCAGCCTTCGGCTGTCTGCGCCGCTGCGCGTCTTTGATTCGTAATTTGCGTGGGCGCAAATTACTCACCCCTTCGGGGCCGCTTCGCGGTCTTGAATGCGTGCGCATTCAATCAGGCATGCAGTGAGTATTAGGCATAGAACAAGACTGGTGGGGTTTTTTATTGGATGCCTGACAATGGCCTACACTACCGAATGCTGTGAGAGTAGGGTGAAGAACGGTCGCCGAAGGCGAACCCGAGCATGCGCGGGTAGTGATGAGCACTCCGGCAAAAGGTGAGGCAAGTGTTTTCGAAGCAATAGCTTTCAGCGGAGTACGAACGACGCCAAGCTATTCCGTTCTAGTATGACGACTTAGCTTTGACTGAATGAGAGTGGTTCCCTTGTCAATTGACTCATCGATGCCGCTCGGCTGGGCCACTGCTTAACTGCAAGCAGAGTGAGCTCGACGTCGCTGCTGATCCCTAGTTTCTCAAAGATTCGGTAGCGGTAGCTATACACAGTCTTTGGGCTCAATTCGAGTTGCGTAGATATTTGGCTGACTTTATTGCCTTCGGTTAGTAACTGAGAGATTTGCAATTCTCTGCGAGAGAGTTTATCGAAGAGTCCACCACTCTCGTTGCCAAATGGGTCTGCCGCTAGGCGTGCTGCCACGCTAGGCATGACATATGTTTGTCCCGCGGCTACGGAGCGAATAGCCTTTAACAGTTCTGCTATCGATTCGCTCTTGGTGATGAAGCCGTTCGCGCCTGCTCGCAGCATCTGCGCGGGAAGAATGCCGCTTGAAACGGCTGCCAGTGCAATGACTTTGCATTCGGGATACTGGCGTACTAGTTCCTTCGTTGTCTCGATGCCTCCAGGGTTGGATATGCATGCATCCAGCAAGACTAAGTCAGGTAGCTTACGAGCAGAGGCCTGATGAGAGACACCACCATCTGAAGTTTTATTGCTAACTGCGGTTGCTGACATAAAGTTCAAAGCTTCCTCCCCGCCGCTTAACTGCTCCACAATTTCGATGTCCGGCGCATCATGCAATAGGCGGGCTATGCCCTCTCTCACGAGCGTGTTCTCATCAATTAGTAGGATCGATATTTTCTTAATAGGAATAATCTGCAAGTTCTGTCACCTTCTTTCCTGAGCTTTAATACAGCGAATTATTGATGTAGTGGGTTTCCCACCATTATTGTGTATATTCAGATAATGCAGAATTCCTGCCAAGTTACTAATTTCCGTTCTTAATACAAATAATATTTATATATATCAATGGTTTAAGTATTTTAGGAAATTGAGTGGGCCAATCTTAGGCTGCGCTAGCGCTGCGAAATATCGCGTCTCGTCGCGAAATATCGCCACCAATATCGCGGGAATGTGTTAATGTAACTGCCTGTTCTTCTCATTCAGAAGTTAGCTTCGAGCGGTAAAACCGCTGAAAGAACACGAGTACTAGCCGATTATCAGCAGCTTAAGATCTGCGATTGGAGCACGGCTGTAACATTACGGCTGTAATATTAACGACGACGATACAATTGCGTGTTTTTTATACATGGCTCGAATCTGTAATCCAGTGATATTGCTCACTCACTGCTCACTAAAAAAATTAGCAGAACCCTTGTCTGACGTCTGGGAGCTATCTTATTAGCATGACGTTCGCAGACTGGGTGATGGTAATTCCGTTCATCGTTCTCACTATTTCCGCAATAAAATTCGGCGTCTTTCGATTTCCTGCTCATTCTAAGAATGCAGTAATCCTAGTCCTTGTCGGGATAACAGCCCTTGCAGTCTTGTTAATGGCTGACTTGCTTGGTACCTACGTGTTGCCATCCACCCTACCAGAGACCGAATCTACTTGGGCCTTCGCCTACACACTATCGATCCTCTATTGGCTGGTCGTCTTTGTCGCCTATTTATTGATAGGTATAGGGCTTCTGCGTATGGCGCAACTAATCGGTAGCTATGAATCCACCCTCGACCAAAGTGAGTCTCGCTATAAAAAGATTGTGGAAGATCAAACCGACTTAATCGTTCGCTGGGACTTCGAAGGAATCAGAACCTGGATGAACGATGCCTATTGCGAATATTTCGAGCAGCCAAGAGAAGAATTGATAGGGACGAGCTTCTTTCCTCTTCTTTCAGAAAAAGTCAGGAATGAAAATCTGGAAAGATTCAAAACCCTGACGCCGGAATCTCCTTCCGTTATGGGCGAGAACACGTTCACCATGTCAGATGGCTCCGAACGGTGGCAAGAATGGACTCATCATGTAATTTTCGATAAAGATGGGAAGCGAGTCGAGTGCCAATCTGTTGGTCGGGACATCACCATGCGCAAGATGGCGGAGTTCGCCCTGAAGAGTAGTGAGACTCGCTATCGCAATCTGGTTGAGAACACGTCAGATTGGGTGTGGCAATCTAACCTCAAGGCGGGATTTACCTATACAAACCAGCAGATAATCGCACTGCTTGGTTATAACCCAGAAGAGTTATCGCTGATGTCGGCGAGAGAGTTATATGACCCTGAAGAGGTTGATGACATATTTTCTCGCTTCGCAAGTCTGGCTGAAAATAAAGAGGGCTGGCAGCACTGGCTAATGCGGATGCGCCACAAGGATGGCAACTATAAATTTGTAGATAGCAGCGCGATTCCGATGATTGACTCATCTGGAAAAATTACTGGCTTTAGCGGAATTGATCGAGACGTAACTTTCAATACGCTGCTAGCTGAAGCATCTACCAATCTCCTTTCTGCAAACATTGGAAGTATGCAGATCGATGAAGCGCTGGGAAAGTTTGCTGAGTACTTTCGTGTTGATCGATTCGAGTTGTGGTGGAGAGACCAAGCGGGAACAGCATCCACACTAACCTATTCTTGGACGAAGGCAGGTAAAGTAGCCAGTGCTTCAGAGGTAAGATTGTCTGAAATGCCTTCGGTGGTATCCCAGTTTCAGGAGAACAAGGTTGTTCGTGTGACAGACACCCGGGAACTGCCTGCAGAATTCCTCCGAGAGGCATTGAATGCCGGCATGAGTATAAGCAGGGCGTTCGCTCTATTTCCTCTTACCAGTAACGAAGGGCAACGACGATTAGGCTCTGGCAGAGTTGCCGTGTACGAGTCGGCGCGTGACTGGACCGATAGAGAGATCAATGAGTTGCAACTAGCGTTTAATTTGATCGCTACTGCAGAGGCTCGACTACGCAGCGAATCCGAACTTCAAGACCGAGAGCGATTCCACAAACTTGTAGCCAGCGTTTCTACAGAGTTACTCAAAGTATCTGTCGATGACTTATCGCTCACGAATGCGCTGCGCCAGTTCGCAACACACTTCGAGGTAGGTGGGCTTAGTTGCTGGAGATTTGACAAGGTAAATAAATTGGCCAGCCAAAGTTGTAATTGGCATCAAGAGGGCGTCGATCCTGGCCCCGCCGTGTTCGAGTTTGGGAGCTTGCCGCAGTATGAAGGGCCAGTGTTGGCAGGCGAGGTTGTGCGCGTTTCGGATACGAAGAGCCTCTATACCGAGACTAGTGCCGAGATGGAATTGTCGGAGTCGATGGGTATTACAGCCTCGCTCTCTGTGCCCCTAGAACTTGGTTTGCAGCAAGACTATGTTGGCTGTGGTGTGGCACTGGTATTTGATGGAGTGCGAGAATGGACCGATCAAGAAGTCGAGGACTTACAGCTTGCATTCAATGTTATAACCATTGCCCAGGCCCGAATGCAATCCGAAGGAGAGCTGCAGGGTCGTGAGCGATTTCAGGCTTTCTTCGCTGAGATTTCAACAAGACTTCTAGATGCTCATCACAAGGACGTCGGTGAGCAAATTGTCATTTGTCTTGAGAAAATTGCTAGGCATTATGGATTGGACCGAGGTTCCTTATGGAGCTTCGATAAAAGCGATACTCAAACCAGACGTAAACACGAGTGGTCTATCCAAAGTAAAGACCATCCGCAGTTGGAAGATTCCTTTGCGTTAGACTCAATTCCATGGGCGAGTGCGAGAATGCTTTCCGGCAAAGATTGCAAGTTCAATACCATTGAAGACGTGCCTATTGACGAGACAAAGGATCGAGAAGCTTTTCAAAAGCAACAGGTGAAATCTTTGCTTGCGCTGCCAATATCCTTCGAAAATAGGAAGATTGGGGCCATCGTCTTCAGTACGTTTGTAGAGGAGCATTCATGGTCGGAGAAAGAGGTTTCAGAGATTAGGCTCTTGGCAGAAGTTCTCATGAATGCGCTGATGCGGGCTGAATCCACCCGTACTATTCAGGAACGAGAACGAGACTTAAACCGCTCCGAAGAGTTGGCCTGCGTCGGGAGTTATTCGCTGCACCCAGAGGCTGGAATGAGCCAGTGGCCACTCACGGGAAAGTTCATTGTCTCTCAGGAACTTTACAAGCTGCTAAATATCACCGCGAAAGAACCTGCATTCGAGGATTTCATTTCTAGGATTCACGATGAAGACAGAGAGTGCGTACTGAACTCTCTGAGTGAGCTGATACGGGCCGGAACTACATTACAACAGGAATATCGCCTGATTGGCTCGAGTGGAAAGACTATTCACATACAAGATCGAACAGAAGTGGATAGGGTGGGTAAAGATGGCGAGGTATCCAAGCTTTTTGGAACGCTAAAGGATATCTCTGATCGAGTGTTACGTGAAAATGAGTTGAGAGCCGCATTGAAGGAAATTGAAACACTCAAAGAAAATCTCGAAGAAGAAGCTGTAGCACTTCGCGATGAGATTAAGTCGGCGCATGGTTTCGACCGAATCATTGGTGGCAGTGAAGCATTAGAGCGCTGTCTGATGTTGGTGAATAAAGTAGCACCCACCGATGCCACAGTAATGCTGTTAGGCGAAACTGGTTCCGGAAAAGAGCTGATTGCTCATGCGATACATGAGCAGAGTGCGCGAAAGAGTAAGCGGATGGTTAGCGTCAACTGTGCCGCACTACCAGAATCGCTGATCGAGAGTGAGCTCTTCGGCCACGAAAAGGGGGCATTTACAGGAGCCGGTTCGGCTAGAAAGGGTCGCTTCGAACTCGCAGATGGCGGCACACTCTTTCTCGACGAGATTGGAGAGATGCCGCTTCCTTTGCAGAGTAAGCTGCTACGCGCAATTCAGGAAGGAGAATTCGAGCGCCTGGGCGGGAGCAAGACGCTGAAGGTGAACGTGAGAATTGTTGCTGCAACCAATCGTCAATTGAAGGCCAGCGTAGACGATGGTGAGTTTCGGGCCGATCTCTATTACCGCATAAGTAATTTTCCGATAGATGTGCCGTCACTTAGCGAACGAAAAGAAGACATTCCCATGTTGGCAGAACATTTCGTGCGGAAATTTGCACCTGATCTGGGACGGGACATTAAGGCCATCTCAAGTTCAATGATGCAGCACCTTACTCAGAGAGCATGGCCGGGTAATGTTCGTGAGTTAGAAGGCTTCATTCAGAATGCGCTGATCACCAACGAGGGCGATGTCTTGACTCTCGGTGTTCAAAATGACGGAGCCGAGCAACTAGTTTCTGAGCATGGTGAACTTCTGAATGCTGAGACGGCTACACTCTCGAGTATTGAACATAGGCATATCATTAATATACTGAATCAGACATCTTGGATGATTTCGGGTGACAAGGGCGCCGCCAAGATCTTAGGTGTTCCCCCAAGTACGCTGCGTTCTCGCATGAAGAAATTGGGGATAGAGCACCCTGACAAAGACTCCGCCTCTGAGTAATTTCCAAACTTCTGCTTCCTAATATAACGAGCAGCCTTAGCTTCCTGTGCATGGCCAAATGCTAGGCTATTGATACTCACTCCAATCATTTGGGGTGTGCTCTGGTGAAGAGCTAGTTAGTCGGAAGCTGTTTCGGTGATTTCTTCCAACGTTGCCCGGCCATTTACAAAGCGAGCGACCTCTAGTCGTCGATGGATGCGACCGCTTTCATCCATGGTGAGCACGCCAGTCGCTCCCCTCAGTGAGCTGATCTCCTGATCGTTGAGCTGCTGCAGGCGAGAATAGAGGCGAAAGCTATCGATACCCATCGCCCTGAATCGTTGAACTGGACCCTGTGCCGGCCGCAGGCTAGATGCGGCATTGGACTTGAGCGGGTCGTAGTTTGCCAAGATCCAAGGAGCATCGGTAAAAACAATGCCGTTCAGATCCTGATTTGCGCTTTGATTGTCTAGCCCGTCATAGATGGAGGGGAGCGCGTAGACGGGTATGTCTTCGGCGAAATAGAAGGCGAGGGTAGGCTTGATCTGCCGTCCCTGGCTGGGGTTCGCGATGAGCAATATGAAGTCAATATCACCACGGCGTCGTGGCGTGAATTCGACACTGGAGCGGGGAAGCAGCTGGACGATTCGATCTCTGCGCGCCTCGCTAGCATCGATCGCCATTAGTTGCTTGATGACATCTGCGTAGTTAGAGTTCCCCCCGAACGTCGACTGCGAGACTAAGTCGAATTTTATGTAGAGAGTAATTAAATGGGGTCAATAAATGGGGTCAGAGTAAAAATACAGTAGTTATGGCAATCATAAGGAGATAAATAGGACACCCACAATTTCAAGCCAATAATTTGGGTTTTACCCTGAACTTGATCTATAAAAGGACTATAGGGGACACTCTGATGCTCCCCCGGTTTAACGGTTTGCAGCGCCAAAGGATATGGCGTTCTCTTTGCACATTAGCTCGCCTTTCTTAACCCAGATTGTTGTGGAGGGCTGACTGATCGAGAGGAAATCCGAGATCTCGCGAATGGTTAGTCCTAGCTCGGTTTAGCCCAAGTAGCACAGTATGGCTTTCGCATTGGACAGTTTTCCGCCCCTTGCTTTTGCGGATAAGTCATCCTGGTCAATTCCTGTATATTCGCAAACCCATTCAGTCAGCTTTTCAATGTCCCAACCTGTTCTTGCCAGAGTAGTGGCTTTTTCGGTGCTCAGTTTGTCATGCCGCAGTGCAGACTCCACAAACTCACTTGATCCCAGTATTCTTTCATCGCCGATGCAGATAATGTGCTCTTGTCTGGTGCGCTCTACGCCATGCCAGCCACCATGGCGCCGTATTAAACCCCCGCTGGAGAAATCGACATATTGGTGGCATGTCCTGTATTCTTTCATGAACTTGATGTTTGCAGACTTGGCCCGTCTCGCGGTAGTGCCAAAATGCTTCAGTGTGGCATTTGTGCTATGCCACTGCTGTTTATGCTTGTTGAGTAAACCAGCATGTCCGGCCCAACGGTATGATCTCAATTCTTCATCATCTGTGACCATCCCTGTAACTACCGGGTTCAAATGAATGTAGCGTACCAGCTCCAGAAAGTAAGAATTTTTGTCCACCAGAATAGATCTGTAGTGATTCTGCAAAACAAAGCCACAACGCTGATGCCTACGATTGTGGCTATTTGCATATCTGCCCATTGCTGAAGCAATAAGCTTGGACAAGGGGTGCTGGCCTACCTGGATGAGAAAATGATAGTGATTCAGACTATAGCTGGGGCCAAAACCCCTCACCCCCTGAAGGGGCCGCTTTGCGGTCTTGAATGCGTACGCATTCAATCAGGCATGAATAGCGTATTGAGCGTAGAGAAAGACGGGTGGGCCTTTATATTGGATATCTGAGCACGATCAATCGTCAAACCTTCGCAACCTCAGTCACCTCAACCTTAACCTGCATAGTAGGCGGAGTTGTAGTCTCTCCCTTATAGCTGCCGGAAATCGGCGGAGCATCCTCCGGGTGTCGGGTGACAGCAACAGCTATGTGCTCCTCGCCAACGACGATGCCACTAGTGTTGTCGAAACCCTTCCAACCTGCACCGGGCAGATACACTTCCGCCCAGGCATGGGTCGACCCGTGTCCGGAAACGGTATCCGGGCAATGCAGATAGCCGCTTACAAAGCGAGCGCCAAAGCCAAAATAGCGACAGGCCTCGATAAAAAGCGTTGAAAAATCGCGGCATGAGCCGGATCGCTTCAGTAAGGTTTCGGCGGGGCGCTGAACGCCGGGTTCTTCGCGCATCTGATAGGCAAAATTCTGGACGATTTCTTTGTTGATGTTGTCCAGCAAGGCGTAGGTCTCGATTACTTGCCCGGGGCTCCAAAACTGCTGCAGCCACTGCCTAACGTCTTCGCTGTCGCTGGGAAAGCTCAAAGTCTGGTAAGGAACCAGGTCGACTCGCTCCGATGGATCAAAATAGAAGGGAAACATCAGCGCCTTTTCATCGACAAGAAAATTGAGCGGCTGCGCCTCATAGTGAGTTATTACGACTTCGCTGACGATGCTCATCTCGGTCGCCGGTTCTGTAAACGTCACCGCGGCAACGGAGTTGCCATAGATGTCGCGTTGCCATTTCACAATATTGCTTGGTGTAATCGCGAGAGAAGAACTCACTAGTTGTATGTCGTGGCCGATTCGCGGACGTAGCATCAATTTGTGTGGCAGCAGGGTAACGGGCTCGCTGTATTGATAAGAAGTGCTGTGCTGTATGCGTATGTGTTTCATCTATCCTCAGAATCGAAATTGCTTCGACGTAAGTCCAACGTGAATGGTGCTTGCGGTGATGCTGCCTGTTCACGCATGCTTGCTTTCTTGCCGATCAGGGACGTCTGAATCGATAAGCGTTCTACTACTCTTGCCCTCGCTTCTTCAGCATTATCTGGCAATCCGTCATAGCCCTGTCCCAATAGCTTCCAATTAATATAGTCGAAGGCATGAAGTATTTTCATGCTGGGCTTGTGCACAATCGCGATGCTAAGTGGCGAATGCGCTCTGATGTGTGGTTGTAATCCCCAGGGATTGTCAAAGAGTCGGTAACGAATGCCGCATACAGCGGTTGTGTCACTCACTTGCTGCAACGGCAAGTAAATGCCGTTCACGCAGGCTACCAAGCCCGCATCGGAAAAGCCTTTCTTGGAAAAGTCCCCTTCGACCAACAACTCCAAGCGATCGGTTGTACTATCTACTACTCGTCCACTGCCCTGGTGTTCGCCCATTACCGGCCAGGGTTCGATGGCATGTCGTAGAGTCCAGTGCATGTCACCGGCATCGAATTCGGTAATGACAGGAAAACGAAAATCGAGTTGTTCTTCGAACGTATTCTCATCGAATGAGAACCCATGCGCATTCATGTAGGCAATCACTGAATGTAAATCTTTGCGCAGGAAGTAGGGCAGCATGTACTTATCATGCAGTGCCTCCTTCCAATCAATCAGAGGCAGGGTAAAGGGCGTTTCGGCAAAACATGCCGTTAGGGACCGTAACAACACATTCGCAGCAAGTAGCGGTTCCGGTCGCGGCACCATTTCGAAGGCGCGAAACTCAATAAGCCCGCTACGACCATTTCCGGTATTGATGTTGTAGAACTTATCGACGCTCAGCTCAGCACGATGGGTATTGCCATTCCAGTCCATGAGCAGATTGCGCAACAACGCATCTATCATCACTGGGTCGCCAGGCTGATCCATGGCCTCTATGCCCTGAAGCGTGATCTCCAATTCATAAGGAAGCTCATAGGCGCTCTCGTCCACACGCGGCGCTTGGCTGGACGGCCCGGTGAACAAGCCACTGAAGGCATAGGAAAGCGAGGGGTGATGTTGTACGAACCGTAGAAAGCTGCTCAGCAAATTTGGGCGATGAATAAAGGGATTGTTCTCTATATCTGGGCCTCCGAGCACGATGTGCGCCCCGCCGCCTGTGCTTACCTGACGCCCGCTGATCTGATACTTGTAAGCACGCATGCCTATGGATTCGGTACTGTCGAAGAGACCGCGAATAACTTTCTCGTAGTAGGGCCAATTGTCCGCTGGCGGCAGATTGACCTCGAGTACACCAGGGTCGGAGGTCAAGGCGATCGACTCAATGTCATCGTCGCCTGGCGGTGTGTAACCCTCGAGGCGAATCGGTGGCAGATCAAGCTTCACTACCAACTTCTCGATGGTGCGAACCAGTTCAATAAAACAAGCGAATGTGGGTAGAGGCGGCAGGAAAACAATCAATTCACCGTCTCTTAATTCCACCGACAGTCCGCTACGAATTGAGCCCTCGGGGAGCCGATGTAGGGGCAGGCGCAAACCGACGGGGCTATCTCCGAGAAACAGGGTAAGGTCGTCAGCGTTTGGCAGTTTCCATTCGCCTGTAACCCATTCCCCTTCCTTGTTCTCTAAGGGCAATACCCAGCCAGCAGGTTCGAAATAGGATTGCCATTTCTCACCGATATCATCGGGCAATGGTCGAGATATAAAAGCCCGATCGCTACGGCTAAAGCGTGGCAGCAGCTCTGTTGTATCCTCTGAGCCGATAGACTTCAGCTTGGCTTCTAGGTCCTCAAAGGCGGGTAAGCTCGTGTCAGCAAGCCCCAGGCTAGCCGCCAGCTCGGCGATAAATTGTTTCGGCATAGCTGGATCGCCGGCAGTAATGCTTTCCTGAGCCAACCGCAAGCGACCGAGGTCATTCCATAGAGCGCCTTTGCTGCGTGAGCGATAGACGCCAATCTGCCAGCGCGGCAGCGGTTCACCGGGGTATTGCTTGCCAAAGGACTGAAGAACGACAGCCCCTTTGAACTGCTTTGCAGCCAGTTCCTTGGCTAGTCGCCTGGCGAATAATAACTTCTCAGGGCCTAGTGCAGCCAGATTCCACTCAGGGGCGCTGCTGTCATGGGGAACGAAAGTCGGTTCTCCACCTTGAGTGAGTATGAGGTTCTGTGCTGCGAGTTTGCTGTCGGCCAAGCGGCCTTGAATATTGATATTGTTTTTCATTGTTCCATTGCTTTAGATACTTCAGGGTTTTGATTCGATGACTCGGGCGTCAATATTCACCGTCATGTCTTTGAACAGGGAGGCGTCGCCCAAGTAACTGCCGCGAATAGGTGTGGCTTGTTCGGGGTTTCGGGTCGCCGCCACGCGCACATGCAGACCGGCTGCAAGAATACCACAGGTAGGATCAAACCCCTTCCAACCGCCACCGGGCAGATAGATCTCCGTCCACGCATGCGTAGCATTGGTTGCGACGTCTGGAGTGTCTTCCTGATCTGCACTGCAGAGGTAGCCACTGACGTAGCGCGCGGCAAGCCCCATATGGCGAGCAGCCTCCATGAACAGCAGCGCGAAGTCGCGGCAACAGCCTGTGCGCAGTGCCAGTGTTTCAGACGGTCGCTGCACGCCAGGAATCTCTCTTACGTTATAGCCGAAGTTGGCAGCAATGAATTCATTCAGCGCCAACAAAAACTCCAGCGTCTTACCTCGACCCTTCGAATCAAGAAACGGTTGCAGCCATTCATGGATTGCCGCTTGGTCTTGCGGAAATTGAGGAACAATAAACGGCGCCAAATCGTTGACATCCTCCCCTTGATAGTCGAATGGCAGATCATTTGTGTAGATCTCTAGCGCGAAGTTGAACGGGTTTATATTGAACTGCTCAACGGTATATTGACTGCTGATACGGAGTTCCTCGGACTTCCCGGAGAAGTTGACCTGAGCCACCGAGTTGTAGAAAACGTCATGCTCCCAGCTGAGACTATGCTCAGGGTGGATCTCAAGTGTCTCGGAACGAATTTGCAGGCTATGGCTTTCGGCAGGACGAAGCATGAGTCGGTGCCGCGTTAGCTCCAC
>CAYGRR010000004.1:0-81637 GCA_964352295.1 uncultured Pseudohongiella sp. | reverse complement strand
GCAGGCTATGGCTTTCGGCAGGACGAAGCATGAGTCGGTGCCGCGTTAGCTCCACCGGGCGGGTGTAACGGTAGATATTGATGTGGCTAATTTTCAGTAACATGGGAAGGCCATAGCGGAATTAGGGTTGCCAAGTTAACTGACTCGGACGAGAAAAAATAGGGGTATTGTTCTTATATAGCGCGATGGGCGACTATTAGGCGAGAGGGAACTGGATATCAAATACCCATCCCTGCCTGAGCGCAGCTAGTGCGTCTTCTGCAGGTACCCAGCAACGCGAAGGTAGGTCAGGGTATTCATACCCATCTTGATGATATTGCTACTCCAGACGATCAGCTTTCCGTAGGTACCTGTACTTTTATGGGCTGGACGCAGCAGAGAATAATACCTCAACGAAAAGAGTGAATCCTCATCTTGGACGCTAGGTAAGTGCCTGGGAATACTGCTGGGCTAAGAAACAAGCAGCCGAACTCTTCAGCGCCGCAGGTCCACTATCTCCACCGGATTCTCATAGATATCCTTGCGCTTGTCGTACAGTGGAATAGTGGAGCCATTCTCGCGGTTCAACAGGAGGTCATTCAGGTCCACATCCGCCACAACGATCTGCTCGATGTTAGGCGTCCCCTCGGCGGCGATGCCGTCCCGGGCGAACGAGAAATCCGAAGGAGTCATGATGCTCGCCTGTCCGTAGTTTAGGCCGAGGCCCTCTACGGGTAAATTGCCGACGGTGCTCGTCATCACAACGAATACTTGGTTCTCAACGGCTCTGGCCTGGCAGCAATAGCGCACGCGCAGAAAGCCCTGTCGATCGTCCGTGCAGGAAGGCACCATCAAGATGTCCGCGCCTGCTTCACACACCATTCGCGATAGCTCGGGGAACTCAATGTCATAGCAAATCAGAATTGCGATCTTGCCGAATTCGGTGTCGAATAATTTCAGATGGTCGCCGGCATCGGTATCCCATTTCTCTTTTTCCCATCGAGTGCGATGCAATTTGTCCTGCTTATGGATATCACCGTCGGGAGTAAAATAATACGCGGTATTCAGTAAGCGGCCGTTCTCGTCAAGTGTGGGGTGACTGCCCCCAATCAAATGAATATTCCATTGCTTGGCGAGTTCCTTCATGAGATCAAGATAGCGGGGAGTGTATTCATGCATATTGCGCACCGCTGTTTTGATGTCGCTAGTGTCCATGAATGAGAGTAGCTGCGTTGTAAAGATTTCCGGTAGCAGCACAAAATTGGGTTTGTAGTCGCCGGCAGCTTTCATGATGAAGCGCACTTGATTCTCAAACTCATCCCAATCGCTGATCTGACGAAGCAGATACTGAACGGCGGCAATTCTTACAATCATTTATTTGTCTCCAATCTATGCGGTATTGAGTTTGTGTCTTGGCAAAAGACTAATGAGTGAAATAATTCGACAGCGCTTCGAGGAACACATACTCGTCTATGCCCTGGCGATTGACTGGCTTCGACTGGGCAGACCAGATCGTGACAACAAGATCTAAGTCAGGGTCTACGAATATGTACTGCCCAAAGATGCCGATTGCTGCGTAGGTGTTGTCATGAAGCGGCCAGAGGCCATAGCCATAATCGACGGCCTCGCCACCCACTACTGTTCGTTGACCCGCGCGCGCGATAAACCCTTCGGGAACCACCCGACGACCCTCGATGACACCCTCGTGTAACAGGAACTGGCCAATGCGGGTATAGTCGCGCAGCGTTGCGGACAGGCCGCTACCACCGACTTCGAGTCCGTCGGCAGACTCAAGCCACCAGGTTGCCTCGGACTCCATACCCAGCGGAATCCAAAGTTTTTCAGAAAGGTAATCGGCGGCCCATTTGCCAGTGGCGGCATGAACCAGCGCGCCTGCAATGTGGGTCTCGCCCGTGCTGTAGTTCCAGCGTGTGCCAGGTGTAACCTGTCGGGGTAAGTTTCCCATCAGCGACAGGATGGCCCCCGCCTCTTGATTGATCTGGGCATCTAGCATGCGGCGTCGGTCGGAGGCGGGGTCGGTATAGGTTTCATTCCAGGCTACGCCTGAGGTCATGGCAATTATCTGCTCTACCGTTACTCCGTCATAGGCAGTGCCGATGAACTCGGGCAGGTACTTTGTGACTGGGTCCTGTAGGCTGGCGATATAGCCATCTTCGATGGCGGCACCGATTAACATCACTGATAGGGTTTTCACCAAGGACATGGACATCCAGCGAGTCGCCTCGGTGTTTCCCATGAAGTACTGCTCGTATTGCACTTCGTCGTCTTTGACTATCATTATCGCTGCTACACGATTAAGAGATAATACATCGTATAGGTCATAGCTGGATTCGCCCTCAGTCATGGCAAAGTCACTGAGCGTATTCGGCGACCTCGAGTTCGCTGCGTACACGAAGGGGGTGGCAGAATCGCCGCGACTAACAACGCGTGTGGGAAAGAGGCGGTGAATATTGCGAAAGGTGTTGATCTGGGTATCTGGCAAGAGGCGGCCATCATACACTTCACGGACGCTACCGATTTGCTCCGATTCATGTGCGTAGGGGGCAGCGCTTTCGGCAGCAGAAACCAGTCCGCCTGTAAGCGCCAGCCAGAGCGAGAATGTAATGCGCAGCGACAGGGGCGACAGTAAAAGTATAGAGTGGGGCAATTGAGGTTTCCCTAAATAAGTTGGTACAACTATATCTGCAAATCAGTAGATTTCCCATACATAGTCGGGCGTTGCTGGCATTACTCGAGAGCCATACCTTGCAGCATCGCGCAATTGCGCCATGGACTGCACTGGCAATTCCTCTTGTTCTTTCATTGTTAACTTGCTACGACAATTGTCGTGCTTCTCTACGCGAATCTAATTCTACCTCCACTACCGGAACATCTAACTCCCTATGCCAAAAAAATCGAGTGCCCTACCAGTTGTCAAAGTAAGGCGTTGGAAAAAATCGGATATTCCAGCTCTCATCGAATGCCAGAATGCCGCTTATCCACATATTGCCAAAGAGAGCCTCGGTGACCAGCGCAAATTGCTAATGCAGCTGCAAGCCTTTCCAGATGGGCAGTTTTTAGCCGAGTGCGAAGGTAGGGTAGTGGGGTACTGCACCTCGTTGATTCTACAGATGGACGATGACTCACCCTGGTATTCATACGATGAGATAACCGGAGTCGGCACATTCAGCACTCATGATCCTAGTGGAGAAACCCTTTATGGCTCCGATATAGCCGTTCACCCGGACTTTCGCGGAAAGGGTGTGGCAGGAAAACTTTATGTGCGCCGTAAGGGGTTGTTGAAGCGCTATAACCTGGCGCGTATGGTCGCTGGCGGTCGGATTCCCGGCTATAGAGAGCAGGCCAAGAAGATGACTGCCGAGGAGTATATAGAGAAGGTCAAGGCGGGGGAGTTAAAGGATCCTGCGCTAAGCATGCATCTCAAGGCGGGCTACGAAGTATTGAGTGTGCACTACGCCTATCTGAACGACAGCGAGAGCATGAACTATGCGACCTACCTGAATATGGTAAACCCGGACTCCAATCCGGACAAACAGATGATCGCCGCCGCCCCAATTCGGCGCCCGGTACGTAAGATACGGGTCTGCGCTGCGCAATATCAGATGCGGCAGATCAGCAGCTGGGAAGAGCTCGAACAGCAGGTGAAGTTTTTCGTGGAAACGGCCAACGAGTACCACTGCCATTTCTTGCTATTCCCCGAATTATTTACGGCGCAACTATTCAGCATGCTGCCGCAGAATATGGATTCAGTGAATGCGCTCACGGAGGTATCGAAATTTCATGAGCGCTATGTGGAGATGTTCAAGCGCTTCGCGACTAAGTATTCGCTTTATATCATCGGCGGTACACACCCCGTGGACACCGATGGGGACCTGCAGAATGCAGCACATCTATTTACGCCAGCCGGCGATGTGCATGTACAGGAAAAAATACACATCTCCACAGTGGAGAAGCGCTACTACCACATAATGCCAGGTGACAAGCTCAAGGTATTCGAAACCCCGCTGGGCAGAATCGGCATACTAATCAGCTATGATATTGAGTTCCCCGAGCTGGCCAGGCTGATGACTCTGCATGGCGTGGAAGTCTTGTTCGTGCCCTTTTCTACCGACAAGCGCAAGAGTTACTATCGCGTGCGGCACTGTGCCCAGGCACGAGCCGTGGAGAATATTATCTACGTAGTCATGACCGGCAGCGTCGGCAATCTGCCTCAGGTGCGCAGCTTTCTGGTGAACTACAGCCAGGCGGCAATTTGCACGCCGTGCGATGTTGCGTTTCCGTCGAATGGCATCATGGAGGAGGCCGATGCGGGCTCGGAGACTGTCGTTATCGGCGAACTGGACCTGAACGACCTAGCCATGGCGCGAGATATCGGAAGCGTCAAGCCCTTGCAGGATAGGCGCACAGACTTATATTCCCTGACGTCAACGCTACCGATTGAGATCGTGTCGGTTAGGTAAGCTGCGCCTTGTGTGCGCGGGAGATTTAGGTGAGTAGCACTTCCTTAAATTCACCGCGCATGCAGTGGTTCGAAGCCATGGAGGCGGAATAGCCTCCGCCATTGATCAAGACTAAGTGCTCCTGCGACGTCATATCGGGAAGCAGCGCATTCTCGTACCACACATCCAGTGCTTCGTTGATGTTTCCCACAACCGTCACATGCCCAAGAGAGTCAGTTGAGGGCTCGGAAAGGGGGACGGGCTGAAAGGGCAGTTTGTAGTAGGCCGGTTCGGGTGCAATGTTGAAACCGGCATCTACGCCGAGAAATAGCGTCTGCTGCTTCATCTCTAGATAGGTCTTGCTCAGGCATAGAATGCCAGCATCTTTAACGATGTATTCCCCGGGTTCTAACTCTAGGTGTAGCTTTCTGGGCCCGAAATGCTTTACCAGCACTGCGGCCCACTTGGAGAGGTCTAGTGGCTTATCGCTGGGGACGTGGGGCACGCCAAGTCCGCCACCCACATTAACGCGCTTTACGGACTTGCAGCTGTCCACGAACCAGAGACAGGCCTCGATAACTTTATCCAGCTGACCCAGTTGTGAGGTTAAGAAGCCACAGCCCGTATGGAAATGAATCTTTGTCACGGTCAAATTATGCTCTGCAGCTAGCGCTAAGGCTTCGGCAAACTGTTCCCTGTAAATACCAAACTTGGTGGCGACCGCGCCAGCGTATTGCAGGCGATCGTTGTCCTCGCGGTTAACTCCCATGGCCGGATTAACGCGAATGCCAATCTCGCTGCCAGGCTTTATTTTTCCCCAGGTGCGAATGGCATGCAGAGAGTCGCAGTCCATGAACAGGCCTTCGAATTCACTCAAGCGTTGCACGTCCGTTTTTGAGAGGCTGCCCGCCGTGAACGAAATCTGCTTGGGGTCGAAGCCGCACTTAACCGCGTGGGCTACTTCGTTTGGTGAGCAGGCGTCTATGCCGACTTCGCCCTGTTGCTGTAAATGCTCCAGGAGAGGGCCAAATCTATTTGCCTTCATGGCGTAGAGCAGCGTGTAGCGACTCGACAGCTCAGTAGCATCCAACGCTGCCTTCAGGCGCTGAATATTGTCAGACGCCCGCTGTGCGGAATAGACAAACGTAGGAGTGCCGTGAGCGGCGGTTAAGTCCTGTACCGAGGAGCCAGCGAACTGCAATTGGCCCTCTCGGTAGCAAAGATCGGGTCTTTGCCACCAAGTTAAACAGTCAGAGGAGTCAATCACGCGAGGTTGGAGTTCTTTCTTTCGACACTGCGCTTTTTTGAGGACGTGTCGATTTCGTTAGGAGCCTCTAGGCTACCTGTGATCCATCCGCGGCAGGAATCGCTTCCGCAGGAGCAAGGAAACTGTTTGAAGAGGATTTCTTCCGTTTCCGCGTAGTCCATATACAGAAAGGTATCGGCTTCAATGTCTTCCAAGGCTGTAATTCTCATATTCTGCATATCAACCGATATGTTGGGTGAGCATGAGTGCAGCAAATAGCCGGTAAAATAGAGATCGAGCAAGTGCTTGTCCGGACCCATCTGCAAAGTGTGCTGCAGGATCTCGGGGACGATCTCGCCAGTGATTTCGGCAACGATCTCGCCAGCTTTGAATTCGCGTAGAGCGAGAACGCCCTGACCGGCCGAATCGTCTTTGGAGACGACGCGGAAATCAGACGCTTGAGGGTACAGAGGGTTCACTCCAAATTTTTCGGGGTATAGCATCGCCAATAATCTCCTTAATCTTAAGAGGGCGGTTCAACAACACAGCAAAAGATAGATGATCTTGGCTCTCTGGCAGCGAGTCCTATGCAATCAACGCGCGCTTTATACTCACCTTTCAAGGTTTCGGCAAGAGTTTTTTCTGCTGTAGTTAGGGTTTTTTCCTGAGATTTGAGACTAGGCAGGAAGTATACAAGAGTCTCCTGCCAGATGCAGGGGCACAGCAGGGATGCACGAGGTCGTAGAGGGTGGATAATTGAATTAAATAGGTTTGAAAATCAAGGGGATGAAATAGGGCTGGCCGAATGGCTCGGGTCCGCCAGCAGAGCAGTCGGGCGAGTGCTCTCTGCTTTAGAGCGTTTCCTGTCAGACAGAAAAAATAACAGCTAAGGGGCAGGTGGGTCCAACTTAAGGCGCAAGCTAAGGCACGACCTAAGGCACAACCTAAGGCACAACCTAAGGCACAACCTAAGGCACAACCTAAGTCACAACACCTCGGCACCAGGAAGTTTGTTCAGCTAGTTCTAGCGATTCTAGCCCGCATCGGTAGAATGGCAGCTGGGAATTCGATTTCACTGTCCTGCACAGCCGAAATATGGCTATAGAACAATTATTGCTACTGACAAATTGCTGCTATATAGTCGCGCCATCCAAGTTCGATTACGATTTCGGAAACCATCTCCTCAATACCTTCTCTAAAGATCGCCGTAAAGGCTTTCTGCGGGACGTACAGAAGGTGCGCGAAGCCAGCACTGAGGTACGCTGGTCCGATGATGATGAATCCGAGCTCTTTATCGAGTTGAATGTTAAGAGTTTTGGCGAGGAGTCGGACTACTGCACCGTAGCTGGCAAGGAAGAACTTCGCAGGGTAGTCCAGTCCTTGCGAGCGCTTGGCATGTTGAGGACGCTGACAATTGCGATCGGTGGCGTCAAGCAGGCAGTGTCTATGTCGGCTGTCGATGGCGACGACTGGATAGTCTTGTATTCGTCGAGTAACAATGACATCAATAACCTGGGCAAATTGTTAACTGTGGAAACCATTCAAGAAGGCTGCCGGCTTCGTGTGGGAGAAATAAACTACATGACAGGCATGGCATGGAAAGCAGCTTGGCATATGGAGACTCTGAGCTGCCGCACGTTTCGCAAGCCAGCTCGGCCTTTGGTCCCGGCCTAATCCAGCGTTTCTCTGTATTATTAGCGCTCGCCTGTGGCTAGCAGTCACCGAGTAGATTACGTCGAAATCCGAGGCTTCAAACGGGCAGACTTAGGGTAGGTATTGGTCATTTCACAATCTAAATCTCTATTTTTTAAGAATACTACTGACAGCGTGTTCGCCTCGCAGTTTTTCGTCTTTCTGGCATCCTTAATAATCATTACGCTTTTAGTCTATTGGCCGGGTCTTACGGGCCCGCTAGTCCTGGACGATGTTGGAAATCTAAGCGCTCTCGGAAACAATGGCGGCGTCAACAATCTGCCTAACTTCCTTAACTTCGTATTCGGTAATACTTCGGGGCCCAGTGGCAGGCCGATCTCGATGCTCTCATTTCTCATCGATGGTCAAGATTGGCCGGCGAATATTGCCTCGTTCAAATATACGAATATTCTTATCCATGCGCTCAACGGCGCTGTATTGTGCTGGCTCAGCCTCACTCTGTTTCAGATACTGGGTCTTGCAGCCGAACGTAGTGCTATTTGCGCGTTGGCTGTAACTGCATTCTGGCTCTTGCATCCCTTCAACTCTACCACCACCCTGTACGTAGTCCAGCGCATGACACAGCTTATGACGCTGTTTGGCTTGGCCGCTTTGCTTTGTTACCTGAAAGGCAGGTCGATAATATTCACGGAGCCAAGGAAGGGCTTTGCGATTCTTTGTCTTGCATTATTCCCATTTGGCTTATTGTCGGTGCTGAGCAAGGAGAATGGTGTCCTGCTCCTGCCATTAATCGTATTGATCGAGTACTCCCTATTCCAATCGGCGGGGCGAAATAAACTATTCCTATTCTGGTATAGGCTCGGTGTTATCGCACCGATTCTTCTAATCGTTCTCTATCTGCTATTCACACTGCCGAGCAGCATCGCCGGATTTGATTACCGACACTTCAGTATGTCGGAGCGATTGCTTACTGAAGCGCGCATTTTGCTGGTTTATCTTTCGAAGATCCTCTTTCCCAACACTATTGGTGTTGGTCTTTATCATGATGATTTTCAGGTCTCCCGCTCGTTACTGGATCCACTCACAACACTATTCTCTATAGGGTTCATTGGCGCGCTTCTCGTATCTGGATTCGTTTTTCGCAAGCAACACACGGTGCTGTTCTTCGGGATTGCCTGGTTCTTCATTATGCACCTTCTCGAATCGGGACATTTGCCGCTTGAGCTGTATTTCGAGCACAGGAACTACATGGCGATGATTGGGCCGCTCATTGCTGTGGTGTGGTATCTCAATAGTTTTATTGAGATCGCCTTTCGCGGGAAAGGCAAGAATCTGATTGCGGCGCTCGTTGTCGGTCTCTGTCTATTCATGGCCCTGTTGACCTGGCAGCAGTCAAAATTATGGAGCCATACGGGGAACCTCGTGGCCTATTGGGCAATTGAAAATCCTGAATCAAGTCGATCTCAGATGCTGTATGCAAGCTTTCTTGCGCAGAACGGCGCGCCAGAGGCAGCAATGGAAAGATTAGAGTTGGCGCATTCACTTCAGCCTAAAGAGATTACGCTGCTGCTGTACATGTGGAATCACGCTTGTGAATTCAGCTTGGCTGCTCCCTATAGTTTGGAGCAAATTGTAAGCATGCAAGACTTGGAGTTTTTCCATAACGATATTAATTTCCATCTGATCACTTTACTGGAAAACCTAGTAGCGGATAGATGCGCCTATCCAGACGCCGATGTGGTGGTCTCCGTGTTCGAGACAGTAGATGCCATGCCTCTGTCTGATGCGCGTCGAACGGGATTTCACACATTGTTCTCCGATCTCTATATTTGGTATGGCCAACTGGACCCCGCACTCATTCAACGAAGCAAGGCGTTTCAATTGAACCCCGTGCCAGCGATAGCTTTTCGGCAGGCTGTGCTAAGTGCGTCCGCGGGTAACTATCAGGATGCTTTGGTATTTCTGGACCGGGCAAGGCAGGCGGAGTTGACTAGGTCCGCATTTTCGCTCTCGATAGCGGATGACATAGAGAGGATGGAAAGTGAGTTGCGGCGCGTCATCGAGGCACGGCAATAAGTATTCAGTAGCATGCCCAGCGGTAGTTTTGCCTCACAGTTTGCTCAGAATGTTGCGCATTTCTCGTTTTCTATGTCTCTGCTGGGCGACGACCTGGGATCTCACGATTTGTTTCGCAAGACTCCTGACAGGGCATCCGAGTGGTAAAACAGCGTGAACAAGCCGAAGCATATATCGATAATTATGCAGATCAGTCTATAGCTCAGGGCTAGGGCAATGGCAACGTCGAGTGGCAGGCCTATTAAGAGAATGCCGATTATAACGGCTTCTCGAACACCTATGCCTCCGGGGGCCCATAGCGCAAGAAACCCTGCGAGCATTGCCAGCGGTATTGCGGCGACAATGAGGCTGCTGGCGGGAGCGAGATCTACCGAAATTAGCGGATGGAACAGCATGACTAGGACTGCTGCTGTCGCTAGCCAGTGGAGCAGATACGCGGCCGAGCAACGAATGAAGCGTGGCCCGGTGATTTCAATCTCTTGCAAGCCCTGAGGGGGAGAGACTTTCTTGACCCAGCGCCCTAGGTACTGCATGAGCCAGGTAATTATTCTGTTATACGAGCTGCCTATTATCGGTATGGCGCATAGAGAGAGTGCGGCGAGTGGAATAGCGAGCCCTAGGTTAAAGTAGGCGCACAATGCCACGGTGCCAATCATGATGCCGGTATAGAAGGTTATAAACTGATCGGCGAGCAACAAACTGATTGCCTCGCTTTTAGTTACGCCTCTATTGCCGAGTAGGTACGTCCTGCCAATCAGTCCCCAAACTTTTCCAGGCAAGTATTTTCCTAACAGCGTAATGCCTATATGTGCAGTGCATTCTGCGAAGCTGAATTGCCTATGAGCCTGGGCGCCAAGTAGGAGTTTCCAGGCTAGAATAAATAGCAATGAGGCGGTCGTTTGTAGGAGTAGGGCTGGGAATATCAGTGGATTGTCTAAAAGGAAAACGAAGTCAAAATCGCTGAATGTCTCCAAGAAAACAATGCCCGCCAGCCAGAGGCAAATCAGTAGCAAGACTAAGAACACAGGGCGCGTGAAGTTGATGGCTTCCTTCGCTTCTTCTTCAGGCTGGCTTTGGCTCATGGGATTAGGATTTCACGCGCGCGTGTATTATCGTCCAGGGAGTGGGCGTATACACTTCCACCACATCTCCATAGCGGCCCACCAGCGCGGCAAGCTCGTTACGCGACCAATGGTTTATATGGCCAGGTGTATTACCCCAGTCTGACCAATATTTCCCGCGCATAAAATTTAGCACTCGCCACAAGGGTTCATTGGGTACAGATAGGATTACGCTGTGTTTTGCCACGCGAAAAATCTCGGTTAGAGCCAACTCGAAATCGTCGAGGTGTTCAAGTACTTCCAAAAGCAGTACGCAGTCGAATTCGTTGTCTGCGCGATGCATCTCGTAGGCAGATTCCTGAGACAAATGAACAGGAAAGCCGCGCTGCAGATGCAGATCTACTAGCCGCTGCTCAAATTCCGAGGCTTCGAAATACTGATCCTCAAGCATCTGCTTGATGCGCTTGGTTGACTCGCCCGGTCCACAGCCCACCTCCAAGATTCGAAAATCGTCCGGGAGTGTGCGCAGTATCTTGCCGATAGTATAAAAGAATCCATCCGTCAGCTTCCTGGCTATAGGATTAGGGTTCTTATACTTTCCCATGTAGTGCTCCCACAGTTGCTCGGGAGTTGCACTGTCCTCGTCAAATGGCATAAGTCTGTTCTCTCGGTAGGAGTGAGGTATTATACGAGAGCCCTAGGCAGAGGCCTATTGAAACCTGCCGCACGCGAGTGCTTGCTCGTCCGGGACAATGCATAAGGCGGAATCTACCGCAGACAATGTTCATAATCTTTTGATATACAAATATTTTGTGCTCTCGGTTAATCAAAGAGGCGAGCCTGAGAGTCGGGTAAAGTTCTATCTCTGCGCCCGTTCGGATGAGGTGCGCACTCCGCGAAGCCTCCGCCCAGAGGGCTTCAAAAATTCCGTGATGTAGGTCAAACATCCACAAATAACCCAGCAGCATTACTCAGGTTTTGCTAAACTTTCGCACTGAGTGCTATAGAGAATACCCGCTTGAAATGTTTTAACCATCCAAACGCCCCATCCGTTGAGAAGTGCGCCCGCTGTGAAATCGAGATGTGTGGTACCTGTGCCAATTTCCTTGATTCTGGCGCCTATTGCGAGAAGTGCGTCTCAGCCGTCGAGACGGAAAACTTCGTTACCGCACAGTCGAACAAGTTAAATAGGGCTGAGATCGATCTCGTCCTGAGTAAACACGCCGAAGATAAAGCGGCGGATCGTGCGAATTCTGAGAAACGCAAAGACGGAGTCGTTCTCTGGCTTGGCTTTGGCGGCGGTTGCTCTATGATCTTCATTTCTCTAGTAATTTATGCGTTCCCCATGCTCTTCATGTTTGATGCGGAAGCGGCAGCTGCGTTCGAGGCTTCGCAGAAGTTGGAGGAATGCCGCCTAGTTTTTGAGCAGATTGGCTACCAGCTCGAAGACGGGGAAGAGCCCGATCCAGCGCTGCGTTGTGCTGATGCCAACGTACCAAATCTAGTCGAGCGCCGAGGTAACACGGTGCGCGTATCCCACCCCAATCCTCGCGCTTACGGGCTGAGTGCGATCTATGTAAGCAACGAGTCTCACGAAGTGGTGTTGGAAGAATGAGAAGAGCTAACGATCGAGAGAGTCAGAAGGGTTTCACGCTAATTGAGCTGATGATAGTGGTGGCTATTCTGGGCATCCTGGCGAGCGTCGCTTTGCCTGCCTATTCGCACTACCGCAATCGGGCGGCCTTTTCCGAGGCTATGCTGGCATTCAGTGTCTATCGAAACTTCATCGTAATTGCGGCGGAATCGAATCGGCTGTCAGATATCTCAGATATTCAGGAAGGCGAGAACGGTATTCCAGACAGCCAGAGACGTGATGAATTTACACACGGCATCCATGTACATGCGGGAGAAATCAGGGTTACGTGGAAGGATGATGGTTCAGCATTGGCTGTGGCGAACTATACGCTTACCGCTCAAAATATTACTCCGCCTATCCAGTGGGTAGAAGGCGGCAGCTGCATCACGTTGGGATTCTGCTAGTTTTACACCTCTAGCTTCAGATCGATCCAATTCGCTAACGGCCGCATCCTTGCTCATCATTCCGAATCCTGCATCGACGGCTCGAGTTCAAGTCTGGTGCAGTTGGCGCCTCGAACACAGAACAGACCCTAGGGAGGAGTGAGGATGGAAGCCGAGAACGTTCAGATGGATATTGCATCTCTGGAAAAAACCTACGACAGATATTCTTCCCACTATGATTTCCTCTTTGGCGCGTTCTTCGCTCCAGGTCGACGGCGTGTGGTCGAGGGCTTGTCGCTGCGCGGTGAGTCTAGCGTTCTGGAAGTAGGAGTGGGCACCGGCGCATCACTCAAGCTGTATCCTCGCGAAGTGAAAGTTACCGGTATAGACATCTCCGAGGATATGTTACGGCTAGCCGAGAAAAGGGCCCGGGAAGCGAGCGGATCGATTGAGCTCTGCGCGATGAATGCTGAGAGCCTGGATTTCCCGGATAATTCATTCTCCCACGTGGTTGCTATGTACGTTGTCTCGGTATCACCGAATCCCGCCGCGATGGTTAAGGAGATGGTAAGAGTTTGCCGGCCAGGTGGAGAAATCGTCATTCTGAATCATTTTAGCGATGAGGAATCGCTAGTAGGTAAACTTGAGAGAGTGCTATCTCCGTTGTCCTCACAGATCGGCTTCAAGCCGTACTTCCCACTCAACAAATTTCGTCAGGACTGTGATGCGGCCTCGTTCGAGTTGGTGATGAAGACGAATCTTTTTGGATATTGGTCGATTCTCAAAGGGCGGAAACTCTAAAGTTTAACCTTCAGCGTTTCTGTAAACCCTCATCATTTCAATAATCCCTCAACAGCAAGGTTTATTATTTGCTGTCCCTGTGTCGTTTCGATCATATTGATCTGCTCCTCTGGATCCCCAGTAACCTCGTACAGCAATTCCTCATGGCGCTCAGCGTACGATGGGCCCTCCCACAGATGCTTGTAGGTCTGCTCTCCTCGCTTAATCAGGTCCAATTTCCAGCCGTCTGCAGTGGTGCTCTGGTGCCGGGTAATTCTAAACTCAGGGGAGGGGCGAAGCAGGCTCAGTCCCTGCATCTTCGTCTCGTTGGTGATGCCGAGTGACTCGAGTATCGTAGGGGCGATATCTATGTGCGTGGCATACTGGGTGTTCTGATAGTCTCTGTCCTGGGAATCGTAAATATAGAGCGGAATTCGAATGTGCTCTTCGTAGAGAAAGCGAGTATGGCCATAGTGTCCATGTTCGCCAAATCCCTGGCCGTGATCAGATGTGATATAGACGAGACTGTTCTGGAGGATTCCCTGCCGTTCGAGTTGCGCGAATATTTGGCTGATAAAGAAGTCTGCCTGAAGAATGCCGTTGTCATAGTTGTTAATTTTCCATTGATGGCGTTCTTCGTCGTCCGCAAACAAACTCCGAATCGAATTAAACGAGCTCTGCTGTGGAAGGAACTTATTGAACTGTCTGTGTCGCAAGCCTAGTTCATGTGCTGAGTAAAGATGAAAGTAAAGGAAGTTGGCATCGTTTGATCCGAGTTCCAAGTTCTGTAGGGTGTCAATAATGCCGGCATCATCGTTAACCGAAAAGTTCTCTCGGGTTTCTCCATCGCTGAAAAAATCGGCGTCATACATGGTTCTCAATCCGCCCCAGGCATGATTGCCAGTTACGACAAAGCTGGATGTATAGCCGTTCGCGCTAAGTATGTTTCCTATATGTGTGCTATTCGATCGTATGTCGGCAAACTCCTTGCCAGTTAGCACGCTGAGAATGCCGCAGGTACTTTCCGAGCAGGTTGAGCGCATCATGTCGACAGAGACGAGATTGCCCTGATCGATCAGGCTGCTTAGGAAGGGGCTAGTCTCTCGATGATATCCATAGGCTTGTAGGTGATCGGCGCGCAGGGCGTCTACCATGATAATAATCACATTCGGCGGTTGCCCTATGGGCCCACTCCGTGGCGTATCGCTAATTTCAGAGGCTAGCACGCGCAGATCGTCTACGGATTGGTCGAACTCGAACATGGGGATGTAGTCGAGAAATAAGTTCGATAGTGGCTCTCCATTCCAAATGCCGGGGTCTTCCTTGTCGAAACTAATCTCGAATAACAGCGTTATTACGACCACCGCCAGCGCAGAATAGGTAGTCAGCTTGAGCCTATAGCCGCCACTGATGGGTTCTGCAGTGAAATAGCGCTTAAGTAGAAGTCGATACAGAGATAGAAGCCCGAAATACATCAGTGGTAGCGCGAACAGGAAGAAGTTGAGTACTGGCAGCGTCTCGCGCATCACGCCGAAATCGACGATGTAAGATGCTGCAAGCTGCAGGGTAATATTGCCGGACCAAATGACATTCGAAAGTACTGAGCAGATATAGATCAGCAAAAGGACAAAGTCGAACAGCGGTAGGGCAATCAGCAGATAAGCACGCAATGCGTTCCTCTGGTTACCTTGCGGCCAGTAGAAGCAGGGCAGCAGTAGGAGTGCTAGGCCTGTCAGCAGAAGCAGGGCGTGCAGAAATATTACGAATAGCGAGTAATTGAAGTAAAACTTAAACGCGACGATGAACGATAAACCGACAAGCAAGTGCGCTACTAAAACTGCTATGAGGAATCGCATAAACCTGTCGCTCTTTGTGCCACTCTCCTGCTTGTCTCGCGATCGTGTAGGAAATCTGTGGCGGCTAAGTGTCTTGGCTGTTGTGAGGCAGGGAGTAATGCCCCGCCAGAGGCATTACTTCAAAAAGTAAAAGCATTGGCGGGGCAAGCTATCGCTTATCGATTCTGCACTGCTCTCCCAGTATCGCGAATTTACAGAGGGACGAAGGCTAGTGCGAAATTTCCATTCAGTGGTATGACGAGCTGATTCTGGACTGAGTCGTAACACATAGATGCGGCGCTCGGTATACCCGACGCGATGACCTCTGCTGCCTGCCCAGGTCGAATGCGGGAGACACTGCCAAATCGAACGCTGCTGACATACTTAGTGCCATCTTCAGTGACGACGATACCATCGTTGCCGCCTTCGACTGCATGCTCTGTGAGAATAACCTCGCCCGCAGTGTTGTAAGTAATCACTGCTGAATCACCAACGTTCACGACTACAATGTTTCCATCTCTGTCTATGGCTACACCATTTGGTGCGGCTAGGGGTGCGCCGTCAGCGAATGTCGAAACCGTGCCGTCCGTCGTAACCTTGTAGATCCTCTCCGGAGAACGCGTGTTAGATGCATAGATGGTGCCGTCATCGGCCACAGCTATGCCGTTCAATATGGTAGAGCCAGGAATTTCAACAGCGCCCAGGGGCTGGCCGCTGGCAAGATCGAACGAGCGTACATAGCCAACATCAACGGTGTACAGAACGCCATTGCTCACAGCGCTGCCTAAGGGATGATGTAGCTCAAGCCCGTCGCGCGTAACGCCGATCCATTTCGGCGTGTGCACGCTGCCGTCCGGATTGATGAGTGAGACGAAGCCGTCGTTCTCGGTGCCATCGCCGCGAGTCGCATTGTTCATAGCCAGTATCAGATTCTTGTTAGCATCAAACGTGCAGCTCTCGGAGAAATGGAAGCTGCCGTAGACTTTTACATTGCTGGACATGGGGACTCGAATGCCGGATTCATTTACAGAACCAATTGGCTCACCTGCGACGAATTCCTGCGCGGCAACTTGCGAGCTCATGGCCGCCAAAATCAGTGTAGGAACTAGACCTCTTGTGATAAATCTCATATTGCACTTTTCTCCATAGATAAAATTACTATTGCGTGATTACTCAATTTCTTAATTCAGCCCAAAAAGAGGGCGTAGTCTCGTGCCCAAGGAACTGCCAGCAAAGGCAGCGACGAACCAGAGCCAGCCATGCAGGCTGGTGGACCCGATGCCGCCGAAGTAGGCTCCAATGTTACAGCCGAATGCGATGCGGGCGCCATAGCCCAACATTATGCCTCCTAGAACCGCCGCCACTATCGATCTAAGTGGAAGTCGGAAGCTAGGCGCGAATTTTCCTGCGAGTCCAGCAGCGAGCAGAGCACCTAGCATAATGCCTATGTTCATTACGGATGTAATATCCGTGAGTATGCTCTGCTCCAAGGTAGCGCTGAGACCTGGACGCTGCCAATAGGCCCACTGGTTAATGTCGATGCCTAGAAGGACTGCGATCTTTCCGCCCCACAAGGCGAAGGCCGAGGTGACTCCCCAGGGCCGACCGGCTAGCAAAAGAGTAGATACATTCACGGCAGCGAGGGCTAGGGCGCCTGCGATCAGTGGCCACGGACCCGTCAGCCATGAGTAGGCACGATCAACTTCGCGATCGCTCTTCAGATCACCATGGCGTTTGCGCTCATAGACTGTACTCGCAAACCAAACGGCGGCAAACAGGCCAGTGCTAATGACGATAGCCCAGATAGTGCCGAAATTCTGCGCGAGAGACACGGGCGCAAAGCCCGGTACATCTTGCCATACTGACCATTGCCATGTGCCTAATACAGAGCCTGCAATGAACGCAGCTAGGGTAATAAACATGCGCATATTCCCCCCGCCGGCGGTAAAGAGTGTGCCAGATGCACAACCTCCGCCTAGCTGCATACCAACGCCGAACATGAAGGCGCCGCAGACGACCGCGATATTCAGGGGGGCAACGCTGCCGCGCATGCTCATACCCCAAACCTCTCCCTGCGCAATCAGCGGCGTGAAAACGATGACGGTAACTGCCAGCATGATCATCTGTGCTCGCAGGCCCGCGCCGCGGCCGGTATTGATAACCTCGCGCCAGGCCGCGGTGAACCCGAAGGCAGCGTGGTAGAGGATAATGCCGGCAGCAAGCCCTACGATGAACAGGGCTCCCTGCCGCCAGCCGTAGTTGCTGCTTAGATAGAAGTACATAAGCAAAGCGAGCAGGGCACTGGCAATAATGCTGCCGCGATTGCCGGGTAGGGTTAGAGCCGATGTGGTAGAACCAGTAGCTGCTGTATTCAAGTGAGGTCCTTTTGGGCTGCTTTTGTGGTTGTTGTCTAGCCACGTATCCGGGGCATCAGAAGAAATAGTGTACAGCTTTCTACCTGACTTTCTAGACGTATAGGTGCCAAATACTTAGCGAGCAACCCCGTCTATATCGCGTCGTTTCAATCAAATTATAAGAGAAGCCCTGTTCCAACTGTGTTACAAATTGTAGGTGATTCGCACAATCCAGTATCTGCGCTCTGTGACTGCTTCTCAGGCAGGTAAGTGAGGCGAACTGGTAATCCTGGAATTTCTGGAGAGACTAAGATGAAAATAAGAATACTAAGCTCACTGTTCGTGCTCGCTAGCTCGTGTGCAGTTGCACAAACCCTACCCCCAGCGACACCGCAGGTGGCGACCGATGTCACAGCTGCTGAGATTCGCTCTTTTATAGACGGCTTGCCTAGGGATCGTGTCAGTGACGCTCCCATACGCGTCGTGGAGACCACGGGAAATATGCGATTAGGTATTTTTGGCGTGTATAGACCCGATGGGGTTACGGGGGATGTGAATGTGCACTTGGTGGACACCACCGAGATCTATTACATGCTAAAAGGGGCTGCTACTCTGGTAACCGGGGGTACACTCGTAGAGCCCTATGAGGCGAATGCGAGCTGGTTGCGAGCGAAGTCAATCGAAGGCGGGGTGACTCGACGCGTGGTTCCTGGTGATGTCATTGTCATACCTGGGCACACGGCACACTGGTGGAGTGAATTGGAGGGGGAAATCGAGTATTTGATTTTTAGGCCAGACCCTGACAATAGACTAGAACTCAAATAGAGCGCCGCTCCAGGCTGACGGTGGGGTGATTGCCTAGCCGGTGGCAACCATATTGTCTACGTACTGCTTTATCGCGCTTAGGCCTTCAGTGCCTATGGTGGTGAATTCCATGCTGCTGCGAAATGTGTCGCCAACCTGTTCGGTATTGATGATGCGCGCATAGACATCAGTGGTTCGATTGCTGAAGAGTTCGAGGGACAGCGCCATCTTGATCTCCGAGGACTCGCCTAGCTTGAGAGGTGTTTCGACTAGAAGGCCGTGATAACTGATGTCGACCACATTGCCGTAAAATTTCTCGCCAAGCACGATCTTTCCGGAGAGATTCTGAAACACAACCGGCATGCTGACCTTGATTCGAGGGCTTTTTCTTCCTTCCCTCCGGGGCACTTCCATCAATCTTGGTCGTTCGGTAGCGAAGAGTTCGAAGAGGTCGACAGCCTCTCTGGCGCCTTTTACTTCAACACGGTTCGGTTTGCCAACTTCGATGAAGTCCTTCGCCAGCGCATAGGTATTCTCGCTGATGAGGATTTGTCCGCGCAGACAGTGTGCCTCTATGCGCGAGGTCAGATTTACCTCGTCGCCGATGATGGTGTACTCGTGGTAGTGTTCTGAGCCTAGATCGCCTGCTACAACCGACCCGGTATTGATAGCGATACCAACGTACAGATCTGGCATGTCTAAGGAGCGGTTTACATCATTCAGTTTGCTCATTGCCATTTGCATCTCAACGGCGCAGGCAATCGCGTTCTCAACATCGCTTTCTTGCTCTTGGGGAAAGCCGAATATTACCAGAATCGAATCACCCATCAGTTTGTCGATGGTGCCGCCATAGCTGGCGATGATGTCCCCCATGGCTTCGAAATAACGATTCAGCATCGAGACCACATCGGTCGCGGGATAGGACTCTGCGATATTGGAGAAGCCGCGTATATCGGAGAGTAGAATCGTAATGTTTTTTGTTAAAACGTCGCGCTCGGGGAAGCCAGCGTAGACGAGCACGGCCGAAAGGCGTTCTAGTATTTTCGCGTCGCTTTCAACAGACGTGCCTAACAGGCCGTCATCTCTGAGGGTCTGCAGAATCTGCTGTGATACTTCGGTGGCGTTGTGCTGATGCTTGGACATTGCTTGCGGTCGGTTCTCCCGATCACGTCTCGATCAAAAGCTAGCAGAAGGAGCGCGTATTATACCGATTGTGTATTTATATGCCATCGACCTCTCCTTCGCCAATTCCCGTAGGTGCTAACCAGCATCAACGAAGGAGAGGTGCTATATAGATTCTAGCAATCCCCTGTTAGGGTACAAAAGGCATGCCTAGTATGAGATCTGGATCCGCGTCGGAGCGTGGTGTCAGTTTTTGCGGACGCCCAGCCTGATTATCGGTCCCGTAGAGATTGCCATCTGCGTCAACAGAGAGCGAATGCATCTCTATCCAGCGGTGTGGCCCTTCTACTGGCAGGTTCCAAGTGTATCTCCGGCTGCCATCCAGATTGAATTGGACGATCTTCGGTGGATTGAGATCGGTAACCCAGGCGCTGTCTTCGCTTACCAGAATATCCAGCGGCATGCCAAGGTCTGCCCACGTAGCCTCATGCTCGTAAGTCGGGTAATTGTTCGAGCCAGGCGCCGCCGTTTGCCTAAAGTTTTGAATTCTCAGTAAATCTCGATCCAGCACGTACAGATTGCCCTGTGGGCCCATCGCCAGGGCGTGGACGCTCGCAAACTGTCCCGGGCCTTCGCCGGTCTCGCCAAATTCAGACAAGTACTTGCCAGCCGCATCCCGCACGACTATGCGGTTATTTCCGCCGAGGCCATCTGCTATCAGAATCTTGCCATCGGGCAGGAAGGCTACATCTTGCGGCTGATTGAAGTGATATTCGTCGTTTCCGGCGACATTTTTCTCGCCTAATGTCATCAGCAACTGCGAGCCATCGTTAGAAAAAACATAGATGATGTGCCCAGTCTCATCGACCAACCAGAGACGCTTCTCGGGATCGTAGGGGTTCATGCGAAGGCGGTGTGGTCCAGGGCCGTCCGTACCGGCGAATAGGTGATCCCACTGGTTCCAGACTTCGAGCAAATTTCCATCACTATCAATAACATAGATGCAGTTTTGCCAGACTCGCCCACGCCCACGCAGCACGTTCCAACCTAGGGAGCCGGCGAAGCTGGTGTATTCCGGTGGGATGGGGTCTGGCAGCTGCGTCTCGCCCCGTTGCAGGACAAAGATTCTGTCTTTGGACTCGACTACGACGCCGGAAGTGCCGCCCCACGAGAGCCCCTCATCGGCGAAGGGTTGCATCCAGGTCTCGGTGTTGAAGTCATAGGGGCTGGGGCCAATGATGCCGGTATCTTGCGCTAGAGCGGGTGCTGTGATCAGTGCGGTCAACGTAAGGCTAAGTGAGATTTTTCGGAAAAGCATCGTTTCTGGAACTCCCGAGAGGGTGATTATTGGTGTTTTCAAAGCTGAAGCGAAATCTATCATCTGCTATGGAGCAATTGAAGGATTTATTCTTTAACAAAAGCGCTTAACTACCACTCGTCGCTTCTACAGGCGGATGATCGGAAATGGGGGGGCATCCAGAGTGCTACCGGTCGACATGTATAGCGGCAGAGGGTAGCATTCCCGTGCAATCTGGCGACTTGTGGTAGCGAATGCAACTAATTCCAGAGGTCCCTAGAACAAGCATTGTGCCGGGCGGGAGTCCCGAGTGGGAACTGATATGGAAGAAGTGAAGAAAATTCTGAATACCGTTCGAGACGCGATGGCTGTCAGCTTGTCGGCGTTAGTGTCCGAGGCGATTTCGGACGCGAGTGTGGCCATAGCGAATGAGCCGGCGGGTAAGCGGTCCAGGGATCTCAATCTCATGAAGGAGAGCGGCGCAGTAGTTGAGCGCTTTGCAGCGAATATGCGTGGGTATTTCGACGCGCTCTCAGGTGCCGCCACGAAAGAAGTAAACGTGCTGGACTATGGCAGTCTCAGCCTAGTCGAAGAAGACGCCCTCGAAGCCATTATCGCGATGGAGGGGATGATCTCACATGCCCGAAACTGCGATATCAGCGAATACCTCAGCTTCACAACTCGTCTCGATACCCTGTTCTATGGAACGCGCATCGATGAATCCAACAATCCAATGGACCCTGAACAGATCGGCGAGGCATTCAAGGAGTCACTCAGGCCTCTGGGAATGACCGCAACAGAGTCGCTGATCACCTACAGAAAATTCAATCACAGTGTATTTCATAATCTCGAGAAGGTGCTCACCGAGGCTAACAGCCTGCTGATCGATAACAAGATATTACCTGATCTCGATATGGCCGCTAGAACCAGGGCCGAGCAGAAGAACAAGCGCAGTGCACGGCCTCAGAAAATCGACCCAACCGACAGAGCCTTCGCCACTGGGGATTCGAGTTCGGCAGTTGGGGGCCAACAGCTGCTGTCCATCATGCAGAAGCTCATGCATAACATTCCTGCCGTGGCGAATGGCGGGCAAGGCCTATCCTCTGCCCAATCAGCCGCGCCCATTGCGCGCCCGGGGGCAGCCCAATCCGGCATGATGATCGGGAAGCGCAAGCTAGAGGTCGTAGAGCAGGATCAGCTTCTGACCCTGCTGAACAATCTAGAGGCCTCCTTGGCGTCTGGGAAGGAGAGCGCCGAACCCCAGGATCTCACCGAATCTGTTGGCAAGCTATTGGAAGAAGAAAGTAGCGCGAGCACGCTGCGGGCTGTAGACAGCCAATCTTCCGATATCATCAATCTGGTAACTTTTTTGTATGAGGAGATCTGGAACGACAAGACTGTTCCGATACCGATCAAGGAGATAGTAGGCAGAACGCAGATAACAATACTAAAAATCGCCCTGAACGATGCGGGGTTCTTTGACTCGGCAAATCATCCAGCGCGACTACTGCTTAACGAGCTCGCTACCGCAGGTATTAGTTGGACCGGATCGGAGATGCTGGACGAAGATCCAGTTTATGGAAAGATGCAGGAGTTGGTAGCTAGCCTGGTACGAGACTACGCGGGCGATATTGTAATAGTAGAAAACCTGTTACAGGACTTTTTGCTCTTCAAGGACGAGGCTGCGCGGACTCATGTTCAGGCGGAGCAGCAGCTGCGCGACGAGGGAGAGCGTGAGAATCGAATCCAAGAGATCGAACAATATGCGCTGCATAAGATCGAAGAGCGCATCCTCGATGAGGGCATTGACCCATTCGCCAGGAATTTTCTGCTTAGCCATTTCCATAAATTCGTCGTGCAGGTTGTGCTCCGAGAGGGCCCTGGTGGTATTAGCTGGCGTCCAGTGATGAACACCATAGATGTTCTGCTCTGGACAGTGAGCACCGAGAAGCAAGATGGTGATCTGCAGCGATTCGTAAAAGTGAACCCGCGGCTTCTGCTCAACCTTGGCAAGGCACTGGAAGTCGCTGGCATTGAGTCAAATGAGGCAGCAGAGGCCCTCGCTAAGTTGCAAAAGGTGCAGGAAGCTTGTTTCAAGAAGCCGACTGCGAATAGCCAGAATACTGCTGCGGACCTCAACGCGAGCCCCTCTAGCGAAGCGGTCCCGGCAGATGAAGGTCTTCCCCCAGAGAAGCTGCCTAGTGATGACGTGCACCTCGTGGAGGTGTCCAAGTATCCAATTGGAATTTGGTTGGAGTTTAAGGTGCAGTCGGGGAAATCCATTCGTTGCACACTCGCTGCAAAGATAGACACGATCGAGAAATATGTCTTCGTCAACGGGCAGGGCGTGAAAGTAATCGAGAAGTCGAAGATGGGTCTGGCAAGGGAGCTGAAGGCCGGAACCGTCAAGGTTATCTGTGAGGCTCCACTGATTGATAGAGCCATGGAGTCAGTGATAGCGAAACTTCGCGATGCGAAGTCGGGGCAGGTCGCTTAGCAGAACTTGTGTTTCGGCTACCTATTGCGTTAATTTGGTGCCGGATGTCACTGATTAAGAACAAGAAGTTGCGTTCTGAGCAGAATTTACTTTAAGTAGATTCTGCCCAAATAATCGTAAGCCAAATCTCCTCCATTTCCTGCCAAGTTCTGAATCGTCACTGTCTGGCTTATTACTAGGCTGTGACAGGGTTAACTCTTTTGATCACTTCTCAGTTAGGGAATGTGATTTGGTTACACTCTTTCCCCTGCGTAAATACCTAATAATGGCTCATCACTTGTAGAGAAGTCGGTGATGCATTTTTAGGAGGTCTGCATGGCAGTGTCGCGTAAATCATTTCTATTGGTTCTGATTCTAGGGCTGCTACTGATCTCATCTACGGCCTTGGCTGGGCGTTCGACGCTGGCCAATGGCTATCTCTCAGTGCCTCGCATCGACATCGATGGCTACGGCGCGATGGAATTAATCTTTCGGCTCGAATTCGATGGGCAATATGTGCTTGTCCTGGAAGAGGTGGTAGAGGCTTCAATCACTATTGCCAATTCGGGAGTCTTCGATGCGCAGCAGCAAGCGATAGAAATTGATGAGATTGAGTTGCCGAGTGGCAAGCTCTACTCCGCGCAGCTGCAGCTAATCTCGAGCGAGGGCCAGTTTATCTTCTCGATCGCCGACGCCGTAGATCTGAATCCTGGCCATCAGGGTGGCGGACAACCGGCTGGGTATGAGCCTTCCGAGGAGGCGTTGGCACTTTACACCCAGCAATGCAGTAGCTGTCATGGCGAGGGCGGTGCGGGGGTCTCCGGAAATCCTGCGCTCTCGGCATGCGCCAACTGCACAAACGAATCGGTGCTGAGCAATTACATACGCGACACCATGCCGCTTGGTCAGGCTGCCAGCTGTGACGCGAGTTGTTCCTCGCTATTGGCGGAATATATTCTGGGCGCATTCAATAGCACGAATCAGCAGCTAAGCGGAGAGACCATAGGCTTTATCCGTACGCTCTCTGATTCGGAGGCACTGAGAAGAGCCGCGCAGCAGCTTGTAGGCCGACTACCTTCCCTCGACGAATTTCGCATGGTCGCCAACGGCGGCGATCAAGGTATGCGGTTGGCGATATCAAACATGATGACTGAGGATGTGTTCTATGAGCGTCTTTCGGAAATATTCAATGACTATCTGCTTACTGACAAATACCACTCGAGGAACGGTTCTGAGGCAGCGATCAGCCTGCTAAGCAGTGATGATTTTCCGAATCGGCGTTGGTTCGATCCGGGCAAAGACAACCGAGGTGAAAATTACTCGGACCAGCGCCGTGCTACGAATGACGGAGTGGCGCGCGAGCCTCTGGCTCTGATCAATCATGTAGTGCGTAACGACCTGCCATTTACCGAAGTGCTTACGGCCGACTATCTGATGGTGAATCCATTCTCCGCAAGAACTTACGGGATAAGTGGTCTGCCATTTCGCAATCCAAGTGATGAGAATGAATTTCTACCGGCGCGTCTTGAGGGTGTTCCTCATGCGGGAATACTGACATCGCCGATGTTCTTGAATCGTTACCCCACAACATCTACGAATCGAAATAGAGGCAGGGCGCGAGTAGTTTTCGATCTGTTCCTGGATACGGATGTGCTAGCCATTGAGGGGGTGCGGCCAGGCAATTCTGTGGACATCACGACGCCGGTTCCGACTATCAACAACCCGGAGTGTTCGAAGTGCCATTCATTGATAGATCCTGTCGCATCAATATTTCAGAATTGGAACTATAAAGGGCAATACCGTCCAGCTCGACTGAGTAAATACGGTTGGTATACGGACATGGAATCGAGAGGGTTCAATGGGGAGACGATGCCGCTGGCAGGGAATATCGATAGTTCCGTGCGCTGGCTGGCCAACCAGATAGCTACCGACCCTAAATTTCCTAGATCGGTTACAAGAATTATGGTCAACGGGCTGACGGGCAAAGAACCTCTGTCGCCACCCGATAGTGCATACGCATCGCAGGCTGAGATCGATGCCTATATTGCGGAGCGCACCTTGCTTAATGATATGCAATCGCGTTTCGTTAACGAGGGATTTCGCCTGAAGACGCTCGTAGAGGAGATATTGATGAGTCCCTACTGGCGGGCGGATGGTCTGTCCGCTGATGCAAATCTCGTCGCGCACGCAGAAACTGGATCGAGCTATCTATTAACGCCAGAACAACTCGATAGGAAAATTACTTCTCTGTTTGGCTTCGAGTGGCGACGTTCCTTAGACAATTACTACAAGGATGTTAATAACAGCTCAACTTCAAAATTGCGCAAAACCTTTCATCAGATCTATGGTGGCATAGATTCGGATAGTGTCACCACGCGCCTAAGTTCTCCGAATGGGCTGATGGGTTCTATGCAACTGCGTATGGCTAACGAGTTGGCTTGTTTTGCGGTGCCCAGAGATTTTTGGTTGCCCGAGGAGCAGCGGAAATTATTCCTGTTCGTGGATCATGAGATGAATCCCTATGGCGAGTCTGGCGCGCTGGATGAAGCGGTAATGACAAGGATTCGGCAGAACATTCAATACCTGCATGTCTACCTACTTGGCGAAGAGCTGCCGCTTGGTTCCGAGGAACTACAGATTACCGAGCAGTTATTCATGATCAGCCTTAACAGGGGTCGTCAGATTATTCTTGATAGTGGTGGTGAGTGGTCAGACATCTCCTTGCCTAGCGATTGCGATGTAACCAAGGATTTCAATGGTACGCAGCTGTATGAGAAGAATGTGAGAGATGATCGTCTGACGCATGATCGCCAATACCTCATTCGCGCGTGGATGGCAGTCGTAGCTTATCTCTTGGCAGACTATAAGTTTGTGTATAGCTAGGGTGAATGTGGCCTAGTCAAATTTCTTACAAGCGAGCGAATCACATGTACAGACGACAGTTTTTAAAATATCTTGGCGGCAGTGGGCTTGGTTTACTCATTCCACAACAGTCGGTGTTTGCGCAAGAAGCGACTCCAGATCGGTTTTGGATCTCCGTGAACGCCGGCGGTGGTTGGGACCCTACCTATTTCATTGATCCAAAGGGTAATCGCCCAAGATTGGATGGCAGGGGTCCGGTGAATAACTATTCCGCTAGCGCCATAAGAACGGCCGGCAACATTCGATTCCCTGGCTCTTATCCCGAAGACATACAGCCGCCGGATGCAAACTCTCCAGGACATTTTGCCAACTTCTTCCCCAGACATGCCTCGCGCCTGCTAATTATCAACGGCATCGATACGCAGACCAACAATCATGATTCCGGTTCGCGTTTTGTCTGGAGTGGAAAGATTGAATCTGGATACCCGAGCTTCGCGGCAATGGCGGCAGCCAGCACGGCGCCTAGTCAGCCTCTGGCCTATATCAGTAATGGCGGCTATGACAATACCGCCTCACTGGTCGCTCCAGCTCGCATAGGCGGGGGCGAGGTTTTCCAGCAACTCGCCTTCCCTAATGCGAGTCGACCCGGCGAGGATGCTGAGCACCGTCGAGAGTATTTTGCACCATCGATCTACGCTGAGATAGAACAGGCTAGGCGTGCAAGGATGCAGCGATTGAAGACTCGAGCCACACTGCCGCTAAGGAAAAGCCAACTTGATGAACTCATAATGTCTCGCGCTGGCGATAACAACCTCAATAGACTTGTCAGCCTGTTGCCGGAACGAGTATCTAGCGGTCTTGAAGGACAGGCAGAGGTAGCGACTGCGGCATTCGCGAGCGGCATCGCGGTGAGTGCGAACATGCACATGGGCGGATTCGATACACACGGTAACCATGATCAGAATCATAGCGAACGACTGACTCAGCTGCTTGAAGGGGTCGATCATCTCTGGAACCAAATAGAACTGCGCAACTTGCAAGATAAGGTAACGGTAGTGATTGGTTCGGACTTCGGTCGTACGCCTTTTTACAATGATAATCAGGGCAAGGACCACTGGAATGTAACCAGCATCATGGCGATGGGTGCGGGGGTGCGTGGAAATCGTGTCATAGGCGGCACCGATGATCACGTCGAAGCATTAAGGATCAATCCGCAGACGCTGCAACTCGATCAGAATGGAATTACACTGACGCCCGAGCATGTTCATCTTGCGTTGCGAAGGATGGCGGGAGTTTCCGCTGAGCTGAAGTCGCAATTCGCTATAAGCGGAGCCGAGCTGAACTTATTCTCATAAGTGGCTCTCTGTTTAGTCTGAATAAGTTTCGTGGCTGTTGATGATCTGCATTATTTCGGCGGGGCTCATGTACGCTCCACCGCCGCCTTCGGCAGTAAACGCCGATGCCTGGTCTCGATTGATTCTACTCCTAACAAAACTCGCATGGTCAAAGCGCTGCCAACCCAGTCCGTAGTCAATAAGCCGTCTATCTGTAGCGCGTTCGAATCTGATACGGCAATCGCTAAACTGGCACAGTGCGTTACCCACGATTCCGAAGAAGGATCGATCTAGGTAATAGACCGTATGAGCAAGTTCGTGACCGAGAATTCCAACCTGGGCATTGAACGGTTGATTTCTTAATAACAAGGCTTCGCGAGGTCCTGCGAGTTCACTGTCTATGATAACTTGGTAAGTCCTCCTCTTTGCGGAGCGTAGCATGCTGCTCCAGTGCGGACGGGAGGACAGGGGTATAGATACATCGGCAACGATAAAATCGATCTTGGTGTCCCGCAGCTCGGGGTAGTGACTCAGGGCGAGCAGGGCCTGTAACTCGAAGCCCTCAGGGAGTTTCTTATTATTCCCGAATTTAGCATACAGGGTCTCGTAGTTGCCCCGCTGTTCTTGTTCTACGTATTCCCTGACGGCATTGTTCGTCCTCGGCTCCTCTTGTGCGGCTAACATTCCAGAGGCGGCGATCAGGAGAGGCATGAAAAATAATGTAAGAAAAGTCCTCATTCTGGTATTGGAATGATTAGCTAGTATTTCGTGACGTGCCATGTCGCTCCTCTTTGTGTATTTAATTATTACCAGCTTCAAAAGCGTCGTGTGGTTCTCATTTTTCGCGGCGTTGACCCTGGAAAATGTGCGGCAGGTCTAAATTCTATCAACAATAGCTAGGATAAACGGGTATTTGGAGTAATGTTGTAATCCTGTTTGGATCATTTGAAGACTAATGTTATGAACAATGAGAAAAGAAATTATCCCCGAGTAGACCTTAGTGGTGAAGCGAATATTCGATTGGCGGGTATCGTGAGGAATGGAACTCTAATGAATCTGTCTCCCGCTGGAATTGAACTCGAATGTCGCCACAAATTGATTGAACAGCTTTCAAAGTTCAAGTCTGAAGCAGGGCTCTTCCCGGACTTCGAACTAGAATTTAGCCTACCGGCTCAAGGACGCAATACTCGAAAGATCAAATCTACTTGTACTGTTTCTTTCTGTCGTCGTCAACGTCAGGACAGCTATCATCTGGGTGTGAATTTTCAAGCACTTGCCGAACAAGATGAGAAGCAGCTCATTGAGTATCTTAGCCACTCTGTCGCTGCTTAATAGATTGCTTGAGAATCGCCGCTGGCGCGGCTAGAGAGCAGAGTCGGCGTCAGCCGACCTGTAAGTATTGCAGATTTCCATTCGTGCCAATATCCATTATCATGGCCAGATGAAAAAAGTAGCTGCTTTCCTGCTGTTCTTCCTAGTAAGTTCCCCCGCATTGTCACAGGAACAATCGTTTAGCGATTGGGTGGCTCAATTGCGCGCGGAAGCTGCCGCTCTCGGCATTAGTGAAGCAACCCTCGAGGCTCTCGATGAGCTTGAGGCGCCGCTGCCCAGGGTCCTCGAACTCGATGGGAGTCAGCCCGAATTTGTGCAGACCTTTACCCGCTATCTCGGCCTACGGGTCACAGATCGCCAAGTAGAACGAGGCCAGCAGCTATTAGAGCAACATGGCCAGTTACTGGAAGAGGTGAGACAGCGCTACGGAGTCCAGCCGCAGTATCTAGCGGCATTCTGGGCGGTTGAAAGCAACTTCGGTAATAACACGGGCGGCTTCTCTGTTCTGCAGGCGCTAGCGACCCTGGCCTATGATCCGCGCAGGGCCGATTTCTTCAGAGCTCAGCTGCTAACCGCACTGCAGATCATCGATGATGGCCATATCTCTGCCGAAAGCATGAGTGGCTCGTGGGCGGGAGCCATGGGGCAGCTGCAGTTTATGCCCTCCGTGTTCTACCAGCACGGTGTCGATGGCGATGGTGACGGGCGTATCGATATCTGGAATAGCCTGCCTGATATCTTTCATTCGGCGGCGAATTTCCTCTCCAAGTCTGGGTGGAAGGGCGACGAGCGTTGGGGGCGAGAAATATTGCTTCCCGCTGACTTCGACTTCGCTCTTGCGGGCACCAATATCCGTAAACCGCTTCAAGAGTGGCGTGATATGGGCCTGCTGCAGACGAACGGTGCACCTATCCCGGTGGCAGACATGCGGGCGTCGGTTGTTATTCCTGCCGGTGCGCAGGGCCCAGCCTTCTTAACCTATAACAATTTCAGAGCCACGCAAGCGTACAACCCGCCCATATTCTATGCGTTGACAGTCGGGCATCTCGCCGATCGATTTGCCGGTGGGCCACCGATACAGCGCATGCCAGAGAACGAGCAGGCGATGAGCGTTGATCAGGTGCGAGAGTTGCAGGAGTTGCTCAATGGCCATGGCTTCGATTCGGGAGCTCCGGATGGTCGAGTGGGTAGTCAAACCAGAAGCGCCATTCGGGCGTATCAACAGCAGCAGGGCTTGCCGATGGATAGCTATCCATCGATATCTTTGCTGGAATCCCTGCGCAGTTAAGACAATTCGCGATGATTTTACTGGAACCGGCTCTGCGGAAGGCAGACCGATTCAGAGGCCTCTCAAATTCAATGAATACCGAAACCGACAACCTCGCACTTAGGCGCTATCGCCGTATGGCTTGGATAACCCTAGCCGCCGTTTACTTTTTGATTTTGGTTGGCGCAACAGTGCGCGCATCGGGCGCCGGTATGGGCTGCCCTGATTGGCCTACTTGTTTCGGTAGCTGGATTCCGCCTACAAGCGAGGCGCAGCTGCCGGCGGACTATCAACAAATCTACGCAGACTTGGGTTACGCCGATACGCGCTTCAATGTGGTGAAGACCTGGACGGAATACACCAACAGACTCGTTGGGGTTAGCATTGGATTCATGATCTTCTTAACAGCTCTCTACTCCTGGTCGTGTCGATCCCATGACACGAGAATCTTCAGGGCATCCGTAGCTGCATTCTTGATGGTGGGTTTCCAGGGTTGGCTAGGTGCCAAAGTAGTAGGCTCGAACCTGCAGCCTGGGATGATTACCCTGCATATGCTGATGGCACTGGCTATCGTAGGGACCCTGTTGTATGCAGTTGCTCAGGCTAGACGCGGCATCATGGCTTCACAGTCGGTGACTAACATAGACCCGCGTTTTGAGAAATGGCTGTACATCGTGCTCGGCTTAACCGTACTTCAGGTGGCGATGGGTACGCAGGTGCGCGAGATGACCGACCTCTTGAGGGAATCTCAAGGCGAGGAACTCCGATCAAGCTGGATCGAGGCCATGCCTTGGTTTTTCTATGTACACAGAAGCTTTTCAGCGGTCGTATTGTTCTCTAATCTCTGGCTGGCAAGATTGTTAGTGCTGTCGCTGGGATGGCAGCACACGCTGAGCAGGCTTACTCTCGCGATGTTGGGAGTGATTGCTGCCGCTGTTCTCTCTGGCGCCACCCTAGGGCATTTGGGGATGCCCGCGCTCGTTCAGCCTACTCATCTGTTAGCCGCCTCGATGCTATTCGGCTTACAGTTCCTCATATGGATGAGCTTTCGTCATTCCCGAGATGGCAATGAAAGCGCCTCACCTCAAGCTAACGAGACCGCCACTCGCACGAGCAGCGAAGCGACAATTTAGAGACTAGGATCAGACCAGATGAAGAATAGAGAGTTCGAGCTAGTCATTTTCGGAGCGACGAGTTTTGTCGGCAAAATTCTCTGTAACTACCTCGTGAATGAGCATACCGAGCCTAATTTGAGGTGGGCTATGGCGGCTCGCTCTGAGACCAAGTTGACTGAGCTTAAAGCAT
Organism: uncultured Pseudohongiella sp.; assembly: GCA_964352295.1. Classification (GTDB taxonomy): domain Bacteria; phylum Pseudomonadota; class Gammaproteobacteria; order Pseudomonadales; family Pseudohongiellaceae; genus UBA9145. The sequence goes on along the minus strand of CAYGRR010000004.1, from coordinate 50,375 downwards.
CCTTGGGAAGTAATGCGGAAGCGGTACCCCTTATCGTTGCAGACTCCTTCGATGAACAGGCACTCGAATCCCTGTGTGAAAGGACAGAGCTAGTTATCTCCACTGTGGGCCCCTATGCCCTGTACGGAGACCTGCTAGTCAAGACCTGCAGTCAACTCGGAACGGATTACTGCGACCTGACCGGCGAGCCGCAATGGATTCGACGGATGATCGAACTCTACGAAGCAGATGCCAAACGCACTGGCGCAAGAATAGTGCACTGCTGCGGTTTCGACTCCATTCCTTCCGATCTGGGCGTCAAATTTCTGCAGGCCACCGCGCAGCGACACTTCGGAAGCTATTGCGATAGAGTGAAGCTGCGCGTGAAAGTTCTAAAGGGCGCCGCTTCGGGTGGTACTGTTGCTAGCGGCCTAAATCTCTATAAGGAGGCCGCTTCCAACCCAGAGATTCGCAGGGAAATGCGAGATCCCTATTCTCTATGCCCGCCGGCACATTCATTCTCGGCACGGCAACACAATGTGTCCGTGGAATTCGATGACGATTACGATGCCTGGGCAGGGCCATTTATCATGGCATCAATAAATACGCGAGTAGTGCTAAGAAGCAATGCGTTGCTCGAGGGTCACTATGCCGAAAATTTTATGTACGACGAAGCCATGCTGACCGGCTCGGGAAAGCGGGGGAAGAAGTCCGCGAAGAGGATGTCAGCGGGGACGAAGGTTTCCATGTTCTTGCTCGCCTTCGCTCCCGTGCGTTGGTTCGCCACTCGCTTCTTCTTGCCTAGCCCAGGAGAGGGTCCAACCGAGGAGCAACAATTGAAGGGGTGCTACGATCTGCGCTTGCTAGGCAGTACTCCGAGGGGGGAGAAAGTACGCATCAAGGTAACAGGCGACAGAGATCCGGGCTATGGATCTACCGCTAAGATGCTGGCACAAGCGGGGATAAGCCTGCGCCGCGACGTCGACGAGGGCGACGTGGGGGGAGGTTTCTGGACGCCGGCGACAGCATTCAATGACAAAATATTCACCCGGTTGATTGACTATGCGGGCATGGATTTCGAATTGGAGTCTATCTCGCAGGCCATGACCGCGATAGAAGAGTCCACTGTAGTCGCCGTGGATGAGCCTGTTACTTCAAGCTGATTCGTAATTCGTCGATTCGCTCAATCAGCTAAGGCGCTCCAAGCTGATGTGCGGCGTTATCCCCCTCTAGAGAATCCTTCTCTCATTGGCAAATAGACAGAATCTCTAAGTACCAGCCACTTGGTATAAACAGCCATTCTGTGGCTTCATTGCTCATCCCATATTCTTGCAATTCTTAAAAACCCCTTTTAAAACAATCGCTTAAATTCTGGCATAGAAAGTGAATACTAGACTGCGGATCATTACTCGATGTTGTGCGATGAAGGAAAGCATGCCGCTGGTAACTACTCTTAGCCTGCAGGCGTCTAATGGAGGATTGTGGGGAGTGTTGCGAGGGCGAAGCGGTTTTTGCGCCTGGTTTCGGCTACGAATCGGTCCCGAGCGGATTCGTAGCCGGACCTTTTTTAGGGAATAGTTTAGAGTAAGTGCTTAGCTCGCGGCCTCAAAACTCTCGAGGACGATGATGAATCAGGGAGCTAACCACGAAAAGGGCAGAGAGAGGACAGAAAAGATGAAAAGATTGTGGCCACAATTACGTAAGTTCGGTGTGTTTCAACTCAAATTGTACATCGATGCATTCAGAGACATTCTGCTCAGCGCGCTTTCCTTAGGGGCGTTTATCATCGACCTAATTCAACAGAATGAGGGAGCGGAAAGTTACTTTGAGAAAGTACTGGAGTTTGGCCGCGGTACTGAGAGGTCTATCAATCTGTTCAATCAGATTGACGCCCATGAACGGGGAGAGCGCTCAGTAGACAGCATCATCGATGAGGTGGAGGAAAGGTTCCGGCGCTAGGGGCTTGTCAGTAACGCTTGAGGGACGGTTAGTCGATTCACAATAGGGTATTGATGTCTTTGAATTTCATCGATTGATCGGTTATTGTCATAGCCGCTAGCCCCTATCTTCAGGAAGGTCTTTTGCCAAATCCACTTCTCTTTTTCGCCGCGCAGATTATCGCGATGCTATCGGTCCTTCTCTTGGCGGCAGGTTACCTAAAGGCTGAACCGCGCGCAGGCAGTGCGAGAGTATTTGCCTTGATGGCGGTATTTATCGCCTTCTATTTGCTCAACGGAATGGCGGGGCAACATATCGACCCGCAGTTTCAGCTCGATCTGAGTCGCTGGCAATTGATCATCCAGATTGGCATGAACACTATACCGGGCTTGTTTATGATCTACTGCTTCTTGATCTTTCAAGAGCAGCAGAAGTTTCCCTTCTTATTAATACTCGCCTTCGCATCGCAGGTAATTCTAGATTCTGTTCTTTCGGGGATATCTCTGTATTCGAGTGATGGAAGTATCTCGGCATCCTTGGATTTTCTAAGCACCTGCATGGACGTATTGATGCTAGCTTTTGTTGCCTCTGCGATCTACTGGACTCTAAAAGGTTGGAGAGCAGATTTGGTCGACGATCGCAGAATTCTGCGTTGGTTCATCATAGGAGTGCAAGGGGCGCTGATTTTTAGCGTCGTTTTCGTTGAAAATTTTTTGCTGGACAGCGACTCAAACAGCTACGCGACTGCTCAGGGCATTATCGTAAGTTCAATAGCGTTTCTAGCCATGGGCATGCTGCTTGTCGCAATGCGGTTCGACTACGTCTCTCTTGGCAATGTGATTCGTAAGGTTACGGAATTAACGGAGGAGGCTGAGGCCGCGAGCACCGCTCCGTTTGATAAAGACAGTTTTAATAAGGTTTTCAAAGAAGGAAAGTTGTATAGAGAGGCGGGGCTAACTATTTCGATGCTGGCCAAGAAGCTCAATCTGCCCGAGTACAGGCTTCGTGCGTTTATCCATAAGCAACTGGGCTATAGAAACTTCAATGCGATGCTTCACAAGTATCGTATCGAGGATGCAAGCCTCGCCTTAGCCGATAAGAAAAACCCGAACGTGCCTGTGCTGACGATAGCGCTCTCTGTTGGCTATCAATCTATCACGCCATTCAACAATGCGTTCCGCCAGATCATGGGTGTGACCCCCTCGGAATACCGAAAGCGCGAAACCTAGGCCTCGTATTGCGCTGAACATTGATGTATTCGACATCATTGCAGTGGACTCCGGGAGCAAGGATGTTTATGCTTTCGGGTCAATTACCGATGCATTCCAATACGGGATAAACGGAGGCTAGTTAGCGTGATAAACGAGTTATTACTGCAGTTTGGGCAGTGGATGGAAGCGCAGCAATATAGCCAGATGTTAGTTGCTGGTTATTACAGCTACAGCTGGCTGGAGGCGACGCACGTACTTACGCTAATGGTTAGTATCGGCTCCCTGTTTATCATAGATTTCCGAATGCTTGGGCTGATCATGCCCAATGTGCCTGCCTCAACAATAGCCGCTAGGCTACACAAGCCGATGATCATTGGCTTTGTGGTCATGTTTATTACAGGCTCTCTGTTGGTATATGCCAAGCCGGTGGAGACCATCCAGAGTCTGTGGTTTCGAATCAAAATGATTCTTCTCTTGCTGGCGTTCATTAATGCCTGGGTATTTAATGCCCGAATGAAGGCCGCGGATGGAAGCTGGGACAACGATCCGGTAGCGCCTAAGCCCTTGAGAACCGGCGCAATAATCTCACTCGTTCTCTGGTGTGGAGTGGTCACGCTAGGTCGCTATATTCCCTATGACTGGGTTGACTGCACGAACACAAGCAATACAACCATTCTTTGGGCGGCGGGCTGTGTTGAACAACTGAACGCTCTGTAAGTTTGGAATTTCATAAAGATGCTAGCTAGACGAAACATCAACATTCAGGAGATTGCATGCTAGGTTCGATACTGAGTCAATATTCTAGAACGCTATCAGTGGCTGCAGCGTTAATATTGATCATCTTGATTGAAGCGCTAGGCGTGCGCGAGTCTGTGTACCCGGGCCTACTGCCTTTTTTTACCTGGATGCGCGAATCGTCATGGCTGGGTGTTATTGGCACAACTTACGGCTCTATCTACGCCACAGTAGAAGCCGTGCACCTGCTTGCGATGGCGGTTCTTGGAGGCACGGTGTTAGCCACCGATCTTCGGCTGCTCGGGCTTATCTTTAAGGATATTCCCTCGGAAACGCTAGTTACTGGCACCCACAAGTGTTTCAAGTGGGCTCTGCTGGTAGCAATTCTTACTGGCATTTTCTGCGCTGCGGGCGTGGGAGACAAAGTCTACTACATGCAGGTTTTCTGGATAAAAATGCTGGTGCTGCTCCTCGGCTCTTGTTTCATGCTGTTCATAAAGCAGCCTTTTTTAACCAGCCGTCCGCATACGGACATTAATCCTTGGATGCTTCGATTGCTGGCAATCACCTCCATGTTGACTTGGTTTACGGTTGCAGCCACCGGACGCTGGATCGGCTTCAGCTAGCAGGCCCGTGAATAGTTCCTTTAGGAGTAAGTATGAACGATAGCAGCAAATGGGATGACAAGACGATTGCGGCGATGAGTGCGGCGGCGATCATGTTGGGCGGCTTAGTGTTCTATTGGATAGGCGAAGGCCGCTCTACCATGGAGTTGCTGGAATTGGCCTACGGTTCATTAAAGCTCTTTAATAACCCTCTAGAATTCTAATTAGCGCCACAGCCAGCTTGCTTTATAAACACGAAAAAGGGATAGCAGCGGCTATCCCTTTTTGTTTGGAGCTCTGTAAGCGCCCACGTGGCTCTGTGTTGACGTTTATTTTAGTGGCGAATAGTCTGTAGCTGTCATATAGCGTCGCTCTACACCCGCCAATATCTGTCCATTTGCGTTGGAGGCGTCGGACACCGATTTCCATTCCGGATCTTGTCCGAATGCTCGCCACGATGCGTTTGCTGCCTCCTGACTAGCGTGCTCTAGTACGTAGATTAATGTGTCATCGGCCTCTTCTTCGCTTGTTGGAGACCAGAAGCCGACGACCTTCATTCCGTGATTGCCGAATATTCGAATAGTATGGTCGCGAAACCGAGCATGAAGATTGCTCAAATTGCCCGGAGTTGCCGTGTAGATTCTAAGCTCATACACCTTCTCATTTCCCTGCGCAGACGAGCCTATTGAGATCCCGGCACCTAGGCCAACTACCAGTGAAAGAAGCGAAAAGCCGATAAATTTGCTGATTTTGTTCACATTACTCTCCTAAAACTAGCCATTTTGTAATAGTCTGATCGAGTATAATCAAGCGATAAACAAATAGCGACTCGGGAGCGCCCGTAGGTAGAGGCTCGGGGATGGTTGGCTAGTAGCTATATCAGCACGATGCCGCCCGCTATTCAATCTGGCGTAAAGAGTTGGGCCGAGAATCACGATGAAGACGCTATACACAGCAGCCATGCTTACATTTCTGACAATGTCCTCAGGCCTTGTTTTCGGGCAGGCCGATGATTCCCTGGATTCTGTAGATGAATTGGTGCGTGCTCGAGCCTTGCTGAGTGCGCGGCAAGACCAATTTGGTGCTATGGACGTTAGCCTTATCGAGCCATTAGAGCAGTTGGCAGATCAGCTGATCGAATTGCGGCAGTTCGATGAGGCGCATTCCATGCTCGATCGAGCGATGCAAATAGCTCGCATTGAGGGCGGCCTCTACACTGAATTTCAGCGGCCCCTGCTTGAGAAGAAGATCGAAAACTATGCCAATCGCAGCGACTGGGATGGCGCGCGAGTGAGCATGAATCACCTGCTCTGGCTCTATACGAATAAGAGCGTCAAGATTAACGAGGCTCTTATCGATGACCTAATGGAGCTCTCCCGTGTGCACCTTCGGGCGGTAGCGGAGGACGATGTCCTGTTTCAGGGCGAGCATTTCAGGAAGTCACTGCAGATCAAATGGCTGGCAATAGGAGTGGGGGAGACCCTCTGGGGCCCCGCAGATGAGCGGCTCGTTCCGATTATCTACGAACAGCTCAGCCAGCTGCATCTTCAGACCGTTGCTCTATGGGCTGGTGGCCCAACTAGCTATGTTCTCCGGCAGGTCGCACCGGGGTCTGAAATCATGCGTGTTCGTACCGACGTAGAAGAGGGCTTCTACCTGACTGGACTGGGCTTAATAAACAAGCTTTTTACGATCTATGCCCAGAATGAGTCGCCATCACCCGAAGCTTTGGCGATGGTTAATGTGTACCTCGCGGACTGGCATATCCTCTTTGATCAGCCAGCGGAGGCGACAGCGACCTATAGTCAGGCATATCAGGAGTTTGTAACTGCCGGTGTTGATTCTGATCTGTTATTTGAATTCTTCGACAAACCGCAGGTGATACCCGATACAGAATTTTACCCCAGCGTCGAGGCGGCAGTAACTGCGCATCGAGCCAAGATGGTGACCCCCCAGGACGAGAGCGACAATTCCTATCTCTCTTTCAATGAATGGTCAGCGGCGCTTCCTAATGTTCGCAATCCTATTCCCGATTTTTCCAGTGAGGCCAGGTCGGTGGATTCGAATTTCGCGCTGTTCTCGTTCAGTCTGGCGGGGGTGAACAAGGTGTCTCGGTGGTATAGTCATCGCTTCAGTAGCACAGTGAACATGATAGAACAGGCAGAATTGCTCTCTCACTATTTCGATCCGGCCTCAGAGCAGGAGCTCGAGCTACTTGAGAAGCTGAATAGTTTGACCTTCCGCCCCAGAATAGTCGATGGTGAGCCCCGGCAAGCTAGCGGCATACTAAAATACCATCTCGCTAGCGATTAGCCGACTGTACTATGGAGCAGCGCGTTACTAGCTACCTCCACCATCTCCCCCCTGCAATTTTCGAGCGATCTGTTCGCTCCGTCCGGGCTAAGTTTTCTTGTGGCCTTGCCGACTTATTTAGGTAAGGCAAAGCTCTTTTAATTTTATCAATACAGGAGGAAACAAGGCCGCAGGCCAGTCCGTGAACAGTAAAGCAATGTAGTAAAAATTTTAGCCTAGGAGTATTGATTTATGAGTGATGTGAATGTTGCCATGGATTCTTCTGACCGCTCTGTTTCCCCCAACCCTATATTCTATGTACTCGATACCAACGTTCTTATTCACGACCCCACCGCGATACTGAATTTCGATGAGCACCACGTAGTTATTCCCATTACAGTCCTCGAGGAGTTGGACTCGCTGAAGAGTGGGCGTCAATCAATCGCAGCAGACTGCCGCCAAGCGATTCGTGAATTGGACAAACTGTTAGGTCGTGCCAGCCCAGGTGATGTTGAAACAGGCGTCGTTATTCCCCGCGGCGGAGAGGGAGGACACAGTGGAACGCTCTCGGTACTCATGACGGAAGTTCCGGAAAATATTGTCATGCTTCCCACCCATCTCAACGACAATAAAATCCTCAATGACGTGGGCTTTCTCAAGCACAGCAATCCAAGCCGCCGGGTCGTGCTAGTAACCAAAGACATCAATGTCCGCTTGAAGGCTAGGGGCTGCGGGATAGAGTCGCAGGACTATCACAGTGATCAGCTGCTCAGCGACATCGAACAGTTGAGCAAGGGCTATACAGAATTTCCTGGTTCTTTCTGGGAGCGTGTTGAAGAAGTGCAGACAATTCAGCGGGAGGGACGCACCTACCATGAGCTAGCGCGTTCGAATTTTGATGAGCCGCTGTACCCTAATCAATTTCTATTCGATGCGGCCGGTTTCCTTGCGCGGGTAGTCGATGTCAATGAAGAGAAGGTGCGGCTCTTGCACCTCGATCTGGAAAAAATGCTGGCGACAGAGACTTGGGGCTTGTATCCGCAAGATATCTATCAAGCCATGGCAATTAATTTGCTGATGGATCCGGACGTGCATTTGGTGAATCTCACCGGCTCTGCCGGGTCGGGAAAAACTATCTTGGCTCTAGCGGCCAGCATAGAACAGACAGTGCCGAATCATACCTACCGTCGCATCATAGTAACGCGAAGCACCCAATCATTGGATGAGGATATTGGCTTTCTGCCGGGGACTGAAGAAGAGAAAATGGAGCCCTGGCTTGGTGCGATCACCGATAACCTGGAGGCGCTGCATTGGGACGATGAGAACTGCAGCAGTAGTATCGAATACGTAATGAACAAGGTGCCACTTCGCTTCAAATCGCTAAATTATATACGTGGCAGATCGTTTCAGGGGAGCCTTATCATTGTCGATGAATCGCAGAATCTAACCCCGCATCAGATTAAGACCATCGTGACCAGGGCAGGCACCGGTTCGAAGGTCATCTGCCTTGGAAATCTTGCGCAGATCGATACGCCCTACCTAACCGCGACGAGCTCGGGGCTCACGTACCTAACGGAACGTTTCAAGAGTTTTCGTCAGGGAGGAAATGTCCTGCTAAGGGGGGTCCCGCGATCCGCTCTGGCGAAATTCGCGGAGGAGCATCTGTAACTTGCTGACTAAGACTTAAGCTGCTCAGCTCTGCGCCTGTCAGTCGAAGAAGCTTTGGTTCATTGTCTCGGACGGATTCTCTGTACAAGGTTTACCAGTCGCCTTTGCAGGGATGCCGACCACAGTGGTATGCGGTGCAACATTGCTTAGTACTACGCTGCCGGCGCCAATCTTGGCTCCGGTGCCGATTTCGATGTTACCTAGGACCGTGGCTCCCGCCGAGATTAACACGCCCGAACGAATCTTGGGGTGTCGATCACCTTTCTCATTTCCCGTTCCACCGAGGGTGACCTGTTGCAGAATCGAGACGTTGTCTTCGATAACCGAAGTCTCGCCAATAACGATGCCGGTTGCATGGTCAAACATGATGCCGCTGCCCATCTTGCAGGCAGGATGAATGTCCACACCGAAGACTTCTGAATTTCGGCTCTGCATAAATAGGGCAAGCTCCATGCGATTGTTGCCCCAAAGGAAATGTGCCAATCGATGAACCTGAATCGATTGAAAGCCTTTCATATATAGAATAACGGCTAGATGCGTACTCACAGCAGCATCTCTATCGAACACCGCGTTTATGTCGGCCGCGGCGTCATCGATAATATCCGGTGATTCTTTGAAGGCCCTGTCGAACAACTCTCGCATTGTTGCCGCGGGCATTACCTCATCGGATAGCTTATTAGCGAGGATGAAGCTTAGGGCAGATTGCAGGCTGTCGTGATTTAGCACGCAAGCGTAGACGTAGCTCGCTAGTAGCGGCTCCTGCCTAACAACCTGTTGGGCTTCAGATTTGAGTTTTTGCCAGAGCTCTTGGGGCATAGTCTAGTTTCCAGATCAGGTGAGGTGGGCCGATTATAAGGGTTAGGCGCGTTGATACAAATAAATGGCCACTAGCATCGCGGTGGTGAGAGTTAACATTGGGGCGAATTCGCCGTGATCAATGGCCGGCGGACATCAGCCCGAGAAGAATCGTTTACCGCTACTATTTTGCTGCTTTGCCGTTTCCGTGTCCTCGATAGCAAGCTTGATGTGTACGTCTGTTAATGAGCGATCGCCTTTACCAAAGGCTACCATCATCGATTTATGGGCGAGTATGTTGACGAGTCTTGGAATCCCGCCGGAGCCACGGTAAATCAGCTCCACCGCCTTCTGCGAGAACAGGCTCGAGCCATGATATCCCGCCTTGCTGAGGCGATGGTTTAGATAGGTCTCGACGCCGTCCCTATCCAATGTCGATAACTGATAGCTTTCGCTTATGTCGCGATTCAATTCGCGCAGAGCAGGGCGCAGTAACAACTCGTCTAGCTCGGGTTGGGCGAAGAGTATGACTCTCAGTGGTGTGGGCCCACTCGGGCTATTCTTGATGGTTGTCAGTAGGCGAATAGCCTCGAGGGATTCTTCTGTCATAGCCTGCGCTTCGTCGATGAACAGTACGACCGTTTTGCCCAGCGCGCAGAGTCGTATCACTTCTTCGCTGATAATTTTGAGCAATTCATAGTAGCTGGCATCGTTACGTACACTTAGGCCTAACTCCTCGGCGACGGCATGCATGGTTCCTTCTTCATCGAGGACTGGATTGGGGATAAATACCGTACTGTATTTGTTGTCGTGCGCCCCAAGTGCGCCCAAGACTTTGCGACACAGCATGGTCTTGCCGGTTCCTACCTCACCAGTGATTTTCGTGAAGCAGCTATCGCCACGAAGCGCCTCGACGATGAAATCGAAGGCGCGTTGATGGCTTGGCAATTTCAAGAAATACCGAGTATCCGGAGAGAGTGAGAATGGATATTGGGCTAGGCCGAAGTGTTGTATGTACATAGTGATCGGGGAATTGGGTCCAATGTCGTCCGCTGTGTGGATAGCTGCTAAAGCAGGGGGCTAGTCCTGGAGACCCGCCCTATTCGTGAAGAAATATTCTCACAAGCGTTTCTCAAAGTAAGGGTAACCAATCTGGGCCATGAAGGGAATGCTGAGGACTAGATCCGTGCGCGCTAGCGTCAGCTAATCGCTGCCTTCTTCAGGATTGATTTGGTCTTCTCGAGTTCCGTTTCGAGAGACATTCGGGTTTCGGGTTCTATCGCTGGATTCGATAGTACGAAATAGGCGGTTCTGACGACCTCGCGCCAGCGCGGTATCTTCGGCAGCTGTTCGATCCTTAGATAGCGATCGAAGGTTCGAGTTCTTAGGCGACCGTCGTCGATGCTTACCGCCCAGATATTACTTTCCTCGGCGAGCTCGATCTTGGATTTCTGCGTCGTGACTTCCCAGGTGTGCAGGGCTGAGCGCATTAGAGTGACTAACTGTTGACGATACTCTCCCTCGCTACTCACGCTTGGTAGCTGCTCATCGATAAAGTTGATCAGGTCTTCAATGCCCGTCAGTTTATCGAGCAAGGCTGGGTGTTCGGTTATCTCCGATGGCGTTAGCACGCTCAAGCGAGTGCCGATGCGGCGAATATTCTGCTGTGCCTGTCCGAGAAAGCTTACCAGTTCCACAGTGTCGTTAACGATCTTGCTGCTGGTTAACGACTTCAGGGGTTCGGTATCTTCGAGGAATAGAACGCCGGTACCCTCATCGCTGCCGAATAGGTTTAATTTACTGTTAAATTGAATTGTCTTGGCCGACGGCTTGTTCGAGCTGCTATAGGGGTAGATTACTTCTACATCCAAGCTCAAGCTTGACGCGCTGTTGTGGAGTGACTCTTGTAGCCCTTCGTCATCTTCACCGCCTTCCCAGTTCTGGAGTGCGTGCAATACTCCATTATTCATCGCCGCATCAGAGAATAGGGTGCGTATATCTTTGTCCAGCACAGCTTCGCGATCGGTGCCAAGCAGTTCCGCAGCACGTTGATTGAGGCTGAAAATTTTCCCTGGTAGTTCAAAGGCGATAAATCCAGCGTGAATGGATTCCAATACCTGTTGCAACCTAAATCGTGAACTGCGTAGTTCAGAGTCAGCCTTTGCATAGGACTCTATCTGTGACCGCATGCGCAGATTGTCTTCGCTAACTCTATGCAATAGGCTAAGCCGCAATTGGTTCTCCACTCTAGAGCGCAGCTCCTCGTTATGAAATGGCTTGGCCAGGTAATCGTTCGCGCCTGTCTTGAAGCCCTGCGTGAGGTCTTCCAGATGATTTTTCGCAGTAACGAGGATGATGGGTAGTTCTATCTGGCTATATTTCTGTCGTAGCTTCTGGCATACCTCGTATCCGTTCAGGCCCGGCATCATAAGGTCGAGCAAGATAAGGTCGGGCTTCTGCCCCTCGACAACGGTGAGCGCGTCTAATCCATTCGAGCATTTTATAACGTTGTACTCGTCCAGCTGCTGACCCATTACTACTCGGTTAATCTCGTCATCGTCTACGACCAGTATGGTTATGTCTTGCTCGCTGCGCAGCTTCGGTACTTCGGGATCTTTGTTGGCCTTCTGAAGATAGTCGGCACGTCGAATCATCTGCTTGTGAATGCTCGGGGGCTTGATTGCTCGCGTTTGGTCTAGTGAGACGCGCAGATTGAAGCTAAACGTGGAGCCCAGGTCCAGCTCACTTTCCACGGTCAGTTCGCTGCGGTGTAATTCGACCATACTCTTCGCGAGTGGCAATCCCAAGCCGATTCCAGACGCGTTTAAATGTTGCGAGGGCAGCTTCTCGAATGTCTTGAAAATGGTGCCATGATCAGTCTTGTGTATGCCGATACCGGTGTCGCGCACGCTGATCTTCACGTTATATTCGGATGTCAGCACTGCCGAGATCACAACCTCTCCGGAGTAGGTGAACTTGATGGCGTTTGACGTGAGGTTGACTAGAATCTGCTGCAATCTGTCTTCATCACCAGCCACTAGCGGCAAGTCAGGATCTATATCTACCCTAAGATCGATATTCTTGTTGCCGATGATCGGTTTGCATATAGCCACGACTAGAGTGGACAGGCTATTCAGGTCTACCGGCCGGAATTTAATGTAGGCCGCTTCCTCTTTGGCGCTGGAGAAGTCGAGTAGGTCGTTTACTAGTTTTGTGAGTCGATCACCACTAGCCTGAATAAGTTCCAGATTCTGCGTCACCAGCTCGGCATTGTTATTGTTCGATCTGAACTCCACTAAGGCAGTTTCGGCCAAGCCATTGATGCCGTAGAGTGGTGTGCGAAGTTCGTGTGAAACGTTTGCAAGGAGATCGTCCTTTATTTTCTCAGACTTCACTAGATTGTCGATTGCCTGGCGCTGCGCGTCTTCCTTCTCTTGCTTGATCTGATTGTACTGCGTTGTAAGGCTGAGCGAGAGGAGTAGCGACTGTATTATCAGGCCGCCATTGTAGGCGTTATTGGTAAAGGCATTACTGGGAAATCCAGGCCAGAGCTGCAGCAGCATTAAGATAATGGTTCCCGCTAGAAAGACGCCAATCGCAGCCATGTGTACCGCCGCCGTCAGATTGCCTCTGCGAATCGCATCAATGTTGTTATAGAAAGCAAGTGGGATGGCAGCAACGAGCAACACTATCAAGAGATACTGAAATATTTTCTCGTTCGGTAAAAATGTCAGTAAGGCTACGAGTACGAACCCGCCTATCATTACTCTGACAGCCGTATCTAACTTTAAGTTGTACTCCCATATTTTGAGCAGAGAGCGTTGAAACAAGAGGGCAGTAATGACCATAAGCGGGTAGATTATGCGCTCGGACATATCCACCCACCAAGCACCAGCATAGAGCTGGTCTGATAGGTAGCGCAGATGTTTGGAGTCTAGGAATAAGAACGCCGCCTGCGTGGCGATAGTTGTCACATAGAAAAGATAGCTGCTCTCGCGAATAGAGAAGTAGAGAAAAAGATTATAGAGAATCATCGCGATGAGAATGCCGTATTGTAAGCCTAGTCCGGAATCGGAACTTATAGACTGTTTCAGAAACGCCTCTTCACTCCATAGCGATATTGGCAATCGCAGCGGGCGCGCGCTCGTTACGCGCAGGTAGAAGTGCTCGCCGTACATTTTGTTGATCTTCAGCGCAAAACCGCGATTGAGCGTTTTCAGCTCGTTAGCGTTCTCCTGTGTTCCTAACGTATAGCGAGATACCAACCCTCCCTCATCATCTACGACGAAAAGCTCGATGCCACCACGAATTACGCCTGCCACTAGCTTGGGAGGGCCAAACTCCAAGATTTTGCTTTCGGAGTGTTCTAGTGCAGACCAGTCGAGATTGAACCTAACCCAGTAGGCAGAACTGGTAATGCCGAAGTGTAGGATATCCTCGTCGTGAGGTATGAAGTTGACGTTGAAATTGGGTGCTAACACATCGTCGATGGTGAGCGACTCGGAGCTGTCCTCGTAGTATTCGACAGCATTGGCAATGGCCAGGAAATCAGACGCACGGTCGATCGGTACTGTGTCCGCATAGCTAAGACCAATAGAGAGCAAAGCGGCTATCGCTAATGCGGCTCCTTTAGAGCCAAATTTCTGTATTGTTATTGGCACAATCGAGTTTCGATGATGGTTTTCAGACTGAATAATCTCAAAGGTAGTGATGCTGCGAGTCCGCCTATTAACAGGCAGGGTTAATTCTATCGGTTCATCACTCCTAGAACAATCAATAGTGCCGCCACCGCACTTGGATCAAACTGTGAACTAATTCGGATATAAATGTCCAAGCGCAGCGCTGGCGCGGCATTGCAGGCGTTTGTCAGGATTCTAGACTAGTTAAGAGGTAAGAATAGGACTACTATTACTCGATGCGAAGATTCAAAGAAAATGACTCAGCAACAAGGCTTAGTGGCTGGTCTTGCCAGCTAGTATTGCTGCTCTTGCTTAGCGTGGATTCGTTCACAGCCGTGGCGCAGCCGCAGAATCCGGTGCGAGATGCGGAAGTTGGACAATATCAGCATTGGTTAGAACTGATGGCAGCCGATCAGAGTTTTGCGGATCGCTCAGCCGAAATTGGCAGAACCGGGGCGTTTCTCGAATTCCTCGGTCAGGGATCAACCGTCTTCCGAGAAGGCCCGGTAGATGCCTTGAGTTTGTACGGTTCCGAGAATTTCCAAAATAGTGCCAATGAAATTAGCTGGGAGGCTCATTATGTTGACGTCTCTCGAGCAGGAGATTTGGGCCTTACCGCCGGACCTCTCACAATATTGGCAGACGGGGCGGCCGGGCAGTTTGGGCATCTTGTTTCAATCTGGCAGAAACAGGAGAATCGCTGGGTATTGATGGCGGATATCGTAGCCGCTCTCCCTGGGTTCCTGAGCCTGGAAGTCGAGCCGAATTTCGATGACACCAGACCAGTGCTCGAGGAAACGGCTCATCCCGTAATGGCGATGGCGGAGAGCAACAATATGCAGCTGCTTATCGATCGCGACAATCTGTTTGGTCAAGCAATAAACTTTCGCGGCGGTCAGCGCGCTCTGCTTCGCTATGGATTGGAGAATACGAGAGTCTACCTGCCGGGCATGGCACCCGCTGTGGGCGCGGATGCAGCCAGCTCGGTCTATGGGGCGTTCTTGGACAATCAGTTATCAACTACGAACCAGATCAGCCTCACCCACGTCGGAGGCTTCCTCTCCGCATCCAAAGAAGTGGGCTATACCTTCGGCACGATGGAAACGCTAGAGGATGATTCTCAGCAGAGTTTTCGAACCAGCTATATGCGATGGTGGCGCTTTACCGCGAGTAACGAATGGAAAATTGCGGTGGAAGTGCTGAGCCCCTATTAGACTCCTAGTTCCTAGTTCCTAGTTTCGATGGTTCTTTCGCCGTAGTGCTCAACAACCCCCAGCCTATTCACTATCTCTAGTTCTAATCGATGCAGTCCGTTTTCTAATTGCGCGCTATCGAAACTGTAGTTGTAACCTATGTTGGGCCGATTGGGGTCACTCTCTACTTGCATGACTTCGACGACGTCGGGGCGGCTTGCTCCGTACTCCACCGGAGCGATGGCGTTTCCATCGATGAGAAGCGTGATGCTGTCTATACCGATATCTTCGTTGAATGCCCAGCCGTTCACTGGAACTATGCCGCTAAGCTTTGCGCCGTCTATGGGTGAATCGATCCAGGCAATGGGCGGTAGTGGGCAGGGTGAAGCTTGCAGTTGATCGAGATCGTCAACGCCACGCAGGGCGGTGCCGCGATAGAAACTAAATCGTTTGTCGCCATTAAAAAGATTAAGTGTTTCAAGCTGCGTTAGCTGCGCAGTCCTGGCGCAAAGATTGCTGAGTAGGTCGTGTTTTGTCGCCGTATCCAAGGTGCTGTCTTCGGCAATGAACAAGTATTCATCTGCCGAAACTCGTTCTAAGCCGATTCTATCTTTCTGCCAGAGGCGGTATTGAGTTATGCGACCATCTCGTACCGCCTTCTCCTCATCTAATGTGAATCCGCTATTTGCCAGACCTGCAAATTCGACCTGGGCGAGGGTGTAATAGTTGTCTGTTAGCACGAGCGGCGAGCCAGAAAAATCAGCTCGCAGAAGGCCGTTGGCATGATCGCTGAACTGTGTCCATCCCGCCATCTTATTCGACAGCACACCTTTGCCCACAAGGGCCTGAAGCTGTAACTGAAAGGCTTGGGAGCCAACGCCGAACACTGCTGTGAGGGTGCCGAGGAAACCAATGAAGGGGATGGCGAGAGCGAGCCTGTGGGCTGCCAAGGGTGTAATCCGCGCAGCGAGCAGGTTTGATACCCGGCGCAGGGCATACGGCGCATAGATGAGTAGAGGGAAATAGCCAGACAGTGGCCAGTGAATGGAGGTGCTCGTTGCATCGGTCCAGGGAGCAAGCAACAGATAGACCAAGACATTGACTAAGGCGAAGCTGAGCAATAGGGCGGCGCTGCGCTCGCCTCTGCGAGCCATCTGAATCATTAGATAGATCGTGTAGATGAAGATGGCGTAAAGCGGTGGCGTTACCAGTCCCGCCTGCTTGAAGACATGGAGCAGGCCTGATGCTTGAAATTCCCAGGGGTGCCTATCGACAAAGTAGAAGCTCGCGCTGCTAAGTTCATTGCTCAGATTGAACCAGAGGATTGGAATCAGGCCTACACTGGAAACTGCAATGCTTAACCAGAGGCGAGGGTTCTTCAATTGACGGTGTTCGTCCTTGAAGGCTGCGAGAAAGAGTATTGCCCCTGCAGGGTAGAGGAAGAAGCGGTAGTGGGTACATAGCCCCAGCGCCACGACTATTCCAGTCAGCGTCCAATACGAGAGACGATTGGTGCGCAATGCCCTCTCGAAGAAACCGATAGCGCATAGGCCGAAGAACACCAGAGGAACGTCCGGCACAGCTAGCAAGCCGAGGAAGCCAGCCAGGGGCAGGCATAGGCTTAGGGCTGCTGATTCTATGGCGTGCTTGCTGTTCGTTATTGGCCTTGCTATCCAATACACAAGCAACGGCAGGGTGCTTCCCATCAAGATGAACAAGCTACGCGCGGCAAGTGTGTTGTAGGAGTCGAGAGAAGATCCTAGGCCGATAAGCAACGCGGTCATGAAGGGAAGGTCGCTGTAGGCGATAGCGGGGTTCGCGGATGCCTGCCAGTAGAAGACTTCGTCGCTGTACAAGTCGAGCACGCTCGCCAACAGTATCTTGCTCAGTAGCAGAAGAGCTATGCCGCCCACGAGAAACGTTGAGACAGGGACGCGGTTGCCCTGCTGCGCTGAGTCCTGCAAATGCCTTCTCCTGCTAAATCTGGACAGCCGGGATGAGGTTTTTCGGCACCATCTTGCTCGAGAGTTTCTTCAGATTAAGAATGAAGACGGTCAAGATGGTAAGCATGCTCGCTATCCATATCGAGGAGAATAGGGGGTTTACGGAGAAAGTGCCAATCTGGTAAATCACCGTCGCGGTTATGTAGGCAAGCCCTGTACACCAGCCAAATACCAGCAATGTCCAGTGCCAGCCGGCCTCCTTGTTTATCGCGCCCAGCACAGCAACACAGGGCGCGTACAAGAGAACGAAGACGAGGTAGCAGAATGCAGCAAACGGGCCTGAAAACAGGGCCGCCATATTGCTGAGGGTTGTCGTTTCGATCTCTTGCTCATCGGCAACGGCATCTAGGTCGCTAACGTCGCCAATCGATATGCCCAGGGGATCAGTCAGTGAGGAGCCCAATGAGCGTAGCTCGGTTCCTATAGAAGCCAATGCTTCAGCCGCGGCACCTATGAGGTCGGGCGGCGAGCCATCGTTGTCGTCGTTAGACTCACTATAGAGAGCGTCAAGTGTGCCTACTATGGCTTCCTTCGCAAACATGCCGGTAAATAGACCTACAGTAGCGGGCCAGTTGTCTTCTTCGATGCCTAGCGGTGCGAATGCCGGCGTGATTGACTTGCCAATGACACTGAGTATCGAGTCTTCGGAGTCTTCATTTCCGAAGGAGAAGTCGGTACTGATGGAGTTGAGAAAGCTAAGCGCTATCACAACGACGACTATAGTCTTGCCCGCCCGGAAGACGAACGATTTTAAGCGAAACCAGGTCGTTAGCACTATATTGCGAGCGATAGGCACATGGTAGGCGGGCATTTCCTGAAACGATGGCGTTATCTCGTTGGTGAAGAGTTGCTTGCGGAAGATCCAGCCAGTGAATATCGCGAGGACAATGCCAAGCAGGTATAGGCCGAACACGATATTCTGGCCGCTCTCTTGAAAGAATGCCGCGGCGAAGAGCGCATAGACGGTTAGCCTCGCACCGCAACTCATGAAGGGCGCCATGGCTATAGTCATTAGTCTGTCGCTATCTCTTCCTAGGCTGCGCGCCGCCATGACCGCGGGTACGTTGCAGCCGAAGCCAACTATAAGTGGGACGAATGCGTTGCCAGGCAGCCCGATGCCGCCCATCGCTCTATCTATCACGAAGGCTGCTCGGGACATGTAGCCAGAGTCTTCCAGCACAGACAGACAGAGATACAGAAATCCAATCACAGGAATGAACGTAGCGACGAGAGTGATGCCGCCGCCCACGCCTTGAGCGAGGAGGGTGATTATTACTTCTGGAGTGGAAACTTCTCGCAGCAGCCAAGTCGTTCCCTCGACGAGCACAGCGGCAAATAATATATCGAAAAAGTCTATGAATACGGCGCCGAGGTTAACAGCTATGGTGAAAATCATGTAGATCATAAAGAGGAAGAAAGGTATGCCTAGCCACTTGCTGATTACCACTGCATCAATCCGCTCGGAGAGGCTGTGGTGAGTTGGCGAGACTTCAACCACACCGTTTGTGAGTTGTCGGGATTGGTGGTAGCGCTGCAGAATTCTATCTTCTGTGGTGACCTTAGTTTCAGTAGGCTGTGGCGATTTCTTTTCCTTAATGTGTACAGCGCTCTTAACCTTGTTAGCTAGTTCGATCCGCAACTCCTCAACGCCTTTCTTCTGAGACGCGATCATCTCGATGACTGGCAGCTGGAGTTTATCCGCAAGTTTTCTCGCGCTGACGGTGATGCCTTGTTGCTTTGCGACGTCTAGCATGTTCATAACAAGCAACATGGGAACATCTCGCTCCATCAATTGCTGTGTAAGCACGAGGCTTCTTTCGAGATTTGTCGCATCGACTATATTTATAATCAGGCCGATGTCGCTCTGTTCCAAATAGTCTTGGGCAATCTTCTCATCGATGCCGCTGTAGTCCTGCTCGAGTGAATAGATACCGGGTAAGTCGACCAGTTCCACGGATTCGTTCCCGAGACTGAAATAGCCGAATTTCTTCTCGACAGTAACCCCGGGCCAATTCCCAACTTTCTGATTTGCGCCGGTGAGAATATTGAAGAGTGTGGTCTTTCCGCAATTCGGATTGCCGATGAGAGCGATTTTCTGCATGTGCTATTGAATGTCCACAGTGATGATAGCGGCCTCGGATTTACGAATACTGATGAAGCTGCCGCCGACCTTCACCTGCATAGGATCGCCGAGGGGCGCGAAGCGCAGTAATTCCAGAACCGAGCCTGGAATTATGCCTAGAGAATAGAGGCGGCTCTTGAGTTCTGCTGGCTCAGACGCGATATCCAGCACAACGCAGCGATCGCCGCTCTTGGCTGTAGAGAGGGTTGTTTCTAGCATGACTCACGTCTAACCTTTAAAAATCAACAGCTTGCGCAGTCGATGGGGTGATTGTCTCAGGGTGTTAAAGTAGCAGATATGAATGTTGTTGACAATCATTCTCATTATCATTTAAAGTACTCCCCACGCTGAGGACAAGCCATGTACGTGTGTATTTGCAGACAGATTACCGATAACCAGATCCGCGACCTGTGTCGTGGTGGTGCGAATAATTTGACTGATCTACGGGCAAAACTCGGCGTCGCTAGCGAATGCGGCAAATGCGGCAAACTCGCGCAGACTATCGTCAAAGAATTCCACAAGACCGCCTCCTTCACGAACGCAGCCTAGCCCCCCCAGCCAGGTTAGCGCAGCGACTTCTAGATATTTACCTCGCGTATTTTCGAGCTTCTACCACCTCGTTAGAGGCGCACTTTTTAGCGCGCTTCCAATAGATGGGAATGGGATTGCTTATCATTTAGTTTAATCATTTATATCAATGACTTACGACATAAATTCTTGACATTTTCTAGTCAAAAAGCGAAGCTTGCGCGAATCCAATCCAGTCATTCAAATTCACTCGCTAGGAACCCATCTATGAAGTCAGACGCCACCGTAATCAAACATCTCAACAAGGCGCTTGCCAATGAACTCATTGCTATCAATCAGTATTTTCTTCACTCGCGCATGTTCAAGGATTGGGGATTGGAAAAACTCGCTGACAAAGAACACGAGGAATCGATCGACGAGATGAAGCATGCGGATAAGCTTATGCAGCGCATTCTCTTCTTGGAAGGCCTTCCCAATGTGCAGAATCTTGGCAAATTGATGATTGGTGAAAACACCAAGGAAATGCTGGAGTGCGATCTCAAATTAGAGCTAATCGCCTGTCCAGACCTCAAGGCTGGCATCGCTTACTGTGAGTCTGTCAGTGATTTCGTGAGTCGTGATCTACTGTGTGAGATTCTCAGTAGTGAAGAAGAGCATATCGACTTCCTAGAGGCTCAGCTCAGCTTGATCGAGAAGGTGGGTATCGAGAACTATCAGCAGTCCATGATCTAACGCTGCTCCCAGGCAGCGTTCAGGCTCCTGTCACATCCGACGATATAAAATCTAAGGCTAGGCAAATCGCTGATGAGGCTATTCTGCTTCCGTAGGAGTAGAATGGTCTCTGATCGCAGTTCCTCCTCGCAATTTCACACTTATTCCACAGTAGTACCGCTATGTATGCATGCATCGATTTAGGTTCTAACAGCTTTCACATCCTGATTGGTGAATGGGTCGACGGGAAGATAGAGATCATAGAGCGCAGCAGTGACTCCGTTCAGCTGGGGGAAGATGTGAACACCACTGGGCGCATTTCACCGGAAGCCTTCCAGCGCGGCATCGATTGCCTAAAGCATTTCAAGACCTTAATGGATCAATACCCGATAGAACAGTATTGGGCCCTGGGAACCAACACCTTTCGAGTCACGGACAACGTTGACGAATTTATTCTAGCCGCGGAGGAAATTGGGATTACGATTTCGCCGATCAGTGGCGAGCAAGAAGCCTCGCTGATTTACGCAGGCGTAATTACATCTCTGCCGGTTTCTGATAAACATCGACTGGTTATAGATATCGGAGGCGGGAGCACCGAGATCATCATAGGCAATGGGCATAATCGCCTGCTCACAGAAAGTATGGCGATAGGCAGCGTCGCTTGGCGGGACAGATTCTTCTCGGCAGCGACTACAGACAATCAGGTTCTTGAGCGGCAGTTGGAAGCCGCGACGTCGGAGGCAATGTCAATCTTTGCCGCTATTGAGCCAGCGGTAAGCGAGGCTGGTTGGGAGGAGGCGTATGCGTCTTCTGGTACCATGAAGATGCTCGCCGCTATCTGCCAGTCTCATGGTTGCGGAGATGGTGAAATCAGGCTCGATGCGCTGCACGCACTAACACCACAGATTATCGCCGCAATTGCTCAAGAAGATGAATTGCCAGGGCTGAAGGAGCGTCGCAGAGATCTCTTACTGCCGGGCTTGGCTGTGTTAACGGGTCTGATGAGGACTTATTCAGTCGAGTGTATAAATTTCAGCGCGACGGCGCTTCGGGAAGGCATGTTGGACTTTATGGCGAACAATAAGAAGACTCTGGCGGTAACGCGGAATAGTGAGCTGCCGGATGTCACATTGACGGATGGTGAAGGCAGCTAACCGTCCTAGGCCAGTTGTTTTAGCAGCAGTTTTTGTACGTCTTCGAGAGTTTCATCCTCTCCTACCGGTGCCAGCGAACGGTACTCGCCATCTGCATGAAGCTCCCAGCTTTGGCCTCTATCTTCGAGATACATCTCTAACTCCGCCTTAATCCTAGTGCTATGTTTCTTCTTCAGGATAGGGAAGCAGACTTCGATGCGATTATTCAGGTTGCGTTCCATCCAGTCGGCGCTAGAACAGTAGACCTGCGGGTCAGAATTCAAGAAATAGTAGACACGTGAGTGTTCGAGGAAGCGACCGATGATCGATACGACGCGAATGTTCTCGCTTACCCCGGGGATGCCCGGCCGAAGACAGCAGATGCCTCTCACTATCAAGTCAATCTTCACGCCGGCCATAGAAGCCCTATAGAGTGCCTTGATGATTTCGGCATCGGTTATCGAATTCATCTTGGCGACGATGCGCGCCGTCTCGCCTGCCTTAGCGGCGCTGGCCTCGTTATCGATCATCTTGAGTAGTGATTTTCTCAGATTGAAAGGCGCATGTATAAGCAGGTTAGGGTGAATCTTCTTGCCCATTCCCGTGATCTGTTGGAACACCTTGTGTACGTCGGCGCATAGCACTTCATCCGAAGTTAGCAGGCTGTAATCGGTGTAGAGAAGAGAATTCTTGCGGTGGTAGTTACCTGTACCCATGTGGGCATAGCGCTTGAGAGTGTTGCCTATCCGGCGGACGATCAGCAGCATCTTCGCGTGAGTTTTGAATCCCATGACGCCATAGACGACTACCGCGCCTGCCTCCTGCAGAGTGCTGGCGAAATTAATATTCTCTTCTTCATCGAAGCGAGCGCGTAACTCGATAACAACGGTCACTTCCTTGCCGCTTCTTGCCGCCTCAGCGAGCGCCTGCACGAGTTCTGATGATTCGTTGGTGCGATAGAGGGTTTGCTTGATGGATAACACCGTAGGGTCTTTAGCAGCCTGGCGCACCCAATCGATGATGGGAATAAAAGATTGGAAAGGATGCAGCAGTAGTTGATCTTCCTTATCCACTGCGGTGAAGATGCACGCATCTTCTTCTAACAATTTCGGTGTGCCCGGAGAGAACAAAGGGTAGCGCAGGTCGGCGCGGCCAATCATTCCGAAAAGTGCCATTAGGCGTTGCAGATTCACGGGGCCGTCTAGCTGAAACAACTCCGCATTAGTGAGGTTGAATCGCTCCAAGAGGAAATCGGTAAGCTCAGCCGGGCAGCCGATGCTCACCTCGAGTTTGGTCGCCGCACCAAAACGTCGGCTATGCAGTTGCCCCTGCAGCGCCATCGCATAGTCTTCAACCTCCACATTACTCATTTCCAGATCGGAGTTGCGTGTCACCCGGAACTGGTGACACTCCATGACGCTCATGCCCGGGAAGAGTTCATCTACATAGGCATGGATAATCGAAGAGAGGAAGATGAAATTGTCCCCCTTGGGCGCAATTTCCGAGGGCACCTTGATAAGCCGCGGGAGGGAGCGAGGCGCAGGAACAATGGCGAGCCCGCTCTCACGGCCGAAGGCGTCTTTTCCATCCAGCGATAGAATGAAATTCAGGCTTTTGTTGACGAGCCTAGGGAAGGGGTGAGCCGGGTCCAAGCCCAGCGGGCTAACGACTGGCTGAACCTCCTCATCGAAATACTCTCTAGTCCACTTCTTCAGTTCGTCGTTCCAGCCATGGCGCGGCAGAAAGTGGATGTTCTTTTCGGCGAGGGAGGGCAATAACTCCTCGTTGAGAATCCTGTATTGCTCGGCGAGGCCTTCCTTAGTCTGGAGATGGATAGCCTTTAGGACTTGCTCTGGATATTGGCCATCTGGTCCTGGGCGTTGCCGGCCGAAATCCAATTGCTTTTTCAGGCCGGAAACCCTGATCTCGAAGAATTCATCTAGGTTGGAGCTGAAGATGAGGAGGAACATGAGGCGTTCTAGCAGCGGGTGCTTGGTGTTTCTAGCCTGGCTGAGCACGCGCAGATTGAACTTAAAATGGCTCAGTTCGCGATTCTCGAAATAGGCGGCACTGTCGAGGTTTATATCCTCATGCACGGGCAAGGTGATACTGGCGTCGGCAGCACTGGCAGCATCGGATTTCCGAGCTATATTCCCGACCTGTTCAGACATCTTCTTCTCTAGCTTACGCGGCATAGGTTAATTGTTTCGCAGTGTAACGCTTATTTGTGACTCGATTATGACGTTATGATGACAAATTACGCACTGACATCCATCAGTATTTGAGCCATTCCTCTAAATCTTGGAAAAATTTCTTCCGAATTGCCGCAGCTCAGGCCGTGCCTGCATCTTAACACAATCGCCAAACGAGATTACGGTTGTAAGATGCTGCTATTCTGCACGATCCGGCTGAAATACTATTGTCATAATTCTGTAATATTGTTTGGGTATAGTTCCTCCATCGAATTCAAGGCATTATTCTGTCTCTCAGGAGGTCATATGCGCATCATAGCGAAAAGCAGTTTTCTGGCACTATCACTCTTAGCCACCCTCTCTTTGCCGGTTTCTGGCGCAGAGATTGACCAGGGCATCCCGGAGTACCAGCGCACCAGTGGCGTCTCCGGAAACCTATCAAGTGTGGGCTCCGATACCCTCGCTAATTTGATGACGCTCTGGGCCGAGGATTTCAAGCGAGTATATCCGAACGTCAATATACAGATTCAAGCGGCTGGTTCCTCTACCGCGCCACCGGCCTTGACCGAGCGTACCTCAAACATTGGTCCTATGAGTCGCGAGATGAAGGACAATGAGATCGAGGCCTTCGAATCGCGCTACGGGTATAAGCCGACTGCCATTCCTGTAGCGATTGATGCTCTTGCTGTGTACGTGCACAAGGACAACCCGATCGCCGGCATGACAATTTCGCAAGTAGATGCCATTTTTTCCTCGAATCAGCGCTGCGGTGCCACCGGTAGCATCAATAGCTGGGGAGACTTGAATATGGCAGGGGCATGGGAGCGTCGAGACATTCAACTGTTTGGCCGCAATTCCGTCTCCGGAACCTATGGCTATTTTAAGGACGCTGCGCTCTGTGACGGCGACTTCAAGAGTAATGTAAATGAGCAGCCAGGGTCGGCCTCGGTGGTTCAGTCCGTCAGCACATCGATCAACGGCATAGGCTACTCTGGTATTGGCTATCGTACCTCAAGCGTGAGAGCTGTGCCGCTGGCGAAGAACGCAGGCAGCGAATTCTTTGAGGCCACACCTGAGAATTCCGTGGCGGGCAATTACCCACTGGCGCGGTTCCTTTATGTCTACGTAAACAAGGAACCTAACAAGCCATTGCCCCCTCTGGAGCGCGAATTTGTTAAACTTATTCTTTCCAAGACAGGGCAGGAAGTGGTACTTAAGGACGGCTACATCCCTCTGCCGGGCAGAGTAGTGCAAGGCACAATGCGCAACCTAGGACTGGATACGCAATAGCAGAACAGGGCGCAAGCTACTCCTTACTCAACAAAGGTTCAGCCTGTTAAAGACTGAACCTTTGTTGCATGTGAAGGAGAAATGGATAGAACTAAGCGAATCGAGATTTGAGAGCTCCATGTCAAACGAAGTGCAGCAAGTAGCTAACAGTCAGAATGGGGATGGCCCAACCGAAGGCGCTTCTTTTCTCGACATGGCCTCCAAGGGAATGGTCCTGCGGCGTAAACTACGCCATTTCTACGATCAGTCTGCAAGTGTGGCGATTGCTATCGGTGGCGTCAGCGTCATTCTCGCAATACTTCTCATCTTCATGTACCTATTCTACGAGGTACTGCCACTCTTCGAATCTGCAACACTCGAAAAAGTAGGTGAGTACCGGATAGAAAACCGGGCCGATTCCAATTCGTTGCATCTCGCTATAGAAGAGCAGTCCGAGATAGGCATGCGCATTGGCGATAGGGCAGATCTCCTGTTCTTTAATACTAGTGATGGATCGACCGTTGCATCTATGGAGCTGGCGTTGCCTGCTGGCAGCAGTGTCGCCCATTTCGCTTTGGACACAGAAGAGAGTGGCATTTTTGCCCTTGGTCTAGACACTGGCGAGGTGCTGGTCTCTCGCTACGGCTATGAGACGAGTTTCGTTGGTGAGAACAATCTGCGAACGCTAACCCCCGTCATCGACTTTCCTTTCGGCGAACAAGCCTTCACTCTGTTCTCTGATACCGAACTAATTCAACTGGCTGTGCGCTCCAAGGGCGATACACTAATGCTTACCGGGCTCAATGAAAACGGCGCGGTCAGGCTTATCACGGCAACGAAGCAATCTAACCTGTTCTCCGCGTTTGACTTGGGTGGCGGCGATCCTGACTTCGACATAGCGGATTACAATGTAGAGGTTTCGGTTCAGGACGTTGAGCAGATGTTTATCGGCGGAGATCAGCGCTGGCTCTACTTTATATCCAGCAGTGGGCTC
The DNA here is from genome assembly GCA_964352295.1 of uncultured Pseudohongiella sp. Taxonomy (GTDB): domain Bacteria; phylum Pseudomonadota; class Gammaproteobacteria; order Pseudomonadales; family Pseudohongiellaceae; genus UBA9145. The sequence goes on along the minus strand of CAYGRR010000004.1, from coordinate 24,328 downwards.
ATTCGCGCGTTGGACATAGTTGCGTTGATGAATGGAGTCAGCGACAGCTTCGGGATTCAGACGATTCTAACCGAGAACGGAGTCAGACCGACTCAGGTAGTTTTCCTTCTGGGTGGAATCTCCTTGTTGGTAGCCGATGACTCTGGAGCCATATCGCAGTGGTTTCTCTCACGCGAGGTGGGTCAGTCTACAAGGCTGCAGAAGGCCCGTGAGTTTAGCCCTGGGGAACGACCGATACTGCGCATGACGCCGGAACAGCGGCGCAAGAATTTTATCAGTGTGGACGATCAGGGTGGCTTAGCTATCTACAATACGACGGCGCACCGTGCCGTGTTTACCGAAGATATTAGCGAAGCGAGACCGAATTTGCTGGCGCTTTCGCCTCGGGGCGACGGGCTGCTGTTGGAGACAGTAGACGGAACTATCGGCTTCTGGGAGGTGCACAACGAGCATCCGGAGGTGTCCTGGTCTGTACTCTGGGATAAGGTCTGGTACGAGGGGTATTCGGAGCCGGATTACATTTGGCAGTCCTCAGCCTCCAGCAATGAATTCGAGCCGAAATATTCCTTGGTGCCCCTGTCGTTTGGAACTCTGAAGGCAGCGTTCTACGCGATGCTGCTAGCGGCGCCTCTGGCCATCTGTGGTGCCATATTCACCGGCTATTTCATGGCCCCCGCTATGCGGCGTAAGGTCAAGCCGCTGATCGAATTGATGGAGGCGCTGCCGACAGTGGTACTGGGCTTTCTAGCAGGCCTGTGGCTCGCTCCTTTTGTTGAAAAGAATTTGCTCGGTATTTTTTCTATACTAGTGGTCCTGCCATTGAGTATCTTGGCGGCGAGTTTCGCATGGACGAAATTGCCAAGAGTCATCCGTGAATCTGTACCTGACGGATGGGAGGCAGCCATTCTGATTCCTGTCATTCTGTTATTTTCGTATCTTTCCTTCGCGCTCGCCGTACCAATAGAGAGTGCTTTTTTTGGCGGGGATATGCGCTTCTGGATAACTAACGATCTCGGGATTAGCTACGATCAGCGGAATGCGATGGTGGTAGGGTTCGCCATGGGTTTCGCAGTGATACCGACGATATTCTCGATTGCGGAAGATGCAATCTTTACGGTTCCTAAACAATTGACTTACGGCTCTCTAGCCTTAGGTGCGACTCCTTGGCAGAGCCTTCAGCGTGTCGTACTGCCCACGGCGAGTCCGGGCATATTTAGTGCACTGATGATTGGTATGGGCAGGGCAGTCGGTGAGACGATGATCGTGTTGATGGCAACTGGAAACACGCCCATCATGGATATCAATATCTTCGAGGGCATGCGCACGCTTGCCGCCAATATCGCAGTAGAGATTCCAGAGTCTGAAGTCGATAGTACACACTACCGGATACTGTTCCTGGCGGCCCTGGTGCTTTTCACTTTTACTTTCGTATTTAACACAATTGCGGAAGTTGTTCGTCAACGCCTCAGAACGAAGTACAGCACAATATGAATAACGAACTTTCAACGTGGATGCGTAGAGGCACCCCCTGGGTCTGGCTTAATGCCGGCGCCGTCGCTATCAGTATCGTTATGGTAATAGGCTTGCTCATCCTGCTTACTGTGCGAGGCATGAGTCATTTCTGGCCTAGAGATGTGTTGCAGGCTAACTATGCGCCGCCAACCTCTAGCGGAGAATTGCTCACAACGCAGGTAATCGGCGAATTCGTCGAGAGCGAGATGGTGCTCGGAGCGCAGATAGCCTCCTCGGGTATTCCGGTCGATGAGGCGCAAGAATTCTATGAAAGGCAGTTGCTAAAGCTCGGAAACAGGGATGTTACGGGCGCAGATTTTACCTGGGCGCTGAGTGACTTCGTAACTGACATCGAGTATCCAGAAGAAGTTGTGGCGATGGAGCGGAGGGAATGGGGTAATTTCTATGGTTTCCTGCAAGGAATCCGTCAGGACGGAGAGCAGATAAATCTAACTGGAACGGATGCCGAACTCGCCGCGAATCGATGGATCGAATTTAATAGTCGTCTAGAACGGGCGTTAGACATTAGAGAAGATATCTACGAGATAGAGAATCAGGAAATAGGGCAAATCAATTACGCGATGGAGCGTCTGCGCTTGCGCGAACGTCGCCTCGAGTTAGATGGAGAAGAGTCGCCGGAGGCGGCAGCCGAGATTGCGGGGCTTAGGACCGAGCTCGATACCAACTACACAGTTCTACAGAATGACCTTATTGCACTCTATGAAACTGTTAACAGGGATTCAGCTGTATTTATAGCCGCTAACGGACAGCAGATCGAGATCCGCTTCTCGGATATTGTTCGTGCCTATAAGCCGAATCAGATGGGCATGCTCGAGAAATTGTTCACCTACTTTGCGAAGCTCGGTGAGTTCATGGCCGACGAGCCTCGCGAAGCGAATACCGAAGGGGGCATCTTTCCGGCTATCTTCGGCACGGTGATGATGGTGATGCTTATGTCTGTGTTTGTGACGCCGTTCGGTGTGGTCGCGGCAGTCTACCTGCGTGAATACGCGCGCCAAGGCTTTGTTACGCGAGTGATTCGAATTGCGGTGAACAATCTTGCAGGCGTGCCTTCTATCGTCTACGGTGTATTTGGCCTCGGCTTCTTTATTTACATTATTGGCGCCGAGATCGATCAGGTTTTTTATCCAGAAGCCTTGCCGGCGCCAACGTTTGGTACTCCGGGTTTGCTCTGGGCTTCATTGACGCTGGCCTTGCTCACGGTGCCGGTTGTAATCGTGGCGACAGAGGAAGGGCTGGCCAGGATACCAAGAAGCGTGCGGGAGGGGAGCCTCGCGCTCGGTGCAACTAAATTCGAAACGCTCTGGCGGGTCGTATTGCCCATGGCAAGCCCGGCGATGATGACTGGTTTGATTCTCGCCGTCGCCAGGGCAGCGGGCGAGGTGGCGCCGCTTATGCTCGTTGGCGTGGTTAAGCTGGCGCCTTCATTGCCCTTGGATGGTAACTACCCCTATTTGCATCTGGAGCAGAAGTTTATGCACTTGGGCTTTCACATCTATGATGTTGGTTTTCAGAGCCCGAACATCGAGGCCGCCAGACCTCTGGTGTTCGCGACCGCATTGCTACTGGTTATTGTCATAGCCGGATTAAACCTGACCGCTGTGGCATTACGAAATCATCTAAGGGAAAAGTACAAATCCTTGGATGTATAACAAATTTTAAAACGGACTAGATCGTAATGAATAATATGAGCAGTGAGCAGGCAGAAGATTCATCCTCCCGTACACACAAAGTGGATGTTTCCGCTGTGCTTGGCGATAGGACGAAGACCGGCGGTGAGGCTCTCTCCAGCTGTATCGATATTGAGAATTTGAATCTCTTCTATTCGAAAGACAAGCAGGCCCTTATCGATATCAATCTCACTATTCCGAGGCAGCGCGTGACAGCGTTTATCGGGCCGAGCGGCTGTGGAAAGTCTAGTCTACTCCGCTGCTTTAATCGTATGAATGACCTGGTAGACGATTGCATTATTGAGGGACTTGTTTCTTTAGACGGGGATGATATCTATCAGAAATCTGTCGACGTGGCCGATCTGCGGCGCCGCGTAGGCATGGTGTTTCAGAAGCCTAATCCCTTTCCCAAATCGATCTATGAGAATGTCGCCTATGGCTTACGCATTCAAGGAATTAACTCGAAGCGTGTCCTGGATGAGGCGGTAGAGAAATCACTAAAGGCTGCTGCGCTTTGGGACGAAGTAAAGGACAGGCTTAACGATAGCGCCCTTGGAATGTCTGGCGGTCAGCAGCAGCGTCTGGTTATCGCTAGGACGATAGCAGTAGAGCCAGAAGTTTTATTGCTAGACGAGCCGGCTTCTGCACTGGATCCTATCTCTACACTGAAGATAGAAGAGTTAATCAACGAGCTGAAAACAGATTACACAATCGTAATCGTGACGCACAATATGCAGCAGGCCGCGCGAGTGTCAGATTTCACCGCCTTTATGTACATGGGCAACATGGTTGAGTTCGATTCAACGAACACAATATTCACGAATCCGCAACAGAAGCAAACGGAAGACTATATCACTGGCCGTTATGGTTAGGACAAATACGTCAGTATTGACAGGAAATTACAATGATCACTCAAGCTAAGGGTCACAGCGCTCATATTTCGAAGCAGTTTAATGCGGAGCTGGAAGAAGTAAAAAACCAGCTGTTGGAGATGGGCGGCGCCGTAGAGAAGCAATTGGCCGACGCCCTCACTTCGATTACATCCGCCGATAGCGGAATAGCGGCCGAAGTGTTGGAGCAGGAAGACGTAATCGATTCGATGGAAATACGAATCGACGAAGAGTGTAATCTGATTCTTGCCAGACGACAGCCTGCGGCGAGCGACCTGCGCCTTGTGCTAACGATTATCAAGACAGTTCGAGACTTGGAACGGATAGGCGATGAGTCTTCGAAAATTGCGCGCATGGCTATCAAGCTGTCGGAGGAAGGCGATTTCCCAGAGGGAATAGTGGAGTTCAGGCACCTGGGCGAGCGCGTGGCGCGCATGGTAAATCTGACTCTAGACGCTTTCGCACGCTACGATGCGGAGTCCGCATTGGAGATTGTTGACGATGATTTAATAGTCGACAACGAATATGGCTCGGCCATGCGCTCGCTAATTACCTATATGATGGAAGACCCTAGAAGCATTAGTCGTATGCTGAATCTATTGTGGGCCTTACGTGCATTGGAGCGCATTGGGGATCATGCGAAAAATATATCTGAACACGTCATCTATTTGGTGAAGGGCATGGATGTGCGACATGCTCCCCGCGCGAAAGTAGCCGACAAGGTATTGAATGGCGATTAGGCAGGCTCCGAGTTGCTGTCGGTCGTATCCTTTATTCCCAGGTCTACTTCTGCGCTCATAGCGACTCTGCTTAAAGGTATCTTGCAGATGAAGCGGCTACCTTTGCCAGGGGTACTCTCTACCTCTAACTCTCCTTCGTGTCTGGCTAGTATATGCTTCACGATGGCAAGCCCTAGGCCGGTTCCACCGGTATCCGAAGAACGGCTACTATCGATTCGATAGAAGCGCTCGGTGAGTCTCGGGATGTGATGCTCCTCTATCCCGATACCATCGTCTTCTACCGCTATGTCCAGGGAATCCAATCCCATTTCTGCGCAAAGTTTTATGTGACCACCGGCCGGCGTGTATTTCGCGGCGTTTACGACCAGATTTGAAATAGCACTGTACAGTTCGCTGCGTTTGCCGACAATCGAGAGGGTGGGGATAGCGGCGATCGAAAAGCTATGCGCCTTATCCTTGAACATCTTTTTAGTGTCACTCTCAATTTCTGAAAACAGACTCTGCAGCTCGATGATGTCCTGCTTCTTGCCCAGACCCTTGGTCTCGAGACTGGAAAGCATTAGCAGGTCACGAACGATGTTCTCCATGCGCAGCGATTGCTGGCGCATCTGTTGCAGAGGTTTGTGCCATTTCTTGTCGAGACTATCCCGATTGTCGAGTATGGCTTCTAAATAGCCTTTGATGACGGTTATGGGTGTTCCGAGTTCATGAGAAACATTGCCGACAAAATCTTTACGCATAGACTCGAGGCGATGCAATTGAGTGATGTCGCGGACGATCATCAGGCGCTCATTCTCACCAAATAGGGCGATTTGGAACTCCAGTATTTGGCTGCTCTCACCTGGGGCCTCCATTTTTAGAGTTTCTGCGTAATTCTCATTGTGGAAATACTCTGAAAACTTAGGATTGCGAATGAGGTTGGTAATCGACTGGTAGCGATCCTTCGGGTACTGCAGGCCTAATAGATTCTCCGCAGCGAAATTCCACCAATCAAGATTCCCCTGCTTATTGATCATGACCACGGCCATTTCCAGCGCCGCCGAAGACTCCTGTGCCTTGTCGATAATGTTGGCTAGATAGGAGCTTGCCCGCCGCTCCTGCTTCTGCAGGCGGTAGATGCCGTCGAAAATATCGCCCCACAGCCCAAAACTCTCAGGGGGCTCCGAATGGATCTCCGATGAAGCTCGATTGAGCCAGAGATTGAAACGGCGCAGCTGGTAGAGGTTGTATAAGTAGTAGGCGCCAAGACTCGCCAGCATGACCCAGCTGACATTACCTGCCGCGTAGCCGACTATCGCTGCGAGGGACAGCAACAGACAGAGCCGCTTTAATTCAGAGCGCCAATTCTGCAACGTGCGATGCCTGGGTCATGATGCTTGGTTTACCTAATTAGTAGCCGGCGAGGCGAAGAAATGGAATGCGTGCCGAGCAATTATAGTCTGTGCGTATTGTATGTTTATGACAGTGCAGCGGCTAGGGCTAACTGCATTGCAGCGGGTGGAACCGATCACCTCGGCTGTCCTCGCAGGCAACTGCTTTGGGCGTTTCTTCGCTCTCCTGGGGCGAGAAAGTGACAGAATTTGGGGTGAAATGGCCTATTTGAGATAGATCAGGAAAAAAAGGGTAGAAATGTTAAGATACCCCTTTATCTGCGGTGCAGAATCACTATAATGCGCTCGCAATTCTCAACCAACCATTGTGATATTAATGTGGAAACTACTATGAACCTATGTACCAAAATATCTGCAGCTTTATTTGTTTCAGCGGGGCTGATTTCGACCGCTGCGCTAGCTGATGAAGGCCAGTTCTACATAGCGCCGGGGCTGCAATGGATGGAATTCGATGACACGACCGGATTGGCGCAAGACACAGACTGGTTTTTGGGCATCGGCTACGATTTTACCGATCGGCTGAGCTTCGAACTCAGCACGTTCGATCTTGACAGCAAGCCAAAAGGCGGCCGAGAAATCGATATAGACCACTACAAACTCGACCTCATCTACGATCTGGGCGTAAACATTGGTGCCTTCGATACGTTCGTGCTCAGCGGTATTGGTAATACTAGCTTGGGTGGCGACAATGACACGCTGTGGGACATAGGCGGCGGGTTGAGTTACAAGATTTCCGATCAGTGGACCTGGCGCACAGCCGTTCGCTCGTTTCAATACCTCGGCCGAGACCATGAAGACGGCGATGTAGGTGTTGATACCGCATTGATCTACCGTTTCGGATCGCGCCCAGCTGCTGCCCCAGCGCGAACTCCTACCGCCGCTGCACGTCCTGCAGCCGCTGCCGCGCCTGCGCCTGCACCAGCGACAGCAGCAGCACCCGATGCCGATGGTGACGGCGTTCCTGATAGTCGTGATAACTGCCCAGACACGCCAAGAAACTACGCGGTCGATGCGGATGGTTGCCCGATTCCAGTTGAAGAAGTGGCGAGAATTGAGCTGAGAGTTAATTTCGACTTCGACCAATCGGTCGTTAAGCCGGAATACTTCTCCGAGATTCAGGAAGTGACTGATTTCATGGCGCAGTATCCAGATGTCATTGTTGAGCTAGAGGGCCATACAGATAGCCGTGGCACCGAGCAATACAATCTTGGTCTTTCCGATCGCCGTGCCGCCGCCGTGCGCCAGGTGATGATAGATCGCTTCAATGTGCAGGCGAGCCGCGTTACTTCACGTGGCTTCGGCGAGTCTCAGCCAATTGCAAGCAACGACACTGACTCGGGCCGTGCCCAAAACCGCCGTGTGATGACGGTAATTATCAAGACGCTGCAAAACTACCGACCGCGCTAGTAGTTAACAGTAAAACCTGCCCCGTGCTGCAATCTGCAGCACGGGGCATTTTTTTATCCACTCGCGGCTCTTCAAGGCCCTGGCCATCCAAAGTAGGCTCTCTATTGCCGTTTACTCTTTCCAACATTGCTATACCTGACATCTCGGATACGAATCTCGATTGGCATGCAGAGGGCGAACGAGCGGCTAGTCCCAGCGATGTCTGGCGTCGATGGCTGTTCGATGCGAGTTCGTTGACGAAGCTATTGATAGAGAAAAGCGAGGGAAGATTCCGAGTCGAGGTGGCGGCAGAGGAATGGTCAAGCCTGAGTAATCCCTCGGTTCGTGCCTGTTTTGGGCCTCTAGCTTCGAAGCACAGATTCTGGTCACGCAAGGTGGTGCTCGTGGGTAACAATACTCCCTGGGTATTAGCCCATACGCTAATACCGGAATTTAGTCTAACCGGCCCGCTTAAACAGGTCCTGGAATTGAATGAGAGACCGTTGGGTGAGTATTTGTTTAGTCATCCAGATTTGATCAGAAGCGGCATGGATATTACGCCCATTGCCGAGGGAGCATGGGGGAGGCGGAGCCTTTTCTATCTGTTCCGCAAGCCTATAATGGTAGCCGAGTTCTTCTTACCCGCAATTTTCGATTAGTCTCACTATCGATTCGACTTTTCTTCAAAGCGCCCTATACTTTAACTAAGTAATCTCCCCACCCGTCTGGCCTTGAGTACCGGAATACGGCTGCCAATGCTGGCATTACGACACAATGGATGTGTTCGTAGGGTTATTCGCCAACAGAGAAGGAGCCTCTGCATGGATAATGACAAGTCGACGCTAGTCAAAGGCGTTCCTCAGCAATCCACTAGCACTGCTTCACAAGCAAATGATGCTAACCCCGATGTCACGCGTATCTATCTGAAAGAAATAGGGCACACGCCGCTGCTGTCCGCAGAGGAAGAGGTGTATTACGCGCGCCGCGCGCTGCGAGGCGATAGTGCGAGCAGACGCCGAATGATTGAAAGTAATCTGCGTCTGGTCGTCAAGATCGCGCGCCGCTATCTGAATAGAGGGCTCTCGCTGCTCGATCTCATTGAAGAAGGCAATTTAGGGCTGATACACGCCGTAGAGAAGTTTGACCCCGAGAAGGGCTTTCGATTCTCCACCTATGCCACGTGGTGGATTCGGCAGAACATCGAGCGCGGGCTTATGAATCAGGCAAGGACTATTCGTCTGCCGGTGCATGTAGTGAAGCAGCTGAATGGCTACCTGCGGGCGCAGCGAGACTTCGTTAGGGAAACAGGGCAGGAGGCGGGCAGTCGGGAGATCGCAGAATCAACTGGCGAATCGCGACTGGACATCGAGCGCCTAATGATTCTGAATGAGAGCCTTAGTTCTGTCGACGCGCCAGCCGCGGCCGACTCGGAGACTGCGGTGCTTGATCTGCTCAGTTCCACCCCGAAGGAGAATCCTCGATACCAGGTACAGGCCACCGAGAGGCAGGCACACATCGAGAATTGGCTGCTCCAGTTATCCGAGAAGCAGCAGGAGATCATCTGCCGGCGCTTCGGGCTGAGGGGCTTCGACACCGATACCTTGGAGAATGTCGGCGCGGAAGTGGGGCTGACGAGGGAGAGAGTCAGGCAGATCCAAATTGAGGCGCTCCAACAACTGAAGGTTCTGATCAGGCGAGAGGGCCTTAACCTGGAGCTATTGAGTGCGGCGCTCTAGAGCGCATTCCCCACCAACTCTGCAGGCAGGATACTTGAACCCGAGGTAACGCTGCCGTATCCTCAAGCCCCATTAGTGTATGGCATTAACGGAGTCGGGAATTAGCGTGTTCAATCAATCCAATGCGGGTGCTCTTAAGGGCAAATTAGTCATCGATCTCTCTCGAGTCTTGGGCGGGCCTTACTGCACGCAGATGTTAGGTGACCACGGTGCGGAGATTATCAAGATCGAACCCCCTCGGGGAGACGAGACACGAGACTGGGGCCCTCCATTTCATGATGAAGACTCTGCCTACTATATCGGCGTAAATCGAAACAAGCGCTCTATGGGGATGGATCTGTCCAAGCCAGCTGGTCAGGCTGTGTTGTTGCGGCTGTTGGAGAAAGCGGACGTACTCATCGAGAACTACAAGCCAGGCACCATGGAAAATTGGGGGCTTGGCTATGATGAGGTCTTGAAGGAAAAATTTCCCCGGCTCATACACTGCAGGGTAAGTGGCTTCGGTAGCGACGGCCCTTGGGGGGGATTTCCCGGATATGACGCCATCATTCAGGCAATGGCTGGGTGGTTCAGCGTTAACGGCGAGGCAGGCAGTAACCCAACTCGGCTAGGCCTGGCCATGGTCGATATGGGCACCGGACTCTATTCGGCCGTCGCAATTCTGATGGCGTTAGCGGAAAGAGAGATATCGCAGCGCGGACAGTATCTGGATATGACGCTCTACGACTGCGCTGTAGCACTCATGCATCCACACATACCCAATTATCTCTATTCAGGGAAAGTACCTGTGGCCACAGGAAACGCGCACCCTAATATCAGCCCCTACGATACGTTTCGCACCAAAACTGTCGATATTTTCGTCGGTGCGGGCAACAATCGTGCCTACGCAAAAATGTGTGTTGAGTTAGGTAGGGAGGAGTTAATCACCGATCCAAGATTTCTCAACAATATCGATCGCGTAAAGAATCGTGATGATCTAAAGGCGGAAATCGAGTCTAGTCTGATGAAGATAGACGGCAGCGAGATTGCCGACCGCCTTGCCAATGCTGGACTGGCAGCGGGTGCGATACACGATACCGCACAAGTTGTAGATCATGCACACACGAAGCATCGCGAGATGATAATAGAAGATGGTTGGTACAAGATGACTGGTACCCCCATTAAATTCTCGCGAACGCCCGGTTCTGTGAGACACAGGCCGCCTAAATTCGGTGAGCACACACAGCAGATCTTGCGCGAATTTGATTTCGCGGATCAGGAAATCCAGGATCTATTGAATAGCGCTACTGTCCTAGAGCGCAGGCAAAGCTAAGCTCTCGGCTTCTGTTCTCCTGCTATTTCTATAAATATCAATTAGATAGACCTCATTCCACTAGCCGTTCTCTAGGACTAAATAGTGTCTTGCCAATTGCTGATTTGGTGTTATAGTTACGTATAACACTATATGACTCGGAGTCGCTCGGTGGAAATCAATTGGAACAATAAGGAGCCCATCTATATCCAGCTTAGAGATAAGTTGGTTGAGCTCATTATGGATGGCGTGCTCGCAGAGGGCGACGCCTTGCCTTCCGTAAGACAGATTTCTAGTGAGCAGCGCATAAATCCGATTACCGTGTCGAAGGCGATGCAAATTTTAGTTGACGAAGAGCTGGTTGAGAAAAAACGGGGGCTTGGAATGTATGTCTTATCAGGAGCGAAAGAGAGATTGTCAGTCGAAGAGAGGCGAAAGTTTCTTGAGCAGGAGTGGCCGCAAATTGTTGAGCGCATCGAGAGACTGGGTTTGGCGATCGATGAACTCCTTGGCGACGAGAAGAATCGATAGAAATCGAGAATTGTGGGGATAGACCATGACTAATATCGTCGAAGCCAAATCGCTGAGAAAGCACTACGGTAGCTTTGTCGCACTGGATGGGGTGGATCTGAATATTCCCAAGGGCGCGATCAGTGGGCTGATAGGTCCCAATGGCGCGGGAAAGACAACGACCCTAAAAGCCCTGATCGGCCTGTGTGATGTTGAGGGTGAGCTAAACGTTGCGGGTCGAGATCCGCGACGGGCGCGCCATAAATTGATGGAAGATGTCTGCTTCATTGCCGACGTCGGTATTCTGCCCAAATGGTTCAAGGTGTCTGAGGTGATAGATTATGTAACGGCGGTACATCCGAAGTTCGATCGCCAAAAGGCGGAGAAATTTCTAAGCACTACCGATATCCCAAAAGGCAAGCGAGTTAAAGATCTCTCTAAGGGAATGGTGACACAGTTGCATCTAGCCCTGGTCATGGCGATAGAGGTGCAACTATTGGTGTTAGACGAACCCACCCTCGGATTAGATATCATCTATCGTAAAGAGTTCTACGATCGCCTACTCAATGATTTCTATGATGGCAATCGAACGATCATCATCAGCACACACCAAGTCGAAGAGATAGAAGCTCTGCTGTCGCACCTAGTCTTCATTAACAAAGGAAAGATTGTTCTGGATTCATCTATGGCGGATCTGCCGGCCAACTTTACAGAGGTTCTCGTCGGCGCGGACAAGCTTGCCCAGGCCGATGCACTAAAACCAATCTATGTGCGCGAGTTGCTAGGAAAAAAATCTTATACTTTCGAATCTGTGCCAAGGGAGCAACTCTCAATGCTTGGCGAGTTACACACGCCAAGCGTTGCGGATCTGTTTGTGGCCAAGTTGAAGGAAGCAAAACATGGATAAGTTCATGGTAGTTCAGTTCTACGGGCTCTTGAAGCGTGAAGTGCTTGAGCACAAGAATCTATTCATCGGCGCTCCCGCTGTTATCGCCTTGTTAATTCTAGTTGCGACAACGTGGGTGGCTACCCAGATAGATCAGAGCCAGTTAGCCGAGGGTCTGCGTTATCTGTCGGCTCTATTCGATGGCCTTTCGCCCTTTGATATGGCGCCTTTCTTCATGCTGGTAGGTATCCCTTTCTACATAACGCTCTATATCTGTAGCGTTATCTATCTGATCAATACCCTGTATCAAGACCGAAAGGAGATGAGCATCCTATTCTGGCAGTCGATGCCAGTCTCAAACTTGAAGACAGTAATCTCAAAGATTGTGACCATAGTTCTAGTGGCGCCAGTTTTCTATGTGCTGATCATATTCGCTCTGTATCTCATTGCGATGATCTGGCTAACGATTCTGGGAATAAGTAACGACGTGGATCTTGTGGGCATAGGCTGGATGTTCCTGGCGGCTATAGCGAGCCTTCTGCTAATTTATATCTCCGCCTTCGTGGCCTCGCTGTGGCTGTTGCCGTCTATAGGGTGGATTTTGCTGTTCTCCGCGTTCGCGAAGAAGACTCCGCTGCTTTGGGCGGGTGGTGTCTTTATCCTGGTAGGTTTCCTGGAGGATTTCGTCTTCGGTACGCAGTTCCTCGCGAACTGGATTGCTTCGAGAACATCGGATCCCAATCAGTATCTGATATTCGAGTTTCAGAGCGTGTTCGAAAGGGTGTTCAACTACGACACGCTCTTCGGATTAGTAGTTGGTTCGATTCTTATAACCGGCGCGGTATTCATGCGTCGATTCACAGACTAAGGGGTAGGCTATGAAAGACTTGGTATTGAGAAATCGCTACACACTCTTGCTGACGACCTTGGTAGTCTACATGTTGGTCCTGGTGGCGGAGGGGATGGTCACGGGACGCGAAGCAAGGACGTTCGAGTTTGAGAATCCCTATTTCGACTTCAACATGAACGAATTCGAAGAGTTTAGGGAGCGAAGAAATTCAGACGACGACGAGGATGCCCGCGCAAGCACCGACGATAGCGGCGATGTGTAAACCGACTGTTCCCTATTGACAGCCTACAATCAATCAAATACAGTGCGCCCTCTTTACATTGGTAAATGCACAGATTTAGACAATGACTAGATTAGACCTACAGCAAGCAGTATCACTTCGGGCAGCAACGGCTATCGACGCGGCCGCCCGCCGTGCCGCGCGCGCGATAATTGCACCCTTGCCGGAGAGCTGTGGTTTTGTCTAAGTAGTAGATAAGAATATCGAAACCCCTAAGCGCCTTCGGCCTTAGGGGTTTTTTTTTGCCGTGATTTCGAGATGCCGCAGCGCAGCTTGAGGAGAGATGCAATGAATATGATGGAGATAGAGAAAGCCGCTAGGTTTGCCTGGCCGGCGCTAGAGGAGCAAGAGTTGCCGTTCGGTGTGCTTAGGTACGCCTGTGGCACCGATCGACGCGCTAATTCATTGAATCTTTTTCCTGCTGCAGAATTTGCAATCGAGAGCATAGTCGGTGCAACGGAGGCGTTCTTTGCCGAGAGGGCGGTCGCGCCTATTGTAAGGATAGTGCTGCCGGAAGGAGGCTGCTGCGAAGCGGTAAGCGGTGTTGATAACGCTCTCGATAACAGAGGCTATGAGAAGCAGGCGCCAACGCTCTCTATGCTGCTCGATCTCGGCACCCTGACGACTCGGACATCAGTTGCTAACAGTCTCGCTATTCAGACGGTGGACGTAGAGAAATGGCTGCAGGCTTGGTACGCCCTAACCGATAGGCCTGTCGAAAAACTGGCTGTGCACAAAGTTTTGTTGGAGAAGAGCAAGCTAGCCCATCTATTTCTGCTCAGGCAGGTGATCGGTGAAACCCCCTCCGCCAGCGGCATGGCGGTGTATGAGAATCAGGCAATGGGTATATTTGGGATCGCAACGGCTGTTGGGCGTAGAAACAACGGCTATGCATCTGAGCTGCTGATCGAGCTTCTTGAGTGGGGCATATTTCAGGGCGCCAGATTTGCTTATCTGCAGGTCGAGGAGTCAAACGAGGCGGCGCTGAGTCTCTATAGCAAGCTAGGTTTTAGGAAGGCCTATTCCTATTGGTATCGAGTAGGTAAGCACAACATGGGACGAGCGGAGAATAGTAAATGAGCAGCATAGAAATAGAAGATCGTCTTGGAGTCACATTCTGTAACCGACAGGCTATCGCCATAGAACGAGGCGAGGGTTGTCTAGTTTGGGATGAGAGTGGTAGGGAGTATCTAGACTTCACTTCTGGATGGGGCGTTACCTGCCTGGGACATTCACACCCCTTGATAACCGACGCCATCGTTAAGCAGGCGCAAAAAATCATACAGAACCCAAATTCTGGATTTACCTATTCGCCTGCTCGAGCGAAATTGTTGCAGGCGCTTAGTGCCGTGCTACCGAGTAATCTCTCGAAGATTTACTTCGCGAATAGCGGAGCCGAGGCAAATGATGCTGCAATCAAGCTCGCGAGGAAGATTTCCGGAAAATCGAAGATTGTGTCCACGCTAGCCTCGTTTCACGGAAGGACATTCAACACGCTGTCCGTCTCGGGGGGTAGTGAGAACACGAGTAAATTCTTGCCGGCCCTAGAGGGGAATTGCTTCGTGCCATTCGGCGACTACTCGGCGTTAGAGACAGCGATAGACGAGAAGACTGCCGCTGTGATCCTAGAGCCCATTCAGGGGGAGGGCGGTGTGAGGATACCAGGTGCAGACTATCTCGCCTCTGTTGCCCTGCTGTGCAAGCGGCGAGGTGTCTTGTTAATCATCGATGAGATTCAAACCGGATTCTGCAGGACGGGAAAATTTTTCGCCATCGAGCATAGTTCTGTCGCGATCGCGCCGGACATCATGACTATGGGTAAGGGCATCGCTGGCGGCTTCCCGTTCGCGGCCTTTGCGATCTCGGCTAGCGTGGATAGTAGGCTAAGCAAGGGAGATCATGGAGGCACCTTCTGTGGGAATCCCCTAGCTTGTTCTGTAGCAACAGCCGTTATCGATCATCTGGTCTCTGAGAAAATAGCAGATAAGGTGGCTGTGTCGGGGGAGCGATTGATGACTGGTTTGCTGGCTCTGCGACGCAGGTATCCGAGTGTGATCGGAGCGATACGGGGCAAGGGCCTGCTGTGCGCCTTCGAAGTAGGCTCCGATGAAGTCGTCGCTGAAGTGACTGCCGCGGCATTGGAGAGGGGCTTGTTGCTGACTCCCACAAGAAATCGCGTCGTCCGTCTTATCCCGCCGCTGATCGTGAGTGAGGCGCAGATAGACAGAGGGCTAGCTCTACTGGATTCGGCGCTGGCGTCAGTTGTCCCCGAGCAGTGAGTCAAGTAGACTGCTGTGCTCGAGTAAGAACGCAGGGCTGGACATAAAATGACAAAAAATACTCAAGTGTTTCTGGCGAAACGGCCTGTCGGAGAGCCAACCGACGAGAGCTTCGGCTTTCGTCAGGTTGATATCCCCGAATTGGCAGACAATCAAATCTTGATACGGGTCTGCTGGCTGTCTTTGGACCCTTATATGCGCGGCCGCATGAATGACGTGAAATCCTATGCCGACCCACTGCAGATTGGTGATGTGATAACCGGCGAATCGAGCGGTGTGGTAGTTAAGTCTACGTCTCCGGATTTCGCAGAAGGAGACACCGTAGCGGCACACATGGGCTGGCAGTCCCACATCGTTGCCGATGCGGATGATCCAAGATTGATGCGCATCGACTTGAACAATGGCAGCCTGTCGGCGCATCTAGGCGTCGTCGGCATGCCCGGCAGGACAGCGTACTTCGGCTTGACAGAATTAGGCAAGCCGCAGCCGGGGGAGACACTAGTCGTAGCCGCTGCATCGGGAGCCGTCGGTTCTGCCGTTGGACAGATCGCTAAGATTAAGGGACTGCGCGCCGTCGGCATCGCCGGTGGCCCGGAGAAATGCCGTTACGTGAAGGAAGAGCTGAAATTTGACGACTGTATCGACTACAAGTCGAGCAATTTCGCTGCGGCGTTGGCGGCAGCCTGTCCATCGGGCGTGGATATCTACTTTGAGAATGTCGGCGGAGAGGTCACCAAGGCTGTCGCTGGCTTGTTAAATCCCGGCGCGAGGGTACCAATCTGCGGCTATATCTCCAACTATAACGATGAGGATATAGCGAGCTCAGAGACGCCGATGCGGATACTCAAGGCCTTGGATCCACAGCCGGAGAACCGGTTCTTCGTGGTTACAGAATGGCGCGAACGCTGGGTTGAGGCGACTCGTCAACTCGGGAGCTGGGTGGAAGACGGCAGACTGAAGTACAGAGAGAGTATCGGTGTGGGGCTGGAGAATGCCCCGGAATATTTTCGAGGCATGTTAAAGGGCAAGAACTTCGGCAAGCAATTGATCAAAGTGGCGGATGAGGACTAGTGCCACAGCAAGATGCTAAAAGCTTTATTACCGCTTCACTATTCTCCGTGGAAGGTAAGACAGCTTTAGTCACGGGAGGGAGTTCCGGTTTAGGCCTTATCATGGCGAAAGGCCTGCTGTGTAATGGCGCTCGCGTTATCATTGCTTCTCGCAGCCAAGAGAAATGCGACATGGCACTTACCGAACTATCGAGATACGGCGAATGTTCGGCTCTAGCCACAGATGTAACGAAAAGTCAGGATAGAAAGCGACTCGTAGAGTATGTCGAATCCGAGTTTGGCGGCCTCTCGATACTCATCAACAATGCCGGCGCGAACTGGGGGGCGAAACTCGAGGACTATCCGGACGAGGGCTTCGAGAAGGTTATCAACACGAATCTCTCGGCGGTATTTTCGCTAAGCAGAGATGCGGTGCCACTCTTGGCCAAGTCGGCCTGGGCAGCTGACCCTTCACGAATAATAAATATTGGATCGATGGATGGTATTCACGTGCCTATCGTCCAGCGCATACCTACCTTTGCGTACTCCGCTAGCAAGGCTGCACTGCATCATCTAACACGTAGCTTCGCCATCGATCTGGCTTCTCGCCATATCACCGTCAATGCTGTTGCACCGGGATTTTTTGAATCCAAGATGACTGACTACGTTTTCGAGCACTACAAATCAGATATTGAGGATGACTGTCCGCTGCACCGTGTAGGCAGGCCCGAGGAGATCGTAGGTATAGTGACTTATCTGGCCTCGCGTGCTGGTGCCTACACGAATGGCACTGTGATTCCGGTGGATGGGGGAACTAGTATCTCGAAAGGGAAGCGACCCTGGACAGAGTAAGGCGAGAGACGTCGATGTTTCGATGGTCCTTGCTGCGATTAAAAGAATTAGCGTTTTAGTGAAGGGAGAGAACATGAGTTTATTTAGCCTAGAAGGCAAAGTTGTCATCATTACCGGTTCAACCAAGGGCATCGGCCTCGCGATTGCGACGCGCATGGCGGAGCAGGGTGCGAGAGTTGTGATATCTAGCCGCAATCAGGACGCCTGTGAAGAGGTCGCCGCTGGTATTCGAGAAGCCGGCGGGGAGGCGATAGCAATCGCCTGTAATATTAACTACAAGGAACAGCTCCAGAATCTGGTGAGCAAGACAGAGCAACAACTCGGCAAGGTAAATGTGCTGGTTTGTAATGCCGCGCTGAACCCGTATTTTGGTCCCTCTCAGGACATACCCGACGAGGCATTCGATAAGGTTATGCATGCTAATATTGGTAGCGTGCATCGACTCTGTCAGCAGGTGCTTCCGGGCATGGCTGAGACTGGTGGCGGCGCTGTGATCATTGTGTCATCTATCGGTGGACTCAAGGGTACGGACGCGCTTGGCGCCTACGCTATATCGAAGGCGGCCGACATGCAGATCGCTCGCAACTTGGCAGTTGAGTGGGGGCCGAAAAATATTCGGGTGAATTGCATCGCTCCGGGGCTGGTAAGGACGGACTTCGCAAAGGCGCTCTGGGAGAATCCGGAGATCTACAAGGCGACAGTGTCTAAATATCCGCTGCGTAGAATTGGCGAGCCAGATGAGATTGCAGGTGCGGCAGTGTTCCTTGCCTCAGATGCGGGCAGCTTTACCACGGGACAGACAATCGTGATCGATGGCGGCGGAACTATTGCCAGCTAAGCAGTAGTCGATCGCAATTCTATACACGTTATTCAGTTTTTTAGTTTTCGAATTAGGGGAAAGTAACAATGATGGATTTAGGGTTATCGGAAGATTTAGTCGAAGTGCGCGAGAAGATACGTACCTTCGTTGCGGAGAAAGTTGAGCCAGTTGAGGTCGAGTATCACAACGAAGTGAGCGTAGGCGATCGTTGGTCGCATACCCCACGCCAAGACGAGATTCTAGAGAGCCTAAAAGCGGAAGCGCGCAGACTGGGCCTGTGGAACTTCTTCCTGCCCGAGAGTCAGGGCGGGGCAGGGATATCGAATCTGCACTATGCGCATCTGGCTGAGATCATGGGCAGAAGCAGGCTCGCCTCGGAGGCATTTAATTGCAGTGCTCCCGATACCGGCAACATGGAAGTGTTGGAGCGGTACGGTTCCGAAGAACAAAAGAAGGAGTGGCTGGTGCCTCTATTGGCCGGTGAAATTCGTTCGGCGTTCGCGATGACCGAACCTGGCGTCGCCTCTTCGGACGCCACCAATATCTCGACCAGTGCGGTGCTAGATGGAGATGAGTGGGTAATTAGCGGGGAGAAATTCTACATCTCCGGCGCTGGCGATGCGCGCTGTAAGATCATGATCGTTATGGTTGTGACAGATCCCGATGCGCCGAAGCACACGCGTCAATCGCAAATACTAGTGCCGATGAATACCGAGGGAGTTGAGGTTATCAGGCCAATGCACGTCTTCGGTAGAGACGATGCGCCCCACGGTCACATGCATATTAAATTTCACAATGTGCGCGTGCCGCAAAGCAATATCATCCTGGGTCGCGGCAGAGGCTTCGAAATTTCTCAGGGTAGATTGGGCCCAGGTCGAATCCATCACTGTATGCGTTCTATCGGCGCCGCAGAAAAAGCCCTGGAGCTCATGTGCCAGCGCTCCGTTAGCAGAGAGGCGTTTGGCAAGCCGCTAGCTGAACTCGGTGGCAACTACGACATTATTGCAGATAGTCGTATCGAGATAGAGATGTGCAGGCTGCTGACCTATAAGGCTGCTTGGCTCATGGATACTATTGGCAATAAGGCCGCACGAGATGCGATCTCACAGATCAAGGTCGCGGTGCCGAACATGGCGCTGCGTGTAATAGATCGCGCGATTCAGATGCATGGCGCGGCAGGTGTTTCACAAGACTTCCCACTAGCCGCTTTGTGGACTGGCCAGCGCACGCTGCGTCTCGCGGATGGGCCGGACGAGGTGCATCGCCGCGTCATCGCGAGGAAGGAATTGGCGAAGTACAATTAGACTGTCGGCTTTGAGCGGCCACGAAAGATAGTCTGTAATGGAGTAAAAGAAGGGAGCCTCGGTTCCCTTTTTTTAGCTAGATCGATTCTTCCTTGTTAGTTTGCTTGGCGCTATAACATTATCTATAGGGAGCTCGGCATCACCGTCTGTATAGCGCGGCGCGTTCACCATTGGAGCCGAGCCAATGCAGACGACGACTGTCCGTACCGAGATGTGCATGAATGAGAACCTGGAACAGAACCTGCCAATCAATATTATCGTGGCTCACGGTCTCGAGGCGAAAGCCTTGCTGTCTGCGTTTAATCTCGAGCGGGGCAGTGCGTCTACCGAATTCCCGCAGTACCGAAATGCGCAAGGCCTTACACTGTTGGTGTCGGGGATAGGCAAGTCCGCCGTGGCGGCTGCGGTACGTTACTTAGGGCAGATGCAGGCAAATGAAGATGGCCAGATAAGAGCGTGGCTGAATATCGGAATTGCGGGCCACAGAGATGCCGCCATAGGAACTGCTTGGCTTGGAAACAAGATATTCGATCAGCGTGCGGGAGTGAGTGCCTTTCCAGGGCAGCTCATACCAGGCATTCCAGTTGGAAGCGTAGTAACTGTTGAAGTGCCAGAGAATGTCTATCCCATTGATGCCGCCTATGAAATGGAAGCGTCCGCGTTCTATACCGAGGCCAACAAATATTCTACGGCGGAACTCGTGCAAGTGTTCAAGATAATCTCAGACAATCTAGGGAATCCGCTCAGTGAGATCGACCTGCGCAGTGTGCCCAGATTGATTGCGGCACAGCAATCTCAGATTCAAAAAATAGTCGAAGCCATGAGCGGGATAGTTGAGCAATTCAATGCCGCTCAGCGACTGCCTGACTATTATCATGTCCTGTGCTCAAAGGTTCGCCTCACTGTAAATCAAAAGTTACAGCTGCGGCGCCTCTGCCAACGCTACAAGGCGTTGGGGCTTGAGGCGGATCTCGGCACGGTGGCCAAGAATTTGCCTGACGCTGGCAAGTTGCTTCGGCAGCTCGATGAATTTCTAGATCGCAGGAGCGCCTTATAGGCTCGCGCAGAGGATAGTATGTTTTCGACGATCTACATTGAAGAGGAAGTTCGAGAGTCGCAGCGAGTGAAAGACTTGCTCGATAGGTTTGCCGATGTCCCCCAAGTCATCTGCGAACGCTATGGTGAGGTGTTCAACCGCAAGTCGCAAAACTTTCGTCTACAGAAAATGGCGCCGGCACTCATACTCGCGAAGAAGCACGGGCATAAGGTGTTATCCGCGCCGTCAGGCTACGGCTACAACGATAGCAGGAGCTATTACTTCTCGCATATGTTGAATTGTGTTTACGATTGCCGTTATTGCTTCCTGCAGGGCATGTACAGTTCCGCGAACTATGTCCTGTTCGTAAATTACGAAGATTTCGAAAGCGCGATCGTAGAGAAGATAGAAGAGAACGACGGGGGAGGCGTGTACTACAGCGGTTACGACTGCGATAGTCTGGCGCTAGAGCCGGTCAGTAATTTCTGCGAGTATTTCCTGCCCCTGTTTAGGCAGTACCCTGATGCAGAACTGGAGATTCGGACGAAGAGCACCCAGATCAGAGGCCTGCTAGAGGCGGAAGTTGTGCCAAACTGCGTGATCGCGATGAGTTTCACAACGACTGAGGCGGCCGCGCAGTGGGAGCACAAAGTGCCCTCCATCGATAAGCGAGTCGAGGCGCTGAGTAAATTGCAAGCCGCTGGCTGGCAGGTGGCACTTCGCTTCGAACCACTGATTCTTGGGGGCGAAGGCCTGGCCCCGTATGCGTCGTTATTCGAGCAAATTTTCTCGAGGATCGATGGCGCGAAACTCCATTCGGTTAGTAGTGGCTTGTTCCGCATGCCAGTCGATTTTCACAAGAAAATTGTTAAGCTCTACCCCGATGAGGAATTGTTCGCGCGACCCACGGAATCCATCGATGGAATGATAGCGCTAAAGAGCGCCGGACAAGGCTTGCAGCTGGCCGCGATCGAGAAGCTCCTGTTAGGTCATATAGCGGTTGAGAAATACTACCGCTGTGCCTAGTCTTGTAGCTAATTGGCGTAGATAAACGGAAGGTAAAAATTTTGAACAAGCGGGACACAAAGCAACTAGTCATCGTTACCGGAGCTTCGTCGGGCATAGGCTTGGCTCTATCCAAGGCGCTGCTGGAAGAAGGCTATGCCGTTCTGGGAGTCGCTAGAGACTGCGAGAAGGCGGCATTGGAGCACCCAGATTTCAGTTGCCGGAGTATCGATCTGGCAGATCTCGATGCGCTTCCTGGGGCGATGTCCGTCTTACTCGAGGAGATTGGCTTGCCGGTGAAGGCCCTGATTAACAACGCCGGCGTCGGCCGCATGGGATTCTTAGAGCAGCTTTCCGTGAACGACATACGACTCGTGATGGACACTAACCTGACGAGTCAGGTTATCGTGACGAAGGCCTTCTTGCCTCTGCTTAAAAGGCAGGGAGAGGGAGACATAATCTTCATGGGTTCGGAGGCAGCCCTCAGGGGCGCGCGGCAGGGTAGTATCTACTGTGCCAGTAAGTTTGCGATTCGTGGCTTCTCCCAGGCACTCCGGGAAGAATGCGGCAAGTCCGGTGTGCGGGTGACGCTGATCAATCCGGGCGCGGTGCGCACGCCATTCTTCGACGGGCTGCAGTTTGAGCCAGACAGCTCTCCAGAGAACGCTATCGAGCCTGAGGACATCGCCAGTGCCGTTACCATGGTATTGGCGTCACGCTCCGGCACCGTGTTCGATGAAATCAATCTGTCGCCCAGGAGTCAGGTCTGGAAGAAGAAGTCCTAGGGCTGTTAGTCTGCAAAGGGGATTCTGCCGCGACAATTTGACGCAGACAGCCGGAATCGCCTATGCTGCTTAAAACTGCGATACTTGCCTGATCTTACTCATCTTTTTTAAACAGAGGTTTCTATGAAGCAATCCCATCTTTCACTCAGAGCAGCATCGCGTCTAGTCGCCTGCGCGCTGTTTACGTTCATGATTTCTGGCACAGCTTCTGCGCATACCGCGCTGAAAGAAGCCATGCCCGGCAACGGCGCGATCATTAAACAAGGTCCGGCGCACATCAACCTGAGCTTTAACGGTCCTGTTAAGTTGGTGAAGCTGGAGCTGATGGGCGTCGGCCATGAAATGCCTACAAACTTCGAGAGCAATAGTGAGCCGCAAGCTGCCTTCATGATCGAGACACCGGGCATGCATCCCGGCGCATTTACGGTCAACTGGGCCGTAATCGGCGCCGACGGACACACCGTAGCCGATAGTTATAGCTTCACGGTCGATCCCACTATTGCCGAAGACCATGCTGGAGGATCGGCGGACCACGGCCACTAGGCTTCGCTGGGCAGTACTGTGATTCCTTTCCCTGGCAATTGGGAGCTAGCAAGCCTGTTAGCTAAATTGCTACTCTATGTCGGCGCCTTCAGTATCGCTGGGGGCAGCCTGACAGCCATGCGCTATGCCAATTCTGATAGAGCGCTACTCTACGCGAACATCTCCTATATTTTTCTTGGCACCGTTATCGGCTTCCACGGGGTCCTCCTGGGGTTCCTCGTGCAAGTGGGTCTGATCAACGATAGCGGTCTGGGTGGAATGTTCGATTGGGGAATGATCTCGATACTGCTTGATACGGGGCTCGGCGATGTCACCCTGTTACGACTACTCGCGTTCATCTTGGCTGGTGTATCCAGTTTATTCCTGATTAAGAAGCTGCAGCGTGCCAGTCTAGACTTAGGGGATACGCAAACCCGATTCTTATTTATTCTGCAGTTTACCTCACTCGCGGTTCTGGCCTATTCGCACCGAATAACAGGACATGTGTCTGTCTTAAGCCCGGTAGCGCAAATAGCGATAGTTCTCCACTTCGCAGCCTTTGCCCTATGGATAGGTTGCCTCTATCCTTTCCTGCAGTTGAGCAGAAGCCTTGATCTGGCAGTCCTGCAGAACACTCTGAAGCGATTCGGAGACAATGCCATAGCGATTCTCTTTACGCTCGTTCTGGCGGGAGTTTTGATGCTCTACGAATTACTCGAATCGCCGCTGGAGCTATTGAATACGGACTATGGGTTCGCCTTGCTGATAAAGCTTGGCTTCGTGTTGGGGATTCTGCTGATCGCCGCTATGAATAAGCTGCTTATCGTGCCGGTGCTACTGGAAAGCAAGAGCACGCTTCGACTGCGGAGTTCACTTCGTCTTGAACTGGCCGTAGCGATAGCGATTCTACTAGTGACTTCGTTTCTCTCCACTCTGGTAGGTCCCGCAAGCCATCAGATGTGAGTGCACTGAATGGCTAGGTAAGATTGAGACCACTGGATGAGCTGCTATCTGCAGGATTGATATCCTTCACCAGTCGACTTGTCTCCAGAGTGTTGAGATTGAGCGTGACTAACTCTGCCGTTTCGGCAGCAGTCGAGTAGACCGCGTTGGTGGTCATTGTAGGCTGCTTTGCAAACAGAAGATTATTTCCAACCGGCGACCAAGCCAGATTGAATAGATGTTGAGTGCTGAAGTAAACAGGGACCGGCTCAATCGCAGTGCCCAGTCCACCAAGGAAGATTGTCGAGCCAGCGGTGTCATATTGGATGAAGGCGTATTGCTTCTCATCGAGTGACACTACGGGCGTCGCTATTGATTTAACTACAGCAGGGCTATCATCGAGCGTGCTTAGCTGTACTTCACCGCCTAGATAGTCCGGCTCAAGGTTGAGTAGCTCGTCGCTTAACGCGACAGGACTAGCAATACGATCGTCCCCTGCATGGATAAAACTCGTCATCTCAAAGGTATACCAAAGTGCAATCAGCAGGCAGAGGCAGGCAGCGGAGGCGGC
>CAYGRR010000003.1:26099-105147 GCA_964352295.1 uncultured Pseudohongiella sp. | reverse complement strand
CCGCTATTGAATGCACGTTTCATCTGATTATTGTATTTTCCCCCACCGCAATGGGCGATCAGGCCGATCTCGGGAAAGCGCTGCCGAAGCTCCTTCGCCAAGCGCTGGGCTGGACCGGCTAGCTCGCTGCCGACAACCACCATGTAGACATCGATATCCTTGCCAATAGCGTCTGGTATTTTGTCCAGAGAATCCAGCATTAGCACGAGGCGCTCTACACCCATGGCGAAGCCTGCGGCCACTGTCGCCTTGCCGCCGAGTTGCTCCACTAGCCCGTCGTAGCGACCTCCGCCGCAGACTGTGCCTTGCGCCCCCAGGGAATCGGTAGTCCACTCGAAGACGCAGTTATTGTAGTAGTCCAAACCCCTAACCAGGCGCGGATTCTCGATAAATTGGATGCCAACTTGATTCAGCAGGCTCTTCAACTCGGTATAGTGAACAACGCTCTCATCGCTAACGTAGTCGATCAGCGCGGGGGCCGCGGCCAAGACTTCTTGAACCGCTGGGTTCTTGCTGTCCAACACCCGCATCGGATTGCTGTGGGTGCGATTGCGCGCATCATCATCGAGCTCATCGGCATGGAAAACGAGAAAGGCAGTTAGCGCGGCGGCGTAGCGTTTTCTGTCTTCGGCGCAGCCAATATTGTTGATCTCGAGAGTCAGGTACTCCTCGAGCTGGAGATCCTGCCAGAGTGATGCAGAAAGCTGGATGACCTCCGCATCGATGTCCGGCCCAGCCATGCCGAAGGCCTCGACGCCGAACTGCTGGAACTGGCGATAGCGGCCCTTCTGCGGCCGTTCATGACGAAACATAGGCCCCTGATACCAGAGTCGCTGCTGTTGATTGAAGAGCAGACCGTGCTGGTCGGCAGCGCGCACACAGCCGGCCGTTCCCTCTGGTCGCAGACTGAGGTTATCGCCGTTGCGATCATCGAAGCTATACATCTCCTTCTCGACGATGTCGGTAACCTCGCCGATGGAACGCTTAAATAGCTGGGTCTGCTCGAGAACCGGAAAGCGGATCTCTTTATAGCCGAAGCGGCGCACTACCCGCTGAAAACACTTCTCAACATATTGCCAATTGGGGGTCTGATCGGGAAGTATGTCATTCATACCTCGAATTGCTTGTAGTTTCGCCATAGTTCCGTGACTGATCGCTAGCTTGAGGCGATTAGGTTCTCTTCCATCTGCTGCTTCTCGGCGACACGTTGACGCACCATCGCCTCCAGCTCATTGACGAGGTTTGCGTTGTCCACCTTGTGATCGGGAACACCCTCTCTGTAGATGAGATTGTTGGGGGTTGCGCCAGTCAGACCAATCTCGGCAACCTTCGCCTCGCCGGGACCGTTCACGATGCAGCCGATGACGGCCACATCGATGGGCGTGGTGATGTCTTCTAATCGGGATTCTAATTCGTTAACCACGGAGATCACGTCGAAATTCTGTCTGCTGCAACTCGGGCATGCGACTAGATTGACTCCCTTGTGGCGCAGTCCGAGACTCTTCAGAATGTCGAACCCAACCTTCACCTCTTCGACCGGGTCGGCTGCCAGGGAGACGCGGATCGTATCGCCAATCCCCTCCATCAGCAGTGCACCTAGTCCGATGGCAGACTTCACCGTACCGGAGCGCAGACCACCCGCCTCGGTAATACCAAGATGAAATGGCTGATCGATCTGCGTAGAAAGGCTGCGGTAAGCCGCGAGTGTCATGAATATCTCAGAGGCTTTTAGGCTGATCTTAAAATTCTGGAAGTCTAGCTTGTCGAGAATCTCAATCTGCGTGAGTGCGGATTCTACCATCGCCTCCGAATTCGGCTCCTTGTACTTACGCAATAGATTCTTGCCTAGAGAGCCTGCATTTACCCCGATGCGAAGCGGTATATTCTTGTCTTTGGCGCTATCGACTACGGAGCGAATACGCGCCTCGCTGCCAATATTGCCCGGATTAATGCGCAGGCAATCCACGCCGTACTCTAGCACCTTCAAGGCTATGCGATAGTCGAAATGAATGTCGGCGACCAGGGGCACCTGAACCTGAGCTCGAATCTTCTTGAAGGCTTCGGCGGCCTCCATGCTAGGCACGGAAACGCGAACGATATCTACCCCTGCGTTTACCATGCGACCGATCTGGCCCAGCGTCGCATCGACGTCGCAGGTCTCGGTGTTCGTCATGGTCTGCACCGAGATTGGCGCATCGCCGCCCACAGCGACATTGCCCACCATGATCTGACGAGTCTTGCGACGGCTTATGTTCGGGTTGGTCTTCATAGCTTACAAGCCTACAGTGAGGCGTGCGGAGTTGTCGATTCGAATATCGGCGGAGAGGTCAATTTCGTCGCCGTTTAGGCTCATGCGAGTGAACGGGGCATCGCCTAGCAGAATATTGAAAGGCGCACTGCCGGTAATTTCGAGCACGTCACCCGCCTCGCGGATATCGCGGTAAATCTGTTGGGACTCGCTGTCATTTACCTCGACCCAGCTTTCCCCAATGAATCTAATCGTAAGAACATCGCTGCCCATCGCATCCACCGTGATCACCCTGGGCCCGTCGCTTGCGACACTGGGCTCCGCAGCCCCAGCCTGTTCTGCCCTTAAGGCCAGTAGTGCAGCAGATAAATCTTCGAGCGTTGGGCTCTGCCCGGCCTCGGCAGTCTCTCCGGCAGCGGAATCCGCTGGGGAGGTCGAGGCAGCCTCGACGATCTGCTCCGGCTCCGCCAGGGCCAAGGCCTCATCGCTCGCCGTGACCGCGACTGCTGATGGCAGTATCGTTTCTGCAGGCTCTTCGGATGCCACATCGAGGCTGAGTTGGGGTTGAGCGATGTCGCGCTGCTCAGCCACCTGAGAGAGAGCCGGCCGCAGATTCTCGGAGCCATCAACCGCCTCGGCCGAGCGAGGAATATCGGAGACCGACTCGTCCGTGAAAAAGCTATTCGCGAGCCAAAGAAGTAAAAACCCCGCTACAAAAACCACCAGGGAAACGATGACGAAAGGCTTATTGCGATCCTTCTTCTTGCGCGCATTAATCAGTCTATTCGCTTCCGCGCTGTCCGCCTTCTGGCGATCTGCAAATTCATCGTAGCGCGCCAGTAGATCTTCGACATCCAGGCCCAGCAGTAGAGCATAGCTTTTGAGATAGCCTCTGGCGAAGACTGCGCCGGGTAGTTTTTCGTAGCGATTGGATTCCAATGCTTTCACATAGTGCATCGTGATATGCAGCTGATCGGCGACTTCCTTTTCATTCAGCCCAAGGCGCTGCCGTTCCTGACGCAGAATATCGCCTGCTGTCAGGATGTCAGTAGATTCCTCAGAGACCGCAGTCTCGGAAATGGCGTCGACAGTAGGCTCAGTTTGCATCGCTTAGCCTTTGAAACTCTTGATACTCGGGTGAGCTGGGGTACAGCGTTGAGAGAATCAGGGTGAAGTTTTCCACCAGTTGCGCATTCTGGAAGTAGCCCTCGATTCGAATCCCCGCGAGCAGCGCTCGTGGCGTATGGGGCAGCTGCAAGAAATCAACAGCCGTCAAATAGTTTCTGTAGTATTGCCGCGCCGATTGATAGTCCCGTTCTTCGAAATGAATCAGAGCCAGTTCAAGCGGAGCTATATAGAGATTGTTATTGAGCTGCAATGCACGCTGGAAAGCCGCCTTCGCATCTTCAGGTCTATTCAAGCGCAAAGCACTTCTTCCCAGCCCTTCGAAGACGAGTGATCGTCCCTCGTAACTTGTGTCGCTCGCCACGCGCTGCAACTGCTCGTAGGATTCGAGATAGCGTTCCTGCGAAAACAGCATTGCCGCGTAATTATTTCGCGCACGGGAATTGTCTCGGTTCAGAGTTATCGCTCGTTGAAAATTCTCGTCGGCGAGGTCCAGATCACCCTCGCGCTGAAAAATCATCGCCAACACCATATAGCCATCGGAGATTCGATCATCGATGTCGAGGGCGTTGCTCGCATGGCGGCGGGCGCCTGCCATATCGTTGCTATCGAAATAGGCGAGGGCGAGCTGAATATAGTCGGCCGCGGCACGATCTTCGGAGGCATCGACCATGAAGCCGCCCGTTGTGGTGGTCACGCAGGAGGCCAAGAGGCTAGACAGCAGCACTCCGGCAAGCAGAGAGGACAGCCCCTTGCCTGGTCGTTTTCCGAATGCTGTGTGAAGAAATAACATGGCCTGCTACCGTTTACCTGTCTTGCTCAGAATCATTGAATTTATTAGGGGCTTTATACTCTGTCGGCAGTTACAGCGAGATTATCAGTGCTACTGAACACTTTAGCGCCGTCTTTTTCGGCTAATCTGGCCTGCTCGTGACGACGCTTGTGCCGGTCGCTGCGGCGGGTCTGATCCTCAACGTCACCCACTAACTGTCCACAGGCCGCTCCGATATCGTCGGCTCGCGTGGTACGCACGGTTACGGTATAGCCCGCCTGCTGCAGTATCTGTCTAAAATTGGCAACCGAAGAGGAGCTGGGCCTCTTGTAATCGCTAAGCGAGAATGGGTTAAAGGGGATCAAATTTATCTTACAGGGAAGCTGCTCAAGCAGGACCGCCAGGTCTCTAGCGTGCTGCCGATGATCGTTCACTCCGGCGATCATCGTGTACTCGATAACCGGAACTCGCTTGTCCGACAGGCTATCCATATAGCCCTGCACAGATCGCAGCAGCTCCTTGATTGGATACTTGTTATTGATCGGCATGATCTGACTACGCAGCTCATCATTCGGCGCATGCAAAGATACAGCTAGCGATGCGTTTGTGTAGTCTTTTAATCTATCGATAGCCGGCACCACACCGGAGGTGCTAATCGTGACCTTGCGCTTCGACAGCCCGTAGGCGCAATCCTCCATCATGATGCTCAATGCTTCCATGACGTTCTCAAAATTCAGGAGCGGCTCGCCCATCCCCATCATCACTACGTTACTAACTCGGCGTTCCATTTTCTCAGCGAACACACCGAGGTGATAGTTAGCCCACCAGAGTTGACCTACAATCTCTGCAACTGACAGATTGCTGTTAAAGCCCTGCTTGCCTGTGGCACAGAACGAACAGTCCAGCGAACAACCTGCTTGTGAAGAGATGCACAGCGTGCCTCGCGTCGACTCGGGAATAAATACCATCTCGACGCGGCTGCCACTCGCCACTTCAACAATCCACTTATGGCTACCATCTTCAGACTTGAAGTCTTCGAGGATCTTGGGGAGGGAAATTTCTGTAGTTAGCTTGAGCTTCTCACGGAGGTCCTTGCTGATATCGGTCATAGCATCGATATCGATCACTCCGCGCTGATGAATCCACTTCAGGATTTGCTCAGCGCGGAACGGCTTCTCTCCCATCTCGGCAAACAGCGCCCGTAGCTTTGCCAGACTTAGGCCAGCCAAATTCGGTTTTTGTGTTGCCGTCATGCTCAATGTCTCCGCTCAGGAGTTTTGCTTCAGGAACAGATTTCGTTGTCTTTGAAGAAGTAGCCGACTTCACGTGCCGCTGAGGTAACGGAATCGGATCCGTGCACAGCGTTGGCGTCGATTGATTTTGCGTAGTCGGCGCGAATCGTGCCGGGGGCTGCCTCGGCAGGGTTTGTTGCACCCATCAGATCACGATTCTTCATGACAGCACCTTCGCCTTCCAATACTGTCACCATAACCGGGCCAGAGGTCATAAATTCGATCAGGTCTTTGTAAAAGGGTCTTTCTTTGTGCTCGGCGTAGAAACCGCCTGCAGAATTGTCATCCAGCTGCAGCATCTTGGCCGCAATAATCTTCAATCCTGCCTTCTCGAAACGGGCATAGATCTCGCCTATAACGTTCTTCGCTACGGCATCAGGCTTGATAATGGATAAAGTACGTTCGATCGCCATCTTAACTCCAAAGTGTGGTGAATTCTTGAGAGCGCGCATTATACGCGGTTAATCTGGGATTTTGTACGCTTTTAGTGAATAAAAACGCTATTTTTCAGGGGCTTAATCGGCTATTTCTTCCATCCAGGCAGCCTGTATAGCCTCGAGGATTTTCTCTCCACAGCGCTCGGGATCATCGTCGAAGCCGTCCAGTGCTAATACCCAATTTCTCAGATCGACGAATCTGACGTATTGAGGGTCGGTGTCCGGGTACTGATCGCTTAGTTCTATGGCAATATCGAAAACATCTGTCCACTTCATACGGCAATCTCCGTTAGTGTTCTTCCGAAACCATGTTGATGGTGTACTTGGGTATCTCGATGACGAGATCGCTGCTGCCAACCAAGGCCTGGCAGCTCAGTCGCGATTCAGGCTCTAGGCCCCAGGCCTTGTCCAGGTAGTCTTCCTCGTTCTCCTCGGCATCGGCCAGAGAATCGAAGCCTTCGCGAATAATCACATGGCAGGTTGTGCAGGCACAGGATTTTTCGCAGGCGTGCTCTATTGATATCTTGTTCCGCAGCGCAGCGTCCAGGATACTCTCGTCTGGCTGCGCATCAATTGTTGCGCCCTCGGGACAAATAACTTCATGTGGAAGAAACCTTAGCTTGGCCATCGCGTGTAAATTTTCCCCTATCGGTCAGTGCCGAAATATCTAACCAGTTAATAACAAAGTTTTATCAGGACCTAGTCGGCCTGCTTCTCAACATCTTCGATAGACTCGCCACGCAGAGCATTGGCAATGTGCAGGTCCATTCGCTTCGCGGCAAACTCGCTGCTCGCTTGGTTCAATTCTTCGGTTGCCGCGTGAATCTGCACGCTGCTTCCGCTGCGCATAGTTTCCTCTAGCTCTCTAATCGACGCCGCTAATGTGTCGGCCTCTTCTTCTGAAAGCAGCCCTCCATCTACCCTAAGCGCACCGGCAATCGCATCCAATAATTGCGTCGCATCGAGCTGAGCCTCTTTGATGGATCGGGTTTCCATATCTTCCTGAGCGTGACTATGTGACTCCTGCAGCATGCTCTCGATGACCCTGGATTCAAGGCCGTAGCTAGGCTTCACCTGAATCTCCGCCTTCGTTCCTGTGCTCAATTCTTCGGCGGAAACACTTAGCAGGCCGTCCGCATCAACCTGAAAGGCGACGCGAATCTTGGCCGCACCCGCCACCATCGGTGGTATTCCGCGCAGCTCGAATCGTGCCAGGGATCGGCAGTCAGACACGAGTTCCCGCTCTCCTTGCACAACATGGAGAGTCATCACCGTCTGCCCATCTTTGAAGGTTGTGAATTCTTGCGCCTTGGCAACGGGGATCGTGGTGTTACGGGGAATTATCTTCTCAACAAGTTCACCCATGGTCTCGATACCGAGTGAGAGAGGGTTAACGTCTAGTAATAGGAAGCTGTCTGCCGACTTATTGCCAATCAATACATCGGCCTGAATGCCAGCACCTATCGCGACGACTTTGTCGGGGTCGATATCGGTCAATGGCGATTTGCCGAAGAATTCTTCGACGGCATCGCGCACGATTGGCATTCTCGTGGAGCCGCCTACCATGACTATGTTTGCTATATCGGAGATCGATAGGCCTGCATCGCGTAATACTCTGCGGCAGGTTG
The DNA here is from genome assembly GCA_964352295.1 of uncultured Pseudohongiella sp. Classification (GTDB taxonomy): domain Bacteria; phylum Pseudomonadota; class Gammaproteobacteria; order Pseudomonadales; family Pseudohongiellaceae; genus UBA9145. The sequence goes on along the minus strand of CAYGRR010000003.1, from coordinate 97,645 downwards.
TGATGGTTTTTCGAATCAGATCCGCCGTAAGTTCTTTTAGCGTGTCAGCATCGAGCTCGGCCGACCACTCTCCCGAGGAAATTGCAGCGACTGGATTATCGCTAAGTTGGTGCTTCGCTTCATTCGCGAGCTGCAGCAATCGCGCCTTGGAGGGAATCTGAGTCGCTGCAGATTTCTGCATCTGTGTAGCGATCCAATCCGCTATGACGTGGTCTACATCATCGCCGCCAAGACTGGTATCGCCGCCGGTGGCCAGCACCTCGAACACGCCACGCTTTAAGCTCAGCAAGGAAACATCGAAGGTACCGCCGCCTAGATCGAATACTATGACGTTGCCCTGATCCTCGCTATCGAGGCCGTAGGCAACTGCGGCTGCAGTCGGTTCGTTCAGCAGACGCAGCACATTGATACCAGCCAACTGAGCTGCATCCTTGGTCTGCTGTCGCTGCGCGTCGTTAAAATAGGCAGGCACCGTAATGACAGCGCCCTCCAAGGGGCCCTTAAGACTCGTCTCAGCCCTCGCGAGCAATGTGCGCAGGATATCGGCCGAGATTTGCACAGCATCTTTGCTGCCCGCGACGGTCTGAACTGCGGGAGCGCCATCATCACGAGAGTTATCAAATTCGAAGGGCAGGTAGCCATGACCCGACTTCAACTCCGCAAGACTCTTGCCCAATAGCCGCTTCGCCGACGCGACAGTATTCAGCGGATCCTCGACAAGCAGAGCCTTCGCCTCGAATCCAACTAGAGGGGATGCATCTTTTCGGTAGTGAACCACTGAGGGGAGTAAATGCCGACCAGCGCTATCCGGCAGTGTCTCAACGCGCGGACCACAGGTAGCAGAGACCAGGGAATTTGTCGTCCCTAGGTCGATTCCCACGGCGAGACGATGCAGAGGCTTCGCCTGTTTTCCGCCCGGTTCCTGAATCTGCAGTAGTGCCATGCTATAAAGCTGTCTCTATTAGTAGTGTTTATTCTTGGCGCGCAACGTGACGCCTTTTTGCATTCTAAATCAATAAGCTAGGCGAAGTTCCTCGCCCGCGTCAATTTCGGCGCTTAGCTTGTTGAGAAATTGTAGCTCATGATAGACCTTCTTCGCGTCGGCGTACTTTCCGCCCTCAAATAAGTTCGCGAACTTCGCTACTCTATCCTGCAACTTTGTCGTCACTTCTGCGCGCAACACATCCAAATCGGCTAGCGCCGACTCATCCTTGGGAAGTTCATCCAGTTTTTCTCGTAGCTGAATCTGTTCTAGCAGCAACTCCATACTTAAGTCGTTCTGATCGACCTGATCCACGTCGATATTGTTCAATGACAGCAGATAGGCTGCGCGTCGTAGTGGAGATTTCAGCGTCTCATAGGCTTCATTCAGATAACTGCTGAGCTGCACGGCGCGTAGCTTCTCTGACTCATCGGCGTTTGCGAAGCGATCGGGATGAGCCGCGCTCTGCTGCTTTCGGTACTCATCATTCAACAAGTCCTGATCGATAGCACAGGACTCTGGCAAATTGAATAATTGGAAGTAGTTGCTTTTGAATGACTGCACTTTGAATTGGCTACGCTTGCGGAATTGTATTGCTAAGATTGAGAGCGAGAAGGCTTGCACCGTCCAGGTACCGGGTCAGATACTAAAGCTCTCGCCGCATCCACATTCGCCCTTTGCATTGGGGTTCTTAAACTCGAAACCTTCGTTCACGCCGTGCTTCACGAAATCCATTTCGGTTCCGTCGATATAGGTCAGGCTCTTCGGGTCGACGATTATCTTCACGCCCTGCTCCTCGAATACCTGATCGCCGACTTCGAGCTTATCGACAAACTCAAGTACATAAGCCATGCCCGAACAGCCGGTTGTCTTGACGCCAACGCGGATTCCGATGCCGTGACCGCGATCCGCTAGTTGGTGGGCCACATGCTTTGCGGCCGTGCTTGAAATTGAGATTGCCATTAGTGATTGCTTTCCCGCTATGCTATTACTTTTAACCCTTACGCTTCTTCTTCACGTCTTCGATCGCCGCCTTGATCGCATCTTCCGCGAGCACAGAGCAGTGAATCTTGACGGGTGGCAAGCCCAGTTCGTCGGCGATATCTTTGTTCTTGATCAGGGTGGCCTCGTCTAAGGATCGGCCCTTCACCCATTCAGTTAGCAAAGAGCTTGATGCGATGGCAGAGCCACATCCATAGGTCTTAAACTTTGCATCCTCGATGATGCCGTTGCTGTCTACCTTAATCTGAAGACGCATTACGTCACCGCAGGCTGGTGCGCCTACCATGCCAGTGCCGACGTTTATGTCGTTATCATCCATCTTGCCAACATTGCGTGGATTCTCGTAGTGATCCAAAACCTTATCTGAATAGGCCATTCTTAATTCTCCTGGCTCGCTCGGCTTAGTGAGCTGCCCATTTAACTTGATTTAAATCGACGCCGTCTTTGTACATGTCCCACAACGGCGATAGTTCTCTTAATTTTGCTACGGCTTCACGCACCTTTACTATCGTGTAATCTATCTCTTCCTCGGTAGTGAAGCGACCGATCGTCATTCTTAGGGAGCTATGGGCCAATTCATCATTGAGGCCAATCGCACGCAGCACATAGGACGGCTCCAGACTGGCAGAGGTGCAGGCCGATCCAGATGAAACGGCGAGATCGCGCAGAGCCATCATTAGCGACTCTCCCTCGACGAAGTTGAAGCTGATATTCAAGTTGCCTGCGACGCGATGATCAGCATCGCCATTCACAAACACCTCTTCCATATCCTTAAATCCATCGAGAAGGCGATTTCGAAGCGCTAACAGGCGGATACTTTCCGCATGCATTTCCTCTTTCGCTAGGCGATAAGCCTCTCCCATTCCAACGATCTGGTGCGTAGCCAAGGTTCCGGAGCGCATGCCGCGCTCATGGCCACCGCCGTGCATCTGCGGCTCGATTCGTACGCGCGGCTTGCGGCGAACATACAGCGCGCCTATGCCTTTTGGTCCGTAGGTCTTATGTGCAGTCAGAGACATAAGGTCCACCTGCATTTCCTCCAGATCTATGTCGAGCTTGCCCGTGCTCTGCGCTGCATCGACATGAAAAATAACCTTGTGCTCGCGCGTAATCTTGCCTATGGCCGCAATGTCGTTAATGACTCCGATCTCGTTATTCACATGCATCAACGAGACAATCGTAGTATCTGGACGGATAGCTGCTGCGACAGACTCGGGTGAAATGATCCCGGACGCGCTAGGGTCTAGGTAAGTCACCTCGAAGCCTTCTCGCTCCAGCTGACGGCAACTATCTAGCACTGCCTTATGCTCGATCTTGGAGGTGATTATGTGCTTACCCTTCTTCACATAGAAATGCGCCGCACCCTTGATAGCCAGATTGTCTGACTCGGTTGCGCCGGAAGTCCAGACGATCTCGCGGGGATCACAGTTGATCAAATCCGCCACCTGACGGCGTGCCGTTTCCACAGCCTCCTCCGCCTTCCAGCCAAACATGTGGGAGCGCGAAGCCGGGTTGCCGAAATTTGCCTCAAGTGTGAGGCATTCTGCCATTTTTGCAGCGACGCGCGGGTCAACCGGCGTTGTTGCTGAATAATCTAGATAAATTGGTAATTGCATTGCTTGCTCCACCACTACTGCTTACAAACTCGAGGCCAGAACACGGCTGTCATCAACGCTCTCGCTCTTGATGAGGTGTTTCCGGTCCTGTTGTTGAGAAATTCGTTTTACTTCGTTTTTCGCCACTAGGTCTGCGAGGCTAATACCCTCCAGAAAGGCGTGAATCTGTTCGCTGAGGTCTTCCCAAAGATAGTGGGTTAGACAAGTCTCACCACCCTGGCAATCACCCGCACCCTTGCATTTGGTCGTGTCGACCGATTCATTCACGGCGTCCACGATCTGGGCAATGAAGATTGCATCCGCTCCGCGCTGCAGCTCATAGCCGCCACCGGGGCCGCGCACACTACTTACCAAAGAGCCACGACGCAATTTAGCGAATAACTGCTCCAGATAGGAGAGAGATATAGCCTGGCGCTGAGATATGTCAGCGAGACTGACTGGCCCCTGATTTTTATGCAGAGCCAAGTCGAGCATTGCCGTAACCGCGTACCTACCCTTCGTCGTCAAACGCATAGGAAGCCTATTCGATGCCTAGTAAACGCTGGCGATTATCGAATACCTAAGTAAATTAGTCAAGTATATGGGGGTGCTGCTGAGCCGCGCTAGATCCCTACTTCGCCTAGGCTCGCTCGTAGCTGAGGGTGGAGGCTGCCTTGCCGAAGTCGCTGTCGATCTCATGGCCGAAGGACCGCGCCAGCAGGGCGATTATGGCCAGATGATGGATACTGTGGGTGATCAAGCCCATTAGTTCGCGCTCGAGGGTGCTGGAGATTTCAACGGCAGGACTAGACGCTAGTACCGACTCCTTGACCACAATGAGCGCTGCCGGGGAGCGCGGCTCCTTCAGTTTCTCTGTTCGCCGGGCCACGCTAGCCAGCGCGAAGCGGGCGGCCTCCAGGTTTTGCTCCAACTCTGGATCACGCTTTCGCGCATCGTAATCGATGGAATCCTCTGTCAGACCCACGAAGAAGCAGTGAAACCTGTCGAGAATGTGCCGAATATGCGCACCTATCGATGCGCTGCTCGCGGAGCAATCCGTGTAATTGGTCTGTGTAACTATGCCTAGAATCTGATCGCATTGCTCGATGCATTCTATGCAGCCGTCTATCAGAAGCGACTTGGAATCTTGCTTCTCCAAACCGGCAATTCGCTGCTCATTTTCGCTAGGGGTCATTAGTTTACTCGTCTACCTATATAAAAGCCTCTGACCAGGACCCTGTCATGAGCCTGAAGAGTCAGATAGCTACGTGCTTGCTTAAGGGCCCTATTGCCTGCCCTGGGGTCGATCGAACTCATGACTCACGTTCAGCTCTCGATCACAATCTTTAAGACCAAGCAGGCTGCGCTTTTATTGCAATTCACTCAGCACATTGTCTACTTTCCTATAGAATACTCGAATCTGCACCAAATAGTTCCAACAACCACGTCAACGCATTGATAGAGATCATTACGACGAACAATGAAAGCCGATCTGCACTGCCATAGTTATTTCTCGGACGGAAAGCAATCACCCTCCTTCTTGCTACAACGCGCCCATGAGAATGGACTCACACATCTAGCCCTTACCGATCACGATTGCATCGATGGCCTTAACGCTCTGCATGAGGAAGCGCAGGACATCACTATAATTAACGGCGTAGAACTCTCGTGCCTTTGGAACAGCATGGAGATTCACATCGTCGGCTTGTTCATCGATCCCGCGAACAGCGATATAGAAAAACTGTTAGCATCACAACAGGCTCAGCGTAAGGTTCGCGCGCAGACCATCGATGAGCATATGCAGAAGATTGGCATTTGCGGACTGCTGGCCTATCTAGAGTCACTTCCCTGCACTGCCTATACACGTAGCCACATGGCCGACTTTCTCGTGCAGAAAAAAATCTGTAAAAACCGGCAGAAGGCGTTTAAGACTCATTTAGGGAAACGCGGCAGGGTCTACGCGGCGGCCGGCTGTTGCAGCCTGCAGGAAGGAGTCGCTGCGATTCTAAATGCATCGGGCATAGCGGTTATCGCCCATCCCGGTCGCTACTCCCTAAGCAAGACAAAGCTCAGTCTATTAGTGGACGACTTCAAGGCCTGTGGAGGAGAAGCCTTGGAGGGTAGCTATTCGAACATAGATCCCACGACGAAGGCCTACCTAAGCAAGCTGGCCGCGGAAAAATCGCTCTTTCTATCGGTAGGATCCGATTTCCACGACGCCGCGGCAACCTGGACAGACATAGGCAAGTTCCCGTCGCTGGATCAGCAGGCCATAAAAAATGCCATTTGGTTGCACCCCAAATGGCATTCCTAGAAGCCGAGATCATCGCCGCATTGTGTGTGTAATGAACTAAGCACACACGTTGCCGCCGATTCGTGTTACTTCTGCCTGCGCTTAATCTTCGCAACTACGTCACGAAAAACATCCATGAGTGTCTCATGTTTGTAATCGGTAAACTCGCCCGCATCCATGAACACGCCATGCTCTTCGCAGGCTTCATATTCCAAGTGTGATTGCTTAGAGTCGTTAAGCTTCACCATTGTCTTGCCGCAACGCGGGCAGTCTATATCGCGGACTGTATTGTAGGTCTTGCCTACTTCTCTATCGCCACTGTCGGCGAAGTCGGCCATCCAGTCACCCTTCAACTGCTCTGCCTCACCGTTGTCGAACCACAGACCTTTGCAGCTGTTGCACTTATCGATTACTACTTGACCATGCAGCGTCTCAATCTTGAGCTCTTGCATCTCGGAATTACATTTCGGACAGTCCATTTGGTATCTCCTTAGATACAGCTTCTTATTTTTGGGGCCTATCTCGACCTCAGCTGACCTAGCTCTCTAAGTCATTTTGGCGCACAGCGACCAACACCTGTGTAGAGAGCGCATATTATAAGGAATTTTCCGCTCAGACCAAGCCAAAATTCCTTTTTGGCGGGATTACACAGGCCGGTCTGCGCATTAAGTCCATGTTCACATTCGCAGCGGTAATATTTGAGAACTTTCGAAACAGTTCGAGTCGAAAAGTGCAGCAACTGAGAACTGACAATAGGAGACAAATCATGAGAAACGCTCGAATCCTAGCTCTATCGCTATTGCTGAGCCTCTCTCCTTCACTCTTAGCCCGAGAGGGTTCCGCTAATGTGAGCAGCGCCTGTGGAACTCTCGAATTTATGGCGAAGATGGTCGCACTGAACACCATGTTGCCCGCCGATTTCGACGCTGTGGGCGAGATGAATGCTATGGCTGACGGGCTTGCGGAGCTGAACCAGCTCGCCTGCCAGCCAGTGATTCTCACGGGCTATCGCCGCGGGAATAGTTACTATGCGAATGGCTCCTTGATCTCCAACGACCTGTATCACAAAGCCTGGTATTTCCCGAATGGGCAACTCTTCATGGCGGAGCCCGGCCTGGATACTACTATCTACTATCCGAACGGACGAATAATGGCCTATCACTGGATGCATGGTGACCAGGCGCTATTCTGGCCGAATGGCTCGCTAGCAACGAACTATTTCCGTGCATTTGATGAAACCTGGTACTACCCAGATGGCAATATCATCACCTACGAGGCTGGCTATGCTGGGGGGCGCTGGTTTTACCCTTTCCAGCGCCTCGATGGCGGATTCGGCCAAGAGGTAATTTCGAGCAACTGGGGAATAGAAGATGAAGACTTCACGTTCTTAAACTTCACCTCAGAGGGGACTCTTTTTACTGCACGCGAAAGGATTCGCAGGAAGCTGATCTTTGATGATATCGATCTATTGGATGTTCCTGGGGTGCTATTGCTGATAACGCGTTTATACCAGGCCTCAGATATAGCGAAGCAATTCGCACCAGCGGATGTGAACATCACCGGCGCACCTTTTTAGGTCGCCGGCGACTATGCATGCAGCCCAGCCTCAGGGCTAATAACTGTAGTGATCGGATCGCTCTTGCAAGTTTGCGACGGTGATGTCGCCAGACTGACAGCGCTGCAGATCGGCTTGGTTGAACACATGGATCTTATCTGTGCGACGCTGATCATCGCCCTCTTCGCCGAGGCCTGTGAGTATTATAGAGACTCGCTCATTGCTAGGAAGCTCTCTGAGTGTAGATCCGTAGTCACACATCGCCTGGTAGAGCCGCTCCTCAAAAGCGACAACGTCTAGCTGCCACTGTTGCGCGTATTCCTTCTCGGCTAACTCGCTACGCTGTTTGAGCTCATTCGCCGTGGCGACAGCCTTCTCGCGCAGGGGCTCGATCTGTGACATTACCGCATCGAGCTTGAGACGCATCTCTTCCTCGATATTGGATTCGGCAATTGCCTGCGCGGTCGATTCCCGAATCTGAGACTCGAGCTCGCGCAAGCCCTGCATCTTATCCACCATTTCCACGCGCAGGTCTTCGATATCCGCTCGCAAGGCTGCGTAGTCGCTCTCATCGACTGAGCCGAGCGAGCGCAGAGATCGAGCCGACTCGGTGGCCTGCTGAATCGCATTGTTTACGGCCAGGGAATAATCGATATTCGCTACGCGCTCCATCATCTCCGAGTAAAAGCTGCTAGTGTCTGCCGGCTGATCTCTCAGAGCCATCACAGGAGATGCAGCGCTGGAGGGAGTCTGAGACTGCGCAAGCGCGATAGTCTCAAATGGATTTCCGCGTGCCTGAAGCGATTGCATTGCGGTGTTAAGAGACGCCAGGTTTAATCGATTGCGAGAATTGGCCAGAGGAGTTCTAACCTCCAACACTACGCCCTGATTCAGCAGATAGGTGCTCTCGATACCGCCAAGGCTAAGCCCGAATAATCCCTTGGATTCTTCGAAACCGAGCGCGTCCTCTAGAACGCCGGAGAATATCTCAATATTTCTCTGTAGATCCGCCAGCTGCGGTACTTGTGCCGTCGCCGACATCACGCTTGCCGCTGCTATGGCACAAGCCAAGGTCTGCCCCAAAACTTTTAACATCGCCCCATCCTCCTAGCGAAAGTCGCCCTGATAACCCACATAATTCACCAGTTGCTGCAACGAACGTATCGTTTCATAATCACTGTCTACCAGTTGCTCATACCCCACTCGCATGTCTTGCAAGTCCAAGAGTCGCTGCTGTTCGAAGTAGGCATACATCTGATCGAAGCTGTCCGCTGACGATTGTCTAGTCTGCTCCATCACCGCCTGTAGCAGCTGCACATTGTTGCTGTCTTGCCGACTCTCTACTCGGCTAATCAGCTGCTCCATCTCTACTCGCTGCGCCTGCTCGAACTCTGCCAGTTGCGCGACAAAATTCGCCTCCGACCCAGCAGACCCGCCGAATGAAATTGTGAAGCCGGAATCGTTGCTGACCACATTGAGGTTGAGCAGCAGCACGCCGAGCATGGCTAGCGAAGCAGCGGTTGGAAACCACTGCCAACTCAGGAAGAATCTGGATGCCGGCCGCTCCAGCCGATGCTCCTGCCTAAACAATTCGAGGCCACGATCCCAATGCGGAACCCTCTGCTCCTGCCACTGCTGCATATCCTGCTGAGTGAGCAATATCGATTCGAGTTCTGCATTGCAGTGCGAGCAACTCTTAAGATGTCTACCCAATTCGTTACGCGCAATCTCTGACAGATCCTCAGAAAAATATTCTTGCAATAAATACTGTGTCTTAGGACAGGACATTGTGTTCCTCCGATACTTCTTTCAATTTTTTTAACGCGCTATAGAAACGTGTCTTTGCAGTGTTTGCCGATATGTCTTGCAGCTCGGCTATCTCATCGAACGTCATTGACTGAAAGACTTTAAGCTCCACGATTGATCGCTGATCGCGGCTGAGCTCGCTTAGCATTTTCAATACACGAACGTTTTGCTGCTTCTCACCCAACTTGTTTTCTGGCTCTAGATCCGACTTTCCGGGAAATCTTTCGAACTCGTCTCCCGCGTCATCTTCCGAATATTTCGCAGGCGCCATCATTAGTCGCTTGCGACGATTCATATCCACAGCTTTGTTATGCGCGATACGAAAAATCCAACTCGTGAACTTGGCATCTCCTCGAAACCTGTGAAGGTTTCGATACACACCGAGAAAAACTTCCTGCATGAGGTCCATCGCATCGCTGGAATTACCAGTTAGACGCAACCCATGGTTATATATCTTCGATTCGTAGCGCTTTACCAATTTTTCCCATGCATAGGCCGACCCCTTAAGAGCCGCGGCTATTAGCGCTTCGTCTTCGTCAATCAGACCCATGAAATCCCCACCCTGTCGCCGCATAGCGGCCTTTCGCTTCGAAAGCAGGATACTGGTTTTAGAGAGTAAGTCGCAAGCTGCTCAGGAATAGTTTGCTTTGTTTTGGACTAGTTATCGGGGAAGGCCTGCAGTGAGTCATCGACCAGAACGCTCCACGCCTTATTGAAGGGATGGACCTTGTCCGTGTCGCCATTGGAGTTGATCATCGGATAACCCTTATTCGCCCATTCAAACAGCGAGTGCTCTAGGTTCAACACGCGCGTGAAACCGCGCTCCTGAAGCCCCGCTGCTACGCTGGCCGATCGATAGCCTACCGAGCAGTAAACGATGATCTCTGCGTCTTTACCGAGGCCCTTCTGGTCAATCAGGCTAGCTATCGCGTCGGCAGTATGCAGGTTTAGTGCTGAGCCAATATGGCTGACTCGGAACTCGCTCTCTTCGCGCACATCGATGATCAGCGGAAGGGAGTCTTCCGCAGTTTCATAACGCGCGAGAAGTTCATCCGTAGATAGCGCCTGCACAGCGGGAAATTCACGCTCGATCTTCTCATCGACAGATTCCCAGCTGACGCCGAAGAGACCGAAGAAGAATGAAGAGAGTGAGGCTGTCGCAATAAGCTTGAGCATGGATTAGTTCCGCAGAGTGAATACTGAATATTGTAGAAGACTACAAAGCTGGACCGGAAAAGCTGACAGAATCATACAGTAGGATTTATTACATAACGAGCATGACGCGAAGAGAATACGCAGGCAGCCATCTGATCTAAGTCGTCCTCTCCTGCGAGGTGTCGCCTTGTGAGCGAGCGCCGCATTAGATCAGAGACTGCTTGTTCTGCGTTAGTGTCGATCTCGATTCGAGATCGCTAGGCTGCCGCGCGCTGCTCGCTGAGCAATTGGCTGGCGGCACCCATTAAAGCGTTGAGCGAGGAGGCGATAATGTCTTTACTTATGGCAACGCCACTGTAGCGACGCCCCTCGCATTTCAATTGAATATACGTCACTGCCTCCGCATCGGCACCCTGCCCTAGCGCGTGCTCCCCGTATTCCATGATTTCGAAATCGATCTTGATGGCTGCTTTTAAACCGGAAACGAAGGCATTTAGTACTCCGTCTCCCTCGCCGCTAATCGCGAGCTCCTTGCCGAAATAATCTATCTTGGCATTGAAGGTCTCGCGACCTTCCGATTTATTGATACTAAAATCTTCGAGACTAATGACCTTGTCGTTGTTCAAGTAATGCTGATTGAACAGGCTCCAGATTTCGTCCGGCTGTATCTCCTGGCCACTTACCTCGGTCACTTTCTGGACCGTTCGACTGAACTCGATCTGCAGCCAACGCGGAAGCTCGAAGCCAAACTTGTTGGCTAGCACGTAGGCGATGCCGCCCTTCCCAGACTGACTGTTTACCCGAATAACATCCTGATAGGTACGACCTAGATCGCGCGGGTCGATTGGCAGGTAGGCTATCTCCCAAGTCTCGCCCTCTTTATAGATGTCGAGACACTTCTTTATTGCATCCTGATGTGAGCCGGAGAAGGCCGTGAATACCAAGTCGCCTGAATAGGGCTGCCTCGGGTGCACATCGATCTGAGTGCATTCGCGCACGACCGAAACGATTCTGTCCATGTCGCGCAAATCCAACTCTGGATCGACGCCCTGGCTGTAGAGATTCATCGCCATAACAACGATGTCCATATTGCCGGTGCGCTCGCCATTGCCAAGCAGAGTCCCTTCCACTCTCTGCGCACCGCCCATGACGGCCAATTCTGCAGCAGCAACGGCACAGCCGCGATCGTTATGCGTATGCAGGCTAACGATGATTGCCTCTCTGTTCTTAATGTTGCGGCAGAACCATTCAATCTGATCCGCATACACGTTGGGTGTTGCAACCTCTACCGTAGAGGGCAGGTTGAAAATAATCGGCTTCTCTGCCGTGGGGTTCCAGACAGCAGCAACGGCATCGCAGACTTCGACGGCGAAGTCGATCTCGGTTCCGGTGAAACTCTCTGGAGAATATTGAAAGGTCCAGTCTGTCTCCGGCGCAAGCTCGGCGCAGCGTTGCACCTCCTTTGCGCCTGCCACGGCAATAGCCACGATGCCGGCCTTGTCGGTCTTGAATACTTTCTCGCGCTGCACCACCGAGGTGGAATTATAGACGTGGAGAATCGCCTGTTTCGCACCCTTCAGAGACTCGAAGGTACGCTGAATCAACTCGGGCCTAGCCTGAGTGAGGACCTGAATGGTCACATCGTCGGGCACCTTACCCTCGTTGATGAGGCTTCTTACGAAATCAAAGTCTGGCTGCGAAGCGGCAGGAAAACCCACCTCGATCTCCTTGAATCCCACAGACACCAAGAGTTCGAACATCTTCTTCTTTTGCGCTACGGACATCGGCTCGATCAGCGCCTGGTTGCCATCACGCAGATCCACGCTGCACCATCTCGGCGCCTGAGTGATTACCTGATTCGGCCAGGTTCTATCTTTCATATCGATAGTCTGGAAGGGCTTGTATTTCGTATGATCGAACACGTTCTTATCCTCTATTGATGTTGTAGTACTTACACCCGATACGGCGCTGTTCAATAACTTGGCTCACGCTGCCCTTTTGAGGCTCTGGATCCCGGCGCTCGGTCTGTTTAACCAATCACCCATAGTTTGAGGTTGACTAGGATAGGGAAAGTCCACTGGCATTTCTACGTCTAAATTACCTCATATTTCGCTCTAATTGGAATTATTAGCTATTTTATTCATATTTTTTGTTTAAATATTTCAATTATTGAAATAAGATCGAGTTTCTTCACTCTGGGCAAACCCGATAAGGCGCATAATTATGCAGATGAACAAGCTAGACAAGAGAATCCTGCAGGAGCTGCAACGGGACGGCGCCATCACGAACTTGGAGCTCGCTGAGAAGATTGGGCTGTCGCCCTCACCCTGCGCACGACGCGTGAAACAGTTGCAGGAGAGCGGGATCATAAAGGGTCAGGTTACCCTGCTCGATGCCTCCAAGCTGGAGCTTAAGCTGCTCGCCCTCATCCAGATCAGCATGGATCGCCACACCCCAGATCGCTTCGAGATCTTCGAAGCGAAAGTCCGCACATTCCCAGAGGTTACCGAATGTCTGCTGATTACTGGCCAGTCGGCCGACTATCAGCTAAAGGTCGTAGTGCCGGATATGGAGTACTATCAGGAATTCCTACTCAACAAGATAACCAGAATCGAAGGGGTCACCGACGTGCACTCCAGCTTCATACTACGCGAGGTACTCAGTACGACCGAGCTACCCCTGAATCACATCAAAAATTAGGAGCAGCCCCTTGAGCAGAACGATCGATTACTATGTCTCACTCATCTCTCCCTGGACCTATTTGGGGCATGAAAGACTTCTCGCGATGGCAAAAACCAACGAGGCAACAGTCAAGATTTGGCCTGTGGACTTCATGGCAATCTTCTCCAGCACCGGCGGCATCCCTCTGCCTAAGCGGTCCGATCAGAGAAAGGCCTATCGCATGCAGGAACTTAAGCGCTGGCGCGAACACCTGCAGATAGACCTGAATCTGGAACCGAAGTTCTTCCCGGTGAGCGACAAGCTCGCCGCCACGATGGTGATCAATCTGCGGGAGCATGATGCGCAGGCCGCTCTGCGCCTTGCGGGGGCCTGCCTTCGTGCCTGTTGGTTAGAGGAGCGCGACATCAGCGATGCCGACACGCTCCTGAAGATTGCCGTCGAAAACGGTCTCGATGGCCCCGCGTTGCTTGGCCAGGGCGATGCCGCGCTCGCGACAATCGCCGCCGACAGCACAAGAGCCGTCGAGCTTGGTGTATTCGGCGCGCCAAGCTACCGATTCAACGGACAATTGTTTTGGGGTCAGGACCGCCTGGAATTTCTGCTCAGAGAACTGGAAAAGTAGGCTAGCCTAGAAGAAGTGTTTAACCTTTTCCTTGTAGGAGCGACTCATCTTCAATGAGGAGCCGCAGCTAAGGGTGAGATGAAATTCGCCATTGATGTGAGATGAGACCTTCTCGACCCTGCGCAGGTTAACGATCGTCGATCTGTGAACTCGCTGAAATATCGAAGGATCCAGCTTCGACTCCAGCTCCTTCATGGTTGTGCGCATAATGTGCGTCGCGCCATCGACGTGTACGCACATATAATCCCCTGCCGCGTCTATCCAGTCGATATCCTTGATCGGCACGAAGGTGATGGAAGAGCCATCCTTGATTGCGAGCCTATCGGCATGTTCTACCGAGTGGTCTTCGGCATCCAACATCTCGCCGATCGCTACTGCGGACTTGCCGGTGAGGCTTACCAATAGATTCAAGAGTCGTTGCTTCTCGCTGGCGGCGCCGATCTGCGACTTGTGCTGGCGCGCCTTCTCTACCGCTTCCGCCAATCGCTCTGTCTCGACCGGCTTTAGCAGATAGTCGATTGCGTGAATCTCGAATGCGTCGACCGCGAAAGAATCGTAGGCCGTTACGAATATAATCATCGGCAGTATGTCTGACTGAATCTCTCGAATCATCTCCAGCCCTGTCTTACCCGGCATTTGAATGTCGAGAAACACCAGATCTGGCTCTAACTCGGCGATTGCCTGTAATGCCTCTTTCGCGTTCGCGCAGCTCCTAACGATCTTCACATTGTCGAACGCCCCAAGACGCATCTCCAGACCCTGCCTGGCTAGTTCTTCATCGTCGACGATTATCGCTTTGAGCGTATTCGAATTATTGTCTGTCATAGGGAATCTCAACCGTTACGATTAGGCCGCCAGAATCGGCATTACTAAACATCAATTTGTGTTTATGCGCATAGATTTCTTGTAATCGATTTCTAATATTACTAATTCCCACGCCCTGAGAAAACGCTGCGCGATTGCTTTCTACATCTAGCTCTGGCAATCCCGGCCCATCGTCTGCCACCTGAAGAACGAGGACATCGTCCTTGATCAGCGCCGAAATCCGAATCGTTCCACCAGTTTCAGATTGCGAGATAGCATACTTAATCGAATTCTCAATCAATGGCTGAAGCAGCATAGTAGGCACCATCGCACTCTCTGCCTTCGTTTCAATATCGATATCGAGGCGTAGCCGTTCGGCGAATCGCACCTTCTCGATATCGAGATAAAGCTTGGAGGTCTCCAGCTCATGCGCAAGACTCACCTTGTCCAGTGGCGAATGATCTAAGGAATAGCGCAGAAACTTGCTCAATTTCGTCAGCATCTCATTCGCTCGATCGTTCGCTGAGGAGAGGACCAACGTAGATATCGCATTCAGCGTATTGAAGAGAAAATGCGGATTCAATTGATAACGCAACATAAGCAGCTGCGCCTCATGCGCGAGTGACTCCGAGCGCAGGCTCTTCTCTTTCTCTGCCTGAAAGAGCTGATAGTACTTAATAATGAAATACAGTCCACTCCATAGAAGGATCAAGGGAAACGAACTACCGAATAGATTATCGAAAAGGTCTTCAGCGCTCGCGTCGCGAAGACTCATCACTTCACCGAAGGGTATGAAGGATATGTAGTTTCGAATCGGCTGCCAGATCAGCGCCACACCAAACGAGCCGAACCACGTTACCAGAAAGCGCACGATGAATCCGCGCTCCCAGACTAGCTTGTAGAGAGACCTGAGGCCTGCCGTCAACAACATCGCCGCAGCGGCGCTGACGCTCGAGACTAGCGCCCGAGAAAAAATATACTCAGGTGGAACGAAGATGATGTCGCGTAGCAACAGCATCAGCACCCAGGTAGACCAACCTAGCAGCTGAAAGACCCAGAATTGTTTGCTACGAATGAGGTCTAGAGCATTGCTGCGCATACTGACACCCAAGGTGGTGAGGACCGCTGTTATCTATCGATTAGACGAAAACTGCGCCCGCCCTTTCTGGGGCGGGCGCAGTTTTCGTAAATACCGGGCGCTAAAACTAAACACGCATCGAGAACAAAAAACGATTCGCGATGCCGTGAAAGCGTCTTTGCTCTAGGGGAGCAGACTTGCGACGCCGTCGCGCTCTTCTTTCAGCTCTGCCTCTGACTTATCCATCAGAGCCTGACTGACATCACTGACCTGCAGCCCCTGCACGATCTTGTAGTCGCCACCGGCACAGACTACTGGGAAAGAGTAGATAAGCCCCTTCTCGACCCCGTAGCTACCATCGCTGTGGATGCCCATACTGACAATCTTGCCGGCGCTACCCAGGGCCCAATCACGCATATGCTCGATAGCGGCATTGGCGGCCGAGGCGGCACTGGAGAGACCACGCGCCTTTATAATAGCCGCTCCGCGCTGCTGCACTTTGGGTATAAATTCTTCTAAGGTCCAGGATTCATCGACCAGATCGGTCGCCTTGCTGCCAGCTACGCTCGCATGATTGATGTCAGGATACTGTGTCGCCGAGTGATTTCCCCAGATGATCATGCTATCGACATCGGTGCTGTGTTTGCCAACCTTGTTGGCTAGCTGAGCAATAGCGCGATTGTGATCCAGGCGCATCATAGCGGTGAATTGACCAGGCTTCAGATCGGGCGCATTGCGGTAAGCGATCAGCGCATTGGTGTTTGCAGGATTGCCGACGACGAGTACTTTGACTGCAGGGTTCGCATTGTCATTAATCGCCTTGCCCTGCACAGAGAAGATGGCGGCATTCGCCTCGAGCAGGTCCTTGCGCTCCATGCCAGGGCCGCGCGGTCGAGCACCGACAAGTAGGCAGTAATCCGCATCCTTAAAGGCCACGTTAGGATCATCCGACTGGACAATTCCAGCTACCAAGGGAAATGCACAATCTTCTATTTCCATCACGGTGCCGGCCAATGCCGCCAGTGCCGGAGTGATCTCTAGCAGCTGCAATATGACGGGCTGGTCCTTGCCCAGCATTTCGCCTGCGGCAATTCGAAATAAAAGAGAATAACTGATCTGTCCTGCTGCTCCTGTCACAGCGACTCGCACGGGTGCTTTCATTTTTTGATTCAATCCTTCTAGTTGACGGTGGTTTAGGCAGCTACTGCTACATGCCGTGATTCAAATTCTATGGGCCGCGCAGTATAGCAGAATCTCCCCGAAGATGAGAGATAAGCCTCCTGTATAGCGGCATTGGCCAGTTCGCTTGTTTCGCAACTAGGCTCGCTTAGTCGAGTGATAAATAAACATAGCGTCGCCGTAGCTATAGAAGCGGTATTTTTGCCGTACCGCTTCATCATAAGCGTCTAGCAACAGTTGTTTTTCTGAGAAGGCACTCACCAGCATCAGCAAGGTCGATTCAGAGAGATGGAAGTTCGTCACCATGGCATCCACTATCTGGAACTGATAACCCGGGTAGATAAAGATGTCGGTCTCACCGTGAAACGGTTCCAGCTTGAAATCTCTGGCTGCACTTTCGAGGCTGCGCACCGTCGTGGTGCCGATGGCAATAACTCTGCCCCCTCTTTCCCTGCAAGCCTCGACTTGCTGACAGACCCGCTCACTCACATCCACTAATTCTTTGTGCATCTTATGCTCGAGCACATTGTCGACGCGTATCGGCTGAAATGTTCCCGCACCCACATGCAGCGTGAGATAGGCCATGTCTACGCCCTTCGCGCGTATGGCCGCAAAGAGGTCTTCGTCGAAATGCAGCCCGGCCGTAGGCGCGGCGACGGCCCCCTCTTTCTCTGCATAAATAGTCTGGTAGCGCTCGCCATCGATCGCCTCGTCATTGCGTCTTATATAGGGGGGTAGAGGCATATGCCCCTCTCGCACGAGCAAGGCGGGAAGATCGATAGCCTCATCAAAGCGCAACAAGAAAAAGTCGTCCTCGCGCCCCTCGATCTTTGCACTCGGCACAACTCCATCCACAGTGGGGAAGATTATGCGCGTCCCTGGCTTCGGCGACTTGCTCGTGCGCAGCTGCGCCATCACTCTGTTATTGTCCAGCATGCGCTCAATCAATATCTCAACCTTCCCACCAGATTCCTTGTGCGCGAATAGGCGAGCGGGGATTACGCGCGCGTTGTTAAACACCAGCAAATCTTCGGGCAGCAGGAAATCGAGCAGCTGACTGAACTGCCTATGTAGGATTTCTCCGGTAGATGCGTCAAGGCACAGGAGCCGACTCGAGCTGCGCTTCTGGGCCGGATAGTGGGCTATCAGCTCCTCCGGGAGCTCGTATTTAAAATCGCTTATCTGCATTCGCTTGCACAACACTGCCGATGAATCTGGAAGGATGGCAAGCGTATAGAAATATCCTCATCAGGGAAAGTGTCAGCGAGCGTGCCGAGATTCGCTTCTATGGGCGCAAATCTAGCGGGGATATTGAGCAATTGCAGGATCAAGCGCAATTGGTATAATGCCCGGCTGGTCTCGCTGGAAGTCATTTAGAAGTCGTTAGCTTCAAATGCCATGCATAGCAAGCCGAGCAGAGTTCGATTATTGCCAGTGTGGTGAAATTGGTAGACACGCCGGATTCAAAATCCGGTTCCTTCACGGGAGTGGCGGTTCAAGTCCGCCCACTGGTACCAGTCGGTCAGCGTTACCCAAGTCAGAAGTTGTGAAGTACCGGCACAGCTTGCCGATATAGGCCTTATAGCCTAAATGGCCAATGCGTCTCGGCCAAGTAGAGAGTGCCGAATAAGACATCAGGAGAGGGCCAATATCGGTTCTTTTCAAAGAGGGGAAGACGATGAGTTTTGATGAAGAAAACAATGAGACTGAGTCCGGGGAATCCAAGCCCAAGACATTCTTCGGTCTGGAATTGGGTGACGGCGCGGTCTACGCGGTCGTTATCATTCTTACTCTGATTTTTATCCGCCAAGTTTCTGTAGTAGTCGCCGCGCTAAATTAGCGGCGACTGGCTTGCTCGATCGAGCAAGCCTCTCCTGTACCAATTCTCATCCGACTTCACAGTCAGTCCGACTTGTTCAATAAACAGGCGACATGGTAAATTACGCGCCTCTTCGAAGCCGTCAGCCAATTTCTGCCTGTCGCCTTTTGCAATCTCTTTATTTTCCGGCAAGGACAGAACATGAGCTCATACAAGATCGCACTACTAGATGGAGACGGGATTGGCCCCGAGATTACTGCCGAGGCAGTTAAAATTTTGGAATTGGTTGGCTCCCGCAACAACATTCAGTTCGATCTACAACACGGCGCATTCGGTGCGAATGCCTACTTCGATCACGGCCACTCGTTTCCCGAAGCCACAAAAACCCTATGCGACTCGGCCGATGCAATCCTGAAGGGGCCAATTGGCCTCAATCACGAAGAGTCCAAGAAGATTCCTGTAGACATGCAGCCCGAGCGCGGCGCTCTGTTACCACTTCGACGTCGCTACAATACCTTCGCCAATATTAGACCTGTCTATCTGCCCAAGAGCCTTGCTCATTTCTCACCCCTGAAGCCTGAGATCATCGGCGATGGAATCGATTTCATCATCATCCGCGAACTTGTCGGTGGCCTGTATTTCGGCAAGAAAGAGGCAGGCATCAACGCGCAGGGAAAACGCTACGTTAACGAAATGCTCGAATACGATGAAGATCAGATTGCGGCTATCGCGAAGGTTGCCTTCGAGACATCGATGAAGCGCAAGAAAGTGCTACACAACATTCACAAATCGAATGTGCTGAAATCCAGCGTTCTATGGAACGAAGTGCTCGAAGAGGTCGGTCAGAATTACCCGGAAGTAGAAGTGAAGCATATATTGGTGGATGCCGCGGCAACGTATCTCTGCCTAAATCCGGGCCAGTTTGATGTGATGGTCATGGAGAACATGTTCGGAGACATCTTGAGCGATCAAGGTGGTGGCATCCTCGGATCACTTGGCCTCATGCCTTCGGCTTGTCTGGGACCGGATAAGGCCTACTACGAACCCTCTCACGGCTCGGCTCCCGATATTGCCGGCCAGAACATTGCAAACCCCTACTCCATGATTGGCTCTGTCGCCATGATGCTAGAGATGAGTTTTGGCCTCGAGGCCGAGGCAAGAAATGTGTGGCACGCCATGCAGAGCGTCTTCGCGCAGGGAAATTCTACTCCGGACCTTTCCAAGCCAGGCAAGGGCGTGAAGATGATAAGCACCCAAGCCTTCGGCGACTTAGTAGTCGAAGAGTTAGACAAGACCCCTGTTCCCGCCTAAGCGAGCAAGGGGGAACACCAGGGCTACTGCTTGTCTGCCTGCATGCGCAGATTAATCATGCGCATCGCAGCCTTCACGCCAGCGAGCACCTGATTGGAATCCACTCCGCGAGTCTTGAAATCGTGCTCCTGCCATTCCCAGGTGATGATACATTCCGTCAGCGCATCGATGTTTCCGCCACGGGGAATATGCACCTCGTAGTCCAATAGCGCAGGCATCTGGAAGCCCTTTCGCTTCAACAGCTTCTCTGCCGCATCGAAGAAGGCGGCGAAGCCACCATTGCCCGAGCCCGTGCCCTGCAATTCTTTGCCATCGAGTTCTACACGAATACTCGCCGTGCTCTCCACGTTCAAGCCACTATTTATGTAACAGTTCAGAAGCTTAATGTTCTGAAAGTCTCGATTCTGCATCACATCAGCGATGATGAACGGCAGATCTTCCGAGGTAATGATGTGCTTCGAATCTCCCAGCTCAACGATTCGTGCCAATACCTTTGCCTGATCTTCCTTGGAGAGGGAGATTCCCAGCTCGTCCAGATTGTTGATCAACGAGGCCTTACCACTCATCTTGCCTAGTGCGTACACGCGCTTACGCGCGAAGCGCTCGGGACTGAGCTCGGTGACATACAGGTCACCCTTGAGATCTCCATCAGCGTGTATGCCTGCGGTCTGCGTGAAAACATCAGCTCCGACGACGGGCGTGTTCGCGGCAATCCACTTGCCGGAAAAGTTCTCTACCATACGACTTAACAGCCCGATTCGAGTCTCATCAATGGAAAGCTTCATCCCCATCTTGTCTTTCAAGGCGACGGCTACTTCGGCCAGTGATGCATTGCCTGCTCGCTCGCCCAGGCAATTAATAGTGCAGTGGATCGTATTGATGCCTGCATTCACGGCCGCCATGACATTTGCAGTGGCCAAGCCATAATCGTTGTGAGGATGGAAATCGAATTCCAGATCGGGAAAACTCTCGATCATATCTCTGAGAGCGGCGGACACTTCGTCCGGGGACATCAACCCAAGTGTATCGGGCAAGAGATAGTGACCAATACCACAATGCTTCGTGCCCTCGACCAAGCCCATGACATAGTCACGGCTATTGGCGTAGCCGTTGGACCAGTCTTCTAGGTACATGTTGACGCGAAGACCCTGCTCTTTCGCGTAGTTGGTGGTCTTCTCGATGTCTGCAACGTGCTGCTCAAGCGTCTTGCCCAATTGTTCTCGGCAGTGCTTCTCGCTGCCCTTCGCCAGCAGATTGATCACCTTGCCACCCGCACTCGAGATCCAGTCTACGCTGCGCTTATGATCGACAAAGCCCAATACCTCGACCCTATCCACCAGGCCTACAGAGTCCGCCCACTCAGTAATCTTCGACACGGCGACTTTTTCGCCCTCCGATACACAGGCCGAGGCTACCTCGATGCGATCCACCTGCAGGGATTGCAGGAGTGCGCGGGCAATATTCACCTTCTCGTTTACAGAAAACGAAACACCCTGGGTTTGTTCGCCGTCTCTCAGTGTCGTATCTAGCAAACTGATATGACGGGGCTGCACTTGGGAAGTCATGCTGAAGTCCTGATGAAATTTAAAACCGAAGCGCCCTAGGGTGCCTTGAATATGGGCCATTGATTCTGGCGGGGCTCGGATTCTAACAAAATCTACAGGCCGCGATAAGCCGAAAACTCATTAATTACGCGAACTTGCACTAACTTGCACTTGGGAGGGATCGTTATATACTGCGCCCTTCATGTGAAATTGAACATCTGAGGTTCAGTATGACGATCAAAATCGGTGTCCCTAAAGAAGTTCGCGACGGCGAACAGCGGGTCGCGCTAGTACCAGATATCGTAAATAGGCTGGTAAAGCAGGAGATTCAGGTAACACTCGAGACGGGCGCCGGAGATCTCGCCGGATACAGCGATAGCTATTACGAGAATGCTGAAATAGCCGCCGCCTCCGCCGAAATTCTCGGCAAATCCGACATCTGCCTCACCGTGAATCCGGTAACCGACGCACAGATCGAGCAACTTCGAGAGGGTTCTGTACTGATTGGCTACATGAATCCACACTCGGACCTAGAAAGATTTAACAAGCTCAAGGCGAAAAACATCAGCGCGTTCTCAATGGAATTGATTCCGCGAATCTCTAGAGCTCAAGCGATGGATGCACTCTCCTCTCAGGCCTCAATAGCCGGATACAAGGCCGTGCTCCTGGCGAGCAACCTACTCGGCAAATTCTTTCCGATGCTGACTACCGCCGCTGGGACTATCAGACCGTCCAAGGTCTTAATCATCGGCGCCGGCGTTGCGGGGCTGCAGGCGATTGCAACGGCAAGACGACTGGGCGCTATCGTAGAGGGCTATGACGTTCGTCCCGCTGTTAAGGAGCAGGTCGAGTCTTTAGGCGCGAAGTTTGTCGACATCGAGATTAAGGCCGAGGGCAGCGGCGGCTACGCCAGAGAACTTACCGACGAAGAGCGTCAGCAACAACAGGCTATCCTAGCCAAGCACGTAGCGGCGGCGGACGTAGTAGTCAGCACCGCGGCGATACCCGGGCGCCCTTCTCCGCGCATCATCTCGAAAGAGATGGTCGAGGGGATGCGCGGCGGCTCCGTAATCGTTGACCTAGCGGCCGAGGGCGGTGGCAACTGCGAACTAACCAAGATTGACGAGACTGTTCTACACAATGGCGTAAAGATCTATGGCCCCGTTAACGTGCCCAGCATGGTCGGTAATCACGCGAGCGAGTTATACGCGAAGAATCTGCTCAACTTCTTGGAACTTTTGATTCGCGATGGCGCGATCAACATCGATCTCGAGGATGAGATTATCAGCGCAAGCCTGATCACCCATGGCGGAGAGATTCATCATGCCGGCATCAAAGAACAGCTAGAAGGAGCGTCCTCATGATAGAAGGTATCGCGGCAATCTACATATTCATGTTGGCCGGCTTCACCGGCTACGAAATAATCAGCAAGGTCCCGGTGATTCTGCACACGCCACTCATGTCGGGCTCGAACTTCGTTCACGGCATCGTGCTGGTAGGCGCGATGGTTGCCTTGGGAATCGCCGAAACCACGACCGAACAGGCCATCGGTTTCATCGCCGTGCTGTTAGGCGCGGGCAACGCAGTAGGCGGCTACGTAGTCACCGAACGCATGCTGGAGATGTTCAAGCCTAGCGAAAAGAAAACCAAAGGCGAGGGCTCCTAAATGGAAACGTTAATCCAAGCAGCCTATCTAATAGCCGCCGCACTATTCATCCTTGGCCTGAAGCAAATGAGCTCCCCCGTCACTGCGCGCCGCGGAATTCTCTGGGCTGGCGCAGGCATGGTACTAGCGACGCTCGCTACCTTTCTAGCCCCGCAGATCATCGATAGCGATCAGGCTGGCACCAATGTGCTCCTCATCATCGTCGCGATAATTATCGGCGGTGGTTATGCCTGGTATAGCGGCAAAAAAGTCGCGATGACCGACATGCCGCAGATGATCGCCATGTACAACGGCATGGGTGGCGGCGCAGCTGCTGCGATCGCCGCCGTCGAACTATTCAAGGCGAGCAATGAGGCAGCACACGATTTAACAGGCAGCGCTACCGTTGCCGATATGCTGGGCGCGGACGTGGCTGTACTGGGCATACTCGGCGCCATCATCGGTACGATCTCCTTCAGCGGCAGCATCATCGCGTGGGCCAAGCTCGACGGACGATTGAATCGCAGCAAGCTGCTGCCCATGCAACATGTCATTAACGCCTTTCTCGCGCTTGTCACGGTAGGCTTTGCAGTCGCCATCTATTTCACCAATAGCATCGACACGATTATTGTGTTCTATCTGCTCGCCTTGGTGTTAGGCATCTTCATTACCGTCCCTGTCGGCGGCGCCGACATGCCCGTTATCATCTCCCTTTTCAACGCACTCACTGGCCTCGCTGTAGGATTCGAGGGCTATGTGCTCGGCAATGCAGCGATGATCATCGCGGGTATCGTGGTTGGCTCGGCCGGCTCCCTGCTTACACAATTGATGGCGAAGGCGATGAATCGCTCCGTTGCTAATGTCTTCTTCGCAGGTGTAGGCACGGACGCGCAAGTAGCTGGCGGCGACGGCAGCGAAGGCATCATGAAGGAGATTCAGGCGCAGGATGCCGGCATTCTCATGTCGTTTGCTAGCCAGGTCGTCATCATCCCTGGCTACGGCATGGCGGTTGCTCAGGCGCAGCACAAGATCTGGGAACTCACACAGATCTTGACCGAGAAGGGAGTCAGTGTGAAGTTTGCGATTCATCCCGTAGCCGGCCGCATGCCGGGTCACATGAACGTATTGCTCGCCGAGGCCGGCGTACCCTATGACATGATTTATGACATGGATGACATTAATGCCGACTTCAAGAATACTACCGTAGCGCTGGTCATCGGCGCGAACGACGTTGTGAACCCATCGGCAAAGACCGATAGCAGCAGTCCGCTGTTCGGCATGCCAATACTCGATGCAATCAAATCGGAGAACGTGATCGTTATCAAACGCGGACGCGGAACGGGTTTCTCGGGCGTAGAGAATCCACTGTTCTTTGCCGACAACGCTAAGATGTTATTCGGTGACGGACAGAAGGCGGCCAGCGAACTGATCCAAGCCGCGAAAGAGCTCTAAGATTCCTAGAGCCCAAGCCTTGACCGAAGCAGAACAAATCTCCAAGCCCTCGAGCCCTCTCCCAAGAGCGGGCTTGATGCGGCGCCTGGCGGCACTGCTCTACGACGGCTTCCTCGTGGCCGCGATCTGGATGGTGCTCGGATTTGCGCTGCAGCTCCTCGTCGGCACTGACTCGAATCGACTTGTCGATGGCGTAGTGCAGACCGACCCACTACTCGATGCGATTCTCTTCACCATCATGGTTGCTAGCGGAAGCGGCTTCTACATTTGGTTCTGGACAAGAAGCGGTCAAACATTAGGCATGATCGCCTGGCGAATAAAGCTTGAGTCTCTCGATGGCGGCCTCATCGACTTTAGGCAGGGTGTCATTCGTTACATCGCCGCGTGGCCGGCATTCTTCCTGTTCGGGCTAGGCTATTTGAGTCTCTACCTGGACAGACAAGGCGACGCGGCGCACGACAAAATATCCGGCAGCAAAGTAGTGCTGCTACCCAAGTCCCATCGCCCATTCGACTAAGGATCTAGAACTGCTACTTACAGCAGATTCTCAATCTTCGGAGGGTGCGAACTGCGCGAAGAGCTCCTCGCCAGTCAGATTCTCAGTCTTGTTTGAATATTGGTAGTAGTCTGGTTTCGCATCGATAAATACCTGCCTCTGAAACGTCAGCTCACTGTCGTCGTCGAACAGGCCGACCGGCATCATATGCTCCTGAGTCTCCTTCAAACGGTAGAACAGATGGCTGCCGCACGCCGAGCAGAATCCTCGCTCCGCCCATTCTGAGGAATCAAATACCGCAAGTTTCTCCGCCCCCTCAAAGGCAACTTCTGCGCCACAGCTAACTTCCATGAACGCACTGCCACCCCACTTCCTGCAACTAGCGCAGTGACAGGCGGCCACGGCGGTTGTCATCTTGTTAGCTGTAAAGCTAATAGCTCCACAAAGACAAGACCCCGTACCAACTCTAGTGTCAGACATTGCAAACTCTCCACTCTCTGTAAGTTCAATGTGCTTGGCGCTGCCTCTAGCTGCAACGCTTTAATAGTATCCGAACGATGACGCATTCATCAAAAATCCCTGGCAGTTTTTTCTTCTCCACTTCGGCAGTATTGCCGAGTGGCTGCTAACGTATGCGCCGCATCAGGAAGAGTCCCAGCATTGCACAAAAAAGAATTGGCGCGAGGACGGCTAACAGTGGACTAAAGCCATACAGCAGGCTCGCCGGCTCCATTAGGCGCTGCATAATAGTGAATATTAGTCCAATGCCTATGGCCACAAAAACTCGAAAGCCCATAGTCGCCTCTCGCAGCGGCCCGAAGACAAATGAAATGGCGAGAATCACCAGCACCAGTGTAGCGAGAGGTTGCAGTAGCTTCTTCCAGAATGCAAGGAAGTAGGTAGCCGAATCCAGGCCTTCGGCATCGAAGAATTGCGCAAACCGGTAGAGACCGGATATGGACTGGCGGTCGGGCTCAACCAATAGCACCGAGAGCAGCTCCGGCGATAGATCAACCTGCCAGTCCTCTTGCAAATAGGTCTGGGCAGAGATCGAGGCGGTGCCGAAGTTACTCTCTCTCACATTGCTAAGCCGCCAGTAGTCCGAGCCCTCCCGCGCCACATAGACCGCTGACTCGGCAAAACTGCTGGACACGATAATACGATTGTTGTCTACCTCGTAGCGGGTTACTCCGTAGAGCAATTCGCCGCCTGGCGCGATGGCATTAATATGAATATATTCCCTGCCAACCTTGCGCCACGTCCCCTGCTCGGAGCTTATCGAGTCGTTACCGCTACTCTGCACCGCCTTGTTGCTCTGCGCTAGCTGCTCCAGAGGCGGAGCTATGTATTCGCCCAGCGCGAGACTCAATAGCATGATTAACATTGTCGGCTTTAACACTGAAAATACAATCCGCCACACGCTAACACCGGCGGCCTGCATTACTACCAATTCATTATTTGACGCCAAGATGCCAAGGCCGATCAATGCGCCTCCGAGAGCAATGAAGGGCAGGAGTTCATAAACACTCGTGGGGATTGTTAGGGCGATATAGCTGAGGGCATTCAGTAGGGAGTAATTCTCATCGGTATCTGCGATCTCTTCTGCTAGGGTAAAAACCAGATCGACCGAGATGATCAACGATACGACAACCAGCATGGCGAGCAATACGGTGTTGCGAATATGAATGTCGAGTTTTTCCATGTGTCGCGCTTACGAAACCCCTAGCCTGGAAAATTGTAATCGCTCAGCAAACACTTTCACTTGGAGCCGCCGAGTGCAAAAGCTCTGCTGAGATTTGGAAATCGATAACACATTAGCGCTACCCCGATGAACAGCAGATGTACCCACCACATACCAACGATGGCAGGCAGATTTTCGTCGGCGATCATATCTCTGGAGAATTGCAGCAGGACGAAATAGGCGGCGTAAAGTAACGCGGCGGGCACTAGCTTACTGTAGCGCCCCTGCCTAGGATCAACCTTGCTTAGCGGCACCGCTATCAGAGTAATAATAGGAATGAGTAGCAGTGTCGAAATTCTCCATTGCAGTTCGGCCTGATGTTCAGGCTCGCCTGAACCCAGCAACTGCTGCGTGCTAAGCGACGCCTCCTCTAATATGGGTTCGATACTCGCCGAGTCGGGCAGTACGATAGACTGCACATCGAACTGACCGATACTGAAATCTAGTGCGCCGGCCGAACCATCGTACTGCAGCACATTCTCCAAACGCATGAAGCGGACGCCTGTCTGGGCATCTATTTCCGGCCGTGCAGATTCGGCAATGATGATGCGCGGGCTGCTCACTCCCGACTCGTCCGCCGCCCCACTCACGGCGACGAAGACATTCTGGAGTTGCCGCTCGCCAGTGCTCGAGGCGTCGATGCGCTCCGCGTAGGTGACTCGGTTGCCATCGCCGAAGCTTTGGAACTGACCGGCGACAATGAGGTCCAGCTCCGTGAGTTGATCCTGATTCTGCTTCAGCTGTTCGGTATTGCGGACACCCCAGGGTGCCAATTGCAGGCTGAGTACCGCCACAACACTCATCACTATCGCTGCTGTACCAAGGGTGGCTAGCAGCAGCCGCTTCTCGCTGTAGCCGCTGCCTATCAGGATTACCATCTCATTGTCCGCGTACATGCGGCCGTAGGCTAATAGAATCCCGAGAAACAGCGAAAGAGGGAGGATGACTAACAGGAAATCCGGCAGTCTATACAGCATGAGCAGGAAGAGGACATCAGATGCCAACTCCCCTGCCACTGCCTGCGACAGGTATTGAATAAATCGGCTCGTAAGCGCCACGACTAGAAGGACTAGCGTGACGGCAGCCATGACTTGCAGTACTTGTTTACTGAGGTAGCGGAATATAATCAAACCGAGGCCGCGTCCATAGCTGGAAGAGCCCACAGTTTACTCGAAATAGCCGCACAGCGTTAGGATGAAAAACAGATCAGGCGACTTGAGATTCCTGTTGCCCAAGTAGGTTCTTGAAGGCCGTTGGCACTTCACTTATCTGATGATTGTCGAAGTCAAAGAAGACGACCCCCATCTTGCCATTGCACACTACCGTATCCAGTGCGCTATTCGTTACTTGCAACCCAATATCGAAACCGTAGCGATTAAAGCTGCTCACTCCCACATCTATCACGAGCATGTCGTTAGGAAAAGATTCTGAGCGATACTCGACTGCCAGATCGGTTACAACCATGCCCAGGCCGTAGATATTTCCCTCGGTAAAGCCGAGGTTCGCGAGAAACTGCAGCCTTGCCTCGTGCAGGATTTTCACCATCGCTATGCTGTCGATATGTTTCGCATAATTGACATCACTGATACCTACTCGACGTTCCATGCTGAACAAAAATTGATCAGGTGGGCTTACCTTGACTCGTGGCATAGGGACTCCTTAAACCGTTACTGCACCGACAGTGGTGTGACCGCCAAAGCCGGAATTGGTTCAAGATTTTAGCCAATTTTTTCAGGAAAAGTGAAATTTTCTAGGCTAAAATTTATTTCACTTCCGCGTCTTCAGCAGTGCAGTTGCTTAAGTGTCTGAATATCTTTAGGATTATCTTTCAATAGAATCTAGGCCAAGCCAGGCCTTCGCAGGGGCTCATCAAAACATGAAGTATTCAATTAAAACTGGTGCAGTAGACAAGATTAATTCGGATTGCATCGCCGTTGTTGTTTGGAACAAGGGCAGCCTCAGCGCTGAGGCACAGCTAGCCGACAAGGCTGGCAACAAGAGCATCAGCAAGATAACACGCTCTGAAGACTTCACTGGCGAGCTCGGCCAGACGCAGCTTATCCACAACCCGATAGGTTTGAAGACGAAACGCCTACTCCTGCTCGGCGGCGGCGACAGCAAGAAATTCGATGCCAAGAACGCCGCGGAAATGCTCGCCGCAGGCCTCAAGGCAGTTTTCAAGTCGAACGCCACCAGCGCACATTTTGCCCTAGCCAGTATCACGGCCAAAGACCAGACACCAATCTGGATGGGCACGCGTCTTGCCCAGGAAGCGGAAGTTGCGAGCTACAAATACGACGAGACCAAGAGCAAGAAAAGCAAAGCGATCAGCACCAAGCTGATTAGCCTCTCTCCAGGCAGCGGTTCGCGTCAGAAAGCTCTAAACGAAGCATTCAAACAGGGTAGCGCAATAGGCGCCGGCATCAATCGCGCGCGCCACCTGGGTAATCTGCCCGGCAATATCTGCACGCCAAGCTATCTAGCTAACGAGGCGGTTGCGCTAGGCAAGAAACATGCCTCGATGACAGTGAAAGTGCTAGGCGAGAAGCAGATGGCGCGGTTGAAAATGGGCTCCCTGCTCTCGGTCTCTGCGGGCTCTGCTCAGGAGGCGAAGCTGATCGTCATGGAATACAAGGGAGCGAAGGCCGCTAGCAAGCCGCATGTGCTCGTGGGCAAGGGTGTCACCTTCGACACCGGCGGCATCAGCCTCAAACCAGGCGCCGCCATGGACGAGATGAAGTTCGACATGTGCGGAGCCGCGAGCGTTATTGGCACTATGGCAACCGTGGCACAGCTGAAGCTGCCCATCAATATCGTCGGACTGGTCGGAGCGGTGGAAAACATGCCCAGTAGCACGGCGACCAAGCCTGGCGACGTCGTGACGAGCATGTCCGGAAAGACTATCGAAGTACTCAATACCGATGCGGAAGGCCGACTGGTGCTCTGCGACGTACTCACCTATGCCGAGCGCTACAAGCCACGCAGTGTTATCGATATCGCAACCCTGACAGGCGCTGCCGTCGCAACCTTCGGCTCGGTTGTAAGCGCCCTGCTCAGCAATGACGAGAAGCTCGCTGCATCCCTGATCGCCTGCGGACAGAACAGCCTAGATCGCGTTTGGCAGTTGCCGCTGTGGGAGGAATACCAACCTCTGCTGAATAGCAATTTCGCCGACATCGCGAATATCGGCGGGCCTCGAGCGGGCACCATCACAGCAGCTTGTTTCCTCGCTAGGTTCACAGAGAAATTCAAATGGGCGCATCTGGATATCGCGGGCAGCGCCTGGAACTCAGGCCCGCAGAAAGGCGCCACGGGTCGCCCCGTCGCCCTACTCGTTGACTATCTTTGCCAGCAGAAGGCCTAGGGGAGCGTGACTCAGGTTAATTTCTACACTCTACCCAGCAGCGAGGCGCAGTCCAGGCTGCTGTTTGTGTGCCGTCTGGCCGAGAAGGCCTACTCCCTCGGCCATCGCATTCACATCCAGACAGAGTCCGACACGCAGTCGAAACTACTCGACGATCTGCTCTGGCAATACTCCGCCAGCAGTTTCATTCCGCATCGTGTAAGCGGCGCCAGCGCCAGTGTTGACACCGATCCAGTTTCTCTTGGAACCGGTCTGGACGGCGCAGGAAAAGCCGATGTCCTCATCAACTTGAGCGAGCAAGCCTGTCAAGCCGAGGGGCAGTTCCAGCGCATCAATGAGGTCATTAGTGCGGACGATGAGAGTCTCGAGCAGGGGCGAACGCGCTATCGCTACTACAAGGAAAAAGCCTACCGGATCGAGACCTTCAAGCTTTGAGTCTCTGAGCCCCCTTTATCCGGCAAATCCTCGCCTCTTCATGTATACTTGCGCCTTTTTTAGGCATGGCAAACGAACCTCAGCATGGATAAGACCTACCAACCCCAATCCCTTGAAAATCAATGGTATAAGACCTGGGAAGAGCGTGGCTATTTCGCCCCTCAGGACGATGGCGATCCCTATTGCATCGTCATTCCCCCTCCCAACGTTACTGGCCGACTCCACATGGGCCACGGCTTCCAGAATGCGATCATGGATGCACTTATTCGTTATCATCGTATGCTCGGTCGCGCCGCGCTCTGGCAGGTTGGCACCGACCATGCGGGCATCGCCACACAGATGGTCGTGGAGCGCAAACTAAACGCCGCCGGCAGCTCGCGTCAGGAGATCGGCCGCGAAGCCTTCGTTAAGAAGGTATGGGACTGGAAAGAAGAGTCTGGCGGCATTATCACCGAACAGATACGCCGACTAGGATCTTCCCTCGACTGGACCCGCGAACGCTTCACTATGGATGAGCAACTCTCCGAGGTAGTGGAGAAAGTCTTCATCGAACTCTACGAGGAAGGCCTGATCTACCGCGGTAACCGCCTCGTCAACTGGGATCCCCAGCTGCTTACTGCGGTGTCGGACCTAGAGGTTATCTCCGAGGAAGAGGACGGCTCACTCTGGCATTTCCGCTATCCCCTAGCCGAGGACCCGAGCCGCCATATCGTCATTGCGACGACCCGACCGGAGACGCTCCTGGGCGATAGCGCCATCGCCGTGCATCCAGATGACGAACGCTATAAAGATCTGGTTGGGAAGTTCGTAGAGCTACCACTCTGTGATAGGCAGATTCCGATAATCGCCGACGACTATGCCGACCCGGAGTTTGGCACGGGCTGCGTTAAGATTACGCCCGCACACGATTTCAACGACTACGAGGTAGGCAAGCGCAACGAGCTCGAGATCATCAACATACTGACCGATGAGGCGCGTATCAACGAGAACGCGCCACAGGTGTATCAGGGCCTCGATCGCTTCGAGGCACGCAAGAAAATTGTCGCGGACATGGAAGCGCTGGGGTTTGTCGACAAGATCGAACCACATAAGTTGAAGGTGCCACGCGGCGATCGCAGCGGCGTCATCATCGAGCCCTACCTAACTCACCAGTGGTATGTTGCCGTGCAGTCGCTCGCCGACCCGGCAATCAAAGCTGTCGAAGACGGCGATATCGAATTCGTGCCCAAGAACTGGGAGAACACTTATTTCGCGTGGATGCGTAACATTCAAGACTGGTGCATCAGTCGCCAACTCTGGTGGGGGCACCGTATTCCTGCCTGGTACGACGACGAAGGCAATGTCTATGTTGGCAAGAGCGAAGCCGAGGTCAGAGAGAAGCACGCTCTGAATGATGCCCTCTCCCTCAGACAGGACGAGGATGTCCTGGACACCTGGTTCTCTTCCGCGCTGTGGACCTTTTCCACTCTGGGCTGGCCGAACGATCGCGAATTCTTCGACCGCTTCCATCCCACGGACGTGTTGGTAACCGGTTTCGATATCATATTTTTTTGGGTCGCGCGCATGATCATGATGACCCTGAAATTCACCGGCGAGATTCCTTTCAAGAAGGTATATATCACCGGCCTGGTCAGAGACGAGCAAGGACAGAAGATGTCCAAGTCGAAGGGCAACATCCTCGACCCGATCGATCTGATCGACGGCATCGAACTCGATGCACTAGTCGAAAAACGCACGGCCGACATGATGCAGCCTCAGCTTAAGCAAAAGATCGAGAAGCATACACGCGATGCATTCCCCGAAGGCATTACGGGCTACGGCACCGACGCCTTGCGCTTTACCTTCTACTCGCTAGCCTCAACGGGCAGAGATATTAAATTCGATCTTGGCCGCACCGAGGGATACCGCAACTTCTGCAACAAGATTTGGAACGCCGCGCGCTATGTACTGATGAACTGCGAGGACAAGGCAGCTGTCGACGTCTCCAGCATCGCTCCCGAGCACCTGTCCATCGCCGACAAATGGATAAGCAGTCGTTTCGAACAGACCGCGAAAACGATCGAAGAGTCAATGGAGAATTACCGCTTCGACCTCGCCGCGCAGTCGCTGCAGGAATTTATTTGGAACGAATACTGCGACTGGTATGTCGAACTCTCCAAGCCCGTGCTGTGGGATGAAGAGAACAATCCGAACGAGGCACAAGCTACACGCTGGATGCTACTGAATGTTCTGGAGAAGAGTCTTCGCCTGCTGCACCCCTTCATGCCCTATATCACCGAAGAGATCTGGCAGCGTATCGCGCCGCTTCTAAATATTCAGGGTGAAAGCATCATGCTGCAGTCCTACCCGCAGCCCGATCCGGCGAATGAGGATATAGCTGCAGAGCAGAGCGTGGAATGGATAAAGGGAATCATCATCGCCATCAGGAATATTCGTGGCGAGATGGACATCTCCCCAGCGAAGGCGATTCCTGTCTACCTGAGCAAGGGCTCGGCAAGCGATCAATCGAAGCTTGAAGAATACCGCCCCTATCTAGAGAAACTGGCAAAGCTGGAGAGCATACAATGGCTGGCTCCGGATGTAGAAGTACCGGCCGCCGCCACACAACTTCATGGAGATATCGAGATTCTGGTACCGATGGCCGGACTTATCGATGTGGATGCAGAGCGTGCGCGGCTAGAGAAAGAGATAGCGAAGTTAGAATCCGGCTTGAGAGCGGTCTCTGGAAAGCTAGATAACAAGAAGTTTATGGCCAACGCACCCGACGCGGTCGTCGCGAAGGAACGTGCTAAGGCCGAACAGATGTCTGGAGCAATGAAAGCGCTTCAGGAGAAACTGGAAGAGTTGCTGAAGCTATAAGAAAGGGCTTAGGCTTCAGCTGCGCAGGTCTCTGGGCATACTGAAGACGATGTTCTCCTCAACACCCACTAACTCTTCTGGCTCCTGGTGGCAGATCTGCCGCAGCCTTTCCACTACCTGCTGCACCAGAACCTCTGGTGCAGAGGCTCCCGCGGTAATACCAAACTTCGACTTGCCGTCGAACCAATGCGGATCGATATCGCCGACGCTATCGATGAGGTAAGACTCGCAGCCCAGCCTCTCCGCCAACTCCTTCAGTCGATTCGAGTTCGAGCTATTCGGCGAACCTACCACCAGCAATAACTCACACTCCAGAGCGAGCTGCTTAACCGCGTCCTGTCTGTTCTGAGTCGCGTAGCATATATCCTTCTTGCGTGGCCCCTTGATCGAGGGAAAGCGCTCACGCAGAGCATCAATGACCTTGGACGTGTCGTCCATCGACAATGTGGTTTGGGTGACATAACTGAGTTTCTTTGGGTCGTTGACCTCTAGCTTCATCGCATCGGCTACCGATTCGACCAGATAAATCTGCCCGCCTGCCGATTTATCGTATTGCCCCATTGTGCCCTCTACCTCGGGATGGAACTCATGACCAATCAACACGCACTCCCTGCCTTCCTGGCTAAATTTCGTCACCTCCAGATGCACCTTGGTTACTAGTGGACAGGTCGCATCGAACACCTTAAAGCCCTTATTGCGCGCCTCGTCCTTCACAGCGATAGAGACACCATGGGCGCTAAAGATGACAATAGAAGATCTGCCGCGCTCGTCCTTAACCGGAATGTCCGCCAGCTCATCGACGAAGATGGCGCCACGTCTGCGCAGCGTATCAACGACAAATTTGTTATGCACAACCTCGTGCCGAACATAGATAGGTGCACCGAAAATATCCAACGCCCGATTCACAATATCGATAGCTCGATCGACGCCCGCACAAAATCCTCTAGGGTTTGCCAGACGGATTGATGTTGCAAGCGGGGCTGCATTAACGACTTGAATACTCACTGTGACCTCGAGTTGATTTCCTGGATGTGCCTAAACTTTTATTTCTACAGCTTCAACGTCGGCGGCGATAACCGATTCTATCCGCGCCCTAAAAACTATCGGCTTACCCGCCAGCGGGTGATTAAAGTCTACTACGACTACCGACTCCGAAAGCTCTGCGATAACTCCTGGCAGATCGAAACCGCCGGCATCCTTAAAGGAGACAACGGCACCCACTTCGGTTGGAATCAGGTCATCTTCTAGCAAATTTCGAAACTTCGCAATGGGGAAACGGTGTCTGTTCGCTGGATTAATCTCACCGAAGGCCTGCTGCGCATCGAGTGTGGTCTCGATCTCGTCGCCGCTGCCCAGGCCTAACAATTTATTCTCGAAGCCAGGCAGCATGCTGCCGTCACCCATGCGAAAGCGTACGGCCGGCTTCTCGAAGTTGCTATCAATGACTTCACCGGTAGTTAGCGCGAGGGAGAAATTTAGGCCTACGAGGGAGCCCGCCGTTATGCTCTGTGCTGACTCGTGGATCATTTCCTGCTCCGACGTCGTGAAATGCCTTAGACGAAACTGCGCGGCTCACCCGCTCCATCAACATTAACTACACAGCGCTGGCACAGCGTGGGATGCTCGACACTGAGGCCTATGTCATCGGTATGGTGCCAGCAGCGCTCGCACTTCTCGTGCTCGGAAGCCGAAACGACCAATTTCACATTGTCTATCTCTGTTGCGCTAGCACTGGAAGGGGCTTCGGATAGGGAATGAATGCTGACTCGGCTTACTATCAATGCGAACCGCAGCTCTGTTTCTAGACTCGATAGAGACTTAGCAAGCGCATCGTCGCAGTAGATATCGACTTCTGCGCTGAGACTTGCGCCGACTTCTTTTGCGGCACGCTTCGCCTCTAGCTCCTTGTTAACGACAGTCTTCACTGCGAGCAGCTGTCGCCAGAACGTATCGGGAAAGGCGCTCAATTCAGCGTAGCTGCCAACACCATCCGCGAAGTTGGAAAGAAATACGGACTCCTCTCTCGCGCCTGGAATGTTTTGCCATATCTCGTCGGCCGTGAAACTCAGGATCGGCGCTATCAGACGAGTGAACATCTCAAGGATGTGATACAGGGCGGTCTGCGTTGAGCGTCGCGCCAGGCTATCTGCCTGCGTCGTGTACTGCCTATCCTTGATTACATCGAGATAGAAGCCGCCTAGCTCAACAACACAGAAATTGTGAATCTTCTGGTAGATGTTCAGGAAGTTGTAGTTGTCGTAGTGCTTGATGATTTCGACTTGCAGTAATTGGCACTGCCGTGTGATCCAATAGTCTACGGCTATCATCTCCTCCGCCTTCACCTGATCCGTCTCGGGGTCGAATCCATTGAGGTTCGAGAGCATGAAGCGTGCAGTATTCCGAATCCTGCGATAGGAATCCGCTACTCGCTTGAAGATCTCATCGGACACGGTCATCTCACCGCGGTAGTCTGTTGCGGCAACCCACAGACGCAGTATATCGGCGCCGTACTGTTTAAAGATTAGATCCGGCGCCACGGTGTTGCCCAAAGACTTGGACATCTTCTTACCGTCTGCATCGACGAAGAAGCCGTGGGTAAGCACCTCTTTGTAGGGAGCGCTATCGTTCATCGCGACGGCCGTCTTCAGGGAAGACTGGAACCAGCCACGGTGTTGGTCTGAGCCTTCCAGGTAGAGATCCGCAGGATAGCTTAGTTCCTCGCGCTTATTCATGACGGAATAGTGGCTTACACCCGAATCAAACCATACATCGAGTGTGTCGGTCACCTTCTCGTAATTCGCCGCATCGTCTCCAAGAAGCTCCTGAGGCTCTAGCTCGAACCATGCCTCTATGCCTGATTTCTCGATGCGTTGCGCTACCTGCTCGATTAGCTCACTAGTCTGAGGATGCAGAGCCTGAGTTTCTTTGTTCACAAACAGTGTGATAGGTACGCCCCAGGTTCTCTGGCGCGAGATACACCAGTCTGGACTGCCCTTAAGCATCAATTCGATGCGCGCCTTGCCCCAGTCTGGAATCCATTTCACCTGATCGACGGCGGCAAGCGATTTGCCTAGCAAGTCCTTCTCGCTCATGCTTATAAACCACTGTGGTGTCGCTCTATAGATCAAAGGCGTCTTCGTGCGCCAGCAGTGTGCATAGCTGTGAGTGATCTTATCGAGGGCGACCAGCGCCTTTGCTTCGCGCAACTTCGCGATGATATCCTCGTCTACCTTGTACACATGCGCGCCTGCAAATTCACCCGCTGCAGCCGTGAACACGCCATTCTCATCGACGAGATTCAGAGTGCCGATGCCATAGAGGGCACCCACATTGAAGTCATCGACTCCGTGATCGGGGGCGGTGTGCACTGCACCAGTTCCCGCCTCGGTGGTGACATGCTCACCAAGAATCAGTGGAACCTGTCGCTGGACGAAGGGGTGCTCAAGAATGAGATTCTCAAGTTGTTGTCCAGTTGCCTGGGCTACCAGCTCATATGACTCGCATGCGTATCGAGTCATTATGCGCTCGAGCATATCCTTAGCCACCACGAGCAATTCAGCGCCCTGACCCAAGTCGCAGCGAACGAGCGCATAGTCCAGCTCGGCGTGTAGACACACAGCCTGATTCGAAGGCAGCGTCCACGGTGTTGTCGTCCATATAACAACAGATACAGATTCGTCCGCACTAACGGCATCGGCAGCTGAGAACACCGCTAAGAATGTCTCTCTATTTTCCGGCGTAAAGCGCACATCAATCGCGAAGGAGTCTTTATCCTGGTATTCCACCTCGGCCTCTGCCAACGCGGAAGCGCCCACGACGCTCCAGTAGACGGGCTTGTAGCCTTTGACAAGATGCCCATTCGCTGCAATTTTCCCGAGTGAGCGCACTATGTCTGCCTCAGTCTCGAAGTCCATAGTCAGATAGGGTTTCTCCCAATCGCCGAGAACGCCCAGCCGTATAAAGCCTTCGCGCTGAATATCGACTTGCTTTGCCGCATATTCCCTGCAGGCTTTTCGGAAGTCGGCATGAGAGATTTTCTGGCCGGCCTTGCCCTTCTTCTTCTCTACATTATGCTCAATAGGCAGCCCGTGACAGTCCCAGCCTGGAATGTAGGGAGCATCGAAGCCATTCAACGACTTCGCCTTCACGACAAAGTCTTTCAGGGACTTGTTGATCGCATGCCCGAGATGTAACTCACCGTTCGCGTAGGGAGGCCCATCGTGTAGAACGAATTTTGGCTTGCCGCTATTTTTCTGCGCAATACGCTTATAGAGGTCGAGCTTCTGCCAGGCTTGCAAGGTGACGGGTTCCCGCTGAGCCAGATTGGCCTTCATTGGGAACTCGGTATGCGGTAGGTTTAAAGTATCTTTGTAATCACTCATAGCTAGAACGGCACGCTGTCTCTATGTCTTTCGTTATGTATCTGTTAGTAGCCAAATATTATTAGCCAGTAACTCCAAATAGTTCTCTTACCCGCTCAACGTCGACGCTGATCTGCTGCTTCAACTCTTCGAGGCCGGAGAACTTCTTCTCCTCCCGAATTTTCTGTCGAAAGATCACTTCTATCGTCTTGCCGTACAGGTCCTCATTGAAATCGAGTATATGAGCCTCTAGTAGCGCCTCGCCCGACTCAGTGACCGTTGGCCTGTAGCCGATATTCACCGCGGCTGGGTGAAATCTATCTACCAGGCGCACCTCGCAAGCATACACGCCATGCAGGGGAATACGCTGGCGCTGAGGATTTATATTACAGGTAGGGAAGCCGAGATCAGCGCCCAATTGCTTTCCCTGAACAACCTCCCCCTTAATGGAGTAAGGCCTGCCTAGTAACTGCTCGACGAGAGCGAAGTCTGCCTTCGCCAACTGCTCTCTTATAAAAGTGCTACTAATTCTATGCCCATTGCGCTCGTAGGTAGCGGTTTCAACCACCTCGAACCCGAATTGCCGACCGGCTTTACTGAGTAGAGCGAAGTCACCCTTGCGTCCGTGACCGAAGCGAAAATCGTTGCCAACGATGAAGCACTTTACCCCGAGCCCATTCACCAAAATATTCTCGATGTAGTCTTCAGCGCTTATCTCGCTGAGGCGCTGGTCGAATCTTAGCTGAAATACATAGTCGATTCCGAAGCTCTCCAGCAGCTCTAATTTCTCCTGCAGGATCGTGAGTCGTGCCGGGCAGCTCCCTGTTTCGCCCGCGAAGAATTCTTCAGGATGAGGCTCGACCAGGATGACGAGAGATGGCTGATCGAATTCCTCGGCCTTCTGCTTTAGCTGATCCAGTATTAGCTGATGACCTAGATGCACGCCATCGAACTTACCGATGGTGGCAACACAGCTTTCCTGAAGCTGCGAGAAGCGATTCGTTTCTTCGAAGATGATCATTGCTCGGGACTACGGCTCGGAAAAGCGCGGGATTATACTCTTTTAAGGCGAAATCGGCTAGGAAGCTGCTGATCTAGAATTCTTGCAAAAATGGGTCCCGGAGGCCGTGCTCCGTGGGTCCCGAAGTTAGAATGCTGCCGCCCTCGGGCTCAGGAGTAACAGGGTGAGCGGCTGGGCCACACCATCGACCTATTCGTCAGCCTTAACTCGAACGCGAGGAAACCGGTGGCTCTCCCTGAAGCCGAATTGGCTCAATTTGTACTCGACCGTGGTCAACAAGACAGACAAGCCGTATTTGATGGAGCGGGACAAGTTAATTGACGAGGAGTCCGCGAAATAACGGGTGGGACAGCTCAGCTCTCCCATCGAGTAGCCATGAGAGATGACTTGGAGGAGCATCTGATTGTCGAAGATGAAGTCATCGCTATTCTCATCCAGCGGCAGAGTCCGCAGCACTTCGACGGAAAAGGCTCGATAGCCACTGTGGTACTCGGACAACTTGAAGGGGATCAAGAAGTTCTGGTATGCCGTCAAAAAACGATTCGCAATGTACTTATACAGCGGCATGCCACCGCTGAGCGCGCCCGTGCCCAAGATCCGAGAGGCCAGAACGCAATCATAAACGCCCGTGGCAATCATCGACGACATAGCCGTAACCAACCGCGGGTCGTATTGATAGTCTGGATGCACCATCACTACAACATCCGCGCCTAACTCAATCGCCCTCCTATAGCAGGACTTCTGATTTGCCCCATAACCCAAATTCTTCGGGTGGCTAACCACCTCGGTTCTCTCGAGGTTCTGGGCCACATCGACTGTCCTGTCTCCACTGGCATCATCGACTACCACGATGTGATCAACCACCTCGTGCGGCAGGGCTAGATAAGTTTTCTCCAGCGTCTTCTCGGCATTGTAAGCTGGCATCACTACCACTACTTTCTTTCCGTTAATCATGGGTTTTAGCAAGCTCCAGTGAAAGCACGGCCCCATTGCCGAGAGAATGCGATACTAACAATTCTAGTACTGCGGCGGGTATCAATAAAAAGAGGAGTGGCGAATATAGCAGCAACACGATCATTTTCTTCACCGTAAGCCGAGCCTTGAGGATTTCATAGAGATGATTCTCCGGCAAAAATGGCAATACATTCAAAGCGCTCTGCAAGAAACCGTACAAGTTCTGATCGAATGAAAAGGTCTTCATGCGCGTAACCCGCAGTCCGCTTCGAGCCATGAGTTTCACTAGGGATGTCGATGTAAAATGTGTCAGGTGACGCGGCACATCGAGGTGAAACCAGTGAGACCTGAAAAGGCGCGCCTGAAGACTGCCGAAGTTCGGCACCTCGACATACAGCTTACCGTCATCTGTGAGTAGTTGGCGCAGCTGGGTGATGATCAGTTCGGGCTCGTCCAAATGCTCCAGCACATGCCAGAGCACGACTATATCGAAGCGCCTACCCGAAGCCACCAAGTCCTGCAGTGGCATGGATGACACATCAGGCAATGCATCAAATCCCGAGCCAGCACGCTCGAGTCCTAGCACGCTGTGACCCGCGGCCTTGAAACCTTCAAGCAGCACTCCGCGCCCACAGCCAAAGTCCAACACATTCAGGACGGAGCCCTGTGCCGCATTTCTAGCGAGTAGTTTGCGCGCCCGGGAATGCCCCGCCCAGCGCGACCAGGCTTCGATCACTTGACCAAACTTCACCGTCGTAGACGTGTAGTATTTCTCGTCATAGACTTGGGAAATTGCATCCGCACTCGGCACCGGGCAGGTTTGCGTGATGCCACATTGAGTGCAACTACGGAGCGACCACTGGTAATTTCCAGTGTCGAAATCGGGCACTGGAAACAAGGACTCCCACTTCGGCTCTTCACAACTACAGATGGACTGTTTCACTTTTCGCTTTCTCTGGCTGAGCGCATGCAGACCGCCAATTCAATAGATTAATCCTTCGAGCATTACACTCCGTTTCCTGTGCAATATCCTTCGCTCACGTCACAATGCGGTGAGAAATCACGAACAGCATCGCTCTGGCCATCCTCACCCTCGATGGCTAAAGTCTGTTCACGTAATCGACAACGTAATCGATCTCACTATCCCTGCCGTACTTTGCTCTTAGCGCCCCCAGGATGCTCATTGAGCGAGCCTTGTCTATGCGCCCGTAGGCCTGCGCCTGCAGAATCCTCGCCGTAAATTCTACGTCGCTGTCCTCGGGGACTAATTCGAGCATCTCAATCGCTCTTTCGGGCTCGCCCCGTTTGAGCAAAAGGTTGCCCACGCCCATCAAGGCGGGAGGAAAATTTAACTCCAGCTCCAGCGCCTGAATGAAGTATTCCAACGCCTGATCATCCAAGTTGTAGTTAAGAAAACCAAATCCTGCGCTGCTGATTAGCTCAGCATTCGTTGGATTGTTGGCGACGCCCTCGGCGAAGGTGTTTAGGAAGCTCTCCACCTCTCCCAGCTGCTGATGAGCAGCAGCCAGGTTTACATAGGCTCTAGGCTTTTGAGGATCGAGGGCGATTGAGAATTCGAAATTTTCCTTGGCCGACACATAGTTGCCCGAAGCAAGATGGGCCAAACCCAAGTTATCAGAGATTGTCACAGACATTCTCGGATAATCACGCTCTACCGTGGTCCAAAGGACCAGATCATTCTGCCATGTGTTCTTGTACTGATTCGTACTTAGCGCGAGGTAGCCTGCCAGCAAAGCGAAGCCGACGAAAACAGGAACACGAGAACGTCGCTCCCTATCTATTATTTCACATACAACGAATGCTACGAGGATGCAGAACCCAATCATTGATAGATAGGTATAGCGATCAGCGAAGGCTTGATCACCGACTTTGATAATGCCTATGACTGGAGAAAGTGTAATGAAAAAATAGCCCAGCAGTAGCGCCGAGACTCTTCGGGTTCTTTCGTAAAGGACTAGACCGAAAAACAAAACCAGAGCGATGAGTGAGAACCAATAATCGACGATAGACTCACTCACGATTTCCACTGGATAGAATGGCGACAGATTAACAGGAGCGAAAAAAGAGAAAAGATAATGCTCAATCGCAGCCAGACAAATCATCAGCCTTTCGAAGAGCGTAGGCTGCTCCACCGCGGCTACGTCTTGGGAGGCTAGTGTGACAAAGGCCACGGCTACCGCCACTAAGTAATAGTGAATTTTCTCGACTATTACAACTCGGTATAGCGCTTTAACCCGAGTCTCGCTCCCCTTCACTGGCCATCTGCCCAGCAGCGTGAAATCCAGCAATACCAATATAGCTGGCAGCGTGATTGCCATCGATTTCGACATGATCGCCAGTATGAATAGAATGAATGGCAGTAAGGGGTTCTTTGATGTAGCGGCGTTCTGCTGAAAAATATAG
The DNA here is from genome assembly GCA_964352295.1 of uncultured Pseudohongiella sp. Taxonomy (GTDB): domain Bacteria; phylum Pseudomonadota; class Gammaproteobacteria; order Pseudomonadales; family Pseudohongiellaceae; genus UBA9145. The sequence continues at coordinate 55,466 of CAYGRR010000003.1, read as the reverse complement.
AACAGCAGCGCCAGAAGATAGAACAGCGCGCTTAATAGGTCTTTCCTCTCGGCCACCCAGATCACAGATTCCGCGTGCTGTGGATGAACACAGAACAGAATTGCAGACATCAGGCTAGCTGCGAATAGCCTTTCATCTGTCAATGCTCCAAACTGAAGAACGATTCGCTGTTCTTGAGACATGAGTAGCTGCAGCACAACAGTGGCAAGCAGAAAAATCAGGAAGGAATTAGCGGCGTGCAGAAAAATATTCGTCGTCTTGTAACAGCTTGCGTTTGTCTCGCAAAAATAATACTCAGGGATATAGCTCAACCAGGTAAGCGGATGCCAATTAGCAACCTTCGATTCGGTAAATAGCGCTATCAGGGCATCGGGGGAAGGGTTCGTAACCCAGTTATTATTAGTGACATAAGGCGCATCATCCCAGGCCAGCAACTCGTGAGAGTTATTGCCCGAATAGCTAAGCCAGGAAAGCGCGAGCAGCAGTGCAGCAACTAGAATATACCTGTGCTTGATAAACAGTGACTGCATAGTGAAGAGATAGCATCCAGGTCATGGGTCGTGGACTAGGCCCACCGGTTTGGTCAACGCGAGACGCTGGCGTATGTCGCCCTACAGAGATACGTCGCCGACGTTAGGCTAAGTTATCAGAATTAGCCGCCAATTTATTCTGTTTCAGGCCCGCCAATCCCTTCTTGAACAAGACTCGCGCGAGCACCAGCAGACAGATTATGAGTATGCCCTGCCCGATTAGCGTATTGACTACGGAAATCGTCTCGGGTCTGGTGGAGATGAAGATGAGATTGATTAGCGTGGCCAATGCCATTATGGACACGAGGGCGGAAGCCAGGAGCTGAATGAGGGCTACTATTTTATTCATGGTTAGGCACTGTCCTGCATTTTGTGAAACGACATAAAGTGCTCGTAGCCATCGGCGCCGAGAAAGCGGCTCAGTGTCTTCGCGTCTGTCTTGCGAGCATCTACGATAATGAGCCCCTCTAGGGAGTCACTAAAGTTCGGGTGTAGGTTGAAGCAGACGAGCTTACCATTTACTGAGAGATAATGGCGCAGAAGTACCGGAACAGCCTTGCCAGGGTCGCAGCGGCCAATTAGCTTGCCGAGCATCTTCACATTCGAAAGCTCGGCGAGCATCTCGCTGGTCCAGACGCGATTCCTGATCTTATGCGGTGTAATTGGCTTGACCAGTTGAGAAAACTCGCTAGCCCTGAAATTCGTTAGCATCGTATCGGCAATCAATGCCCTGGCGAGATCGCTGTATTCTCTGGAAATGCTTACCGAACCGAACAGGGTGTGGTATCTGGGCCTTTCTACCAAGATTCTGCCTATGCCTCGCCAGAGCAGGTTCAGCGACACTGGCTTCTTCTGATAGTCAGGGTGAATGAAGCTCCGCCCCATCTCAATCGCCGAACCCAATCGCTTGATGAAGGCCTCGTCGTACTTGTAGAGCGAGCGGCTATACAGCCCCTTCACTCCGTGTTTGGCGACGATCTCATCAACCAGACCCACTCGGTAGGCGCCGGCGATTCTGGCGGCGGCCTTGTCCCAGAGAAATAGATGCAGATAGTGCGGGTCGAACTCATCGGAGTCTTTCGACAGACCGGTACCCTCACCAACGGATCGGAAGGTAATCTCACGTGCAATCGCAATCTGTTCCATGATGGGACCGAGACGGTCATAGGGCGCACAGTACACATCCAATTCTTCGTGTTCGATCAGCCTGAACTCTTCGAGGCCGGAAATAGCGGAAACTAATTCAGCATTTCCGCTGAAAGGACTGGAATCATCAACCGACTGGTGCTTCTGGCTATTCAGCCTCACCGACTCTCTTAATAGAGCATCGGTACTCACCCGCAGATAATCAGTTATGGCCTTCGGGCTCTGTAGCAATCTCAGCTCCGCTGCGGGAATCGGTCGACCGATGCGCAACTCGAGAGTAAAACCCTGCTTGTTGGCTAGCTGACGGGGCAGCAATGCGGTGCGAAGCCGAGGGTGGATCATCCCGGCGGCGTAGAATAGCCGACTGTTTGCGCCGCCTACGTGAACGGGCAAACAGGTTGCCTGATACCGTTTCAGAAGTTGGCCTGCCAGGCGATTCCACGAACGATCTTGAATTCTGCGCTGGCCATGCTCATAGGCCGACACCATGCCTGCGGGAAATATTAATACGGCACCCTCATTCTTGAGATGTTTATGCACCTGCTTGATGCTGGACACATTGCCCGAGGCGGCGTCGCTGGAGAGCACATCGACACCTATAAAAATATCGGCGAGCTCGGGAATTCGACGTAGCAGCTCATTCGTTAATACTTTGAGGTCGGGCCGAATATCAGCGATGACCTTCGCTATAGCCACTCCCTCTAAGCCGCCAAGCGGATGATTGGCGACGATAAGAACAGGACCAGTGCGCGGCAATTCTGCGAGGTTGGGCTCATTGATCAGATTGAGGCTAACGCCTAGCGCGTCGAGGGTGTACTGCAGAAATTCATGGGGCGTGCACCCCTCAGGCCGCGCGTCGTAGATGTCGCCAAGCCGATCCAGTCCTAGCGCCTTCTCCAGTACGGCAGATAGAATACGCGGCTTGAATGGCAATCGGCAGGGATTAGTCATTTTGCGGATACTGTCTCACTAGATTATTCTCAAAGCGCCAGGCTCGATACAGCGCCATCAGTCCCGGGGGTCTGCAGCCCCGTTTGCGGCTAATGTTGCCAAGTTTAAACAGCGTATGGTATTGCTGCAACAGGGTTCTCACTGCCTTTCCTAGACCTGCGTTTCTATCCCAAATATTGATCGATTCCGAGCTAGCTCCATTTATCTCGATGATGTTGAAGTCGACTCCTTCGGTTAGGCTCTCAACATTTTTGAACTTTACATCGAGTCGCCCGTAATAGAAGCCCGGAATGTCTGCGAACAGCTCATCGAGTGTCTGCGTCAATTTCTCAGTAATCAATTCGCCTGCGTCTCGAAAAACTGCGCCTCGGCAGTGACTCGCTGAAAACACCAATCGATAGGGCTCTCCTTCCGCGATGACATCGTTCCAGCGCGACGCGTGACGACTTCGATAGAGGTGTAATAGCTCTCCCGCCCTTGGGTCCTGCGCAACCAACTCACCGAGTTGCCGCACCCCATCACCGACTACATAGGGTGTGTACTTCAGCGTCAGGGAACTTATCTCCCCCTGCGCCTTCTCAGGGTCGCGAACATAGAACACCCCCGCCTCTGCATCCCATTGACTCAGCTGCTGAAACTGAATGCAGCCACCGACGGGAAACCCCTGTAGATAGTCCCTAAGCTCAGCGTCATCGGCGAGTAATCGTACCCCCGCACCGCGGCAGCCTATATTTGGCTTTCCTACTACCGGAAATGTCAGGCCCGCCACGCTCAAAGCCTCGCTCGCTCGCTGGCATTGCAGCTCCAAGGCCTGCCCGTCTACGTCGAACAACATCCAGGGCAGGATCCATTTTCTCGCGCTCTCTCCAGCCAGATCGAATACCGCTGATTTAGACACACCCACCATGCCAGAAAGCGGAATCCCCGGATTGGCGATAAGAGGCAGGCTCAGGCTCCTGTAGCGTAGCGAGAGGAGTAGCCATTGAACGACGACTGGTATGTACATCAACCATGTAGGCCAGAATTCGAAGAACGAGGTGGTGCGCCCCGAGTTGTCGAGGGCAGGCATACCTTTCGATACGTAGCTGGCAGAATCTGTGCTGACTTCAGACAAGATTTGTGGAGTTTCCCTTCATTCAGTGAGTAGCAGACCGGCTCGACTCAATTTTGTTCCAAACTCGATCGCCATTAGCGTAAGGCTGGGCGCTAGAGGGCAACGGGATTATCGCATTCGGATGACAAAGCCTCAATCAAACAGATCACTATCGACAATTTCGAGTGTAAACGCGCCAGCATGCTGAGGGCCAACCAGCCGATAGCTATTACAGTAGCAAAGCCAACAGGCGCACTGTTACTATCCAATTTACTGTGTAGGGAAAACTCAAGGCATGCTCGGAAAAATACTACTAACTCTCTCGGTCATGATTATCGCCTTCCTTTTTGTGCGACGGCGCAATGTGAAGCGAAAGAGCACGCCCGCAGCAAATAGTTCTACGAGCAAGCAGTCTCTCGAAACCTCATCAGCACGAGAGCCAGTGGATCTGTCAGCAGACCTCAGACTCGGCGCCTATATGTTTCTCATACTCGTAATCGGCCTTGGCGCGGCGCTGTATTATTTACAGTGGCAGGACGATCACTCCATTCTTACGGTGCGACTGCACAGTGATAGTCAAGCTGAGGCAATCGAATATCGGGTATATAAATTTCAATTAGCCGATCGCTCCTTTACCACTCTCGATGGCATTCTGGTGACAGTGGCGAGCAGCGAGCGCATGGAAGTGGAAGGCTTGTAGCGATCCACTGAGGAAATTCGAATCAGCCAAAAACCCAACAAGGCGGTAACTGGAGGCGGCTTTAAGGCCATGCAATATGTCCTGTCCTGCGCGCAGAAGGTGGGCAGTGTTAAACTCGCGAGTGCCGTGCGCTCGAAGAACACCTGTAAGGCCTGCGCGTTCGGCACGGGAGGACAGCGCGGCGGTCTTCACAACGAATACAGCAATCGCATAGAGATCTGTAATAAGAATATACAGGCACAGCTGAGTGATATTCGCGATCCTATTCCACCGCAAATCTTCGAGCAGAACAGCATTCGCGAACTGCGAGAACTCAGCGCCAAGCAACTTGAGGACCTGGGTCGCCTCTCGATTCCACTACACAAGTCAGCTCAGGCGGACAGCTATCAGGCTATCAGCTACGAGCGAGCCTATGAGCTCATCGCGCAGCGCCTGAAGACCACTGACCCCCTGCGCAGCTTCTTCTATGCATCCGGCAGGTCCTCCAACGAGGCAGCTTTTATATTGCAGCTGTTCGCTAGACTCTACGGCTGCAACCACATCAACAACTGCTCCTACTATTGTCACCAAGCTTCGGGCGTCGGCCTGAGTAATTGCATCGGCAGCGGAACCTCGACGATACAGTATGCCGATCTGCACAAGGCCGACCTAATCTTCGTTTTCGGCGCGAACCCGGCGTCGAATCACCCACGCTTCGTCAAAGTCCTGCTCGAATGCAGGCAGCGCGGTGGCGAGGTGGTCATCGTCAATCCTGCACGCGAGGCCGGCCTGGTCCGCTTCGCCTCGCCTAGTAACTTCAAGTCTATGATCAGCGGTGGGGGCGAGGTTGCCTCGCACTATGTACAACCCCATGTAGGAGGTGATGTGGCCTTGCTTAGCGGTATGGCCAAATACCTCATCGAGCACGACCTCATCGAGCAGGAATACATCGATAGCTGTTGCGAAGAGTTCGAGGCTTACTCGAAATTCATAGCAGACCTTAGCTGGGAGGCGATCGAGGGCGAGAGCGGACTGCAGCGCGCACAGATTGAAGCACTCGCCGAACTGTACGCACAAAGTGAGAGGACTGTTTTCTCTTGGGGCATGGGCCTCACGCATCATCACAATGGCACCGACAACGTCGAGGCGATAGCAAGCCTCGCTCTGTTACGCGGCATGATCGGTGGCGAGGGTAAAGGGCTGCTGCCGCTCCGTGGACATAGCAACGTGCAGGGCGTTGGCTCGATGGGAGTAACTCCCGCACTCAAGGCGGAGGTGTTCGCTGCCATCGAGAAGGAATTTGCGGTCGAGCTCCCGCGCCATGTAGGTATGGACACCCTCGCCTGCATACAGGCAGCCGCGAGGGGAGAGATCGATTTCGCCTTCTTGCTCGGCGGCAATCTGTTCGCAGCAAACCCCGACAGCAGCTTCTCGGAGCAGGCACTGAACCAGATCCCATTTAAGGTCATGGTCAATTCCACGCTGAATCAGACTCATCTCAATGGCGTCGATGGCGAGAACCTAATTCTGCCTATTCGTGTGCGCGATGAAGAGACACAGGCAACGACACAGGAATCGATGTTTAACTATCTGCGCATGAGTGACGGCGGCTTCGATAGAATAGAGTCACTGCAATCGGAAGTAGACATTATCAGTTCGATCGCAGCCCGCGTGATAGAGGCGAACACTCTGGATTTTACTGAGTTCAAGCGTCACGACTCGATTCGCAAGGCGATTGCCAAGTTGATACCGGGGTTTGCGGCGCTTGCCAGCATCGATGAGACGAAGCAGGAGTTTCATATAGAAGGTCGTCATCTGGCGAAGCCGCGCTTCGCAACGAAGTCTGGCAGGGCTAGCTTCTGCGTGCCTTCACAAACCGACTGGAGTGGCAAGGCTGCCGCTCGCGATCAGTTCACCCTGACCTCGGTGCGCAGCGAGGGGCAGTTCAACACGATCATCTATAGCGAGGAGGATGTGTACCGCAGACAGTCGCATCGTCGAGTGCTATTCATCAGCGCCGCAGATCTAGAGAGACTGCAGCTGAATGAACGGGACAAAGTGGATGTGAGCAATGCGACCGGCACACTCAGCGATCTGAGCATCGCGCTATACGATATAAAACCAGGCAATGTGATGTGTTACTTCCCGGAAGCCAACGTCCTAGTCCCGCAATCTGTCGACCAACGAAGCCGAACCCCTTCCTTTAAGTCCGTTGCTGTTTCGATCAATAAGGCCAGGCCTACTGCAGAGTAAGACTAGCCGGCGTTGCGTTCACGACGGCTTCCCGAGGCGGGCTTTAGCGCGAACTCGATCATGCGGTCGAAATCTCCATCCACATTGATCATTACCAACTCATTGCTCTCAAGAACGAAGACCGAGACGGCTTCCAGCGTATTACGCTCCAGGTCCATGCCGACCAGCACCCAGACCTGCTCGCCCTCTTCTCGCACTCTGACAACGGTCTCCCAGTGAAGGTGCTTTCCTCGTGAGCGCAGCGTGTCAGAGAAATCGATCTCATCGAAATCCACTTGCTGCGCACCCGACTCAACCTTGTAGACGGCGACCTGCACGCGATCCAGCTCCGAAAAATCCGTCTCATTGACACTTACCACGTCTATCAAGCCGAGCAGGCCATTCCCAAACGACAGTGCGAATTCCTTCTCAAGCTTGATGTCCGGCACCTGCGCCTCTATCGAATTTCGGGCCGACCGAAAGGGTCTATCGCTGAATGACATGCAGGCAGCAAATTGGGTCAGTAGTATCAGGAGCAGTATGTTCTTCATAATTGCAGTCTCTCTTTCACCATGGTGTGTGAAACCAATCGCGGCTATGAACAGCGAACCTACTTGCCCGCGACTTCGATATCGACGAGTTCATCGAGTTCGAAGCGGCGCCCAAGAGCACTGATATCGTCGGTACTGATATCACCTACGATATTCACCAATACCGTCTCACCTGGCTCGGCCACCATGATGGCGATACCGTAGATGACATCGGAGGCCTCGCCCACGCGGAAGTAAATATCCACGTGGTTCTCTTCTTCGCGCACTCTAACCACCCTATCCCATCCCACGGCATCGAGGTTTTCGGCCATGGTAGACATGGATGCCGCTATCTCATCGACATCGATGTCGTCGCTTTCGAATACGTTGACGGTGACGCGTAACAGCTTGGAGATGAAGTCGGCAGCCTCCTCATCCTCACTGCGGATGAGATTCGTAATCATATTGAGTAGCGGAGCCTTCAGGCTTATTTCCACACTGGGTTCCGTCGCCGCTATCGCAGTAAGGGTAGAGAAATCCACGTAACCCGGGTGGTTTTCCAAATCACTGTCAGCAGCCAGCACGACAGGAATAAGGCTTAAACAAAATAACGGTGCCAATACCTTCTTAAAAATTTTCATACAGTTACCTCGCATTACAATATTTGTTAAATCTAATTGAGTGTCGTTTCACTAATTCGTGTCTTGCAAAAATTCTAGATCGGCCCATTCTGCAATGGATCGTACTCTCTCGTGTTCGCCCTCTGGAAAGAGGCGTTGATGGAATCTTGTAAAGGCGTTACCAGGAAGCGGTCGCCGATCATGACTTCGGTGCGCTGGCTAAGCTGATTCAGATAGTCCATAGCCACGTTGAGTTCGGCCAAGGCTTGGGCGATATCCTCTGGGCTATACTGCTCAGCCGATTCGCTGGCTAGCATTTGCTCGGGCGCCTCGGTTGGTGTCATCACGCTGAAACTAACCGCCACAGCGATCACTGCAACCAAGGCCGCGGAGAACCCATAACGGAAATAGAAAGGCAGGGAACTCAGCGCAGCGGAGATCTGCGTGAATAGCGAATCCTCCCGGGGAATCTGCGTAGATCGCCCGTCAGCGGTCACCAGGCTATGCACTGGCTCTAGCACAAGATCTTCACAGAGGATCTGTGGCAACTCCATCACGGTGTCCTGCACTGTCTGCGCATAGCGGAACTCGCTCGCACACGCAGAGCAATCCTGCACGTGTGACATGAAGACCCCCTTCTGCGCCTCGTTCAGATCACCATCGAGATAGCCGTCTATCTGAAGTTGAATGAAGTAGCATTGTGATTCGCTATTAACTGGCATGACCTTTACCTTTACCTTTGTCATTGCTTGCCACGAGGGCAATGGGTTGTTTGATTTTTGCCTGGTCAGCTATCTGCTCTTCGAACAGCTGACGCAGCGTTGCGTTCTCTCGTAATTTGCGTCGAGCTCGGTGCAGATAGACCTTCACCTGACTGGCGCTTAGCTCCAGGCTTCCCTGAATCTCGTCGTAACTTAATCCCTGAATATCGCGCATGATTAGGATGCTTCTAAACGGATCTTCCAAGGCCTTGATTGCACTCTGCAACTGCTGCTTGAACAGAGTCTGCTCCAAATCTGTAGCATCAGATTCGGCGCCTACCTGATCCTCTACCTCCGCAAACTGATCCAGATTCGACTGCTGCGGGCGTTGTTTACGCACATGATCTATAACTGAGTTATGCGCTACTCGCATCAACCAGGCGCCGAGCTTCTCATGGTCTATCTTTTGCCAGTGCTGCCACAGCTTGATGAACACTTCCTGCGTCACGTCTTCGGCATCTTCTCGAACGCGCAGGCTGTAATGGGCAAAGGAGAAAACCCTGTGCCGGTGCTGATCTATAGCCTGTTGATAAAGTGCTCGCATTTGTTAGTAAAGACGCGATGTGAGAATAAAAGTTACAGTAGTTCAATCAGCTAGTCGTTGAAAGGCTTCTTTGAAGGAAAATCAACGGCTTAAATGGTTATTCTATCTCATCTGCCTGCGCCGAAATGGCAATGATTGCTATACTCACCGCCTGTAAAAAACCAACATAGATGACTTCAACATGGCTCTGCGCGGACTACTCTTAGTCACACTACTCGCTCTCCTACCCGCGGGCATTCTGCTCGCGGCCGAGCAGACTGTGAAATTGCATAGCGGCGCCACCGTGAAGCTCTTCTTCTTCGAACCCCACACCCAGCCACAGGATGCGACGCAGCCTCCCCCGCTGGCGATTTTCATAGCGGGCGGCTCGAACAATGAATTCATGGCCAAGGCGCAGTTCTGGCTGGGCAAGGAGTTCGTCGATCGCGGTTGGGCCATCGCCGTGCCCATTTCACCCGATGGGAAGCGCTTCTGGGCAGGGGATAGTTCCACCCTGGGACAGATTATCGATCAATTGCACGCGGCTCATAGCCTGCAAGAATCCAAGCCGCTGCTGGTAGGAATGTCGAGTGGTGGCAGCGAGGCGATGGCGATTGCGCTGCTCAACCCCTCCGCCTTTCGAGGCGTTGTAGCAACTCCCGGTCGAATCAAGGCGGACACAGCCGTAGCGTCGCTAGACGGCCTGCCGTTCTATATACGCATCGGCGAGAAGGACGATTTTCGTTGGAATCGGATGCTGGAGCCCATGTCAGAGAGGCTGCGCATGGCCGGGGCGGTTGTGGATGCCGATGTCGTTGCGGGGGCCAGGCATGTCTTCCAGTTAGACTGGGAGAGCCTCGAGGCCTGGCTAGGAAAGTTAAAGTAGTCTGACCCTGATTGGTAAGGCCAGACTACTTTGAGGCGATTCTAGAAGCGGTCTTCCTCGATCCAGTAGTTGGTAACCACGCCATCTGTAAACTCTATCGAGAGCGTCTCGGTACGCTCTTCCTCGACATCCACAGAGAACACTAGAAAGAGCCCAACCTCGGTATCTTTCTCGGATCGATTCCTGTATTTCCAGATTTCTGTGCCATCGGCATAGCTAAGCTTAGTTATCGGGTTGCCAAAAGAGGTACTCACCCAATCTTGGTCGCTTTTGCCGAGTTGTAATCTTGATACATCGGACTCATTCCATACCGTCTGCAAAGGACGCGAGTCCGAATCGACAGTAACCAGACAGCCAGTAAGCGCGATGGCCATTGCAAGTAATAGAGCTTTCTTAATCATTTAACATTCCCCGTATAATTAGATTTTTATTCCGATCCAGTCATCTCTTGTGGCGACTGGCAAACTGTCCTAAAGCGTCGTTCGAGTCAGACAGATCGCCCTATAATCCGGGCTCTTGGACTCTTAGACGTAGCCTTAATGAAAAAGTTACAAAGTCGGACTCTGCCATAGTAAGGCGCGAGACTGAATCTAAGCTGAACACCCGCTTTCGAGCCTCGGATTAAAGAAAACTGGCTAACTGTTCGATTCATCCCAAGTAGACTGTAATAGACACGTTGATGCCCTATAACCGAAGAGAATAGTGATGCTCGCGAGATTTACCAGCTTGTTCCCGTTATGGGCTTTACTCATTGCCTTACTCGCGTTCTTCCAGAGCGCCCCCTTTGCCGCCCTGAATGCCGCCATCGTGCCGCTGCTGGCAGGGGTGATGTTTATGATGGGCCTTACCCTGACTAGAGTAGATGTCGAGCGAATAGTGAAGGAACCCAAACCGATTCTCGTGGGAGTCGTTCTACAATTCCTGCTAATGCCGGTGCTGGCGTTAACATTCTCCAAAATGCTCCAACTGTCAAACCAACTGACGATCGGCATGGTATTGGTTGGTAGCTGCGCCGGGGGCACCGCCTCCAATGTAGTCTGTTATCTGGCGAAGGGTGATGTGGCGCTTTCCATCAGCATGACGATGGCCTCAACACTCATCGGCGTGATCGCAACGCCTCTGCTGTGCGCGTTCTATCTTTCCGAAACGGTGAGTGTGGACACCGTTGGCTTGCTGCTTAGCATAGTGCAGATCGTATTCGTACCTGTGACTCTCGGCTTTGCCTGCAAATTCTTCCTTAACGACTTGGCGCTGGTCGCAGAGCCCTTCATTCCCAGTCTATCGATGATCGTTATTTTGCTTATCATCGCTATAGTGGTGGCACTGAATGCAGACCGGCTTCTCGACGTAGGTCTGGTTACCCTCATAGCGGTTATCCTGCACAATCTTTCAGGCTTAGCAGGTGGCTATTACATTAGCCGCCTAATAGGTATAGACATTAAACAGAGTCAAACCATCGCAATTGAGGTAGGCATGCAGAATTCTGGACTCGGCGTCGCACTCGCAACGCAATTTTTCTCGGCAACGGCGGCCCTACCGGGTGCTCTGTTTAGTGTCTGGCACAATATCAGTGGCTCACTACTCGCCTCGGTATGGGGCAGAAAGCGAGCATCTCTCGAATACATACTGCTTGACGAGCAGTCTAACCTGCCGCCGAAGTAGATTGGCAGACAGGGCGACGCCAATACACCTCGTAACTGCACAATTCATTCGCACTAATTATTGAATAAATAATCCGATACGCTTGACATATTTAGTGAGAAGACTAGAATCCGCGCATCAAATTTTAAAACTCTTTGTGAACGAAATGATTACTCAAACAATCCTCAACACGATGCCAACAACTGTGACCATTATGGGTCATCAGCTCTGTTCGCGCGTGGCGAAGAATTGGGAGACCTGCTTGGAGTGAATTTCTGAACTATAAACGATTAGCAATCGATTTAAAGAAAAGACCTCTAAGTCCTAAAACCTAGAGGTCTTTTTTTTTGGCAAACTTTTTAATGACTACTCGCTACGTGCGGGTACTGGGGAACTATTGTGCATAAAAAACTGCACAGAAACATAAGAGTCATCTACGCGTTGGCTTTCTTCTACAGCTTCATGGTGATAGTGCCGGTAATCGTGCCTTTCTTCATGGCGAAGGGGCTTAGCCTTGCGGATATCTTCTACCTGCAGGCCGTGTATGCGACGGCAATTGTAGTGTTTGAGGCGCCCTCCGGCTATTTTGCTGATTTGTTCGGTCGCAAGACTGCTTTAGTAATCGGAAGCTTCATTCACGGCCTGGCCTATCTCTATTTGAACTTTGCAGACGACCTAACGAGTCTGATCGTCTTCGAGTTTATGGCTGGAGTAGCCGCGAGTCTTTTGTCTGGAGCTGATCTAGCCCTTTTGTATGACACACAGAAAACTCTGGAAGATGACGATGAGATCGAGCACAGCAATGCCATCTCACATCTCGGCTTCTTCAGAAGCAGCTCGGAAGGACTGGGCGCACTCCTAGGCGGAGCGTTGGCGCTATGGTCGTTCGATGTCATGGTAGTCGTTCAGTCAGCGGCAGCATGGATGTGTTTGCTTCTTGCACTGCTGATTGTTGAACCACCATACAAGAATAGAGACTTAACACGCGTCAGGATTCAGATCTCTGGAATTCTGCGCCATCTATTCATGAGCGACCCGGTTCTAAGAAATGTGGTCATCGCGATACCCCTGTACAACCTGGCAACGTTCCATGTCGCTTGGTTGATGCAGCCCTATTGGGCGGCGCAGGGAATATCGCTATCGATGTTTGGATTGCTCTGGTTCTCTCAGAGTATCGTGGTGGCGATAGCCGCGAGATTCGGCTTCGTTATCGAACGTCGCTTCGGCGCCGTGTCCGCATTGTTGCTCATGGGCTTGCTGCCAATAGCCGGGCATTTCGGCATGGCTTGGGCTCAGGGCTGGAGCGGAATATTGATCGGTCTACTGCTATTCGCCTGCCGCGGCCTGAATCAGGTCATCTTGGTGAACGCTATGAACCGACGAATACCGAGCGAGTTCAGAGCTACCGCGAACTCCTTCACTAGCTTCCTCTTTCGACTTGCCTTCATCGTTACCGGGCCAGTTGTCGGGTACCTAGCTGAAGCGAGAGGCCTGGGCATGACACTGAACGCGCTAGGCTTCACATCAATACTGTTGTTCGCACTCGTGATGTTGCCACTAATTCAGTCTGTCAAAGCAATGCCGCAGCGCGTCGCTGCATAAGTAATCCCTCCCCGCTAGGGGGTAACTACTCACAAATCCCCCCCGTGAGTGGTTGCCCCCATTTTTTTGGCAATCCCGCCTACAGAATGCACCATTTAGGGTCATTTCTCGCCCAAACCGGCCACCCGAAATCCATAGCGCACCGAAATAAATCTTTGCTGCAGATTCACCTTAGAATCGACGCTCTCAATTGGTGCTTTTGTAAATGACATGGTAAAGTTTTGCGACTGTCTACTGCCGTTTTCCTAGCGAAAAATGCACCGACAGATGTTCCAACGAAATTATTTGCCATAAGAACCGAGCAGCCACAGAAAAGAACCAAAATCGCGCAAATTTGCCTTCAGGCGTTGGGGAGGCGACTCATAATGATGCAGGAGAAGAACAATGAAACTTATTACCGCAGTTATTAAACCGTTTAAAGCCGATGATGTTCGGGAGGCATTGTCCGAATTAGGCGTAAGCGGCATGACCATGACCGAGGTTAAGGGATTCGGCCGCCAGAAGGGGCACACCGAGCTGTACAGGGGAGCTGAGTACGTTATCGACTTCCTCCCGAAGGTAAAACTCGAAGTAGCCGTATCCGATGAACTTAGCGATCAGGTTGTTGAAGCGATCTGCAAGGCGGCGAATAGCGGGCAAATTGGCGATGGCAAGATTTTCGTTAGCAATTTGGAGCAGACTATTCGAATTCGAACTGGGGAAACCGGCAACGACGCGCTATAGGAAATCCAATTACAATGACAAGCAAAATTCTAAGCAAAAAGTATTTAGCAGCAGCACTTCTCCTCCTTCTCCCAGGCATGGCATCGGCTCAGGATGCACTCAGTGGCGCCAACACTGCCTGGATATTAACCTCGACAGCCCTAGTGCTGTTCATGACCCTGCCCGGTCTCGCCCTGTTCTATGGCGGACTGGTGAGAACTCGAAACGTACTCTCGGTACTGATGCAGTGTTTCGCCATTGCGGTTGTAGTCTCGATTCTGTGGCTCCTGGTAGGCTATAGCATAGCCTTCGGACCCTCCGAGTCTGCCTATTGGGGTGGGCTAAGCAAGGCGATGTTCAGCGGCGTAGTTGTAGACTCCCTATCGGGCGACATTCCCGAGACGGTATTCGCCTCCTTTCAGATGACGTTTGCCATCATTACCCCTGCACTTATCGTAGGTGCGTTTGCCGAGAGAATTAAATTCTCTGCCATGCTCCTGTTTTCGGCGCTCTGGACACTTCTAGTGTACTTCCCTGTCGCCAACTGGGTCTGGGGCGGTGGATGGCTGGGGCAGATGGGGCTTATCGATTTCGCAGGCGGCACAGTGGTGCACGTAACGGCTGGCATTGGCGCTCTGGTATTCGCCCTCGTCATTGGACAGCGTGAAGGCTTCCTAACAGCACCGATCATGCCTCATAACCTGACGATGAGCTTCACCGGTGCGGGCATGCTCTGGGTTGGCTGGTTCGGATTCAATGCGGGCAGCGCCCTCGCGGCCGACGGCAGCGCCGGCATGGCGATGTTTGTCACACACATCTCCGCCGCAACCGGTGCACTCACTTGGATGGCCATAGAATGGATCAAGTTTGGCAAACCTAGTGGACTAGGTGCGATCACCGGCATGGTAGCAGGCCTGGCGACAATCACCCCAGCCTCCGGCTCAGTTGGGCCTGCAGGCGCGCTTCTCGTTGGGCTTAGCGGCGGCGTCGTGTGTTACTTCGCGACTACCTACCTGAAGCAGAAAGTGAAAATTGACGACTCATTGGACGTATTCCCGGTACACGGCGTGGGCGGAATCATCGGTACTTTCCTAGCGGGCATACTGGTGTCAGGGGATCTGGGAATCTTTAGCGGCAATGGTCTCGCCGAGGGCGCGACCATTGGCTCACAGGTCATGGTGCAGATTATCGGCATTCTCTCGGTAGCTGCCTATACGGCCATTCTGACGTTCATTCTTCTGAAAGTTGTCGGTGCCATAACATCTGGCATTCGTGTGACGCAGGAGGAAGAGCAGATGGGTCTCGACATTACCGACCACGATGAGCGAGGCTACTCATTGTAGTCCACAGCTGAAAAACAAAGGCTGGCCAGAGCGATCCGGCCAGCCTTTTTTTTATTGAACGGTATTCACGACTGAGAGCGGCATTCTAATTGCTCTTGCGCAGCGTCGTGATGGCATAGACCAGTTTATTGCCTTCCATATCGGTGAAATGTGTCGCAACGAGGCACGTGCTGCGTCCATCCTTGATTAACTCACCCTTTAGCAAGAACCTCGGCCCCAAGACTGGAGCGAAGTAGTCGATGCGCATGTTCACCGTTGCCGACCACTTAAAATCCGCTTGGGATTTGAATAGCGTACGCACGGTGAATATCGAGATCATGTCTACATAGGTGCCGGTGAAGCCTCCGAACAACTGATCTCTAGGATTCAACAGATGATCGGGCAGATGCGCATCGACTTCGACCAGCCCGGGTTCTTGGCGCAGGATCTTCCACTTGGCCGATTCCACCAAATCCCCAGCATTGTGACCCGGCTTCAGGAAAATAGGTCGATCGGCTTCTGTTAGATCTGTCATACGTTACTCCTTTCGCTGCGCTTCACAGAGTTGCCCCAGCGGCCTAAAAGTGGCCGAGAATGCAGCAAAAGCAGTTTCTGGTCAAATCTGACCGGTGTCCTTTATACTGGGTCGAGTTGATCCAATGAACCGCAACGTCTGACCGTTCGCCACTAAAAATAAAAACTTGGAGTAAGACATGAAGATCATGCCACAAACACTCACCCTGCTGTGTTCATTACCCCTGCTGCTCGTCGCCAGCCTTGCACAGGCAAAGGACTATCCCACCGCTACGCCAGAAGAAGTTGGCGTTTCCTCCGAACGCCTCGAGCGACTATCCAATACTATGCAGCGCTACATCGACGGCAATATGCTCGCCGGCACCGTCTCTCTGATAGCACGCAATGGCAAGGTGATACACGTGGAGTCCCAAGGCTGGAAGAACAAGGAAAGCGGCGAGCGGATGACCGATGATTCCATCTTCGTCATCATGTCGATGACTAAACCCATCGTGTCCACCGCCCTGATGATGCTCTACGAACAGGGCTATTTCCTGCTAACCGATCCGATAACGGATTGGATTCCCGAGCTGGAGGGCAAGCAGGTTGTGATCGAGGAGAATGGCGTTAACTATCGCATGTCAGCTCATCGGCCTATCACCTTTCGGCATGTTCTTTCGCACACCGCCGGTGTCGACCCGAGCTCCGAGGTATTGACCGAGGAGGAATTGCTGCTGCTGCCACGCAAGGCCACTCTCGAAGAAACGCTTATCAATCGCGCACCGCTGCCGCTGAGCTTTCACCCAGGCGATGACTGGCAGTACGGCAGCTCAACCGACTACGTAGCACTATTGGTTGAACGCATCTCCGGGCAGAGTCTGGTGGACTACCTGCAAGAGAATATACTCGACCCTCTGCAGATGCATGACACGTCCTACATCGTTCCGAAGGACAAGATCGATCGTGTAGCCGCGGTCTATAGCCCGAGCGGCCCCAACCAGACGATCGAGCTATTTCGAGCTCCGGAATATCGAGAGACCACCTATTTCGGCGGAGTCGCGGGACTCTCCTCCACGGTCTCCGACTATTGGCGCTTTAGCCAGATGCTGCTAAACGGCGGCGAGTTGGATGGCGTGCGCCTGCTCAGCCCGAAGACTGTGAATCTAATGATTAGCAATCACAGCGGCGATCATGATGTCTATATTCGCGGGCCGGGATACACCTTCGGACTAGGGTTTGGCTTGGTCAGTGATGCCGGCACAGCGCGCGACCCACTCACCCCGGGAACCTTTAGCTGGGGTGGCGCTTGGGGCACGATCTTCTGGGTGGATCCGGTTGAGAACATGATTGGCATCATGATGACTCAGATCACCACCTACAGCCACCTCACGGTTCGACAAGACGTCGGCGTGACTGCTATGCAGGCTATCATCGATAGCTACAGCAACAAGCCTTATTCCGTTGCCCCTTATGCAAGGCTGGACTAAGGAACCGGGGATTCTTCATCGGCAATAAAAAAGGGGTTCGAAGAACCCCTTTTTTATATCTCGCAAGGATCTATTGATCCAGCAGTTCGTAGATGCGGCGAATCGCCCTTGGGTCCACACCCGCACCGCGTATCTGCGCAAAGTTTTGACTGTGATTGGTCATATCGATCTGCTGTGCAGCCTGCTCTGCACTGACGCCGCGGCTGTGAGACTGAACAGTCTTGGTCCACAGGTCGCGCAGATAGGCCTGGAAGTTTGTTACCGGCTCCTTGCTTCTCATCACTGGGCCATGGCCTGGCAGCCATGTATCGAAGTCTAGGGAGAGCAGCCCATCGAGCGTAGCCGGCCACTCATCTACATGACCATCGCCCATATAGGCGAGGCCTGGCAGCATCATATCGCCGGTGAACACGATCTTGTCCTGTGGCAGATAGACGACCACGTCGCCGCCGGTATGAGCACGACCAAAATGCAGCAGCTGAATCTCGCGACTACCGTCGGCGACGACTTGAAACAGAGTCATCTTCTTATCGAGCGTGATGTTCGGCGGTGTAGGCCGCACCTCGCCGATCGCATTCATGTAGTCACGCTGTACGCGATGACTCTCGAGCAACTGCGCCTTCTGGGCAGGGTCAGTTTCCGCTGCAGCCTGACGCTCCAAGTTCGCCACTGTTGCTGGCACCGGGTCTGAGAAGCTCTTGAAGGTATTCTCCTCCAAGACATTGCCTAGCTCGCCGTTTAGTTTCTTGCGCGTAAACTCGTGACCGATGATTTCGATGCCGTCGGGAAACGCCTGCGCCCCGTGGGCATGATCGAAGTGGTAATGGCTATTCACCAGATAACGCACCGGCTTATCGGTAATAACGGGTATCGAATCGAGCAGTGCGCGAGCCGCGGCTGGCGTTACATGGGAATCGACGACGAGCGTATCGAACTCACCTACCAAGACCATGACATTACTCATCGTGAACACCGTGCCGGTGCCGGTCACTAGCCACACCCCATCGGCGACCTCTTCGAAGCGATGGCTAGCTGACTCAACCACGGTGCCCTGAGCCTGAACGAAAGACGGCATCAGTACTAAAAGGGAAAGCAGCGTTAGCGCGGTAGTTATTGATCTTAGATTCATGGGTAAGCCTTAAATTGGTTGATATTCAGTAAGTTGACTAGCGCAGTAAGAAAGTGGCAATGAGTGCGTAACCTTAATCTCACCAGCCCCGTCTAAGTACTAAGACTCTAGGTCGCAGAGTGAGAAGAGGCGTTTCCAAACGTTGGCACAGTAGCGCATAGGCTAAATCCTGTAAAGAAGCGGTAGATCAGCTAATTACGCCACCGAGATTGGTAAGAATAACCACCCGCCAGGATTCGCCAAGGCCGGAATACTGGGTATCTTATTGTTATTTATGGATATTTAATATTGGCAAGCTTATTGCAAACTTATTGCTTATGGCGCGAGCCGATCCAGACAATCAGAAGAAATTAAGGGGAATGCACAATGAAAGAAGTCAGTCATACAATGAAACTAAGCGCAGCGACCATGCTGGCGATGCTGCTAGGCAGCTATCTTTACTCCTCGTCCGCAACTGCCGCCGAGCTTCGCGATATCTCCAAGGTAAACGGTGGCATTCGAGTGTCCGCGGAAGAGCGTGTCGGTGATATTTCTTCGGTCAATGGCGGTATAGACCTAGGCAGCGGCGCGAGCGCAGAACGACTGGATACAGTGAACGGCGGCATCGATCTGGATGAGCGGGTCGAGATTGAGAGAGCGGAGACAGTGAATGGAGGAATACGGGTTAGCCGCGATGTAACCGTGCGTGGTTCGCTCTCAACAGTGAATGGTGGAATTCAAACCGGCCAGGGAACGATGGTAGAGGACACCGTAAGCACCGTGAATGGGAAGATCAGATTGCGTGACACCCGCGTTGGCGACAACGTGAGGACCAGCAATGGTGACATCTTCCTCACAGACGGCAGCGTGGTTGAGGGCGATATCATAGTTAAAGGCAAACGCTCATGGCTCAGCAGATTCCTCAGCTTCGATCGCAGGCCGTCTAAGATTGTGATCGATGAGAGCTCATCTGTAGTCGGCGATATTCATCTGTATCACGAAGTCAGTCTTGAGATTGCCGATGGCGCGGTGGTAGGCGACGTCATCGAACACTATTAGATCGCTAGCTTGAAGTTCAGGCATAAAAAACGGGTCACATGACCCGTTTTTTATGCCTGAACTTTTTACCGCTACTTACCGCTACTTCTTCAGCGCATAGCCAGCTATCTCGGCCGTCTCACGCAATAGAAACTTCTGCACCTTTCCTGTAGAAGTCTTGGCAATCGGGCCAAATACCACCTTCTTCGGTATCTTGAAGCCCGCCAGCTCCTGACGACAATAGGCGATAAGCTCCTCGACCTCCATCTGCTGCCCGTTCTTTAATGAGACGAAGGCGCAGGGAACTTCCCCCCACTTCTCATCGCTGCTGGCCACAACAGCAGCCTCTAGAATCTTCGGATGCTTGAACAGTACCGACTCGACCTCCAGCGAAGAAATGTTCTCACCGCCCGAGATGATTATGTCCTTGGATCTATCCTTGATCTGTGTGTACCCATCTTCATGCCACACGGCGAGATCCCCGGAGTGAAACCAACCGCCTGCGAATGAAGCCTGCGTAGTCTTGGGGTTCTTCAGGTAGCCTTTCATGACGAGGTTTCCGCGCATGAAAATTTCGCCCATCGTCTTACCGTCTTTGGGTACCGGCACGAGCGTCTGTGGGTCTGCAACCATCAGCTCATCCTGCAGTGGCGCCCTAACTCCCTGTCTGGCGAGGAGCTCTGCCCTATCATTGATAGACAGAGCGGCCCAATCCTCCTGCGGCGCACAGACGACGCAAGGCCCATATGTCTCGGTGAGACCGTAGACGTGCGTCACCTCGAATCCCATATTCTCCATGTTAGCGATAACGGCGGCCGGAGGCGCGGCGCCTGCGGTCATCGCCTTTATTCCCTTCGCGACGCCGGCCTTAAGACTCTCCTCTGCATTCGCAATCGTATTCAACACAACCGGAGCGCCACAGAAGTGCGTTACCTTGTGCTTTCGCATAGCATCGAAAATCGCCGCATCACGCACGTGGCGCAGGCAAACGCTCGTTCCCACTGCAGCTGCCAATCCCCAGGGGAAGCACCAGCCGTTGCAGTGAAACATCGGCAGAGTCCACAGGTAGATAGGGTGTGCCGTCATGTCCCAGCACATATTATTGGAGATTGCGTTGAGATAAGCGCCGCGATGGTGGAACACAACACCTTTGGGATCGCCCGTCGTTCCCGACGTATAGTTAAGTGAGATCGCCTGCCACTCATCGTCGATCTGAAAGCAGCTGTAGTCATCATCGCCCTGTGCGATGAAGGCCTCATAGTCTTGGGCGCCTAACAACTCGCCACCTTCAAATGAGGGGTCATCGATATCGATGACGAGAATGTCTTGAGATACCAGCTGCAACGCGGCCTTTATCGTGTCGCTGTATTCCCTATCGGTGAACAACACCTTTGTCTCGGCATGCTCTAGAATAAACGCGATAGCTTTCGCATCCAACCTGACATTCAGCGCGTTGAGCACCGCGCCTGTCATGGGTACACCGAAGTGCCCTTCGAAAGTCTCTGGCGTGTTCGCCCCCATGAAGGCGACTGTATCTCCCTTACCGATACCTCGCTTTAAGAGTGCGGAGGCGAGCAGGCAGCAGCGCTTATAGGTTTGTGCCCAGGTATATTGTTTGTCGCCATGAATCAGCGAAATCTTTCCGGGATAAACACTAGAACAACGCTCGATAAAACTCAGTGGTGTCAGGGCTGCGAAGTTAGCCTTGTTCTGATCGAGATCGATCTCATAAATATTTTTCTTATTCATGGTTGCCATTGTTCCTATTGTTGATTCACTACTGATTTCCGAGTCTGTATCGGTATCAGTTATTTGTTGGACTTAAATCGGCTACACAATGAAGCATCGCCTCATGCCGAAAAAACAAGTTAGATGAAATCCATGTCTCCCGCAGTTAACCACCAGGCTCCGTACAAGAGCTCTGCGCTTGGCCCTGGATTCCAACTATTACAGGGTATCTCAATACCCAATTTATTCACAATCGCATCACTGGTACAGACCCTATCTTTCGCCGAGCTGGTGATCCACAGACGCAGCACCCCCTCGCCTGCAGAGATGCTAAGCTCTTGTTTTAGAATGGAAATCGCTGACTTCATAGCCGCCACTGGGCATACCAGATCCATCAATAGTGTGCCGCCATCCTGCTTCTTCAACACCGCAAACGCTAGCGGCTTCCGCGTGCTCTCAGCACGGAGAATCACAGAGCGATACTGCTTTAGCTTCGAGAAGGGGTGATTCACGTAGCGGTGCTGCATATAGTCAGCATCGCGTACGCCGATGATGCCATTTCCGTAATCTTGCTTCATTGTGGCCCAGAGCTTGTTTAGCTCCTCGCGCGCGGCGCTATCTGCCGGATCGTATTCAATGAGCGCATAGTCACTCTGCACCGGGCTCGCCTGTACCAGTGGGTAAGCGATCTCAATGAAGTCATCGGTTTTTTCGTACAGGCCGAGGCGCTTGGAGATGTTCATCGTCTTCTGATTCGGAAAGCCGAACCCCAGAAGATGATTCACCGTGTTACCAATCTCTCGTTCCAGAAAAGTGGCGGCGACCTCAAAGAACAAACTGCCCTTCCCATACTGTTTACGAATGCTCGGATGCACCATGACATCACAGGGCTGAATCGCCATAGATTCCTCGCCGAAATAGATTATCCGTCGAGGGGCGCCACCGTAGTGGGCGACGATATCTCCTTGTCTTTCCAATCGAGCCACCACGCACTTGCCATTCCCCTGCCCGTACTTCCACTGCCACAGCTGGGGATTGAAACTAACACCAAAGCTCTTCTCAAACAGATCGGCAATCTCAGTCGGCTGAAAAGACTGCATATCCCCGAATTGCACATCTGCCCATTCGTAGTTCGCGTCTTTCTCGCGGCCTAGCATGCACAGATGAAACCCTCGCCTATTCTCGGCGAACTCTTTCCGCATGGCAGCGAATTCTTCCTGCAAATTTTCCAGTATCGAAGAATCCACGTCGCCCTCGCTCAGTAGAGTCTGGCCATGTCTTTCCAGCAGAGGCTGTACTAACTCGAGTGTGCGCGACGCACTTGCTGACAGGTCTCTGTTCTCGCGCTGCTGAAAACCAAGGCGCTTCGAAAGCTGTTGGAACGAACTGAAATTAGGCAGGGCCGAGTATTCGATGCGGGAATCATCGTGGAGAAATTCACCAATGAATAGGAGATGTCCAGACTCGCCAAGTAGATCGCGACTCTTGCTGAGCACTGCCATCTGGTCCAGATAACGAATCGACCCACCATAGACGAGCACATCGACAGAACCGGGTTCAGTAGCCGCCACGAAGTCCGCTCCCGCATAGCGAAGATTTGCCGAAACCTCGCTGGGGTGGCCAAGCAGGCTAGTCGAACCAATCCAGTTTATCGAGCGTCCTTCTTCTGCGAGCGACCTCGCAAGAGGTAGCAAGCTATCCCCAACGAGCAGCACCACCGCCTCTCTACCCTGCTGTGCAATCAGCTCTGCTAATTCCGCAGCGAGTCGCCTTTGTCCTTCTAGTAGCGCGTTACTCTTATCTGCATTCGCTGCCTCTACATCCTCGAACAGACCATAGTGCTGCAGTCGAGAATCGCCGAACTCGAGTTCGAGAATGCGGCTTAACAGATTGAGAGTTGTGGGTGTAGAGCTAAAGGCCATGGTGTTTTCGCGGAATTGCTGCATTCAGGTTTCATAGTGCCGATTTCAGTATCGGCGATGCAATATAACCCGCCACTGGGCCAATGCAAAGCCCGCGTCCGGCGCATCCGGTCGTTGTATCTGGAGAGTGCGGCAAATTGTCTCGCCCACAAAGCCTCTCTTGGTTGAAGCCCCCAATGGGGTAGAATAGGGAATGATCGCGCAATCCAAAATCTCAGAATTCCTCGGCTTCTTGATTCCCGTTTCCGCTGACGGTGCGAGCTTGGGCCGACAGGGACTGCAGCGACTATTATTGCTGCGCACATTTGTAACTGCTAGCAGTGTGGTAGCCGTTGTAGTCCTGCAGGCCTTTACCCGACTGGAGATCCCAGTCAGCTTTATCGTCTACCTGCTAGCCGCTATCGTGCTCTCCGTTCTAATAGGGTATCGGCGCCTCGCTGCTTCGAAACTTGTAAGCAACTTCGAGCTGTTTTGTCACATTCTGGTCGATGTGATCTTTCTCGTCATTCTGTTACTCAATACCGGAGGCGCGAGCAATCCTCTGATCTCCTACCTGCTGGTTCTGTTGGCCCTCACAGCAACGCTACTGCCACAAATCTACGTGAACGTGTTCTCAATAGGCGGCATTCTCATCTACACCTCATTCCTGTTACTGGACCTGTCTTCTGATCACGAGATGGCAATGTCGCCAGAGAACGAGGTCATGACCTTCCAGCTTCATCTCGTCGGCATGTGGGTAATTTTCCTGGTAAGCGCGATACTGATCTCAGTGTTGATTACACGCATGGCCAATGCGATAAAGATTCGCGAATTGAATCTCGCGGTGGCGCGAGAGAATGAACTGCGCAATGAACAACTGGTAGCCATCGGCACACTCTCGGCCGGTACCGCGCATGCTCTCGGCACGCCCCTCTCGACCATGGCCGTGTTGCTTACCGATCTGGACAACCTGAGTGAAGACGAACTTCGCTCTAGCGATATCAAGGGCGACATCTCCCTATTGCGACAGCAGGTGACTCGCTGCAAGAATTCGTTAACTCAACTGATTCGTTATTACAACAAAGATCATCCGGAAGATGTGGAGAATGTATCACTGCAGACTTTCGCCGAGGATATACAAGACTACATTGTGAACATTCATCCCGGCGCTTCGATCAGTTTCGCTATCGATGGCAAGCTCGACTTAGTCGTCACCTCCAATCTGAGTGTTAAGCACGCCGTGATCAATATTGTGGAGAACGCGATCAAGGCTGCAAGT
This sequence comes from uncultured Pseudohongiella sp., assembly GCA_964352295.1. Taxonomy (GTDB): domain Bacteria; phylum Pseudomonadota; class Gammaproteobacteria; order Pseudomonadales; family Pseudohongiellaceae; genus UBA9145. The sequence continues at coordinate 31,194 of CAYGRR010000003.1, read as the reverse complement.
AACAAGGTAGATGTAAAGTTTAGCGTGACTGATGGGGCATCCCCTAGGTTTGAGATATCCATTCGTGACGACGGTCCCGGCATCCCCGATGAAGTCATGGAGAAGCTGGGCGAGCCGTTTATCTCCAAGCGCAAGGAGAGCATGGGCCTCGGCATCTTTTTGGCGAACGCCGCCATCGAGCGCCTCGGTGGATCTATCGAAATAGTAAACATGAAGGAAGGCGGTGCGCTCAGCCTGATCCGACTTCCGCAACCCGCAGCCTAGCTAAGGCGCACTTGGCGATGAGATAGCAAAATGGATAAGGAACAACTTCTATTAGTTGAAGACGACGAGGTGTTTTCTCGAGTAATGGTTCGAGCCCTCTCAGCACGCAATTATGAGGTGGCGCATGCCGCTCACGAAGATGAGGCTCTGGCCCTAATAGAGAGTCGGCAGTTCGACTATGCCATCCTCGATCTAAACCTGGGCGGACACACATCGCTGGGATTAATCGCGCCATTTAAAAAGAGCAATCCCACGAGCCGCATCCTGATTCTTACCGGCTATGCCAGTATCACCACTGCCGTCGAGGCGATCAAACTTGGCGCAGACAATTACCTGGCCAAGCCAGCGGATGCCGATGAAATTCTTAGTGCACTGCTGGATGTCGATCAATCCAGCCGAGCGGCTCAGCCAGACTCGACACAGCTCGAACCGATGTCGGTTCGCAGACTAGAGTGGGAGCATATACAGAAGGTTCTAAACGAGAACGATGGCAATATATCCGAGACGGCCAGGCAGCTAAAAATGCACCGACGTACCCTGCAGCGGAAGCTGCAGAAACGACCTGTCGCGAAGTAGCAGGAAATCTTCTTTAGCGGCGCCCGAGCGGCGTCATGGTGAGATGTCGCCCCCCGTCAACGATAAGAGTCTCACCCGTTACCACCTGCGGGCCAGTGATGAAATGCAGAATCGCGTCGGCTACGGTCTCCGGCGTAGCCGTTACACCCAGAGGAGAATTCTTGCGGTGAAAGGCCATGAGTTCCTCATATTTCTGATCGCCTAATCCCTCACGCAGCCAATCGCCCTCTATGAAGCCCGGACAAACGGCATTTATGCGCAGTTTAGGGCCCAGTGCTCGCGCGAGTGAGAGAGTCATCGTCACCAGCGCTCCCTTTGAGGCGGCATAGGCCACCGAGCTACCGATGCCGGTTATTGCCGCCGTAGAGGCGACATTGACCACCGCCCCGCCTTCCTCTTGACTCTGCATCTGCTGACTTACGGCCCGGATCATCTGATAGCTGCCTATTACGTTTACACCGTAGATGCGCTGAAAATCTTCACCATCCAAGCCAGCCAGATCTGAGTGATCGACGAATTTAGTCGTACCAGCGTTGTTTACGAGGATATCGATGCGCCCCCACTTCTCAACTGCGGCGGCCGCCATGGCCACGCAGTTGGCGTCCTCGGCGACACTGCCCCCCATGACAAGGCACTCAACTCCAAGCGCCATACACTTATCAGCCACAGCATCAGCCCCTTCAGAATTGGAGTTGTAGTTAATGACTACATGGCAGCCCTGAGCTGCCAGTAAGCTCGCAGTGGCCGCTCCTACGCCGCTACTCGATCCAGTGATAATTGCCACTCGCTTGCTCAAATCTTTCACGTAGATACCCTCGGATTGCTAGATTGCTGTCTGGGGTGAAAACTAGCATAAATCTGCCGCGATTCCAGCGAAAACTGAGAACTGAACTAATTGCGCCGAAGGCACGTAAATGCGGGACAAAGGCGTTGCAATTGCAGATTGAAGGGTTACAATACGTAACACTTTTTCGGCTGCTTTCGATGGCCAAAGAACAGTGTGAGAGCTCGGCATTTCGAGCTTTTCCATTTACAACGACGATCCACCAAATAGCCTATTGTGAGCCCTTATTAGCAGGCGCAATCATCGCGTCTTCACTAAGCACTTAGAACTGGAGTCGTTCACTGGCATTGGTTGCCAGAATTCATAGTCATTATCGCCGGAGTATGCAGTGAAGAATCAACATATCGTATCCGCAGGAATATTGATTGCCGTCGTCTTGTGGATGGTAATTCCCCAGAGTGCTGAAGAGCCGGATGAGAGTAATGTCCCCGCTGTCGCCACTATTGTAGCCGTACCCGAGGGAGTGTCGCCGGGAGAGAACCCCGGTGATTTCATCGTTCGCGCTGCCAGGATTGATGAGCAGACCTATGGCAAGAAAATTCGAGTGCGCGGCCGCACTCAGGCGTTTCGCCACGTAGAGGTGCGCGCGGAGCAGTCTGGCAGAATTGTGAGCGAACCCGTTATGCGTGGAGCGCGAGTCAGCGAGGGCGATCTTCTCTGTGAGATAGCGGTGGATGACCGCGATTCGAATCTTCAGGAAGCCAGAAGCCGGCAAGAGCAGGCGGAATTCGAATACAAGGCCTCGCAAGACCTGCAAGCGAGAGGTCTGCAATCCGATGTGATCGTGGCACAACTCAAGGCCGCCCTCGAATCTTCAAAGGCAGCAGTGGCCCGAGCGGAGCTAGCGCTCTCGAGAACCAAGATCGTCGCGCCGTTCGATGGCGTAGTAGAAACCCGTACCGTCGAGCTAGGTGACCTTCTCAACGCAGGCACCGTCTGTGCCTCCGTCTTGGACGATAGCCCGATGCTGTTGGTAGGGCTCGTACCAGAACAAGACATAGGCAGCCTCAGTGTGGGTGCTCAGGTGCAAGCCGAGTTGCTCACTGGACAGCGTGTCGCCGGCACTGTTAGCTATCTTGCTCGCGCAGCTGACAACGTCTCGAGAAGCTATCGGATCGAAGTAGAGGTTGACCCTTCCTTCAAAGATATTCGTCAGGGGATCACGGCTGAGATCTTTGTCGATTCCGCCAACATACAGGCTCATCTGGTCCCGTCCTCCGCCTTGACGCTAGACGACAGCGGACTAATCGGAGTGAAGACCATTGGCGCCAATAACACCATCGAATTCCACAACGTCACCATCGTCGGCGACAACACTAACGCGATGAACCCAGGCGTCTGGGTTACCGGGCTTGCTGGTACGATCAATCTTGTAACCCTCGGCCAGGAAGTTGTCTTCCCGGGACAGCAGGTTCAAAGCAATTTCGACTGGTCTCGTTAGGCCTACACATAATTTGCAGTATCGAAGAGAGCTCACTTCATGAAGAACTATATTGATACAGCCGTATCGCGATCGCGGACCACCTTGAGTGTGTTTGTCGCCATCATGATAACTGGATTCGTTTCCTATCTCGCGATTCCCGCCGAGCTAAACCCCGACGTCGAAGTGCCTATCGTCATCACGACGATAATCCATCAGGGCATCTCCCCAGAGGATGCAGAGCGCTTGTTGGCGAAACCTGCCGAATTGGAGCTGAAGACCGTTGATGGAATTACGGAGATCACATCATTCTCCAGTGAGAACGCGGCAACTATCGTTACCGAGTTCGACATCGACTTCGAGTCTCAATATGCGCTAAGCGAAGTGCGCGAAGCGATTAATAGGGCGAAGGCACGTTTCCCACAAGACACCGAGGAACCTTTGATTCAAGAGGTCTCGGCGGCAACTTTACCCGTAGTGCAAATAGCGATCGGCGGCAACGGCGTACCCGAGCGCGTGTTACTGCAAGTCGCGGAAGAACTGCAGCGTGAGATCGAGATACTGCCCACCATTCTCGAAGCGGAAATGGTTGGCAATAGAGAACAACTGTTAGAGGCCGTGATCGATCCGGCAAAACTCGAGACTTATGGCATCTCAAACGCGTCGATAATTCAGACTGTAACGAGTAATAACCGGCTGATACCTGCGGGCCAGGTTGACACGGGCCAGGGCAGTTTCTCGATCAAGGTACCAGGACTGATAGAGAATGCGGACGACTTGTTCAATCTACCGCTCGCGTCGAATGCCGACGGCGTATTGACGGTCTCAGATATCGCCGACGTGCGTCGCACCTTTAAGGATGCGACGCGCTACTCCTACGCCAACGGTAGCGCATCGATCTCACTTAACGTGATGAAGCGCAAGGGCACCAGCGTAACCGAGGCGATGGAGCAGATAGACATCGTAGTGCAGGAACTACGCCCTAGCCTGCCTCCCGCAGTGACTCTGTCCTACATCAACAACACGGCCCCTCTGGTTATTGAGCAGAACATGGGCCTGCAGGGCAATATGGCAACTGCGATGATTCTGGTGTTGATCGTGGTTATCGGCTCTGTCGGTGTACGCTCCGGCCTGCTAGTAACCCTGGCAGTACCGTTCTCGTTCTTCTTTGCCTTCATCATCATTCGCATGCTCGGCTTCACTTACAACTTCATGGTGATGTTTGGATTACTGCTCGGTCTAGGCATGCTCATCGACGGTGCGATCGTGATGGTCGAATACGCGGATCGAAAGATGGCAGAAGGCCTGAATGCCCGCGACGCGTATCGCGCCGCCGTAGATCGGATGTATTGGCCTATATTGGCATCAACCGCCACTACACTCGCAGCCTTCCTACCGATCATGTTCTGGCCAGGAGTATCCGGTCAGTTTATGAGCTATCTGCCAATCACTGTGTTCGCGGTACTCATTGGCTCGCTGTTCTATGCACTGCTATTTGCACCAACTATTGGCGCACTGATTGGTAAGTCTAGCGCCGCCGATCAAACCTATCTGCAGAACCTAGAGGGTGGCGACCCCTACAAGACTGGCGGAATCACCGCCATCTACGGACAGATTCTCACCTTCGCTGTTCGTTCTCCCATAGCCGTTTTCGTAACGAGCATAGCAACTCTCGTTCTCATCGTAATGGCCTATGGGAAGTACGGCGCCGGTGTGGAATTCTTCACCGGCGTGGAGCCGAGCCAGACTCAGGTACAGGTCTTCGCCAGAGGCAATGCCTCACCCGCAGAATTGCGCGACGTCATGCTCGACGCCGAATCACGAATTCGAGAGGTAGGACACTTCAAGGGCATCGTCACCCAGTCAGGATCAGGAAATAGCTTGGGCGGCGGCCAACAGTCTGCGCCCGACCTTATCGGCACGATATTCATCGAGATGACCGATAGGCGAGACCGTGATATCGACGGCTTCGAGGTTGAAAACCAATACCG
>CAYGRR010000003.1:0-25999 GCA_964352295.1 uncultured Pseudohongiella sp. | reverse complement strand
ACTCGAGTTGCGAAGCCCGCCGTAACCGCCATTCAACGCGTTGATGGAGAACGTGTGGTCTATATTCGAGGCAATGCGGCACCCGGCCTCGTTGCCGACAATAAGGTACAGGAGCTCGAGGCCTATATGGAGGAGAATCCTCCTGCGCGAGGCGTGACCTATCAGTTTCGCGGCGCCAACGAAGAGCAGGACGATTCGGCAGCTTTCCTGGGTCAGGCCTTCACACTAGCTATGGCACTCATGGCTATCCTGCTCGTTACCCAATTCAATAGCTACTATCAGGCGCTCCTTATCCTTTCGTCCGTGTTGCTCTCTACGGCGGGTGTATTGCTTGGCCTGCTCATTACAGGGCAGACGTTCAGTGTAATTCTGACCGGCATAGGTATCGTCGCGCTTGCAGGAATTATCGTGAACAACAATATCGTGTTGATCGATACCTTCAACTACCTGCGCGAGAAGCACAGCGATTGGTCGCTGGCCGATATTATTGTTCTGACCGGCGTGCAGCGACTGCGCCCTGTGTTTCTGACTACATTTACAACAGGCTTCGGTCTATTGCCGCTTGCTATGCACGTTTCTGTGGACCTGATCGGCGCCGAGATCGAAGTTGGCGGCCCGATAACCTCGCAGTGGGTTAGCCTAGCTTCGGCTATCGTCTATGGCCTAAGCTTTGGAACCATCCTGACTCTCGTCGTTACTCCGGCGATGCTTGCACTTCCGGCTCGCCTGCGAGAAATCCTAGCCAAGTTGCCAAAGCTTAAGAAGAGTTCCGAGCCTAGCCTTAGTCACTGAGGCTCGTCGCTTACAGCGAATTGACGCGCGGGAATATCAGGCGCGGCAAATTCGCTGTACGCCGTTTTGAGTTCATGTAAGAATACCGGCATGTTTCCTAAAGAAATGGTTCAATGATGGGGCTGCTAGTCGCATTCTTCGTTGCCAGCATCTTCTTCTCTTTTCTCTGCTCTATCTTGGAAGCGGTTCTTCTTAGCATCACGCCTGCCTACGTCGCTGCTCAGGACAAAGACAACACTGCCATATCCAGAAACCTTTCGCGCTTCAAAGAAGATATCGACCGACCTCTCGCCGCAATTCTCACACTGAACACCATCGCGCACACTGTCGGCGCCATCGGCGTCGGCGCACAGGCCGCGGTTATCTTTGGCTCGACCAATCTGGAGATTCTGGGCTTTGCTCTCGTTAGCTGGGAAGGCTTCATAGCAGGAGCGATGACCTTAGCGATATTAATCTTCTCAGAGGTGATACCCAAAACCCTGGGCGCTAATAACTGGCAGGCACTCACTCCCCTATCAATACGTCTGATCAATCTATTGATGATCGTGCTTGCACCAATGATCTGGCTGAGCCAGCTGATCACAAGAAATTTGAAGAAGGAGAAAGACAAGCCTGTGCTCAGCAGAAGTGATTTCCTATTAATGACAGAGCTTGGAAAAGAGATAGGCATTCTCAAAGAGAGTGAACAGAAGATCATCAAGAATCTTTTGCGATTCAATCGCATACTCATAAAGGATGTAATGACGCCGCGCATAGTGGTCGTAACCGAGAATGGCTCGACAACTATCAAGGAGTTCCATAGGAGACATTCGGAGCTGCCCTTCTCCCGCATACCCATCTATCAGGATACTAACGACAGAGTGACCGGGTATGTCCTGAAGGACGAGATTTTGCTTAACCTGGTCGAGGGACGAGGTGATGAGGAACTCAATTCACTACGTCGCGACATAATCGTTTCCCATAGCGCAACGCCAATCCCGGATGTATTGGACAAGTTTATTGAGGAGAACGAACACATCTCGCTTGTCGTCGACGAATACGGTGGAACCGAAGGCATAGTTACAATGGAGGACATCATTGAAACCCTTCTAGGCATCGAGATCGTAGACGAAATGGATAACACCGAGGACATGCGCGCGCTAGCAAGGAAGAACTGGGAAATTCGCGCTAGGAAGATGGGAATCTTGTCTACCGGTGAACTAGAGAAAAGCTAATGGCCTCGTACCGCGCAGAGCCATCTTATACGAATAGCAATTCATAGAGGGCGCGAAGAAGCCAACGCGAACATTGCTACCAAGCGTTCGTTCGGTTTTTTTGAAATTGTAGAATCTGGTCGCCAGAGTGAATCCAATTTGGTGCACTCCACGCGAATTCTTCGCGGGCTATTGTGACAATTTGTAACCACCTAGTTACACCAGAAAAGTCTGTGCTACTATTTTTGCACTTCAGGGTTTAGCGGTATAAGGGATATAGCGCGATGCCATGAACAGCTAAAGCCTGGAGCTTGGGAGTTCTTCTTTGTTCCCCCCTTTTCTTATAGCATCGAGCAGCTTTCAAGTTTCCACTTTAGCGCCTTAACTAACAGCCTTTCTATATCTCGCTTCTCAACACAGCACAATTACCACAGCTAAATTCTATGGCTCCAGCCAATGCGTAGCGTGACTCTGCTTTACAGCGCACTATGTATAGGGGGTCTATGGGGGTAGGACTCTAGGTTTTCTGGCGATTGCTAATCGCTGGTAACCACTAAGCTACTATCGCTCTGCCGATAAGAACTGCGCCGCGTCCGGGATTCTTTCTGTCGGCGAACAAGCATTTCGCTATTGAGGTCCGAGGAAAGGTATAGCTCTCTTTCGAAGGCTTCTATGTTGCGGGCAAGCACTGCAAATTTGGGGTCATCTACCGCTAGAGTGTTCTCAGCGACCTCCATACGCAGCTTAAATAGCTTGTTCGCTTTGCGAAGATGCTCGATACGCTTGCCCTCGAGGTTTATGTTCAGTGCAGTAATATGCCAGGCACTTATTTTCCGCAGCCCTACTTCAAGCCGAGGATCGTTCATAGCGAATAACCGACGGTAGAGATGTTCCTGATAAGCGAAATAATTATTCACGTCCTCCCAGTTTCGAAGCGCGATCTGCGAGGAGATGATGTCATCTATTATCGAAATCTGAGATTCGTGATAGAGGCCGAGATTGATACGGGAGACATGCAGGGCTTGTTTTTGCAGCGCCAATGCCTGCTGAAACTCGCCATCGGATTGGCTCAGTCTTCCCAAATCCTCCAGCATTTCGATCTGGCGTTGATCGTAGGCACCGAACTCGGATGCGATGTCGGTAATAGCCCGGGTGGCTGGGTCCAAGTCAGGCGATAGATCGTCGGTCAGATTGAGAGATACGCCCTGTGCGAGAGGTCTGCTGGATAAGAGCGAGAGGGACACAAGCACTAGCAGCATCAGCAGTAGTTGCGGAGCAACCAAGTGAGACTGTAGTGAGTATGTAACTGCTTTCAGCTGATCTATTTTTGTCATGGTCTCGCACCAGTATTGCTACGAATATGGCGCATAAGAATGGCGTAAGCAATCAGATTCTGAGGAAATTTTACAGAATTGTGAAAGTTCTGTGACAAATGGAAATATTTTTTTCTTACAGATCAATAGGTTAAAACTAGGCCCACGAATTATTTGGGATTATTCTAACTAACGGTAGGTACGATTTGCGACAAGGAGTTCTGCGAGAATGAGCAGCATTGTTAGGCATAAGATCCACCACCAAACTCTCTGAGGTCGTTCCAGTTCTTCAATTAGCTGTGCCGTTCTCACCTCTCGCGATTGATTGGGCTCGGTGTTCGAGTTGATGATCTGATCATACAAGTTAGCGACCGGCGTGCGATCAAAGTTCGATTCTTCAGGAATGCTATTCACTGCAAAATTAACTGGGCTCCCATCTACCCTGGCGTTGATCATGCCTGGAATTCTAGCTGCCGTGACGAAATTGCCGTCCGCAAATTGGAGTGCGTTACCGCCTGCATCTGTCGCCTCGATCGCCTCTGCCGTGCCTGAAGGATCCAGATCCAGGTTATCGCCTACCTGGTACGCACGCTGTTTCGGGTTCTGTTGCACCAAATACCTTAGCGTCTCGTGAACAAACGGCAGGAACAGGCCCTGCAGTGCAAGATTGTTCCACTCCAGGTCTAATGTTGAGGCGAATAGTATGACGTTCCCTTCTCCCACGCTGCGCTCCAGCAGTGCGGGCTCGGTATTGTCGAACTGCATCAGAACATCGGCCGCCTCGTCAGGTAACAGCGACCAATGATTCTGAAAACGAGCCGACCAATCGCTATTGAGCGGGCTAAGAATAGGATGTCGACGGTCGTAGTCGGCGATGACGAGATAATCATCGAGCCCCAGTTGACCCCGGCTCTGAATAAGTGCCGGCGAAATCTCCGCGAATTGGCGGTTGAACACTTCTGGGTTTACTCTGTCGCCGGGCGCCAGGAGTAAACTACCACCGCCCTGCACGTAGGCCTCAATTGCTGCTGCCTGAGCACTGTTAAGGTCGCCTACATTTAGCAACACGGCTACATCGTTCTGCCGCAGGGCGGCAGGACTAATTTCAGCGGGCTCGATAGTCTGCAACAAGAACGGCGACTGCGCGGCGCTGCTAACGGCCAGACCGAACCAGTGCCCCTCATCATCAAACCAATCGTCCGATGCCTCGCCGTTCACTAACAGTACGCGAATCTTAGGCAGCACATCGACGGTGAAGAAATAGGAATTATCCACACTAAAATTATCGCCGCTTACGCGTACCTCGCCATCGTGTGTCCCCTGGGCATCGAAGCTGGCAGTGAAGGTGACAACCTGTTCAGAACGATCGGCAAGATTTACCGGCACGCGCTCGATAAGCTCTCCGTCAACATAGAGACTCACATCGCCGGTTTCCAGATAGAGAGTTCCTGTAGAGCGTACGCGGGCGAGAATCTGTTGATCAGCAGAGTCTTCCAGTAGTTGTTCAGGCGATCTCACATCGGTTAAGGCCAAGTTACTGCTCTCGGCGGCCGCAACGTCGATACCCGTGAAGGCTGTGCCCGGCGCGAGCTTCCAGCCATCCTCTCTAGTGTCCATGCCTACATCCTGGAAATCACTTATCAGGAAGATGGCGCGATTCTCAAAGCGTGAGGTTTCCAGCAGCTGGTCCGCAAGGCGCAGGTTTGGCATGTAGCGTGTAGTACCATAGCCCGGCTCCTCGATACTGTTTATGAGCGACCGCACGCCATCGATCTGTGTGCTAAGCTCGCGCACAATCTCGGCGGAACTCGAGAAGCCGATCAAGGCTACCTCATCGCCAGCTGTCATAGTGTCCAGAATATCGATTGCTTCTCGTTTCGCACGCTCGAAATTGTCTTCGTAGTGCATGCTCATGGAGATATCCAGCAGGATTACAGCAGACATCGGGTCGGCGTCTAAGAGGCGCGCAACGGTCTGATCGAAGAGTGGCCTGGCGAACGCGAATACCAGCAGCGCGATTACGGCAGACCTGAGTAACAGAAGCAGCCACTGCTGAATATGCTGGAACAGGATGAGCTTCTTCGATGTCTTCTTCAGGAATCGAATAGTGCTGAACATCACCTTCGGCGGCTTCTCCTTGCGGATAAGATGAATCGCTATCGGTATTAGTGCCGCTAGCAAGCCGAGTAAGAATAAAGGAGTTAGAAATACCATCTAGAAACTCTTCGCTCTTTTGCTCATATAAGAAGACAGGGCCTCATCGAGGGGTTTCGAGGTATTGAGCAGGCAGTAATCCACCCCGCTGCTCTGACACTGCTTCTTACAGAAGGAAAGAAACTCGTTCAGGTTCTTTAAGTAGGCCTTGCGAATCGCCGGCGGCGTCGTGATATACGTCTCATTGCTTTCCATATCGACGAACTCGGAGGCTTCGTTGAAGGTAAAATTCAACTCGGCATCGTCCATCACATGGAAGAGGATGACATCGTTGCCCATACCGCGCAGATTCCGCAGGGTCTTGATCAGGCGTTCCTCGTCATCAAGCATGTCAGTGATCAACACGACCATACTCTTCTTATTCAGGGAAGCCGCGAGGTCCGTCAACGGCTTTACCGCATCTGTCTTCTTGCCGGGCTTAATCTGAGCGAGAGTGCGCAAGATATGCATCATATGTGGTTGACGACACTTCGCAGGAAGGTATTCGTTAACCTTGTCGTCATACGTGATCAAGCCTACGGCGTCTCGCTGCCTGTTGATAAAATAGGCCAATGCCGAGGCCAGAGTGATGCCGTAGTCCAGCTTGCTAGTTCCGCCCGAGGAATAGGACATGGAGGCGCTTGTATCAAGAACGACCATGCATCGAACATTGGTCTCGTCCTCATACTGTTTGATATAGAACTTCTCGCTACGAGCGTATAACTTCCAGTCTATGTGACGCATATCATCGCCGCGATAGTAGTGACGATAATCATTAAACTCGACGCTGAAGCCTCTATGGGGGCTTCTGTGCAACCCCGACAGAAAGCCTTCCACAACTACCCGCGCTCGCAGCTCGAGGTTGTCGAGGCCAGCGAGGACGGTGGGGTCGAGAAAATTTAGCGATTCTGACATTGTTGCTCTTTATTTCAGGGTTCGAATTAAACGGCTTTCGCCTTCCGCTGGCCTCGCCAGATCACAGGTTCGAGGTCGGCTCGGGAATCTCTTTCAGCAGCCTCTGAATCACGTTATCGGTAGTGATTCGCTCCGCCTCTGCATGGAAGTTCAGTATGACCCTATGACGCAGGACCGAGGGCGCGAGTGCGCGAACATCGCCGTAGGATACGTTATAGCGACCCATCAGAAGGGCACGTACCTTCCCTGCAAGAATCAGGTTCTGCGAGGCTCGAATGCCTGCCCCCCAACTCACCCAATCTTTTATGAACTGTGGCGCACTTGGCGACTGTGGCCGCGATGCATGCACAAGTCTAACGGCATACTGAACCACTGCCTCGGCCGCGGGAACCTGTCTCGCGATACGCTGGAACTCTAGGATATCCTCTCCGCTAAGGGGATGAGAGAGGACAGTGTCATTCGACTGAGTGGTGCTGCTAACCACTTTAACCTCTTCTTCTTCACTCAGATAGCCGAGCTCGATCTTGAACATGAAACGGTCGAGCTGCGCTTCGGGAAGCGGATAGGTGCCCTCGAGCTCGATCGGGTTCTGCGTGGCCAGCACGAAGAAAGGCGCCGACATCGGATGAGTCACGCCCGCGGCCGTTACCTGCCGCTCCTCCATCGCCTCGAGCAGAGAAGACTGTGTCTTGGGCGGCGTTCTATTGATCTCATCCGCTAGTAGGATGTTGGTAAAGATGGGGCCCTTAACGAACTTCAGCACTCGATTGCCATCTTTCTCCTCGACGATCTCGCCACCGACAACGTCCGCCGGCATCAGATCGGGTGTGAACTGGATACGACTGAAATCGACTTTTAAAATATCCGCAACTGTCTTGATCAATAGTGTCTTGGCCAAACCAGGCACACCGGTAATCAGACAGTGGCCGCCCGCAAACAGGGCTATCAACAGCTCATCGATAATCTCGTCTTGGCCGATGATGACCTTCTTGATTTCGGCAACGATCTGATCCCGACCATCCTGCATCTTCTTTACGAGAGAAAGGTCGTCCGTGCTTTCGATAGCGACGGTCTCGTTCGTGTCTGTTGCTACTTCTTCGATATCTGTCATGTCTTATTCCTGCCTTCCCGTTTTCTCAATTGTTCTGTTTGCTGCAAAAATTTTTACTCGTTTTTCCTAATGACTAAATGCATACATCAAGAAATTAATTCCAATCTTGTATGCATCGTTCGTAGACTTGGTGGGGTAGCCCTTATAGAAGGTATGCTCCCAGCCATCACCCAGATCCGTATTGTAATTTGCCACCATCATGACGCGGCCGTCGTCGTCCAACACCGCGTAGACCTCGGGCGGGTAGCTGGGATCATCGAGATTCATAAAGCCGCCAAAATCCCAGGTCACCATGCGTCCAGGCACCTGCGCAACCTCGTCGATATCGAAGAAGACATGGAATATTTCGTGCGTGCTGTTCAGTTTTATTATCTCGCGATCTGGAAATATTTTGCCCATCTCCATAAACATATCATCGAGATGCGGTTGACCCCAGAAATCATCTACCATCACGAAGCCGCCGCGAAACATGAATTCTCTGAGCGCTTCGATCTCCTCAGGCGAGAAATTCGGCCCACTATAGGAAGAGCCAATCGGCACTCGCTTCCAGTTCATGTAGAGGAAGATATTCTCAAAAAGCCGCGGATCGGTTAGCTCGATAAACTCATGATTGCGCGGATTCGTATCGATGTTTGTGTAACGCTGTACACCGCGCAGGAAATTCTCATCGGAGTCGGGGTAGTCGGTATCCCACCAGCCGCCGCGGCTGCGTCTGCCAAAACCCCTGCTTCCGCCGGCGTGGTTCGTGTACATCCCTCTTATCCACTGGAAGTCCGTAATCTCGTCGCCGTAGATCTCCGCGCCCTCATCGTTTCCGAATTGAAGCACCTGCGCGAACCCGGCCTGACTGGCGAGCAGCAGGCAGAAGGGTAGTAGCAGTGCGAGTCTCAAGAGAGTCTTCAATTTATTCAGCGTCTCCATCGATCGATTGCAGCAATATTCTCTGCGCACGCTGATAGCTAGGCGCGGTCTCCAGCGCCCTTAAAATATTCTCCTTAGCCTCCAGTGGCTGGCCATTCTTCAAATAGGCCTCCGCTAGATTCGTCTGCGCCTCAGCCGGATCATTGATCTCCAGTTTCAGGAGCACCTCATATTCAGTCACTGCGAGCGCGCTGTCGCCGATTGTCTCGGCATAGCTCGCCTTCAACTGGTGCACATCCGCACGATAGGGGTCTACCTGTATGGCGCGATCGATATAGTAGTCCGCGCGCTCGAAGTTGCTCTCCGCCAGCGCTGCCTCTGCCAGGATTATCGCCGAGGCGTAGTCGTGCTGAAGATTTTCTAACAGCAGCTCCAGTTGCTGCAGCTGCGCCTCACGATTGCCTTCTTTCTCATAGATCTGCGAGAGCACCAGCGGTGGACTCGGGTAACCAGTATAGGACGGTAGCAGCTCATAGGCCTGATTCAGATACTCTTTGGCTTCGAAGAAACTCTCTTCCTTGAACAAGACTATGCCTAATTGCAGGTAAGCCTGAAAATCACGATCATTCTCTTCGATTCTGGCGCGCATATGCTGCTTAAGCGAGGCATTGTTATACAGCTCAGCGAGTATCGCGCTAGAATTTTCTCTGACGCCATGACCGTGTCCTTCGCCTTCGTCCGGCACGTCTTCGGAATGCACATAGACATTAATCTCAGCCACGCGACGATCGATCCAGCCTCTGAAGGCGGTGTCGAATTGCCCCAGGCTCTGACCGAAGACCTCAGCGAAGCGATCCTCCTCTTCCTTGATCAGCGCGTATTGATCGACCAGCTCGACCAACTTCTCGAAGCCGTACTCATCGGCGATGAAATCGACTACGAGGTAGGCTTGAAAATAGGCGAAACCCAGGTCGGCACTATTCTTGGCACCGGAGAATCCCGAATTGAGATCGGCGACATGCAGAAGCTTGTCCTGCTCCGAGGCGCGCACCAAGTCTAGCCCCTGACTGCGTCCCCAATAAGGCCTGCCCTCGCGCTCCTCGTAGACCGAGATACCCTCTGATAGCCAACGCGGCATTCGATTGCCTGTCATCTGTAGCGTGATGACGTGCATGAATTCATGCCAGACAATCTCCTGCCAGTTTGCCGACAGCGTATCGGGAGAGATCAGCGTAATGACCTTGCCGAAGCAGATACCGACCAAGGGTCCAATGTCGGGTAGACCAACCGAGCGCACGGCGAAGTCTTCAGATTTTTCGAAAACCTCGATCAGGATGGGACCCTCGGGCTCGAATCCATACTTCGCCGTCAGGGTGTCCCAGCTTTCTTCTAACAGCGGTTCCAGATAGGGCCATAGAATGTCTGCATCGTTCTCACTCATGTGCACCTTGAAGTGATCGCTCTCCAGAGTCCTATACGTCTCCAAGGTGTCGAAGACCTTCAACATATTCGAGGTCATCACATTAAACGGATCGTTCTCGTAGCCGATCTCAAGATTCCTCTTGCCCTCGACCTCCTCGCCTAGGCGAATAAGATTGCTGCCTAGCAGCGTATAACCCTGCCAGTACTGTGGATCGGCGGCGATCGCGGCGCGAGCAAACTCAACCGCCTGCACGAACAGGTAGTTATTGCCAAAAGTGTCTGCGACATTACCGAGGAAGATCGGGTTATTCGGGCTGAACGATTCGACCTGCGCAAGATAGCCTGCGTATTCGGCGCTGCGCTCTTCCAGGGCCGCCCGCGAGGCGAGGACGCTAAGCGTCTTCAGGGACTCTGGGTTGAGCGCGAGCACTCTCTCAAAATAATCCTGTGCCTCGTCTTCTCTGCCGTTGAGCAGCAACAGCTGACCGTAGGTTTCCATCGCCGGAATCGAATTGGGGTTTACTGCTAAGGCCCGCTGCAGCGCGCGCTCGTCCCCGACTACGTTTGCTATTCCAACCAGAGCCGGAACGTAGCGGCCATTGATGTCCAAGGCTTCTTGATAGGAGCGCTCGGCATCGGAGGCATTGTATTTCTCCAGGAACAGATCGCCCCACAGCGCATGAGCTTCGAGGTTGTTCGGATTGGCTCGAGTGGCTTCGTTGAAGAGGCTATTGGCATCGTGAAAATTACCCATCAGCCAGCTTGCCAAGGCCACCATCGCCACATCTTCAGAGGCGAACACCAGACCGTTGTTATAGCGCTGCACGGCCTGATCGAGGATCGTGTACGCGCCCTGCTTCTGACCGACAAAGTCTAGCAGGCTGCCATACTGCACGAGAGTGCGCACCGGCGCTTCGGCAAGTCCTACTACTACTGCCTCCAAGATGACTAGCGCCTCTCGCGACTCACCTACTGCCCGCTTAACCTCAGCCAGCTGCGTGCTCAATAAGGGGAAGCGCGCATACTCATCGCCTTCAATTGCATCCTCGACTACGCTCATCGCTTCCTGATAGTTGCCCATCATCGCGAAGGCCTTGCTCGCTCCCACTAGTCCTTCATTGCGATCTAGCCCATCGGCCATCTGAAAAATGTCCGTTGCCGCCGCGTAAGAGCCAGTCAACATCAACTGCTCGCCGCGAAACAGGGGAGACTCCCCGGTATTGGTCTGGGGAGAGTCCTGCGCAGTTGCGCCGAAGGCCAGACTCGCCAGCAAGACCGCGGCGAGGCAGTGGTTCATCACTGATTTATAGTTCACTTGGTTCACCCGAATTAACGACCTCATTGAAATCTCCTGTAGCTCTAGCCAAGCCTACGAGCAACTCTTCCATCTGCTGCCAATAGTCGGCTTCTAGGAATTCCGCCTTGCGTCCGCGCAATATAAAAACGGATCGCTCGATCTCCTGCATACGACTCTTCAGGCTCAGCGCCTCTGCCGACAGCCCTGTGGTGTCATCCGCCAGATTGTCTATGTAGGCAATCTCCGCGAGGCGGCCATCGATCTCCGCCGTGGTGGGATTAAGGCTAAACAAGGCATCGCCGTTGTCATCCAGACCCGCGTGCTCTGAGGCCAATCTACCCTGCTCCTCATAGAATTCTTCAACATTGCTCTTTGCGTAATTAAAGGCCTCTAGAATAGAGACTCGATTGTTCTTGTCTCTATCGCCATTGCGATTATCCAGCGCCTCGATGAAATAATTCGAGAACACCGGATCGAATTTTTCTGAGGAGGAACGCGTGGAGGAGACAACAACGCGACCCTCGCTGGAGAGAGAGGCTGAGAAGCCGTAGCTCGCCGAGGTCGTGTTAACTATAACCATATCCTGTTGATCGAAGGTGTCCAGCATGGCGGCAAATTGCACACCGGTGATATCAGGGCCGACAATATTGAACTTCGATTCCTCTTCGGAGCCGCTGCCATGGCCGATCAAATAAATTGTTATCTGATCGCCGGTCTTCACCAGCGATTGCAGCCTAGCGAGTTCCTGCTGAATGCCTGCCAAATCACAGGCTGCATCGATGCGTTCGCCGCCCGAGCCTGCCACCGTTCCCCGGTCATACAACAGGGAGATCGTGTCGGAGCTATAGCCATAGTCTCTAGCCAGAATATCGTGCAGCGAAAATGCCCACTGTCGGAACTTGGACTGGTTCTCATCGCCCACCGTTGGTCCAGCTAGAATCACTGCGTATTTTGTCGAGTTAGCGCGATCGAGAAAGAAATCGTTTCCGCCGGAGACACCGGCGTCCTGCGCAACTACAGCGCCCGCCAACAAGGCCCCCATACCAATTACGAATGTTTTCACTAAGATCTTCATAAGCTTTTCTATGTGGTAGCCATGAGTTACGAAAGCCCCTTCATTCGTCTGCTAATCCAATCTGCGCAGAGCAGCAGAATTAGCAAGGCCAATAGCCAGGGTCGATCCCAAAGGTCTATCTGCACTTCACGCGAATAGGCATTCGGAGTAAATTCAATTGTGTCGGCCAATGCGCCCGCGGCAGACAAGTCGAAATAGCTGCCGCCACTGACCTCTGCGATACGCGCCAGTAGACCGCGGTCTAACTCGGCATTCGTATATTCGCGCAGTGAGGGCGTCACGACGAACGCTGCCCGCTTCTCCGCGCTTGAGTCGCTGGTCTCTCCTGCCGCGCTCGCGACGTCGACCAATAGACTATAGACACCTTCCTGTTCGGCGACGAAGCTCGCCCTATAGACGCCATCCTCATCGATGTCCCACTCCATAGGAGCGTCGACAAATTCTTCGAGTGGATTTGATGTCTGCATCCACAGCGTCGCATCGTTATCTGCCTCGTACTCGTCGTTCAAAACTATGGCCTTCACATTGACTTCATCACCGACGTTATAGAATTCGCGATCGAACTCGATGGTGATCCTCTCGGGCGCCGAGACAGCCAGCCAACGCAGGATCTGTCGCCACAGCGTTTCGTGAGATTCATCCGCCGACGGCAACATCATCTGCCAGCGCCAGGTGCTGGCGGTGGTTAATGACATGCTGCGACCGGAGCCATAGCGCTGCGAGGCGAGTAGCGGGAGTGCTTGATTCTGGTATTGCAAAAGAGGGTGCTCTACTAGCACCTCTGCGCCGGGCTTAATTCGACCCGTCACGTAGACGCCCTGAAGCTCCGGCAATTGACGCCAGAGTGCCTGATTCGCCGAGTCATCGGCGGAGAGGCGCAACAGCGGCGAGAATTCCCCGTTGCGCGTTAGCCTTGGATAGAAGAGCTCACCAGTTGGGTGATCACCGCGGCGAATTCCGCCGCGCAGATGGGCTGGCAGGAAGCCTTCTTCGACTAGAGTCACGGGCAGAATGTCCGCGATGGGTGTACCTATAAATTCCTCATCGACCATGCCACTCATTAGGAAGCCGCCGCCACGTTCGGCAACGAAGTCCTCTATCATCTGCAACTGGTCGGCGTTGAAGAAATCGAACTCTATATCCCCCAGCACGAGCGCCTCGTACTGAAAGAGTTCCTCGCGATCCTCTGGAAAACCACTGCTCAGTTCAGTAGCCGATTCAATGCCCTGCCGATAATATTTTTCTGGACCGGTCTGCAAATAAGTAGCTAAGCGGAGTGAACTGTCCCCGGCGACGGCGCGGCGAATAAACTTGTATTCGTTGCGCGGGTGGCCTTCTATATAGAGTATATCGAGGGCCTCTTTCTCGGTGTTATCCACGAGGAAGCTGTAGCTGTTGTTCTTCTCAATAATCTCGCCTGTCTGCAGCTCGACGTTTAAATCGTAGACAATGAGATCGGGTCGCTCGGGCGTTACCTCTAATTCGAAGCGCCGCGTCACGCCCTCAGCGCCTAGAGTCACTACATCGGAGACTACCTGCGTTTCCCCATCCATTATGGAGAGCTCGACCTCTTGCCCCGTGTAGCCCTGATGGTTGATCGCAACCTGCACATTAAACACGGAGCCTTCCAAGACTGTCTTGGCGGCACTGACATCGACGATGCCTATGTCTTGGGGAATATCCTCTAGCCCCGCACCTAGGGTAAAGATAGGTATCTGGCGCGCGCCAAATTCCTGCGCGGTGGTGAGTGGATCATCATCACTGTTGTCGGCCCCATCGCTGATAAGGACGATTCCCCCCAGCGGTAATCCGTTCAGCTGATCATTCACATAGCTCAGCGCCTGATCGATGGAAGAAGCGGTACCCTCCTCACTTAACTCCTCAACGCCGGCGATGCGTTGGGTCTGGCTATCGAAGCGAAACGTGCGGATCTGGAAAGACTCGGACAACTCCTCTAACAGCCCATCCTCACCCAACTGCTGTTCGACGGCTGCCCTGCGCGTCTGTCCATCGGGTAGATCGGCGATGGACATACTCTGGGAATCATCAATCACTACAGCGAGATAGGTTTCCTGGGGCGAGACCTGCAGGGTCGTTACTACTGGTCTCAATAAACAAAACAGAAGCAGAATCAGCACACTCGAGCGAATGCCAATGAAAAATACTTTCCATGGTTTGCTAAGTTGTCTCGTTGTCCTGCGATAGACGAACCAGACGGCAAGCACGATTAACACAGTGAACAGCAGGAAAAGCCACGGGCTTATGCCGTAGGCAAAGGTGAATGTGCCGTCTTCGAGAGCCGTTAGAAAGTTAGGTTGTGTGTATTGCATTGCTACTGATCTGTATTCGCTGATCCCTGGTTCTCAGACAATACACGATAGTATTCTTCCACCAGATCTCGATACTCGGCGGGGATATCTTCATCAACGGTGGCATAAAGCTTGTTGTTGATGTTATCCAGCTCTGCCTGCGCGCGCAGTGCTCCCTCGAGTTCAGTGATGGGTTGGAGTAGTTGTCTAAATAGTTCTGGTTGATTGAGAAAGTCTTCGATGTCTTGCTGCGTTAATTGCTGGCGAATCGATCTCGCATTGCCAATATTGTTCGGCGTACCTTGGGCGCCGACACGACCGCCCCTGCCGGGTTGTTCATTGCCACCACCGCCAGCCGCTACTTGCTGCCCGCCGCCCTGACCTTGTCCTTGTTGTCCCTGCTGACCCTGGCCTTGCTGCCCCTGCTGGCCCTGTTGTCCCTGACCTTGTCCTTGCTGACCCTGCTGGCCTTGTTGACCTTGTTGACCCAGCTGCCCACGCTGACCCGGCTGGTTGCCACCCGCACGCGCCTGCTCCTGCAACTGCTGAGTAAGCTGCTGTGCCAGTTGCTGCGTCTGCTCCAATTGCTCACGCATCTCGCGCAGAGATGGGACATCGCCGCTAGGCTCTTGACCTGCCGCATTAAACGCTAGCGCCTGTTGTTCGAGGTCCTCTATCTGCTGACGCAATTGAGCAGCATTGCTCGCCGCTTGCTGCACCTGATCAGATTGAGAGTCTCCGTTAGATGGATTCAGTGCGGCGAGGCTTTGTACGAGATCTTCTATCGAGCCCTCCAGCTCCTGCTCAATATCAACGGACAGATTCACCATGCCATTACGCAGGACGCGGCTACTGGTCTGCATCTCTTCACGTATGGGTCGCAGCTCCCGACTCGCCGCCTGTGCCTGTGACATCAGACGCTGATCTTCGTTGTCACCGCGCGCGATAATCGCCCTCAGCATGTCTTCGATTTCTTTCAGGTCTCTCTGCTGCTGTTGCTGCGCCTCGATGAGAGCCTGCAGGTCGGTATCATCGCGAACCGATTGTCGCGTCTGACCCAGCCCCTGTTGTTGAATAGTTTCTTGCATACTCTCCTGCAGATCTCGCTGCTGTTGCAGTAATTGCTGTCCGCGCTGCCCAAGGTTCTGCGCTAGCTGGTTCACCGAACGCTCCGACTGCTGACTGAGTTCGCGCTGCTGCTCGCGCAGATTCTCCAGAGCTTTCTGCGATCTCGCCGCGGCGATTGCGGCGGTCTCACTCTTTGAGGCTTCCTGCATCTGCTGTGCAGCACGCTGCAAGGCCGTCTGCGGTTGTTGTTGCTGTTGTTGCTGTCCCTGCTGGCCGCCGCTGGCACTGCCAGAAGAAGGCGAACTGCTGCTGGACTGAGACTGGGACTGGGATTGCGACTGAGATTGCGAAGAAGCCTGTTGGTTCTGCTGCTGGGAACGGGAGCTCTGTTGGCCGCGATTCAATTGCTGGGCTAACTGCTCTACCTCGCGGCTAAGCTGCTCCTGCTGACGCATTAGGCGCTCTAGCTCACGCCGCTTCTGCTCTTCGGTCATCTGTTCTTCGCGCCTGGCTAGATTGCGTTGAGCGCGGGTCAAGCCTTCCTGTCGGCGCGCCAGTTCCTCAAGCTTGTTCGCCTCTTCTGTTTGCTGCTGCGAGCCACCGCCACCGCCTGCGCTATTCGGCGTTTCATAGCGATTCTCTAACTGCCCCATCTCCATCTCGAACAGCTCGCGGAGATCCTCACGCTCCTGTTGTGCGGCTCCACCGCCACCACCGCCACCGCCCTGCTGCATGGAAATATTGGTGCGATTGATATTCGCCTCGGCCTTCAGTACATATTGCAGCGCGAGCTGCTCGGGCTGCAGGGCGCTAGTGATCTGTTCCTTGCTAAGTTCATCTGCCGCCCTATTCATTTGATCTATGGCGAGCGAGAGATTCTCCACTGCGGCATCGTAGCTCGCATCGGAGAAGCTGAGGCGCTCCGCGAGGCGATCGATAGAGCGACGGGTCCGCTCCGTAGCCTCCAGTTGTGACTCCGAAATAATCTCCGCATCGGAAGCAAACTCTTCCGGCGACACTTTCGACTGTCTATTCTTTAGTTTCCAGGTTGCCGCGATGATGTCTTTCTGTATCTGCACGAGAGCGCTGCTATCGGCACCATCGCCCTGCCCGCCGCCTGCACCCTGGCCGCCACCGGCTCCCTGGGAGCGACGAAACTCCTGATCGGTTGGAATGACCTGCAGAAAATAAATATCGGAGATGACCTCGGCGGGGCCTGCGATGCCATTGTTATCAGCAAGCGTGAGGAAATAGCTGACAAAGTCACCTGGCTCTACATTGAGATCTTCCAAATAGATAAGCTCGTCGCCCGACACCTCTCTGCGGTTTGGCTCCGGCAAGAAATCGACTTCGACTTCCTCTGCACCTACCACGCTGTAATTCAGCGTAAATCTACTGAGGCCATAATCATCGCTAGCGTCTATCTCGAGCACGACTTCCTCCAGCGGCATGACCTCCTGATCCTTACCCGGCCGCTTAAGGGCTAGCTCCGGGGGCATGTCTTCTATGGAGCGTATGAAATAATCGAGCGGATTCTTGCTCTCGAGGTCTGACAGATCGGTCGCAGAGATGCGATAGACCCCATCTTGGTTCACGGTAAATTTCGCGCGACCTATATTGCCCTCTATTTCCAGCTGAAGATTCTCATAGGGTGGCAAGGAGTCGCCCTCTTCCTCATCTGCGCTATAGCTCTCATCGAACTCTACGACCGCCGTCGCTATGTTCTTATTAAAGGTGACTACGAGCTCAACCTCAGTCCCCTCCGGCACCACCAGATCTCCGCTGTCTTCCTCGGTGATGTCTTCGATATCGGTGTATTCCGGATAGTCCAAGGCAAGATCAATGCGTTCCACCTGAGGCAGATCAAACAGGTCTATCTGATACTGCGCGGAACTCTGTTCGCCACGCTCATCAAAGGTTACATAGTAGGTCGTATCTTCCTGCAAGGACGGAATGAAGTAGCTATAGGTGGCGCTATCGCTGCCGCTGCCATCTCGATTCATCGTCGCGTCGCGCCAATTCACGTTGTCGTCCTGCAGGCGCAGATTGATCGTGCCCGGTATGGCATTGCTGACTCTGGCGATGATGGTCACGCTATCGCCCCGCTGCATCTCGAGATCGCCAGGCTCAACACTGATCTCGATATCCGGCAGCACCTCGACGACGGTTACGGGCTCGCTCATGGCGAATGGCCAGGCTAATTGACTGCCGGCGTTAAATAACACCTCGGAGCTGAAGAACAGCGCGAATACCACCGTCACTACGGCGGCCGCGGATGCGAAAGAAAGATAGGAGGACCTAGCTGGCGCTACTGTCTCCACCTGCGCTTGCTGCATCTGGACATGTTCTTGGGCGTCTAGCCAGAGCTGCTGAATGAACTGCTGCGAAACACCACGCCTGCCGTTGACAAGATCCTCCTCGGTGAATTCCAGAGAGGTAAGCAGGCGCTGTTCTAGGTCAGGAATGTGGTCTTCCACATAGTGCGCGAGCCTGCGGTCATCGGTGGTCTGTCTACCCAATACCAGCACCAGTCGCCACACCAGCAAGGCAATACTTAGCATCGCCAATACGAATAGCGTCGTCGTGCCGCTCTTGCCAGGATCTAGCCAGACGATCGTCGCGCTAAGTGAAAGAACCAATACGGAAAATGCAATAAGGAAATAGCTAATCTGCTTGAGAATAAACAGCTTGCTGCGACGACGGCGAAGACTCTTGAGGGTTTCTCGAAGACTATCGAATGTAGGAGACGACATAGAGGCTCTTCTGGCTGCAGTGGATAGGAAGACTTGCTAGTACTTATTGTTCCTCGTTTGGCTACGGCTGAATGCGACTCGGTCACTGGCAGCTGGCACGGATTAGGGCGCAAAGCCACGGCTTTACTGACCGCTAGCGCCGCAGGAGCGTCTCAGTCGTACGGCTTAACTATCCCATTAACCCGCCCGGAATTGCAAGGGCTTATGGGTGCGAATGCCGACAAAGGAGCAGCAAAATCAGCTAGTCTGAGCTTTGACCGACTTCGGCCCTGTAATGGCCGAATTTGGGCAAGGTTTTGCCCGAAATAGGCGCAGCAGAAGCGCCCCGTGAAGTGCCTAGCAACCCATTTCGCGGGGATTGTAGTAAGCGGAATTCTCCGGAAAAACTCGGATATCTCGCCGCGACACATCAGCTAGCAGCTCTGCCAAGCTTCGGTGCGACGCAATATCTTGCAGGGTAACCATCGTAGGTCGTGGCAGGACCCAGTTCTCCGCCTCCGCCTCGGCAAGTGCACCGCGGGCCGTTATCCATCTGTGCTCCAGGATCTCATCGTTATCTACCACCACTGAAACCGGCTCGATTAGAGGGCAGAGGAAAAACCAGGTACAGAATCGCCGGGGCAACTTCGGTGGAGTAGTCCAGTGAGCGGTGTGAATGAGGCTATCGATGTCGAGATCGATGCCTGCCTCCTCTCTGGTCTCACGCACTGCCGCACGAAGCGCAGCGCGATACTCAAGCGACCTGTCGCCAGACTCGAAATCCGCCTCGTCGACGCGACCGCCCGGGAATACCCAATGCCCACCGTGGAAGACTAACTTCGAGTTTCGTCGCAGCAGCAGCACCTCAAGGTCTGTCTTGTCGGCAACCTCGCGAATCACCACGACGGTGGCTGCGGGAACGGGCTTCATGTCTTCCATAGTTTCTCAGAGATCGCGAATCGTGTTTTGTGCTTACGTATTTCCACTCATTGGCGGCAAGCTCGCTGCGTGCCCCATCATAACAATGACAACGCCGATTTTCCTCCGGCTTTTTCTACACAGATTCCCTCATTCATTGCAGCTGACGCGCCATCAGCATAGAATTCCGCCCTCATCTAGAAGTGCCCGTTTCTCGAGCCGAGAAATAACATGCTGGCACAGTCGATTTAGCAATAGCGGAGAAGTAGCATGAAAATCAATTTCGAAGGTCAGGTAGCCATCGTGACTGGCGCAGGTGGTGGGCTGGGGAAACAGCATGCCTTAGAATTGGGTCGACGTGGCGCGAAAGTGGTAGTCAACGACCTAGGCGGTTCTGTAGACGGCAGTGGGGGCTCAGCCTCGGCGGCCGAGCAGGTCGCGCAGGAAATTCGCGATAACGGCGGAACGGCGATGGCTAACGATGCCTCCGTCACCGATTTCGACGCGGTGCAGGCAATGGTTGATGAAACCGTCGCAAAGTGGGGCCGCATCGACATACTAGTGAATAACGCCGGCATCCTTCGAGACAAGACCTTCTCCAAATTGGAATTGGAGAACTGGCACGCGGTAATCGATGTCCACCTTACCGGCAGCCTCAATGCAACGAAGTGTGTGTGGCCAATCATGGTTGAGCAGAAGTACGGTCGCATCGTGATGACTACTTCGACATCCGGCCTTTTCGGAAATTTCGGGCAGGCCAACTACGGCGCCGCAAAATTGGGGCTGGTTGGATTCATGAACACCCTGCGCTTCGAAGGTGCCAAGTACAACGTATTCACCAATTCGATAGCGCCAATCGCAGCGACTCGAATGACGGTCGAATTACCGGGCTTTGAAGACAGCGCAGAGAAACTCGCGCCAGAGTTGGTTACACCTGCCGTCGTCTACCTCTGCTCGAAGCAGGCGCCTAACGGCCGCATAATCCAGGCTGCCGGCGGCCGCTACTATTCGGCGGATGTTAGGGAAAATGTTGGCGTGGACCTCGGTCTAGGCGCAACTGTTGAGGATATCGAGGCGAACATCGAGACCATCCTCGACATGAGCAGCAGCGCAGGCATTCTGGAGCGAAAGCCGCACCGCTAGCCTCAAAGCTATCGCTGGCAGATCACCCCTGATCTGCCAGCACTTTCCGAATAGACGCTCGCTCATCCATCAGGTCTAATAACGGCTTTATGTTCCTCAGCTCACGCCTCGCATCCCAATTCAGCGCCTTCTTACACACTATCGTCGCTAACCCGACACTGAAGCGGTAGTAAAAATCCGCATAGCTTAGTTCTGTACCGGCCAAATAGGGATCGAACTTGGCGAGCCGCGCTAGAGCAGCGAAACCTTTCTCGAGCTGGCCTCTAACCTCTTCCTTGAGCTCTTCCGTCGCTGGCCTGCCGAAGAATACGTCGCCATAGAGTCGGCGCGCAGGCAATTCGATGTAGAGCTCGAGATAGCGAATCAATTCCTTTACCTTGGCGCGCGCGAACGGCTCGCTTGGATAGAATGAGGGGCCGGCATTCAGGCTATCGATATAGTCGATCATGACGCCTGTTTCGCTCAGGAAACCCTGCTCGGTCTCCATCGCTGGCACCTTCCCCATCGGACTCTTCAGCAGGAACTCGGGCTCCTGATTTGGCAGCACAAGGACCTCCTCGAACGCCATCGCCTTCTCTATCATTATCGCCTTAACCATATTGTAGTAGTTGCTCTTGGGCATACCGTGCAGCTTGATAGTCATTGTTTCCTCGATTTTACTTTGTAGTGTCCAGTGGCGGATTTGTAGGAGGCAGTCTCTTGAATAATTCCACTCGCGCAAGTCAGGCGCTTACTGAATAATGGAGCAAACTCGCTAGCGGAGCCAGTAGGCATAGTAAAGAACTCACAATGAAATATCGAATATTACTACTCTCTGCCTACGATGCGATGAGCCACAAGATGTGGCGCACCCGATTACTCGACATGTTTCCTGAACACAGCTGGACGCAGCTCGTGCTCCCGCCGCGCCATTTTAACTGGCGGATTCGCGGCAACAGTTTGCAGTGGGCGCTGAACGAGAAGGCATTACTCAGCGAAGACTATGACCTGCTCATCGCTACGTCGATGGTCGATCTGGCCAGCCTCAGAGGATTTCTTCCTAACATCGCCCGCATTCCAACTCTGCTCTACTTCCACGAAAACCAGTTCGTCTATCCGCTGGGCGACTCGCAGAGAGACAGCAATATCGAACCGAAGCTGGTTCCTCTCTATTCGACGCTGTGCGCCGATGCAATCGTCTTTAATAGCGCTTACAACCGCACCACCTTTCTGGAAGGGACCAGAGCGCTGCTCGAAAAACTACCCGACCGACTCGCACCAGACTTGCTCAGTAAGATCGAGGCTAGCGAAGTCATTCCCGTCCCGCTGGAAGACTTCGCAACCAAATCCGCCCTGTCCTCTCACGACGGCAATCAGCAACTACTGGAAGTGATCTGGAATCATCGCTGGGAATACGATAAGGGGCCCAAGCTACTTTTGCTTGTTGCCGAGGCACTGGCCAGTCAAAGATCGCCAATTAGGCTGCACGTCGTCGGGCAGCAATTCAGATCATCGCCGGCGGAGTTTGAGAAGATCGCGCGACTTTCAAAGCAGCATGCAGCAGCGCTGGGTATCGAGCCGGGGTATTTTGGATTCATCGAGGATCGCGAAGACTATATCGCTCTGCTACGGCGCTGCGACGTCGTGCTATCAACCGCGCTGCATGACTTTCAAGGCCTTGCGGTGCAGGAGGCCTGCGCCCTGGGCTGTACTCCTCTGGTGCCCGATGCCCTGGTCTATCCCGAGTATGTCGAGAGCCAGTTTCGCTATGATTGCGGCAGCGAAACCGGTGCCCAGAGTGAACTAGCTGAGCAATGCAGAGAGATCCTGTGCCGACTTCAACACTGGCAAGACATGAAAAGTGATGGGCAGCTGCTGCCCAAGCTTCTAATGGATGCGTTCTCCCTGGATTCGCTGCGACCAAGTTATGCAAGGCTGTTGGGAAGACTCGCGCAACAAAGGGAAATCTAAGCGGCTACTCTGCCTGCTCGACGAGCGGAAAGACCACCTGCTGACCGATCTGAATGCGGTTGAAATCGAGATCCGGATTGTACTGCCGTAATAGCCAGATAGGCGTGGAGTAGCGATTCCGCGCAATAGCTCCGATGTTGTCGTTGCGTTTAATCTCGTACTGCTCCACACCCTGAATACGGTAATTGCTGAAGAATTCCTGTTGTAGAGTGGAGTGGAACTCGCGGCGCTTGAGTTCGAACTCGGCAATATTTACCCGAGAGAAATCCAGCGTCAGGCGATTGCCCACAATCACCGGATCGGTGTAGGCGAGATTGTTCAGCCTACGCACGTCCCAGGCTCGTATGCTCAGCCACTCCGCAAAATGCCCCAGGGTTTCCGAGGCTTGAACTTCGACTGTGTTATTACTAGCAACCGTGTAGTCGGAGGGATCGGCAGCAAGGATTTCTACGAGCTGCTCATTACTCTCACTAACATCTATCACCGGGTCCAGCGCCTCGGCCGTGCTCTCTTCATCGGTAACAGGGGCATCCAGTTCCTGGTTGTCTGGCAAGACGGCGGCTGGAGGCAGTTGCACCAATGACAACTGTTCAACTTCATCTATGGGAGCCGGAGGGGCTTCCCTCTCAGACTCGATACGCTGCTGCGCCTCTTCCGCTAGTCTAGTCTCAGTTGTCGGTGTTGGCGTAGTGCTAGCCTCTATTCCTGCGATCTGAATACCGGCATCAACTTCTCCCGGCAATGTCAGCAGCTGACCCGGATAGATGCGATGCGGATCTTGAATACCATTCATGCCCAAAAGCGCCTGTTCGGTCACGCCGTAGCGGGCCGCAATGAGTGAAACGGTATCGCCTCTGCGAACGGTGTACGTGCCATCTTCCGGAGCTACTTCGTCAACTTGCACCGGCTGAGAACTATCCTGCGGCAGCAGTAGCCGCTGTCCGATCTGAATCCTGTTGCTGCTCTGCAGCTGATTCAAGGAAGTAAGGTTGGCCACCGAGGTATTAAAGCGTCTGGCGATTACCGACAGGCTGTCGCCACGCTCTACGACATAA
This sequence comes from uncultured Pseudohongiella sp., assembly GCA_964352295.1. GTDB lineage: Bacteria > Pseudomonadota > Gammaproteobacteria > Pseudomonadales > Pseudohongiellaceae > UBA9145. The sequence goes on along the minus strand of CAYGRR010000003.1, from coordinate 2,652 downwards.
GCGATGTCCGCGGTCTGTACGGGAAATTTGAAATCGGCAGGCACCATGGCCAATAAATCGCCTGTGGGCACAACCTCCTCGCGCACCTTGATGCGAAAGCCTGCCGGGATTCTCTTGCCGCCTTCCCAGACTACCGGGCGCAGGGCCCGATTGTCATCGCGCAGTTGCTCCAGGCTGATGCCTACCGATCTGGCAAAGACTTCGGCATCAATGAAGGAGTCGGTCACGACCTCTCTAAATCTAGGTGCAGTATTGAATCGCACACTGCCGAAATGCGCCTCGGCATTTTTCTCCACGTCCAGGACGGCGAGGAACTGTGCATAGAAATTTCGTGAGGCAAAACCGAATGAACGCCCCTTATAGTTTGCGACAATCTTCTCTATGTCAGTAGTATTGGTTTCTCGAACAGCCCTCGCTATTCCGCCTGCCCCGTGATTGTAAGCGGTCAGCGCAAGCGGCCAAGTCCCCAGCACGCTGTAATTGTATTCAAGCAAACTCATGGCGGCATTCGTCGCCGTATAGGGATCCATCCGCTCATCGACGATATGGTCGATACGCATAAAACGCTGACCCGTCGCGCGACCGAACTGCCACATGCCTGCGGCCGACGCACTAGAGAAGGCCCCGGGATTAAATGAAGACTCGACATGAGGGAGCACGCCTAACTCACTCGGCAGACCCTTCTCTTGTATAACATTATTTATATGTTCTCTGTAAGCGCCGGATCTCTGCAATCCGCCCAGGAATCTATCTGACTGACCCAGCTGCCAGCGAACGTTCGAGGTTGCTGCGCGAAGGGTCTGGTTACTCACTCCCGCAGGCCAGAGTGCGAGTATCTCGCGCTGCGAATCAGTAAGCTGATCGCGCTTGCCTGTGGCGAGCACCGCCAGATCTTCCTTGATTTGAGTGCGTCGCGCCTCGATCACATCGCGATCAAGACTCAGCGCTGTATAGATTACGTCCAGATGTTGCGAGTCATGCAGGAACCCACTCTGGGTATCTACTTCGGTATACACCTTAACCCAGAAGGCTATAGCCGGTTCTAATTCGGCAGGCCTAGGAAATAAGGCGGGGTCTTGCGCGAATGCCTTGAGAGGAAACAACAGAGTGAGCTGCAGTAATAACCCGTAAAGCGCGAGATGCGAGCGGCCAAGAGCCCGCCTGCTGTGCTGAGAATTCTGCTCGGAGTGATTCAATCTAAACCGCCCTCTGTACACATTAGTTTTTAACGGGCTAAAACATAGCAATAATGCGGGTCATCGCCAAGCGGTATTTATAACAGGACGCGGGCAGGGCGAAAGCCGAGGCTAGCGAGCCTCATTAGGGGATATCGTCTAAGTCGCTTCCTTCCTTAATAGGCAGCATCAAATCTTCGCGGGTTACGTTCATGTAGAGGATGACGTTCGAGGCTATATAGATGGAGGAGTAGGTTCCTATCAGCACACCGATGATGAGTGCTAACGCGAAGCCCTGAGTCGATTCTCCGCCGACAATCAGAATCGAGAACAGTACTATCAAAGTAGTCAGTGAGGTTATCAAGGTGCGCGAGAGCGTCTGATTGAGGGAGGTATTGACCATTTCCGCGGGCGTACCGCTGCGCATGCGGCGGAAATTCTCGCGAATGCGGTCCGATACGACGATCGTGTCATTCAAGGAATAGCCGATGATCGCCAGCATCGCGGCGAGGGTATTCAGATTGAACTCGATACGGAACAGGGAGAATATCCCGAGTGTAATGATCAGGTCGTGCGCGAGCGCCACCACGGCGCCTACGGAAAACTTGAACTGGAAACGCATGGCGATGTAAACCATGATTATGGCCAGAGCCACCAGCATGCCGATTCCGCCCGACTCAACGAGTTCGCCGCCCACTTTAGCGCTCACATAGTCTGAGCCTAGCAATGTGATCTCACTGCCGCTACTGACCTGCAGCAATTCGGCGATAGCCTCGCCGACGATGACGGCATTCGCCGCCTGATCGCCAACGTCAACGGCCTCATCTACCGGCAGAAGAACACGTATGTCTCGATCGGATCCGAAGGTGACGACCACGGCATTGTCATAGCCGTTATCGCGCAGCGTCTGATTTACCTCTTCGATGACTACCGCGTCGGAGTAGCTCAAACGTACCGACGTGCCGGACGTGAAATCGAGACCAAACTCCAGAGAATTCATCGCAAGCGAAACGATGGAGACAATAACCAGAATAAAAGAAGCTATCCCCGCAAACTTGAACGTGCCTACAAAACCGATTTCTTTCTCAGTCAATAACATAGTTTCTATTTCCCTGCCGCTACGCTCAGATCGTCCTGTTTGGTCTGCATCTTAAAATTACCAATGGAGAGCGTCTTCACAGGCTTGCCGCCATAGATCAAGTTTACTATTGCTCGCGTACCAATGATGGCCGTGAACATGGAGGTGATAATGCCTATCATCAGTGTAATCGCGAAGCCCCGCACAGGTCCGGTTCCTATCGTATAGAGCACTGCGGCGACCAGAAAAGTTGTGATGTTGGCATCGAGGATGGTGCTGAAGGCGCGATTGTAGCCGGCATCGATAGCCTGCTGGGGTGGCGCGCCAGCGCCAAGCTCCTCGCGTATCCGCGTGAAGATCAATACGTTCGCATCGACCGCCATGCCCACCGTCAAGACG
>CAYGRR010000002.1:98970-137883 GCA_964352295.1 uncultured Pseudohongiella sp. | reverse complement strand
GTTCAAATCATTGCTAGTTCGAGCGGCTTACAGCCCCAAAAGTTCGAGAGCCTTCTGGTGGTCCCAATCGCCGATGTGTATCTGCGAGGTTCCATCGGCAGTGCGCGTTGTGCTCCACGCCAGTCGATTTCCGTCAGGCGAGAATACCGGGAGGATATCCGTGCCCGCTGTGTTGGTAACACGCACGGGTGGGTTTAAACCGTCGGGATCGATCATGAATAACTCGAAATTCGCATTCCCGAGGATATTGCTGGAATAGATGATGTAGTCACCGCTAGGATGGTAATACGGTCCCCACGAGACCTTCGCCTCTGCCGTCAATTGACGCTGGCCGCTGCCGTCGATGTTCATGGTCCAGATCTCGGCGCTGTTGCCGTCTGGATTAAAACGCCGCCACACGACTTTGCTATTGTCCGGGCTAAAGAAGGGGCCGCCATCGTAGCCTGGCGAATGGGTTATCTGCGTTACATTCGAGCCATCGGCATCCATCAAGTAGAGATCCATGAAGTACGATGCATCGTCGTCCATGAGTTTTTGTTCTGCCTGACTTAAGGTGCGCTGATAGGCTTCACGATTCGAGGCGAAGAGTATCTTGCTGCCATCTGCAGAATAGGAGCCTTCGGCGTCATAACCTTCGGTATTGGTTAGGTTGACTAGATTATTACCATTGCTGTCGGCCTGATAGATATCGTAGTGACGATCGTAGTCCCAGCCATAGGGTCGACTGACTCCGCTCTCGCGTATGGCAATCTCTTCGGCCTGCTTGGCAAGCGCGTCTGGGTCCTCATGGGTGGAGGAGAACATGACTAGGTCCCGAGTCGGGTGTATCCATGAACAGGTAGTGAGGCCAATCCCAGGCGAGACTTTCTGCGAAGTGCCGTCTTGCAGATTCAAGACATAGATCTGGTAGAAAGGATTGTCGCCAGCAGTTTCGCTCTGGTAAATGAAGCGTCCGCCGTCTGCACTAAAATAGCCCTCGCCTGAGCGTAGGCTGCCTTCTATTAGCAGGCGCGTATTCGACAGTAGCTGATCCTCATTATTACTCTCCATCATGGGGTTAGCCGGCTCTGGAGCCGAGTAGCTGGCAGCAGCCACGCCATCCGGCCGGGCGGTTGCGCCAGCAGCACCATCCTGACCAAAGGCCAGAGCGGAAAAACCTGAGATGAAACTAGTGGTAAGCAGAGTCCTAATGAGCTGCAGTCCAGTGATCTTGTTCATAGTGCTATCCAATCCAAAAATTCTGAGTCCTGATTTCGAAATAATTCCGAGTCCATTCGGCTGGTTCCAGCCTAGGCGAAATGGAAATTTTGCTGCTGGGGGAACACGCCAAACAGGCCGCCGGTATGGATGAAAACTACATTTTTCGCTCCCGGCAACTCACCCGCATCGCCCTTTTGCAGCTCGGTTACCATGCCATGAAAGGCTTTTCCTGTATAGACCGGGTCTAGAAATAGGCCCTCACAGCGGGCCAGCTCGGCAATGCTGTCGAACACCTCTGGACCGGCCACCCCGTAACCGGGACCTAGATAGCCTTCAATCGTTCTAATCTTCAGTCTGCTTAGATCGAAATCTTGCTTATAGCGTTGCTTCCACAGCGTCACGTCTTCGCGGATTTTGCGATCGAAGTACGCTGCATCATCGCTGACGTTGAACGCCGCTACCTGACTCTTCATGCCTAATAGTTCTGTGCCGACGATCAATCCACCTTGGGTTCCACCGGAGCCTGTGGCGGTGACGATGTATTCAGGTTCCATCTGCAGATTCTGAAAGTCCTGGTTCAACTCTTCACTCGCCTTTATGTAGCCCCACAGCCCCACCTCGTCACTCGCGCCCACTGGGATGAAGAATGCCTTGTGCCCCGATGACGCGTAGGAGGTCTGAAGCTCTCGCGCCAGGTCTTCATGCCCGCGCCACTGGGCCTGAGTCAGATAGCTAATCTCTGCGCCACTCAGATAGTCCATCAATAGATTGCCCTCGGGTACGGCAGGTTTCTCTCCGCGTAGGATGAGATGCACCTTCATTCCTAATCGCGCACCTAGCACCGCTGTCGCGCGGCAGTGATTCGATTGGATGCCGCCACAGGTGATCAGCGAATCGCAACCCTGAGCCTGCGCTTCGGCAATACAGAATTCCAATTTGCGGATCTTGTTTCCCGAGACCTCGGTGCCGGTTAACTCGTCACGCTTGACCCAGACGGTGGTGTCTGCGAATCGGTGAGAAAACTTTTCTAGCTTCGTCAGTGGTGTTGGCAGCTGTGCTAGCTCGATTCTTGTCGGCCATTCGATCATTGGCAATTTCTCGATTTGTGAAGAATTAGAAAACAAAAAACGGAACAAGAGCTAGTCCGATTCCGTTTATGCGTTGGTTCATTCTGAAAGCTTAGTAAAACGCTTCAGAGACTTACTGATCTAAATATTATTTCTTAGTTGCATCGTAAGTCTGGACACCGCCTGCCCCAGCCTTAGACGAGGCTTCGCCCGTGTCCAGCGGCTTAAGCGCCTCGCTATAGAGAAACAGATCGGTCAAAACAGCGCGAAGATGAATCGACGCGTTGAGATTGTCCACGATCTCCGACCCAATTTTTTCCTGGCTCAAAATGAATCGAACGGCTGCGCCAGCTTTTCTGCAATCACTGGCGATAAGCTGCTCGAAGTCGTCCTTGCTATCGGCCAAAGCAGCGGCAATGTTTTTCATTGCAGCTGCAACGCCTTCGATAATTGGTCTGGCGTGTGGCCCAGGTCCAGATTCGGTTTGTGCAGGACGTCCCTGTGCGGCAAATGCCAACAGGAACTCATAGCCAGATTCTATGGCTTCTATATCTTCTTCTATCACAGCGTATTACTCGGTAGTCGTTTTCGGGTCCGCATCGAATCGAAGCGGAGGATAATTAATCGGCTTCTTTTGGAGACCATAGATTCGTGTCATGGTTTGCCGTCATTTCATCTTCCGAAATCCAACCAGATACCATAGAACGTGTGTAGAACAATTTTTCTGGCCTCAGGGCGAAATAGATATGCGTTGCCGCAAGAGCTATCAGCGCAAGAGTGGAAAGACCGTGCAGCAGGAACATAAGACCAAGCTGATCTTCCGGCATGCTATTGGTACGATCCCAGAAAGGCGTATCGATCTGCATGAATAGAAGAACACCAGTTCCTATAACCGCTAGAACTACGACAGTAACAGCCCAGTGCATGCCCTTCTGCTCGAACGTATACTTGCCCGGCTTCTTTGCTGAATCGAATGGCTCGCCAAAATCTTTCGGCCCCAGAATCATAGACTTAAAATCTTGCCAGAAAAGCGAGCGGATAATGTGGAACACCACCACGAAAGTTAGCAAGAGTCCGGCGATCCAGTGGATATTCAACCAGGCAATACGCAAACCAAGAATCGGTGCTACGCCTGTCGCGATCAGGACTAATATGCTCGCGGCCATTACCCAATGAAACAATCTATCGATAGTCTCATGACGAAGAACTCGTCGGCCTTCAGACGAAGGCTTGTCCATCTTCTTATTGGCCAATGCGGCCATGATAATCGCATGGGCTGCAAGGAGGATAAGTACTGCCGTAGCAACAACCCAGAGTAAATCCCATGAAACACCGAGAATTACTTCCTCGCCCCAAACATCGCGTTTATAGCGGACAATTTCTCCCACTCTACTACCCTCTTAAGTTCTTATTTATTATTGAGTTACTGTAGCTAATCCGAGGTGACCCGAGGATTAACCTCGGATCGCTCTCTTAACCAGATTTTCCATCAATGGCAACTTGAAGTGATTATAGTTCAAGGGTCTTGCGCCATCGGTGGCCATAGCCGCTACTTGATTGGCTAGCTGCTCCGAACGCTGCTGTCCGCGAATCGCGTTCTCAACAGCCTCCAGTCGACGAGGGGTACATTCTACTGCGCCGCATACGATGCGGGCATCAGTTATAGAACCGCCAGATACTTTAATAGCTGCTGCTACATTCACTAGAGCAAAATCCCAGACGTTTCTGTCTGCAACTTTCTCGAAGTAGAACTCTGCATTGGCCCAAGTGCTTGGTATGCGAACGGCTGTCAAGATCTCGCCTTCGTTCAATACTGTCATGTTGACGATATCGCGCGCTGGTCCTACGAAGAAATCCTGTGCTGGAATTAGTCGTTCGCCTGCTTCGCTGCTAACAACCATAGTGGCGTCCAATGCAACCAGTGCCGGCGCTGTATCGGAAGGAGAGACTGCAACACAGCGGCTTGCGCCGAAGATTGCGTGCTCACGATTCAAGCCTTCCGGAGAGTCGGCATAGCAGATATTGCCGCCGGCGCGGTAGCAATCCAAGCCGCGACGGTAATACCAGCAGCGTGCATCCTGTACCAGGTTGCCGCCTAGGGTTCCGACATTGCGAATCTGCGGGCTAGCTACCTTGGAGGCTGCTGTAGAAAGAAGAGAGAATTTCGACTGCACTAATGGATGATTGGCGATTTCCGTAAGCGTCGTAACGGCGCCTATTTGAATGCCTCCATCCAGTTCGGTGATTCCCTTCCAGGCATCGATCTGTGTTAGCTCGATCATGGCGGAAGGCGACTTATTGCGGTCTTTTAACCAGCCGTAAGTGTCCTGTCCACCGGCGAGTAGCCAACCGTCTCGTCCTAGCGTGTTCGCCAATGCCAAGGCATTGTCTTCATCAGTTGGCTGATAAAGCTCGATATCGGGCATTACGTCATGTGAAGTGGCTACCATATCAACCTCGGAAATTGTTCTGTGCTAAAGGAATCGCTTCTGACGATACTCCAGCAACGTGATTAATGATCATGTCTGCAGTGACTGGCGCGGCGTTGAAGATGTGTCCATCAAGCGCGTCTGAAATTGCAGCTGTTAAAGCGGCTGATACTGCACCCATGGCTGGCTCGCCAATACCGCGCGCGCCAACTGGATTTTCTGGATCAGGAAGATCAACCCATCCGGTACCAATGTTTGCAGGCGTGTCCAGAATCGTTGGAACCTTGCTTTGCCAGTAACCGGTGCTAGCAGGGATACCATTCTGTGGATCGTAGAGGTGTCTCTCGTAACCGGAAAGACCGATTCCCCAAACGGCACCACCGCGCAGCTGATTCGCGAGGCCCTGTGGATGCACCACTGTTCCACACTCGGCAATGCTGATCATATCGAGAATGTCGTATTTACCCGTTTCGGTATCCAACTCAATCTCGGTGAAAGTAACCGTGAAGCCAGGCGGGTTGTTGTTGTGTGCCGGGTCCTTAAAGAGGCCCATCAACGCCGAGCCAGCCAGACGTGATACAGATAACTTGGTGAAGTCATCCATGTCTTCTGGTACTTCCGCCTCACCGGTAAATTTACCGCCGAGTTCAAGGCCGCGTTGTGCGATTGCGGCGAAGGTCATGCCTACATTGCTGTTAGCAGTCTGGAAGACGCGCTCGTTACCGTGAGAGTAGTCGGCAGGGACACCACCCAGATCCATCGCGGCGATCTCTTTCATCTTCGCGAGAAGGTCTTGAGCCGCACCGTAGTTGGTGCGTGTGTTGGTAAATATAGAGTTGCTGCCATCCTGCGGTGAAGTCATTGGCAGGTGACGGTCCGAGCGATTGGCAATTACGTCAACGCGCTCCCAAGGCATCTGCATTACCTCTGCAGCTGCTCTCGAAGTTGAGGCAAACGAGTAGGTACCTAGGTTACCAACACCGCTATGCACAGCTAGTCGGCCGTCGGGCATCAGACGAACGATGCCGTCCATGCCACTGCGACCTGCGTTGTGATAGCCCTGTCCGATACCCAGACCGCGAACCTTGCTGCCATTCTTCTGGCGTGCTCGGCCCTTGCGCTCTTCCCAGCCAAACTGCTCAGCACCCATCGCCAGAGCTTCAGGCATATAGGCGCTAGTTAGTGGCTGGCGGCGTGGTCCGCCGACGTCGCCATTCTGGGCGGCGTTTAACTTGCGAATTTCCAGTCTATCGATACCCAGCTCTTCAGCCGCCTTATCGAGGATAGGCGCAATGATTGGAGCAATCTGGTTCTGACCTGGGCCACGCTGCGCACCGCGATGGCCAGTGTTACTGCCGATCGAAGTACCGCGAAAACGCACGGCTTCTGCCTGATAGAGGATACTGATGCAGTCGGCTGCCGATGACGCGTCGCCGCCGCCACCCTTGCCGCCGTTGTCAGAGATGATGTACATGTCACATGCCGCCATCGTGCCATCTTGCTTGAAGCCGCACTTGATCCAACCCTGGAATCCCTGGCGTGCACCACCGATCGTAAATTCTTCTTCACGAGTTACGCGCATCATTACAGGACGATTGATTTTCTGCGAAAGCTTGGCCGGAATAGCCATGCTTGGAATGCTGTTTGGTCGAGCACGTTGACCGAAACCACCACCGGTTGCTTCGTTAATGAAGACGAAATCTTCGATAGGCACACCGACGATGTCCGCCATGCCCGCAGCGACCGGAGTCATACTCTGCGAGGTACCGTGCAGATAACACTTACCATTCTCCCAGTAAGCGAACGCACTGCGTGGCTCCATGGATTGGTGAGGATAGCCCGCCGTTGTGAACGTGCCTTCGTAAATGTAAGCAGAACCAGCCAGAGCGGCGTTAAGGTCGCCATATTCCCAAGACTGCTGAGGCTCTGCCGTCGGCTCGTTGCCGGCACGCAGGCTCGCTACTTCGTCTCTACTCCACTTTGCGCTGGCGATGCCTTCGCGGAAGACGAAAGTATTGCCGCCGTTGTAAGCATCGGGGCCACCCTCTGCAAGGCTATCGAGCGGGTCTAGAACGAAAGGCAGTCTTTCGAAGGTCACAGAGATTGCCGCGATGGCAGTTTCTGCTGTCTTCTCATCGATCGCCGCTACGGCGAGTATGGGCTCACCCACTAGCGTCGGCTGATTAGTGAGTACCTTCAAGCCTGTGTCGTTGGACTCGCCATCCGGGTAGACATCGTCGGCAGTCAAAATGCCAAAAACGCCTTCCATCGCCAGTGCGGCGGATGCGTCGATGCTCACTACTCGAGCATGGGGAAGAGGGCTAGTTAACAACCGTGCGTAGACCATACCTTCGCGGCTATAGTCTTCGGCATACTTAATTCGACCAGTCACCTTACCGGCAACATCTGGTGGAACGAAATCTTTACCAATATGCATATATGCCATGATGATTATCCTATTTGTGCTGCGCGCATTACGCCGTTGAGGTAAGAGTCATAAGAACCACAGCGGCAGATGTTGCCTGCCAGACCCTGTCGCGCTTCTTCTCTGCTTGGATTCGGGTTAGCTCGCAACAGGCCTACCGCCGACATAATTTGCCCCGGTGTGCAGTAACCACATTGAGGTGAAAGCTCTTCTACGAATGCCTGCTGTACAGGATGCAGATCGCCGTTGGCAGATTCCAATCCTTCAACAGTTTCGATGCGCATGCTCTTCACTGAGTGTGTCAGTACCGAACAGGCGTAGCTTGGAACATCATCAACGAGGACAGTACACGCGCCACATTCGCCGCGATTACAACCCAGTTTTGTGCCAGTTAAGCCGAGCTTGTAGCGGAGAGTCGATGCGAGTGTCTCCTGAGGTGCCACATCTACGTTGCGGACTTGGCCATTGATATTAATTCTGATCATTCGTTCCACTGCACCAGCTGGACGTGATTGGCCATTGGCCGCGTACCAGATTGTGGTTGAAGTGGCCGCTGCACCAGAGGCAATTACGCCTTTGATAAAGCGTCTACGGGTTAGTTTTGGATTCACGATTTACATTCGCCTCCGTGATGTGGACAGGAATTCTGATTTCGAGCTGCTTAATCTAAATGAGAATTATTCGCATAAATTGTTTTTCTTATTAGGCAGTTAGCGTCGGCTAGAGTAAATCACCTGTTGGTTTTTATCAAGCAACCGAAAACCGTGAACGGCATGTATTTTGGTCGTTTCAGCGGATTTTCGAGTAGCTGCCCTGGGAATTCCCAGCGCGCGGTAACACGAACTTTTGCGCCCCTCAAAATGCGCAGTAGCGCGGCTCTTTTCACGCTGCATCTCGGTGAATAGGTCCGGTTCTGATAACGCTGGAATTCCGCTCAGTTTTTACGACAATATGTTGCCACTCTGATGTGCTCGCAGGCCGCGTCTATCTTGACATATTCCTACGCGGTGGTATTGTGTTCGGCCCTTTCCGCAGCGCTCAGGCAACACCTAGCTAGCTGCTAAAAGGGGAACTGATTGAATAGTCAGGCCCTTATCAAGGGACCCTCTGACTGCTTGTTCAAACTCTCTGGCCTGCAGAGCGGTCGTCGAACTTCGCGGCTTACTGCAGGACTGTTTGCTACCTGTACTTAAGGAAGCCAACGCTAAGCGAAGGCTGCTCTGGAGGCCCCTGTGGGCGCGGCCTGAAGCACACTTCTGCGATGTTGCAACCCGTGTTGAGCGTAGGCCATTTTTACAGATGCGCCTAGGAGACTCTCGCGTCGCAGTCTTTAGAGAATTTGAACAAGTGGCCAGCGTGTACCCAGACAAATTCAGCAGCGTAATACCGCATTTCGACCCGAGAGAATCAGCCTCGCTGGGGGATGAAGTTGCGGAACAAGAAAAGAACTGAATAGCGATTACTGCACGAGATAAGAGTGACTATGAGCAAGGACAATCGAATCCCTCTAAAGTTTGGGTACCCTGAAAAGACAGGACTCTATGACCCCGCCCTGGAAAAAGATTCCTGTGGTGTTGGATTCGTCGCCAATATAAAAGGCCAGCCTAGCCACCAGATAATGCTAGACGCCTATCACCTGAATTCCCGCATGGACCACCGTGGCGGCTGCGGCTTCGAAGCCAATACCGGCGATGGCGCCGGTATCTTGATGGCGCTGCCTGATAGCTTCTTCCAAAAAGTCGCATTGGCGGAGTTCGATGTCGAACTACCCCCTGCCGGACAATTTGCCGTAGGCAATATATTCCTGCCGCAGATAGAGGAAGAAAGAGAGATCTGCCGGGCCGCTATCAACCAGATTATCGCCGACCAAGGCCAGACCCTGGTCGGATGGAGAGAAGTCCCCATCGATGCCAAGGGCGCCGATGTTGGGCCTGCCGCCTTGATGGCACAGCCGAGTATCGAGCAACTCTTTATAGCCGCCGAGCCCGGTCTCGGGCAAGAACAGTTCGAGCGCAAGCTCTATGTTATACGCAAGCAATTTACTCACCGCCTGCGCTCAGACAAGTCACTCTCGGAAGCAAAGCAAGTCTACGCCTGCAGCCTCTCCACTAAAGTCATCGTGTACAAGGGCATGCTCACACCGGGCCAGCTGTTCCCTTTCTACGGCGATCTAACGAACACCGATTTCAAAACCCATATGGCAATGGTGCATTCGCGATTCAGCACCAACACCTTCCCTTCTTGGGACCGGGCCCAGCCAAACCGTTTCATGAGCCATAACGGCGAGATCAATACGCTTCGCGGTAACGTGAATTCGATGTTGGCTCGACAGGGTAAAGCTAAGACGGATGTATTTGGTGATGAGCTACAAACGATCTTCCCGGTTATCGATAGCGACTGCTCGGACTCGGGCAGCTTCGACGCTGTCTTAGAATTTATGCTGATGTCCGGACGCTCGCTACCAGCCTCCGTGATGATGATGATTCCGGAAGCCTGGCAGTCAGACGTAAACATGGATTCCGTGAAAAAGGATTTCTACGAGTATCACTCGGCCCTGATGGAGCCCTGGGATGGGCCGGCCTCAATTGTGTTCTCCGATGGCCACTATATAGGTGCCGTTCTCGACCGCAACGGTCTGCGTCCTAGCCGCTACTACGTTACCCATGATGACAAGGTCATCATGGCATCGGAGGTTGGCGTGGTACATGTAGACCCAGCTAACGTTAAGCTGAAGGGACGCTTGCAGCCCGGCAAAATGTTTTTGCTGGACTTCGAAGAAGGCCGACTAATTCCCGACGAGGAAGTGAAACACACCATCGCGAGCCAGCAACCCTATGGTGAATGGCTCGCCGAGCAAAGAGTTACACTTGACCTCCTATCTAGCGGCAGTGCAGCACACTCCCTAGACGGCAAGAATATTATGGAGCGCATGCAGGCTTTCGGCTATACCACCGAGACCATGCAATTCATGTTGATTCCCCTCGTTACCGAGGCGCGCGATCCGCTAGGCTCAATGGGCAATGATTCTGCGCTTGCCTGTCTGTCCGACAAGCCGCGCATGCTCTATGACTACTTCAAACAGTTGTTTGCGCAGGTTACCAACCCGCCTATCGATTCAATTCGTGAAGAGATTGTTATGTCGCTTCGCTGTTTCATCGGCCCGGAAGGCAATCTTTTGCAGACAACGCCTGAGCAGGCGCATCGACTAAGCCTGGATCATCCGATTCTCTCTAATCAACAGCTGACCGATATCCGCAATATGGACTATCACGGCATGAAGACGAAGTTGATCGATAGCACTTTCGAGAGTGGCGAGGAAAAAGGTTTTGAAAAGGCCTTAGACCGTATCTGTGCAGAGGCAGAGGCGGCTATCGATGATGGTTTTGCCTTCGTTATATTGTCTGATCGACTCACTTCTGCCTCACGCATACCATTGAGTGCATTGCTGGCCTGTGGCGCCGTTCATCAGCATCTAATCAAGGCTCGCAAGAGAACTCAGATCGGCCTGATAATCGAAACCGGAGAAGCCAGGGAAGTGCATCATCACTGCCTGCTCACCGGCTTTGGCGCAGACGCAATCAATCCTTACCTTGCCTTCGAAGCATTATGGCAGGCGCAACAGGAAGGCTTCCTTGGCGCGATGTTCGCCGACGAGGACGCACTCGTTGCTGGCTATAAGAAGGGTGTCGCCAAAGGCATGCTCAAGGTCATGGCGAAGATGGGCATCTCGACGCTACATTCATACAAAGGTGCACAAATTTTTGAGGCGGTGGGTCTGGCAGATGATGTCATTAAACGCTGCTTCACGGGTACAGCCTCACGAGTACAGGGTGTCAGTCTTGACGTTCTGCGGCAGGAGACGCAGCGCCGCCATGCCTTGGGCTTTCCCAAGCGCAACAGCGATCGCATCGACGTGCTCCCAAATCCTGGTGATTTCCATTGGCGCTCCGGCGGCGATGCACATATGTGGAACCCCAACACGATTGCTAACCTGCAGATCGCTGCTCGCACCAATAGTTCAGATGCCTATGCAGCCTTCGCCAAACATTCGAACGAAGATGCAACGCGACGCTGCACATTCAGAGGCTTGCTAGCTTTTAACAAGGACTCCGTCAAAGCGATTCCCGTTAGCGAAGTTGAACCTGCCAGTGAGATCGTAAAGCGATTTGCTACTGGCGCGATGAGTTTCGGGTCCATCTCGGAAGAGAGCCATGAGTCACTCGCTATCGCGATGAACCGCATCGGCGGTAAATCGAATACAGGCGAGGGCGGGGAAGACCCCGAGCGTTTCAAAGTGCTGCCGAATGGCGATTCCAAACGCTCCTCGATTAAGCAAGTTGCCTCCGGTCGATTCGGCGTTACAGCCTGGTATCTCACCAACGCCGACGAATTACAGATCAAGATCGCTCAGGGCGCCAAGCCTGGCGAAGGTGGAGAGCTACCCGGTGGAAAAGTAGACGAGAAGATTGCGCGAATTCGCCACTCGACTCCCGGCGTGGGGCTCATCAGTCCGCCACCACATCATGACATCTATTCGATCGAAGACATCGCTCAGCTTATTCACGATCTGAAGAACGCGAATCGCCAGGCGCGAATTAGTGTCAAGCTAGTTGCCGAAGTCGGCGTCGGTACGATTGCCGCGGGCGTGACCAAGGCGAAGACCGACCACTTGGTAATTTCCGGACACGATGGCGGCACCGGCGCATCTCCGCTTACATCTATTAAGCATGCGGGTCTGCCCTGGGAATTGGGCGTGGCGGAAACCCATCAGACACTTGTGATGAACAATCTACGCTCGCGCGTTGTGCTACAGACCGACGGCCAGCTGAAAACCGGGCGTGACATCGCGGTCGCGGCGTTGCTCGGCGCAGAAGAATTCGGATTCGCCACGGCACCACTGGTTACCCTGGGCTGCATCATGATGCGCAAGTGCCATCTTAATACCTGCCCGGTGGGAATCGCGACTCAGGACCCTGAGCTGCGCGCTAAATTCAAGGGCAAGCCAGAACACGTGGTGAACTACCTGTTCATGGTTGCCGAAGATCTACGAGGCATCATGGCCGAGCTTGGCATTCGCACCGTGAACGAGATGATTGGACGCGTCGACCTGCTAAAGACAGACGAGGCGATCAACCACTGGAAGGCTGATGGCATCGACCTAAGCAATATGCTGCAACCTGCCAAGGTCGTCTTCGAGGGCACTCAGTTCTATAAGACTATGGATCAGGACCACGGACTCGACATGGCACTCGACAATGAGTTGATCCGCCTATCCAAATTAGCGCTGGAGAAGGGCGACAAGGTCGACATTGAGACCGAGATTATCAACACGAATCGAGTAGTTGGCACCATGTTGTCAAATGAGGTGGCGAAGCGCTGGAAAGAGAAGATGCTCCCGGAAGACACCATCAACATAAAGTTGAATGGCTCGGCAGGGCAGAGCCTCGGCGCCTGGCTTGCCAAGGGCATTACTCTGACTGTTGAAGGCGATGCCAACGACTATGTAGGCAAGGGCCTGTCTGGCGGCAAGATCATCATCTATCCGCCGAAGAACTCCAGCTTCAAGGCCGAAGAGAGCGTGATTGCAGGCAACGTAAACCTCTACGGCGCAACGGCGGGCGAGGCCTATTTCAGAGGCATCGTTGCCGAGCGTTTTGCCGTAAGAAACAGTGGTGCCGTAGCCGTCGTCGAGGGCATCGGTGACCATGGCTGCGAATACATGACCGGCGGTCGCATCGTGATATTGGGCAAGACTGGCAGAAATTTCGGCGCCGGCATGAGTGGCGGCATAGCCTATGTCTGGGATCCAGAAGGCGAATTTCCGAAGCAGTGCAATACCGGCACCTACCAACTCGAAGTACTCGCGTCGATAAACGATATTCTCGAATTGAAGGCGATGATCAAGAAGCATTACTTGTATACAGCCTCGCCGGTGGCGAAGAAAATTCTCGATAATTGGGAGAAGAACCTGGTGCATTTCGCCAAGGTCATGCCAACCGATTACAAGCGGGTATTAGACAACGCCGTTTAATCGCCTGGAGCGAGAACCACAACAGATTGAATCTAGTGCAACCGATCAGCCGGTGCAGATGTTGAGTAGAAAGGTAGATAGCTAAATGGGAAAGCCAACAGGATTTAAGGAATTTACTCGTCAGACCGAGCCCTATCGCAATGCGATGGATCGGTTGCTGGACTATGAGGAGATTTACACAGAACACAACGACGAGTTGCTGAACAACCAGGGCGCCCGCTGTATGGACTGTGGCGTACCGTTCTGCCAATCCGAGGAAGGCTGTCCCGTCTACAATCTCATTCCCGAGTGGAATGACCTGATCTATCAGAATCGTTGGAAAGAGGCGCTTGATCGCCTCCATAAGACCAATAACTTTCCGGAATTCACCGGCCGTGTCTGCCCCGCCCCCTGCGAGGGCTCGTGCGTTCTCGGCATTCACGAACCGCCGGTCACTATTAAGAACATCGAATGCGCAATCATCGATAAGGGCTTCGAGAACGGCTGGGTCGTCGCAAATCCTCCACAGCAGCGCAGCGACAAGAAGGTCGCGATCATCGGTTCAGGCCCAGCAGGGCTAGCGGCGGCAGCGCAGTTGAACCTTGCAGGGCACAATGTCACCGTCTATGAGAGAGACGACCGCATCGGTGGCTTGCTGATGTACGGCATTCCCAACATGAAATTAGAAAAGGACATCGTCGATCGCCGCGTAAATCTGCTCAAGGAAGAAGGCGTTAAGTTCGTGGTCAATGCCGACGTGGGCGGCAAGGGCGACAACGGCATTGATGTCGAAAAACTCCTCACAGACTTCGATGCGCTCCTGCTCGCGACCGGCGCTACAACAGCGCGCGACCTGAACATCCCTAATAGAGAAGGTGGCGGCATTCATCTTGCGATGGAGTTCTTGCACAAGAATACCAAGAGCCTGCTGGATTCGAATCTGGAAGATAACAATTACCTGAGTGCGAAGGACAAGAAGGTCATCGTCATCGGTGGCGGCGACACCGGCACAGACTGTATTGGCACCTCTCTGCGGCACGGCTGCAAGTCTCTAGTAAATTTCGAGATCATGCCTACGCCTCCGCAGGATCGAGCTGCTGACAATCCATGGCCACTGTGGCCGAAGATCTACCGAGTCGACTACGGCCACCAGGAAGCCGCTGCGAAATTCGGCCAGGACCCGCGCATCTATTCCACCTCTGGCAAAGACATCGTCAGAGACGCAGACGGACGCCTGAAAGGCATCAACACTGTGAATGTCGATGCACAGTTCAAGGAAATTCCTGGCAGTGAGAAGTTTTGGGAGGCGGACCTCATTCTACTTTCTATGGGCTTTCTCGGACCCGAACACTATCTCAGCGAATCCCTCGGGCTGGAGTTAGACGGTCGCTCTAACTACAAGGCCGAGTATCGTCAGTTCCAGACCTCCAAGGCAAAGGTTTTTGCCGCCGGCGACTGTCGCCGCGGACAATCTCTAGTCGTGCGCGCAATCGATGAAGGCAGGTTGGTTGCCGAGCAGATCGATAAATTCCTGAGCGCAGAATAAATTTGGCCAAGTACCTCCAATAGCAGTATATTTGACCCGGCCTCGCCTCGGGTATTCGAATAACCGACAATAATAAGGAAGCATTAGATGTCATCTTCAGCAGCTCACCACTACCCCGACTCGCCACTGGCGATGTTCCTGGGTCACACTCCGCTTTGGTACAAGAAGGCGGTTTTGGCCGCTCTTGTAATGAATGTTGTGTTTTATTTCACACTCGGGCATCTCATTACTTCATGGATAATCCTGTTTGAGTTCATTGGCACGCTCGCCATGGCTCTGAAATGCTTCCCTCTTCAACCTGGCGGCCTGCTAGCCTTGCAAGTGCTGGCCATGCAACTTACCGACTCTCACCATGTCTACGAAGAGGTTGAGCATGGTTTGCCGGTTATTCTTCTGGTTATCTTCATGGTGGCCGGTGTGCATTTCCTCAGAGAGATGCTGTTTAAGTTTATCAATAAGGTTCTGCTGGGCATCAAATCCCGCGTGGTGATGAATGTAACAACGATCATCGTGGTAGCCATACTCTCAGCCTTTCTCGATGCGCTAACTATTTTGGCGGTGCTCATCGCCATCGCTACCGCCTTCTACGATGTTTATGAAAAGGTGGTGTCGAAGGTGGGCTACAGCGATGCGCCCGATTCCGAAGACGGGCACATCAACGAATTGCACCGAGAAGACCTCGACGCATTCCGCGCCTTCTTGCGCGGACTTCTCATGCATGGCGCGATCGGCACCGCGATCGGCGGGGTGTGCACCCTGGTAGGCGAGCCGGAGAATATCGTAATCGGCACCGCGGCCGAATGGGACTTCGTGACGTTTATCCAGATGGTGGCACCAGCTACTATACCCACGCTGTTAGCCGGTATCTTTACCTGTTTCGTGCTGGAGAAAATGGGCTGGTTTGGCTATGGCGCAGCACTGCCTGACGCCGTTAGACAGATCTTGGCCGATGAAGACGCGAAGCTACAGGCGAGCGCCACCCGAGGAGACACTCTGGTTATCTACTTCCAGCTCGTGGTTGCGATCTTAATGATTATTGCCCTGTCTCTGCACCTTGCCGAGATCGGGCTTATCGGACTGGCTGTAATCATCCTCGCCTCTTCGATGATTGGCGTTACCGACGAGCATTCAATCGGACAGGCATTTACGGAAGGGCTTCCCTTCGCCTCTCTGCTGGTCGTGTTCTATGTCATCGTCGCTATGATCAATAGTCAGGAGATGTTTCACCCGGTTATGGATTGGGTGCTGTCTCTGGAAGGCAATCGACAGGTGTTCATGGTATTCCTTTCCAACGGCCTGCTATCAGCGATCAGTGACAACGTGTTCGTTGCCACGATCTATATGAACGAGATAACTCCTCTCGTCGAGAGCGGCGTAATGACTCGCGAGATCTACGAGGCTCAGTCAGTCGCCGTGGTGATGGGAACGGGTATCCCAAGCATGTCCACACCAAATGGCCAGGCTGCATTCCTGTTCTTATTGATGTCTTCTATAGCACCTCGTATTCGATTGGGTTACGGACGCATGGTCTACATGGCGCTGCCCTACTTCGTCGTGTGTACTTCTGTAGCCGGTGTCATCATGTACAGCTGGCTCTGATAGAGTCTCTCAGTACTGCGCAGCGATTAAGCTGCACGAAAAAAGGGAAGAGCATCGCTCTTCCCTTTTTTCGTTCCAGCACTCTTTACTAATCTGGCTTAACGATCAACACATCCCTCTCTATTAGATCGAGGAGCCGTTCTGCTGTGCTGCCGATCAACACACGATCAAGCCCCGAGCGAGATATCGCACCCATCACCACGACACTCGCATTCAACTTGTCGAGAATTTTTGGCAGTGAGTTTTCGATGGGTATATCTGTCCAGTGACAGTGCTTCTTGTCGATGCCTGCACGATTTCCGAACTCGGCGAGCTTCGCACTCTTGTCTTCCTCATTCATGATCAGCGTGTAGACACCCATGAATGGTGGTACCGAGTCGCTGTGGTATAGATGCACGCTACCCTCGCACTCCCCGGCTAACAACTGCGCATAGGCTACCATCTTCACATCCAGTGCGGCGGGCTTGTCGTTCGCATGATTGGGATCGATTGCAGCAACGAATGCCGGCTTCTTCGACCAAGGCTTACCCTTAACCAGTAGCAGAGGCGACTCACAGTGTCGGATCAAGTTCCAGTCCTCGTTCGAGAGAAACAGCCGAGCGATCTTGTTGTGATGCTCAGTCGACTTAACTACCAGAGTCTTTTCAGGATGCTTGATATGGTCGTTCAATAGCTTGTGGCTTGGTCGCCCCCAGGTCGCGAACGTTGCCACCTTCAACTTATCGTTCTTCAGGGACGCTGCTATCTCATTAAGTTGCAACCTATGCTCTTCCAACATCTCGAGCCGCAGCTCGGCGGCCTGCAACGGCTCGAAGTAATGGCCATCTTCGAGATAGGACGAATAGTCTATCGACATCAGCTCCAGTGATGCCTTATTTGCCGCGGCGAGAAACGCCGCCTTTTCGAGGACTCCCTCGTGCTCATCGTTCAGATCAATCAGAGCAACCACCCTGTCGATTTTAATCATCATCTCACTCCTGCTGAGCTGTTAGACCGTAACCCGTGTACAGTTCCATGTTAGTTCGGCGGGCCGTACTCAGCGAAATTGGCCCCTCTACTGTTCATAGTAGACCTGGCCACCGCCTCCATCTTGACTGAGATCAAACATCCGCACTGAGTTGCGGCGCTGCCCAAGTCGTTCTGGTATTAATTCAATCCATTTGTTTACAGCCTCATGGGTGAGGCGCTTTAATGTCTTGGACGAATCCTAGTAGCCCACAAGTTGAAAGCGATGCATGATTTCAAAGTTCTCACCCTGAATATCCACAAGGGATTCTCGATGAGCAACCGCCACTTCACTCTCGAGAGAATCAAGCAGTGTCTGAAAGAGTCGGACAGCAATATCGTATTCTTGCAGGAAGTTAGTGGAGACAATGAGAAGCGAAAAGCAGAGATACCCAATTGGTCCGACAACAATCAGTTCGAATTCCTAGCAGACTCTATCTGGGATCATTTTGCCTATGGTAAGAATGCCATCTATCAGCACGGGCATCATGGCAATGCCATCCTCAGTGAACTGCCGTTTAGTCAACTACACAATATCGACGTATCGTTGATGCGCATCTCGCAGCGCGGCATTCTGCACGGAACTCTCGAGAACGGGGTGCATCTGCTGTGCGTTCATCTGGGTCTCTTCGAGACCGAGCGCCTCAAGCAGACCAGACAGTTGATCGACTACATTAACGAGAACATCGAGGAGTCCCAGCCACTTATTATTGCCGGCGATCTTAACGACTGGCGCCGCAAGGTTCATAAGCAGCTCTGCGACGCGCTAGCAGTATCCGAAGTTCATCAGAATCAGCACGGTCGGGTGGCCGACACTTTTCCCGCTCTCTTCCCTATGCTCTCCATGGACAGGATCTACGTTCGCGGCTTTCAAGTTCGTAGCGCCGAAGTCATGACTCACACCGATTGGCGAACGATCTCCGATCATTGCGCGCTCACTGCTGAGCTGCGACTCACCGAGGCGACGAACAGGTAGCTATTTTTCCATCTTCTCACCGTTTCTGACATACTAGCTCGATCCTTTTTTTGCGAGCCCTAATTGATGGTAGACGCCGCGGTGCAACCCCAGTCTCATCCCTCTGTAGACGCCGATACGACTTCGGTCCTCAGCCTGAAGAACGTCTCGAAGACGTTCGGCGAATTCGCGGCGGTGAAGGACTTAAGCCTCTCCATTCCGAAGGGTTCGATCTATGGTTTTCTTGGCCCGAACGGTGCCGGCAAGACCACCACGATCCGCATGATTCTGGAGATTATCAAACCCAATAGCGGCAGTATCAACATATTGGGTCACTCCTCGGCATTGGATGTACGCAATCGAATTGGCTATCTCCCCGAGGAGAAGGGCCTCTATAAGAAGATGAAGGTATGGGCGCTGATTCAATACTTCGCCATGCTAAAAGGAATGAAGAAACAGGAGGCGAAGGCGCAGGCCTGGCATCTTCTAGAGAAATACGGTCTGAAGGATTTTGCCGAGCAAAAAGTTGAGTCGCTCTCCAAGGGCATGGGACAGAAAGTACAAGTTCTCTCCGCCGTCGCGCACGATCCTGAACTGGTGATTCTAGACGAGCCCTTCTCGGGTCTAGACCCGGTCAATCAATCCGTGTTGGAAGACCTCATCACAGACATGGCCAGGAATGGACAGACCGTGATCTTCTCGACACATGTTATGCAGCATGCCGAGCGACTCTGCGATCACATACTGCTGATCGCAAAGGGTCGCAAAATATTTGACGGCACGGTTAACGAGGCGAAGGCGACGATTCCACGCCGCATCATTCTCGAGACGGCTGACGACATCTCTACTCTGAATTCGATCACGGGTGTAACGGAAGTAGTCCAGATCGAAGGAAGCGGTGGCAACGATGTGAAGCTGAGGCAGTGGCAGCTGCAGATAAGTGAGAAGTTAAACCCGCAGGACATACTGCGAAACTGTTTCGAGAGGAGCATCTCTCTAAGCCGATTCGAGTTCACCGAACCTAGCCTTCATGATGTCTTCGTGCATCTTGTAGGCGACGACGCTAGAGAGCATAACTTCCGATGAACATGATTCGCTTAATCGCCTGGCGCGAGTACATGGAGAATGTGAAGACGAAGGGCTTCTGGGCTGGCATTCTTATCTTCCCCGTAATATTTACCGCGATGTATTTTCTGCAGACGACGCTATCGAACTCCACGCCCACGCGCTACTACATCCTCATCGACCAGTCGGGCGAGTATGGCGAGGCGGTAGAGACGGCCATCGAGCGCGAGCATCAGCGGCGCATCCTGAGCGAGTTCGTAGGCTACCTAATTGAGCATCGCAAGGAGACGAATCTTGAGCTCGCCGCCGCAGGTGGCACTGACGCGGCAGAGCAGTTAGTGGATAACGCCGATGCCGACGAAGTTGCAGCGCTAGATCAGTGGTTCGAAAGTGGTGGCCTGGATTTCTTTTTGACTATGGCGAGCCCTTCATTGAAGGAAGACATTCCGCCCTTTGAGACACCCTCACGTCAGTTCATAGAAGCGGACTTGCCCGCCGACATCGATAGTTCGGGGTCGCCCAATGCGATTGCACAGGCACTTAGGCCTTATCTTAGCGGTGACAGAAAGATCATCGTAGATTCGCAGCAAAGCGACCTGTTCGCGCTGATTCTAATTCCCGCGAATGTGAACGACGACATCTCGCGCCCGGGCGTTATGCCGCAGCCTGCCGGGCGACCGATTGGGATTCAGTATTGGGCAAGAAACCTGACAGACACTCGTCTTCCCGACGCGATAAGCGGCAGCATCAATGCCGAGATTCGCAATCGTGAATACATTGGTCTTGGTGTGGACAATCAGATTGTTCGCAATGTGCAACGCACGCGCCTGCCACTTAGCCAACTCGACCCAACCGCTGCTGTTGGTGAAGAGGCTGTCAGTGTAGCTGACACGTTTCGCCAGTTAGCGCCGATAGGCTTCGTCTATCTAATGTTTATCTCCCTGATGCAGAGTGTTCAATATCTGCTAAGCAACACCATCGAGGAGAAATCGAATCGCATCATCGAGGTATTGCTCGCCTCGGTTACCGCTGGCGAACTCATGATGGGCAAACTTCTCGGCATCGGCCTATCGGGTTTGACCACCATCGCCGTCTGGCTGCTTTCGTTCTTCCTGTTCATCACGCTGTATCAGAGCAGCCAGACAGAGCTTATTGGCCAGATACTCGAGGTCATTCTCGGCTCCGAGCTGATTCCCTGGTTCGTGTTCTATTATTTCGCTGGATATGCGCTCTACTCTGGCGTGTTCCTGGCCATAGGCAGTCTGTGCAATACCCTGAAAGAGGCACAGGCGATGATGATGCCGATGATCATGATTCAGGTGATTCCGCTGGCGATGATGGTGTTCGTCGTTCGCGACCCAGACAACACGATCGTTCGAGCGATGTCCTGGTTTCCGCTATTCACACCCTACCTCATGATGAATCGCGCGGCCGCCGACCCACCACTGGTCGATGTGGTTGGCACCACGATTCTGCTGCTGCTCAGCATCGTGTTCGTGCTCTGGCTATCAGGAAAGGTCTTTCGCATGGGCGTGCTACGCACCGGGCAGCCACCTAAGCTGACAGAACTGTTGCGCCTACTGCGTCAAGGAAACTAGGGTCCATCCAAGAGCGGAGCTTAGGCTTCAGGATTCGATTCTGTAGGAACCGAGGCTTGCCCGCAGTGTACGCATCGCTTGGTGAGTAAATTGAGGAAGATGTTTTTCACATAGAATTGCTTGTGGCAACTAGGGCAGTTTCTCATCGACATGTCGATCGCGAAGCCAGCGTAGACAGCCATATAGATCCACATCATCGAATCGATGCTGCGGCCATTATTCAGCAGCACCCAGATCGCCAGGATATACACCGGCAGAGTCCAGAAGCAGACAGCCAGGCGGGTTCGTGCTCTGTTGATACCGCGCAGCGCCCGCCGGTGCGCTTCGGAGTCCCGATTACTCGTAGAGTGTTCGTTGCTGTCCTGTGATTTTGGCATTCGCTGATCAGGCGCTCTCAATGAATATGGGTTTTCTAGCCGAGATTAGGCTACTAGGGAATTTACCGCGTTCCATCCCTGACTTAAACCAATAAATAGCAGAATCCCTGCTAGCAGGCGATTCACCAGAGTACTGCTTTCCTGTAGATGGGCTTTTAGATAGCTACTCGCGATAACGAAGCCATACAGGGCGAGTAACTTGCCCATGAATACTCCAAGCAGAAATGCCATGAGCGTCAGCCCGATATACTGAAACTCGAAATACTGACTTATGGTCGCCAACGCGAATATCCAGAATGGCACGGCCTGGGGATTCAGTCCGGCGATTATCAATCCATTGCGGAAGAACGATACGGGGCGTTCCTGTTCCTTGATGAGTGTCGGTTTCGGCTTACGCGTGAATATAAATATTGCCAGCGCGATGAAAACGAACGTGAGGAAGAATTTGATGTAGACGTTTTCTTCGAGGAAGGAGCTTATCAGCATGCCGAAGCAGATGGCGATCAGCGCCTGAAGCATCTCAATCAACGACGCTGCGAAGGCTATCTCGATGCCGCTGCGGCGATCGTAGTCCACAGTGGTCTTCACGACAGCGAGATTGATCGGACCGAAGGGAATGGTACCTAAGAGGCAGGCTAGTAGACCAACGAGGAGATAGACCAAGGGATTCTCCATCTCTATTGATAGCCCTTCGCCTGCAGATTAAACAAGGTCGCGTATTGTCCATTGAGCTCAAGCAATTGCTGATGGCTGCCCTGTTCCAAAACCTCGGCCTTCTCTAGCACGATAATATGATCTGCCATGCGCACCGTTGAGAATCGATGAGAGATTATAATCGAGATGCGATTGTCGGTTAGCTCGCCGAAATGTGCAAAGATCTCTGCCTCGGCACGCGCGTCGATGGCGGCCGTGGGTTCATCCAGAATGAGTATGTCCGCCTTGCTGCGCATGAAGGCTCGCGACAGCGCGATCTTCTGCCACTGCCCGCCGGACAATTCCTTGCCGTCCTTGAACCAGGTGCCGAGTTGCGTCTGATACTTCTCGGGCAGGTCCTTCACGAATTCGTCGGCCATGCCTTTGCGCGCTGCTTCCGAAATCTGATCGGCCTCAGCGATTTGGTCCACATCGCCGATGCCGATATTCTCGCCTACGATTAGTTGATAGCGGGCAAAGTCTTGAAAGATGACGCCTATCTTCTCCCTAACGGTATCCGTGTCCCACTCCTGCAGATCCAAGCCATCGATGAGAATGCGGCCTTCTGTAGGTGCGTAGAGGCGTGTGAGCAACTTGATCAGCGTGGTCTTGCCGCTGCCGTTCTCGCCCACTATGGCGAGGCTCTCGCCCGGAGTGATATGCAGGTTGATCTTATTCAAGGCAGGAGTCTGCGCTCCGGGATAGTAGAAGCTCACATTCTCGAAGCGAATGCCATCCTTTGGGTCGGGTCCCTGCGTCTTATCGCCCGTGTGCTCTGGCACCTTATGCGCCAGGTACTCGGTGAGATTTGACAGGTACAGGTTGTCTTCGTACATGCCATTTATCGAGGTCAGGCTATTGGTGACAGAGTTCTGTCCGAGACGGAACTGGGCAATGTACATAGTCATCTGCCCGATCGTAATGGCGCCAGCGATGGCAGCAAAGCCTACCCAGCCGTAGGCGAAATAGAATGCCGCGCTGGCGATCAGGCCGAGTATATATCCCCAGAATCCGCGCCTGAGTACTAGAGATCTGTCCTCCTTGTAGATGTTGAGAAAAATGTCCACGTAGCGCTGCAGGAACATCTTGCCCAACTGCAGCAGTTTCACTTCTTTTACACCGTCTTCTCGAGTTAACACCATCTCGAGATAGATCTGCATGCGTCGCTCGGCCGAGCGACGGCGATGAATTCGAAACGCCTCCCCTGAGAATTTTGCCTCTGCGAGAAATGCTGGAATGCCTGCGAACCCAAGCAATAACACCGCGTAGGGAGAGAACTGATACAGCCATATTCCAATAGTTATGAGTGCGATGATATCTCTGAACAGGTCGAAGGTTTTAATGACGAGACTAAGCGGACGACTGGAAGCCTCTCGTCTTGCGCGCACTAACTTGTCGTAGTATTCGGAGTCTTCGAAATGAGCAAGCTCCAAGGTCAGAGCCTTCTCGAGGATCATCACGTTTATCTTGTTGCCTAGCAATACACGAAGTATGGATTGACACACCGTATTGACACGCTGGGCTCCAGTCATCAACACGACCAAACCCGCTTCGAGAAATACATAGTAGAGTGCATCGCTGCGCAGTTGCTCGGCATCTGTGCCACTGTCTTGAAAGGCGCTGGATACCACGTCCACGAACAGTCCACCCACCGAGGCAATAGCGGCCGGCAACACGCCAGACACCAGCGTAGTAAGCGCCATGACGATTGTTAACTTCGCGCTCGTGCTCCAAACGATCTCTAGCGCGACACCGCTATACTGAAATACCGAGACGAATTTCTTAACTGGATTCTGGGAATCTTGCTTGTCCAAAACTTCACTCTGGCTGGGCGATAAAATGCGGATAAAAAAAGGGTCTTAGCCTCGCGGCAAGACCCTTCGGTATTAACTAGCTAGTCGAATTACAACTTCATGAACTTCAGTACGATGCGGTCTGTGTTTCTTTCCAATGAAGGATCGAAGGGACCAACCGAATGATCATCGGCAGGGTTGTTTAGCACATCACTTGCGCCCGCCAGTACGAAACCAGATTGTAGAACTGCCTTCACCGCGTCGTCGAACGCAATTCTGTGCAGCGCTACGTTGTCAGCACCCGGAGTGCCTTCGTGATCGATAATTCCAAGGATACCGCCAGACTTCAGCGCTCCCATTACCTGCGCAAGAATGCCCTGAGCGGCAGCAGGATCGGAGTTGTGAAAATCATGGAAGTTTAGTGCAGTAAGAGCAAAGTCCACAGAGTTGGCTGGAATATCGGACATTGGCGTTAACCATTCGTCGACATTCGGGAGACGATTCGCTAATGCAGTCGCTGCCTCGGCAGCACGTCCGCCGGGACGGTTTTGCATAAGCACTTTCCCGTTGGGGCCTACGGCATAGGAGAGAACTTCTGTGTACCAACCACCCGAAGCATTGATGTCCAGCACTGTCATTCCGGCTTCCAAGCCAAGAAAATCCAATACGGCTGGAGCCTGACGGCTGGCGTCTCGTTCTTTGTCAGCGGCCGAGCGATCTGGATTAGCCATCGCTCTCTCGAGAGCGGCGATATCGAGCGCCTGGGCGCTACTGCAGACCAGGCTGCAAACTGCGAGCAAAGATAATATGGATTTCATAGTCATGACCCTTTTTGTGTGTGTGTTCCTAGTGTTGGTCCTGTCGAATGTGTTTAATTCTTGCCTTCTGTTGGAAAACTCACAGAAAGCGCCTATTTTTTAAGGATAGGTTTTTGCTACAGGGCATAGGAGCATAAACCAAGCACGGCGGGGAGTACATAGTTATTCGACGAGTCGAATATACGCTCTAGAGGGCCGTTTTACGGGTGTTCAGGGGGTTTTTAGAGGCTCAGTGCAGGCGACGTTCGATCTTCAATTCCGATTCGAAAAAGTCTTTAACCTGCAGCAACTGGCTTACATCGCCCTCGCTTTCCATGAAGGGCATATGCATCTCGATATCGCCTAGAATATTGGTGATGCTGCCGGTATCCAAGGTACTGAGATCCAGATCGAAGGGGAAATTAGATTCCTTTGCCATACTCTGACTACTCCATAGGGTGCTCAGGCGCCGTTTTGGCCCGAATTTTCGCACAAAAGTAGTATCGACTGACTTTAAGAAATCTTCATAAGAAATTCTAAACTATAGAGTTTTTCCTTTTTTATAGCCTTGGGATAATATAAACGGCGTTAACTTTACGCAGTTAACATCAGGTATTACACTGTCCCCCGAAGTTGGTGAAGCCTCTTCTCCGCTCGGCATATAAAAATAATCAATAGGACAGGCAAGTCCTAAACAGATCGAGGAGTTTCGGGATGACGGCTCTAATCAAGGCCTGGGCAAACGTCACGATTGCCCAGCGAATTCCCATCATAGCGGGTTCGGTCGCACTCCTATTAGTTGTCTTGTTTACCGGCAAAACCATACCGTTCGACAATAGCACCGAGCGCTATTTCGTGGCCGGTGATCCGACCCTCCTCGAATACGACAATCTCATCGAACTCTTCGGTGACAATGAATACCTCATCGTAGGCTTCGAGGCTGCGCCCACCGAAACAGATATTTTCAATGCTGACACCCTCAGAGACATAGCGAGAGTTTCCGATTTCCTCGAATACCATGACTACGTCACGCAGTTACGTTCGATTACCAACTTCCAATACATACACGCCGACGAAGACGACCTTCGCACGGATTATCTGATCGAGGACGTTGAAGACCTAATCGGTGACGATGACGCGATAGCCATCACGAAGAACATACTTAACGGCGAAACGCTCGCCCTCGACACGCTAATCACTAGAGACTTTCGACACACCAGAGTCGCTGCGCGGGTCGAGTACAGCAACGAAACTTCAGAAACCAAAGTGCGATTGGTGCAAGACCTGTACCGCTTTGTAGAAGAAGAAAATTTGAGCTCCGACAGCTACATTCTTCATCTATCGGGTTACCCCTTGGCACAGGAACGCTTCGAGACGGTCTCAGCGGAAGACATAGCGGTTCTCATACCCATCATGGTTCTGCTGATGGTACTCATACTGTTTTTTAGTTTCCGATCCCTATGGGCGACTATTGCGCCATGGCTGGTAATCGCCTGTGGAATTCTTTTCGTGCAGGAATTGCAGGGTTATATAGGCATCCCTCACTCCACCGTCGACTCTGGCGCCTTAGCGCCAACGCTGATCATTATCGGCATCGGCATCACCGTGCATGTCTTGTTGGAATTCTTTCATTATCTGCATGCCGGTTCCGACGGAGTTGAAGCTGCGCGTTCTACGATCATCAAAATCTGGCGCCCAGCTTTCTTTACGGCAATCACCACCGCCGCTGGCTTCTTCTCTTTATCCATAACCAAGATTCTACCCATTAGGGAATTTGCACTATTGGGCGCCATGGGATCGATTATTCTTTTCTTGTTTGCGCTCTCAGTATTGCCCGCGGTATTGAGTTTCATGAAGAAGATTCCGCCGAATACAAATAGGGTCTTGGAAGCGGGTTTTATCTCCAAGATTACTCAGCGAGTTCCAGGTTTCACCTTGCGAAATAGAAACAGAATCTTGCTCGGCGGATTCGCTGCCTTGTTATTTTCGATCTGGAACATTCCCAATATCGTTATCGATTCGAATTACGTCACGCTGTTCAAGGAGAGCAGCCAGACACGACAGGATATCGAGTACTTCGACGCTGTCTATCACGGCATGATGAATCTCGACATTATTCTCGACTCAGGGCAGGCAGAAGGTGTTAAGAATCCGAATTTCCTAGCGCAACTCGAAGAGATCGAGATCTGGTTACAGCAGCGAGATACGCTGGGCCCTATAAATTCGATGACGGATTACCTCAAGGAGATAAACCAGGCATTGAATGGCGATGATCCAAGCTTCTATCGACTGCCCACCAGCGCCGAGATGACCGCACAGTTCCTGCTCCTGTATGAAAGCTCCGGCGCTAACGAGGATCTTTCCGATATCAAGGACTTCGACAACCGCTATACCCGACTCGTCGTTCCGGTGGTCAATATGCAGGCGTCCGTGATGCAGGCCGAGTTGGAGGCCATAGAGGCTTACTTGGATGAGAATTACAGCCAGCTTCGAGCCGTCGTTACGGGCACCATGGCACTCTACACCGTGCAGGATACCTATATATCCGAGGGCATGGCCCTATCCTTCCTCATCGCCTTGGCCGTTATCACAATATTCTTTATTGCCCTGTTCAAGTCTGTGAAATACGGCGTGCTGTCGATTATTCCTAGTGTATTGCCCATCGTCCTGGCCGGCAGCTTCGCTGGATGGCTTGGAATCTCGCTGGACCAGAGTGCTGTCATCGTCTTCGCGATGACGATGGGAATCGCCGTAGACGATGCGATACACGTCATGAGCCGCTACCTGCTCGCGAAGGGCGAGGGTGCCAGTACCGAGCAGGCCATCACTCGAGCTATGAATGAGTCCGGTCGAGCGGTAATCTTTAGCTCGCTGGTTCTGGTGTTTGGTTTTAGTGTTCTCTGTTTCGCTTCATTCACTACTATTATTTATGTAGGCTTGTTCGGATCGATTATCATGACGCTGGCTCTAGTGGGCGACCTCATCGTGCTGCCAGCCATACTCTATTGGGCCGACGGATCGGAGAAAGCAGTAAGCGCGACTGCCACTGCAGAGTAGTCTCCAGGTTCCGTGAGTCTTCTCGTACGAGAAACTCGAATGATTTAAAGGGCAGCAATTTCAGGAGCAGATATGTTTTCTCGCGGTAATTCAATGCACACTCTCAGTACAGCTCTCTGCCTACTGTGCACAACGCTAGCAACACTCTCGGCCTCATACGCGGCCGAGCAAACCGCCGAGGATGTCATGCGCCTTTTTGACGAGCGCTACGATGGCGATTCTTCTATTACCGATATCACTATGGTGTTAATCGATAGAAGAGACAGGCAGCGCATCAGAAACTTAAAGCTGTATTCCAAAGACTACGGCGCAGACACGAAAACCTTGTCGCTGTTCGAATCGCCTGCCGACATTCGTGGCACCGCGTATCTAAACTTTGACTGGGACGAGAGCCTACGCGATGACGATTCCTGGTTGTATCTACCTGCGCTGCAGAGAGTAAAACGCCTAGCAAGCAGCGACACGTCGGATTCGTTTCTAGGAAGCGACTTCACTTACGCCGATATCAATGGAGTTGAATTAAGCTGGTACGACTATAGTTTTATCAACGAATCCGAGATAGTGGACGGCGAAGACTGCTGGGTCATCGAGATTACTCCGAAGCCAGAGTTCCGAGAACGCGCCGAGGAGGCTACCGGCTATTCGAAGATGCAGAGTTGGATCAGCAAGGAAAAACTCATACAGATGCGCGGACAGGTTTGGGAGCTGCGTGGTAACCGAATCAAGTTCTTCACTTCCTCCGACATCGAACTGATCGATGACATCTGGACAGTTAAAAGGCTACAGGCCATCACTACGCGCAACGACCGACAAGAGCACGCCAGCGTGTTGCAGATTAACTCGATTGAATATAACGTCGATGTCGCCGATGAGTTGCTGACTACTGAGGCCATGCAACGGGGACTAGACTGAGAGGCATCACGGTGAAATCGAACGTGAAGGAATATCCTTCTCGAGGTAGCTATCATCTACTTGTGGCTTTGCTTGCCCTCGCCTGTGCCTCCCCCGGCCTCGCACAGAATGATTTCTTCAACACTCTGGATGTTGATATAACAGCGGATGATGCGGACGAAGATCGGGGCTACTCCCTGTTTGGATGGGCCACTCAGAAAGTCTCTCAAGGCATCGAGCGCCCAGGCCCATTATTCAGACGACAGGACCGCGATCTAAACAAGATAGAAACTAGTCTGTTTGCACAATTGGACGCCTCGCTCGGTAACGGCTTCGGATTTCGCCTAAGCGGCAAGGCCTATCACGACGAGGTCTACAGACTCAACGAGGGCATAGACTACAGCTCTGATGAAACGAACGAATTTCGTAATCGCGTCGAAGTCCGTGACTTTTATCTAGAGAAGCAGTACGACAACGGCTTCTATCTCAAACTTGGCAATCAGATTCTCGCGTGGGGATTGGCCGAATATTCTCGAGTCACTGACTTAATTAATACCGAAGACCAGTACACGTTCGCGCAACAGGACTTAGAAGACATACGACTCCAGGTGCCCGCAGCACTGCTGAGCTATACCGCCGGAGACTGGACCTTCGATGGTGTAATCACCTACCGCGCTAACAAGAATTACACGGCCCCTATAGGGGATGAGTTCGATCAGTTCGTCGCTCTGCGTCGGGCGGGCATAACAGTACAGCGCTCCTCTACCGACACCGAGGAAGAGTTCTTCTTCAGAGCCTCCACACATCTGAGCCAGGGAGACCTACAGTTCGTCGCGGGCGAATTTAACAATAACGCGCTGAGTCTTGAGGAGATCAGCGCCGCACGCTCGGTAAACCCGACATTTCACTACAGCCAGAATCGCATGCGTGCATTCGGCGTGGCAGCCAACTGGGCAGAGGGTTCCTGGCTGTATTTCGGCGAATTGGGTCTGCACTTGGACAGGGCGGTGTTTCCGAATCTAGACTCGGTGTTTCGCCAGGTGAATGGATGGGATGAGAAAGATCAGCTCTTATCTGTGTTCGGCGTGGAGTATAACGGATTCAGAAACCTGATCCTTAGCTTCGAGCTAGATAGCATTCGAACAAAGGAGCATGACGAGTTCATGTATGCCGACAAGAACCAGACCAGCTTCGGTGCTCGCGTCTATTGGACCGCACTGAATGAGAAGCTGACCGTAGTGGCGGTGCGCAATGAGTTAGCCAACGCGGCGGGGCAGGTCAGCAGGATATCTGTAGACTACAACTGGTCGGATAGCATAGAGCTCGGCCTGCTCTGGGTAGACTATGGTAGTGACAGGGATTCGATTTTCTACAATTTCAGAAACAACGACATTTTACAGCTTCACCTACGTTACAATTTTCAAATATAGATTCTGGGAGACAACATGCTGAGCGATCCGCAGAAGTCCAACACAAACTATCATCATGGCAATGTGAAAGAGGCGCTTCTTAACGCTGCACAAAATCACATCGAAAATAACGAGGGAGAGATGATCTCTCTGCGCGCGCTGTCTAAAGAAGTCGGCGTAACGCCTTCGGCGGTTTACAACCACTTCGCCGACAAGAATGCATTGATACTCGCGATCAAAATGCGCATCTATCAGAGCTTCAATGCGTTCTTCGCCAAAAGCTGTAAGCATACTGAAAGTCCTGACAGGGCGCTTCTGGAGATGTGCCTTGCCTACTACCATTTTTCCAGAAAATTCCCAGCGCAGTTCCGATTCCTATTCAGCTCTTCGATCCCTATGGAATGGTCCACGAATGAGATCGTAGACATATCTTGTCGCTGCATAGTTAGAGCGCGTAGTCTCGTGTTCGCAATACACGAGAAGTATCAATCGCACTGCTCCGAAGAAGACATCGTCAATGCCACTCTCTTGATATGGTCACAGTTACACGGAATTGTGACCTTAAGAAACTCTGGCCTGATCAGCGCCGCGGTTAGCCATCAAAATTGGCCAGACAGCTGTGCTTTAATCGAGGATTCGCAGGTGGAAAAACTCATTGAGGATCATGTGCATATTATGATCAATGGCATGCTGAATAGTACGCGCGGGAAGAGTAAGCACTAAGGCTTTAACTATCTAAGCCCATCGCCTTGCGTATTATCTGATTCTTTAGCGGCGTAATTTTGTCTGTCGCATTCATGCCGACGTTGCGCAACCAACGGATGCCTAGATCCTGCTGGGCGAAGAGCCGTTTGAATCCTTCCATTAACCACATCATAGAAAGATTGTTCCCTTTACGCCTACGCTGATAGCGTAGCAACACGGTGAGGTCGGCGATGTGCCTGCCCGCGTCGGCGCCGCGCTGTAATTCCTCGGCCAAAACCTTCGCATCGAGAAGGCCCAGATTCACGCCCTGACCCGCGAGGGGGTGAATCGTATGTGCGGCGTCACCGACTAACACGATGCCATCCTTCACGTAGTCTAGTGCATGGCGCTGCCTTAGCGGAAAGACGAAGCGCTTATCACTCCACTCAATCTCGCCGAGTTTGTGCTCGAAGGCTACGCCAAGCTCGTGATTGAACTCCTCCTCAGACAGAGACATCACACGCTCCGCCTGCTCGGGTAACATCGACCAGACGATCGAACAGAACTCTTGGCCGGCGTTGTCCTGAGCAATGCGCAGCGGCAGGAAGGCCAGCGGCCCAGTCTCCATGAATCGTTGCCTTGCAGTGTTGTCATGTCCCTGCTGGCTGCGTACAGTCGTGACTAGCGCATGCTGCTCGTAATCCCACTCCTTGCACTCGAATGCGGCGAGTTCTCTCAGCTTTGAGTTGGCGCCATCGGCGGCGATAACCAGCGCTGCGCGAATCGATTGCCCGTCTGCCGCTTTCAGTTCTACGACTCGACCCTTCTCGCGCTCGATATGCTCGCAGGATTCTATGGAGAACGGTGTAATCGGGTAGACGTTCTGCAGCTGCGCTATCCGCCTGTGTAGCGCAGAAATGATTACCGAATTCTCTACGATACTGCCTAACTCCGGCTGATTAATCTCGGCAGCAGAAAAATCTATGGAGCCCGTGCCCTCACCGTCCCAAACTTCCATCGCAGTGTAATTGCAGACACGGGCGGCAATCATGTCCTCCCAGACGCCGAGTTGCCGAAAGAGCTGCTGCGATGCCTGACTAAGTGCGCTCACGCGTGGATCGAACTTTGCCTCGCCAAACCCCGCGCCAGGGCTCGAGTTTTCAATCATAAGAGGATTGCGATCTAGCAGAGCGATGCGCAGTGAAGAATTCGCTAGCAGGCAAGCGAGGCTAGCGCCAACCATGCCTGCGCCGGCTATGACAATATCGAATTCTTTGGTTTGTGCTTCGTTCATGGCTGCGCATTATAGGCTGTGCGCGCTCTATTCCCTAGTTTCGAGTTCTCGCATTTGCTGCTAGACTGCTCCAGCTATGGTGAATTACAAGACCGTTTCGAGAATGGAGATTTAGGATGAGCAAAGTTGTCAGTGCCGATCAGATTAGCAACTACGTAGGTCAAGAAGTTGGCCTCACCGACTGGATCGAGATAGATCAAGACAGAATAAATAGGTTTGCTGATGCCACCGGTGACCATCAATATATCCATATCGATCCCGAGCGCGCCGCGCAGACTCCTTTTGGTACTACAATCGCTCACGGCTTTCTTACGCTATCCCTACTGGCCATGCTCAGCTCGCAGAATGGCGGCATCAAATTAGAGAATACCGTTATGGGAATCAACTATGGCCTGGACAAGGTTCGCTTTATCAATCCCGTAAAGGTGAACAGTAAAATTCGCGCTCGTTTCGAGTTAGTCAGTGCCGAGGAGAAGAAGCCAAATCACTATCTCCTGAAGCACAACGTAACCATAGAGATCGAGGGCGAGGCCAAGCCTGCCCTTATAGCCGAGTGGTTAGGCATGACTGTCATCGCCTAGAGCGTCAACCATTCAAAATAGTAGCCAGCAACACTGCTAGCGCTTTAGTACATAGAGATATCGAATCATGAAGAAGCCACTCCTCGCCCTGCTCCCCTTCCTCACCGCCTGTGCAGGGGAGCCACCCCAGAACATTGGTGTTAGAGACGGCAGACTAACTGCCTGTCCAGAGTCACCAAATTGCGTATCGAGCTATGAGAACAGCGAGCAGCACTCTATAGCGGCGCTGGAGGCGAACCTGACTCAGATTCAGCAGGTATTACTGACGATGGAGCAGGCGAATATCGTCGAGCAGAGTGGCAATTATCTGTACGCTGAATTCACCAGTAGCCTCATGGGCTATGTCGATGATGTAGAGTTTCTGTATGACGCCACCAGCAATAGAACCCAGGTACGGTCCGCCTCCCGCCTCGGCTACAGCGACATGGGCGCGAACAGAAAACGCATTGAGGCGATCCGCTCTCGACTCTAACGCACTGATTTACAAGCGTTATTTCTTCTAGTCTGCACACAGACAACCCACTATCCAAATCCTGCTTGACTTTTCGCGGCTAGGTGCTATTTTTATCGCATAGTGCTATTTTTATAACACCATGACACCACTCATTCTACTAGGGAGAGCCCAATGCCGTTGTCTTCACAGCTCAGCCGCCGCGAACGTCAGATCATGGATATAGTCTATGAACTGGGCGAGGCCTCAGCCAAGGACATGGAGGCTCACCTGCCCAACCCACCCGGGTATTCCGCAATTCGGGCTACGATGAACAAGCTAGAGACCAAGGGGTTCCTGGCGCACCGTGAGCGAGATTTGAAGTACATCTACTATCCGCTGATCGATCATCAAGAGGCCAGAGAGTCGGCACTTCAGCGGGTATTAAAAACATTCTTTGAAGGCTCGGCCTCTCAGGCTATGAGCACGCTGCTGGACCTTTCCAAGGACAGCGTTACCGAGAAGGAATTGGACGAGCTAAACACACTCTTGGAAAAAGCCAAGAAAGAAAAAGCAAAGAAGAGAAACTAAAGACGGGAATCGCTAGGTAGCAAGAAACCCTTCGGAAAGGAGAATAACAATGACAGCACTTTCTGTAGTTACCGCGCTCAACATACTCGAGCAAAACCATGCGTTTTTATTCTTCTTGGTTGATCTTAGCCTAAAGTCCTCGCTTATTCTTATCTTTGCGTTCGCCATACAACTCGTACTCACTGAACGTCGCCTCTCTTCTTCCACGAAGAGCATTATCTGGATGATGACCTTTTCCGCGTTGATACTGCTTCCCTTGTTTCATGAGGTCATCCCGCGAATTTCACTTTCGTTTAGTTTCGAATCAGCCGCGCTGATGGCATTGGAAGGAACTACACCTGCTGTCGACTTCTCGACACAGGTAGATTCTCTAGCGGGCGCCCTGTTAGGTTTGGGCATAGGCTACGTACTAATCAGTGGCTTACTAATCTGCTATCTGCTGTCGGGCATTCTGAAAGTCATCATTCTTACTAGATTCTCCAGGCCGTTCCGGCACGAGGTCGCGCAGCAGAAATTGCAACAGCTGCAGCAATTGAATGGCTGCAGCCGTCACATCGACTTGTTAGTGAGCCCGAAGGTTTCCTCGCCCCTAACCTGGGGAATTTTCCGGCATCGAATAATCTTCCCACTCGCGGCGAACGGCTGGAGCGAAGAGTTGCTGCAACAGGCAATAAGCCATGAGTTAGGGCATGTTCAGAGAGGGGATTGGATAGTGCAGATTATTGCAAGAAGTGCAATCAGCCTGTATTGGATTAATCCCCTCGCATGGCTGGCCCATAGAATGCTGCTAATAGAAACAGAGAAAGCTTGTGATGACGTGGCCGTTGAGAATTCCGGTTCTCCACTATCCTATGCACAGAACCTGCTACTACTCGCCAGCACATACAAGCCGCAGAGCTCGCTGCCGGCACCGGCATTGCTAGGTGTGCGATCCAGCTTGTCTCATCGTATCAGGCATATACTAAAGCAGGAGGTGAATGGACGCAGTAGCGATACGAGCAATATTCTGCCCAGCCTTCTTTGTGCAGCCCTGGTCGTCGCTCCATTCTCTGCGCTCGGGATCGATCTAAAGCAGGCCGAGAGTACTTATTCCCTACGATTCATCAGTCCAATTATTTCCGTGTCGTTTTTTCCGAATGACTCAAGAGAGCACAACTACCTGATGGCCGAATTTAGGTAATTCGGCCAGAAAAACCCAAAGCATTTTACACGCACCGAAAAAAGGAGATGCGACGATGACAGCTATTGCCCAGGATTTCTTCAAACTCAACACATCGATACTCTTAGCGGCGCTCATTACCTTTCTGCTGTTCTATTTTATGCAGTACCTGATAGAAACAGAATCGGACCGGCCCCAGACTATGACCGTAATCCCCATCATTGATTCGACGGTTCCAGTATTCGTAAACACCGTCCTCGTAGATGAGGCGCGCCCCGAGCCAATCCCTGCCGACGAGATGCCCAGAGTGAGCGAGCCTAGCCGCATTGTTGATATCGCTAGCGGGCCACTGGTCCGTATTTCCGAGGAGAAGCCTATCATCGAGACCACGCCGCAAGGTGTCCTGCCGATGTCGAACAACATCATGATTCCACTGATCCGAACGACGCCAAACTACCCGAGCAGGGCATTGCAGCGAGGACTGGAAGGGTATGTGGAGCTTGCATTCACAGTGGACAGATTCGGCAACGTCGTCGATCCAGTTGTGATAAATGCCGTGCCCGAGGGAGTCTTCGACAGAGCCGCGCTACAGGCAATTAGCAGATGGAAGTACTCGCCCGCGATGAACAATGGACAGGCTGTTGAAACCTACGATGTGCGCCACCGCATCGTATTCCAGATGGATTCGAGCACCCGGTAACTGACCATGGGAGTCGATACTCCCTTACTTTAGAGTCCATGGATGGACTATTTTTAGCCGATCTTGCTCAGGCCCATCGCACGCTCGGCAAGGCTACGGCGCAGCGCTGGGAATAGTTCGATGGCCACCAGACCAAATTTTCGCAGCCATACCTTCGCCTCGTTATTGCTTGAGAACAGCTTAGTAATGTTATGGGTAAATTGGGTGGTGACCGCCTGATCTGCTTCCTGTTTCGCAAGATAGTCCAGCAAGACACTCATCTCTCCTAGTCCCAACCCCCGCTGCTGCGCATCGATCAGCACATCGACTAGTGCTCGCGCGTCTCTAAGCGCCAGATTCAGACCCTGACCCGCTACCGGATGCAGAGTGTGAGCAACATTGCCCAGAAGGGCTAAGCCGGGTCGAACTTGCTCCCTCGCCAGGGTGAGGCTCAGCGGATACACAAACGTCTCCCCTATCTCCAGTATTTCACCTAGCTTAAACCCGAATCGCTCCTGCAGCAGAGGAAGCAGTTCCGCCTCGTCGAGTTCCTGATACTCGGCAGCCTGCTCAACCGACAAAGTCCAGACGAGAGAGCCTCGGTTCTTGCCTGCAATAGAGGGTAGTGGCAGGACGGCGAGCGGACCAGTATCGGTAAACCGTTCGAAGGCGATGTGATTATGCGGCTTCTCGAAAACGATATTCGCGATAAGCGCATGCTGGTCATAGCGCTCGATAGATCTAGCTATGCCTAGCTGCTCGCAAACCGGTGACTTACCTCCGTCTGCCAACACGAGCAACGATGTATCTACGATGAACTGTTCGCCCTCGCGAGACAGGCAGAGTTGCATGCCTTGCGAGCTTGCCGCCACTGTGGAGACGAATGCGGGGCATAGCAGGGCTATATCTTGCGACTCAGCCAGCCTCGAATTGAGAACTTCGCCTAACAGTTTGTTTTCAACTACGTAGCCTAGTGCGTCGACACTCTGTTCCTCTCGAGACAGCAGCGTCGAGCCGAGGCGACCTCGGTCAGAAACCTGGATCTCGTGGATGGCTGAGGCGGTATCGCCTAATGCCTGCCAGAGGCCGATGCCTTCGAAGAATTTTCGCGTACCGTAAGAAAGAGCCGTCGATCTCGCATCGAAGCTGGATTGCGCCACCAGACTCGCCTGCGGTGAGATCGCCTCGATGACGAGAATAGACAGAGGGGTCGTATCCAACGCCGCTTCCAGGGCGCAGCAGAAGCTCGCGCCCACCATGCCACCACCCACTACGACAAGATCGTAATATTCTTCCGGCTTCGTAATTTGCATGAACTAGTGAACAGCCTGTGACATGAACGACTCGATCTCTGCCACGGTCTTTGGGATTCCCTTGCTAAGAATCCTGTTACCCTGCTTCGTAACCAACACGTCGTCTTCGATGCGAACGCCGATGCCCCGCCAGCGTTTCTCAACTTGCCTATTGTCGGTTGCGATGTAGATGCCAGGCTCTATAGTCGTCACCATGCCTGGCTCGAGCAGTCGCCAATCATCGTCTATCTTATAGTCGCCAACATCATGCACGTCCATGCCGATCCAATGGCCAACGCGATGCATATAGAAGTCCCGATAGGCTCCTGCCTTGATTAACTGGCTGACCTTGCCCTTCAGAAGCCCAAGCTTTACCAAGCCTTGAGTAATAACTTTAACCGAAACTTTATGCGGCTCGTCCCAGGAGACGCCCGGCGCGACCGCGGCAATCGCAGCATCCTGTGCCGCCAAGACTATTTCATAGATAGCCTTCTGTTCTGGCGAAAACTTCCCTGAGGCAGGAAAAGTCCGCGTTATATCCGATGCATAGCATTCATACTCACAGCCCGCGTCGATAAGTACCAGGTCGCCCTCTTTTACCTCGGCATCATTCGTATTGTAGTGCAAGATACAGGCGTTCTCTCCCGAGGCGACTATCGAGTTGTAGGCTGGGGCCCTGCTGCCATTGCGCGTAAAGGCGTAGAGCAACTCGGCCTCCATCTCGTATTCCCGGATGCCCGGCTTGCAGCATGCCATGGCCCGCTTATGGCCTTCCGCCGAAATTTTCGCCGCCTGTTCCATTAACTTAATTTCGCCGGCACTCTTAAAGAGCCGAAGCTCATGCAATAAATGATCGAGCACGAGAAATTCTCCCGGTGGGTGCGCCCCCGTCTTCGCCTTCGCTCGAATTACTTTCACCCAGTCCATAACTTGATTGTCGAACTGGTCGTCCTTTCCCATAGAGTAGTACACACGGTCTCGCCCCTCGATCAGCCCGGGCAGGATGTCGTCGATATCGCTGATTGGAAAAGCATCATCGATACCGAGTTCCTCGCAAGCCGCATCGGGACCCATGAGGATGCCCGTCCAAAGCTCTTTCTGCTTATCTTTCTCCTGACAGAACAACACCGCTTCTCCCTGCTTGCGCCCTGGGATTAAAGCCAGAAAAGCATGCTCCTCCGGAAAGCCCGTCAGGTAGTAGAAGTCGCTATTCTGTCGGTAACGGTACTCGGCATCGCCATTGCGCATATGCGGCGGGGCCGATGCCACCAAGGCTATGCTATTCGGCTCCATCTGTGCCATCAGCTCCTTGCGACGAGCCTTGATTTCACGGTACTTACTGCTCATTTCAACCTCAGATACCTGCATTTAAATTCAGCGCACAAGCATATAGCTGTCTTATAAGGGAACCAAGTGGCAATTTTTGCAATTCCATTATTGACCCCCTCTCAACTCGGCTCTATAGTTAGGGGATTGTTAATGTAACTCCTAAACTAATGCCAATAGTGCGTTGCGCACATTGAAAATTAGCACCTCGTAGGGTTGCCAGATAGTAATAAGAGAAACTGCAAGATGAGTGAAGACAGATTCCAATCACTAAGCGAGAAAGTCGATGATCTTATCGACCTCTGTGCCGACATGAAGCGTGAAAATCAAATCCTGAAAGCCGGCGAGAACTCGTGGCATAGCGAGCGCAAGCAGTTGATGGATAAGAATAAAGAGGCTAAATCGAAACTAGAATCTATACTCGTGCGCTTGAAAGCCATGGATCAATCCTAGGAAGTTTTCTCTCTTTCGGCCCATTAGCCATAGCGTTGTTTCGAACTAAAAGACCAATTATTTAGGTGCTGCAATGAGTGAACAAAGTACGTCAGTTCAAGTAAAAATCATGGACAAAGAGTATCAGGTTAATTGCCCACCTTCCGATCAGGAAGCTCTGATCAAGTCTGCCAGTTACCTAGACGAAAACATGCGCAAGATAAAAGGCCGTGGGAACATTCACGGTGTCGAAAAGATCGCCGTGATGGCAGCGCTCAACATAACCCACGACATGCTGCGCAAGAATCGTCTCATCAACGAGACACGGCACACGACCGCACAGCAAGTGCAAAGCCTAGAAGCGAAGCTCGATTCGGCCATAGCCCAAAGCCGCCAACTAGAGATCTAGCACAGCAATCCAGAAGGGAGATGCTACATCTCCCTCTCGCTTACCCGAGTAACCGCTACACATTCCCACCACCACCAAATACACCACCACCCCGAGTCAGCAGGGGGAGGGTATTCCAGC
>CAYGRR010000002.1:0-98870 GCA_964352295.1 uncultured Pseudohongiella sp. | reverse complement strand
AGGGTATTCCAGCGAACAGTCAGAGCCGCAGGCTCGTGAGCAGGGATGCCCTGCCCCTGATGACGACGCAACAACACAAGGCCAATCAAGTAGCGGTTTCTGACCCATCCCGACTATCCTTCCAGTTCATCTACGATATATACTTAACGCGATAGTTCCCTAGAGCATTTGCCAATCAAAAATGTTCTTGAGCCGATATTAGTACCACCGGAGGCAACTCGTTAGGTGTTGTTGTGCACGTCCGCTAGTCGGAAAGCCTTATACATCGCGGGAGCCACCACCTGAACCTTTCGGTTCAGGGCAGATTTGGTAGCGGTGTTCCGGGGAGCTTGACGATTTTTTAACTGTAGATCATTGTCTATCTTCTATGAGTGAGACTCGCAACACACTACGTTCCTCCACACGAGAAGCGCGCCAGGCATTGAGCTCCGAGCAGCAAGAGTCGGCATCGCTTGCTCTATTCAATATGCTCGGCAATCAGGACTTCTTTCGAGTTGCTCAAAGCATCGCGTTCTATCAGGTTGCCGACGGCGAGATAGACCCACGCATGCTTCTCGACTTAGCTCTCAGCGAGGGTAAGTCTTGTTTCCTTCCGGTCATTCAGAAGGACAATCCCGAATTCGTTTCTTTCGCTCCCTACGATGCCAACACCGAGTTGGTACCGAATAAATGGGGCATAGCGGAGCCGCCGACATCCGAGGTTATCTCGCCAACCAATTTCGATGTGGTTTTCGTACCGCTCGTTGCGTTCAGTAAAGATTGTTTTCGGCTGGGAATGGGAAAGGGCTTTTACGATCGCACTTTTAGCTTCAAGATCTTTAATCGCCGCAGCAGCCCACTGCTTGTGGGCCTGGCACATGAGTGTCAGCTGGTTGATTCTTTTCCCGTGGAAAGTTGGGATGTCCGATTGGACGCTGTTGCTACCGAGAAGAAAATATACCGCCCCGATGCTGCATAGGGCGGCCCTGCGTCTACCTATCCTTGGCTAGTCTTCCTTTTTCGTTATCTTAGAACTGGTATTCGTTCTGGCCTGAGGCCACTGTTTACAGCAGTCTTCTGATATTGCTACAGCAGCGCGCTGTGTGCGACACCACTGGCCAACACGCCCACTACGAATAGGGTGATAATTACCATAACCATATCTGGCTTCTTGCTCATATTTCGTCTCCATGCCTTGCGGCGTACAACAGCTTTAACGTCTCTTCTCGCTAAAGCTTTAATTTTCCCTAAAAAACAACTAACTAGCGGCGAAAGCTCCGCTTAATTATCGAAAGTTCAACTTTTCTATTGCGCTGAGTAAATTGCTGCCTATAATACTGTACAAACATCCAGTACTATTCAGGTCGAACCGATAATGACTATTCTTCGAAACCCCATAGCCGATCAACAGCAGTATTCGAACCAATACTCTTCAACACAGACAGACGCCTTTCATGGCGCGGGCTCTGGCGATATAGATGAGCTTATACAAGGCAATCCGATGCTCTGGCGCGGCTGTGATATGGCCAGTCAGGGCGCGCAGGGTCGAAGCACGGGCTTCGCGCAACTGGATGCGATTCTTCCTGGACGCGGGTGGCCTGAGAGAGGCCTCATGGAGGTCATCACGCCTCACTGGGGCATGGGCGAGTTACAGCTCTTAATTCCGCTTATGCGTTCAATAGTTGAACAAGGCAAATGGATCCTGTGGATCTCACCCCCTTATCTGCTGTATGCCCCCGCCTTGGTTCAGGCGGGAATCAATACCGACCAGGTGCTGGTGGTCAAACTAGACACCTCCTGCAAGGATGCCTTGTGGAGTATGGAAAAGGCTCTACAGACCGAGAACTGCGGCCTGGTATTGGCTTGGCAGAACTGGTTGCCGGCCAAAGTGCTGCGCCGCCTGCAGCTGGCAGCCGACACGGGAGACACTCTGGGGGTCTTGTTCAAGCACCATGATAGTGAGCACTCACCATCGCCGATACGCCTTAAAATACAGGATTCTTACTCCGAAGATGCGGGTTTTAATGAGTCTGAGGTGACCGTGATTAAGGCCAGGGGCAATTTCCGCTCTCTAAGCACGAATATTAATCTCTACCAACAAGCCTAAGCTGCCTGGAGCTACGCCTTGAAAGACCCAGACAGTGAGGCGCAGCTCCCTCTGCCCTCTATAGCAGCAGAATCTGGCGCCCAGATTATCCAACTTCCTGCTCGGCCCAAAGGCCCATTGGAGGCTCTGCCTTCCAAGCTCGCCCCAGGTGAAACGAGCTTCAATCCTGTCGCAAAGCGCAGCAGAGCTAATAGCTTGTGGTATGCGCTCTACCTTCCGCAGCTTGAAGAGCTAGACCCGGCCCAACAGAAGAAATACCTCGATGGATTAGCCAGCCACATGCAAAGTGTTAGCTCTACGGTGAGCTTTCATCCTCAGGCATTAATCTGCGAGGTGCGCAGCAGCTTAAAATACTTCGCTGGCATCGATGTCATTCATCAGAAGTTACGGAAACTTATCCGTGTGCAATTACAGCAATGGAATCTCGCAGACGATTTCCTTTATGCGGTTAGTCCTACCGTCAGCGGTAGCTTGTTGTTAGCAAGATCCGGACACAACGCCCTAGTACATCGCAAGGAAAATTTACGCTCCGCATTAGGTCGATGCTCTATAGACGTACTAGATTTAAATAAGGAACAACGGCGCCGGCTTCAT
Organism: uncultured Pseudohongiella sp.; assembly: GCA_964352295.1. Lineage (GTDB taxonomy): Bacteria > Pseudomonadota > Gammaproteobacteria > Pseudomonadales > Pseudohongiellaceae > UBA9145. Next base: position 96,190 of record CAYGRR010000002.1, on the reverse strand, counting down.
AATATGGGCGTTCGCTATTTAAGAGACATCTGGCGCTTACCTAGCGATGGCCTATGCAAGCGTTTCGGCAGTAGTTTTGTTAATCAGCTAAACAAGGCGCTAGGGAAGGCGGCAGAGCCGACCCTTAACTATATCCCGCCGCCGGCATTCGTCGCATCCTATGACTTGCCTTATGAACTTGAGAACCTAGATAGGCTACTGCCAATCGCGGATGAATTATTAGCACAGCTTTGCGATTTCCTGCGGCGTCGAGACCTCAGCACGGGTCACCTCGTTTTCTCCTTGTTTCACGAGAAGCGCGACTGCACGGAGATCAATATGGGCCTGCGAATCGCAAGCCGCTCTCAGCAACACCTCATGCTATTACTAGAGACTCACTTCGAGAAACTGACCATCCCTGCTCCGGTAGTAACTATTAAGATCGAGGTCAAAAGATTCGATGCCTTCTTTGCGAAGAGCGATTCCTTGCTGAGAGACAAAACCTCAGACACCGATTCTTATAACGACAGCAATCTTACTCAGTTTATGGAGCAGCTGCAGGCGAGGCTCGGAGAGAATCATGTAAAGAGTGTTAGTAATGCTGCCCAGCATTGTCCTGAGCATGCGAGCTCTCAATTCGACTACAAAGAAAAGGTAGGCCGAGAAAGCAAGAACAACCGTGAGGAAGTTTCTGCGAATCCCAGACCCCTATGGTTACTGCAGGAACCCAAGCAGCTCAACATTAACAAAGGCAGGCTCTTCTACCGCAGGCCTATTACGATCCTAAGTGGTCCAGAGCGCATAGAGACTCATTGGTGGTCGGGAGTCGATGTGCGCCGTGATTACTATGTCGCTAGAGAGCTTAAAGGCAGCAAGCTATGGATCTACAAAGAAAGAGATAGCGCAAACCGATGGTACTTGCACGGGATATTCTCTTAGTCTGGCGCTCAAATCCGAGAACTAAACTTCGATGTCATGATCTAAATTAATACTTGCAAGCCGCTTTTATTAGAGACTTATATTAATAGAGGAAGAACCCCCGTCTCTTAGAACTACTCGTAATGAACAGATTGTGCTGGATAATAGGACTAACTAGTTGGCGTCTAAAGCTGACTGGTATCGTTGTAGCTGTATTCTCTCTAAGCCATGGCGCAGACGCGGCGGAGAATGATTCGAGTCTAGCAGGCGAGTCATGGCAGTGGTTAGAGCGAGGGCGGAGTCAAATTTCCCAGAGCGTTACAGCCCTCGGTCGCAACCTCGATGCTTGGCTATCCGGCGAAAGCATCGGAGATAATTCGAACGAGACCTATTTGCGCATTCGTTTGAATCAACAGACTGCCTCATTCGATGGCTATCACTCTCGATTGAAAATCGACGGGAGCCTCGACCTTCCACAGACATCGGAACGCTGGAAATTAATTTTCGAATCAGACGCTGCAGAACTCAATTCTCTGGAAGGAAGCGTGTTGCGAGGCGAGCCTTCAACCGAATCGATAGGTGGCATCAGCTATCAACAAAGCACCAAAGGCTCGTGGCAATTGAATCATTCGATTGGCTTCCGATCCAGATTGCCAGCCGATCCGTTCTACCGCCTTAAGGCGCAATATGCCTATCAATTGAGTGATGATTGGTCGCTAGGCTACCGACAGAAAATATGGCACTACAAGAGTCAGGGCTGGGGATACAATACAGATGTATCTTTCAATCGAGAAATCGATCAGGGAAAAATACTGAGCGTTTCTTCAGAGGCAAGATATCAACAGGATCGCAGGCTAACCGAATTTAGTCAGACCATTGCCCTGCATAAGGCCCTCAGGCAATTCGAGACTCTCAGCTACGAGCTCGGTGTACTGGGGGTCAACAAGCCCAACGTTCGCATTAACGATTACTATGTGGGGGTTCAGTATAGACGTGCGATTCGAGATCAATGGCTATTCCTCGAGTTGGTTCCACAGCTGGTCGTATCGCGCGATGAAAGCTGGCGCCCTCAGCCGAAGCTTATAGTCAATTTGGAAATGCTGTTCTTCGACATATGACATCGTGTGAACCGCCTAGGTAAAATCCCGCGACGATAGATTCATCGCCCCCAGCCAGTGGCTAAGATCGACCAATTGCTTGGCGATGAGGTGAATGACGCCATCGCTCTTCTGCACATTGCCCACCACACCTATCAATACCGCCCTCCTGACGATGGGTCGCTGCTTCTCGCCAAGGCTCGGCCAGACAACTACGTTCACAAAGCCACTCTCGTCCTCTAAGGTTAGAAACGTCACTCCCGCTGCCGTCTGCGGTCGCTGCCTACTAGTAACGATACCGACCACCTTGATGAGGCTTTCGTTCTCAATCGATGGAAGGCAATTCGCACTCGCCACCTCGTAGCTGTCGAGATGCGGGCGCAGCAAGGCCACGGGATGTCGGCGCAGGGTAAGGCCGGTGCTGGCATAGTCGGCCATGATATTATTGGCCTCGGTAGGAACCGGCAGTAACACGTCTACGCCAAAACCACGCTCCTCTATCGCGAGGGCCTGGCTGCCTACCTGAGCAGTTGCGAAGGACAGCGGCTTGTCGGCTCCAGCTACGGTCCAGAAAGCTCTATGTCTATCGCCGCTCAGCGTGTGCAATGCATCGGCTGCCGCGAGACTCTCGCTGTCCTTCTTGTTCAGTAGCGCCCTACTAAGCAGATCTTGTACCGATGTGAACCGGCCCGAGCTCCGCGCAAGGCAGATTGCCTCGGCCGCGACTACCGACAGGCCTTTCACCAGAGAGAAGCCCAAACGAAGCGCTGGCGTATAGCGTGCGCCCTTCTCGAACTCAAGAGTCGAGTCGTAATAGCTTTCGTTTACATCGACAGGCAGAACCCTAACACCATGACGCGTCGCATCCTGTATCAACTGTGCAGGTAGATAGAAACCCATAGGCTGACTATTCAGCAGGGCGCAGCAGAATGCCGCCGGGTGATGACACTTCAACCAGGAGGAGACATAGGCTAGCAGCGCGAAGCTGGCCGAGTGTGATTCCGGAAAACCATAGTCGCCGAAGCCCTTGATCTGACTATAGATGCGCAGCGCAAAGTCTTCACTGTAGCCGCGCTCTCCCATGCCCGAAACCAGCCTGTCTCGAAACGGCTCGAGGCCTCCCTTCTTCTTCCAGGCTGCCATCGCTCGTCGCAGCTGGTCAGCCTCGCCCGCCGAGAACCCGGCGGCCACCATCGCGAGCTTCATGATCTGTTCTTGAAAAATGGGTACGCCCAAAGTGCGTTCCAGCGTCTGCCTTACCGCCTCGCTCTCGTATTTTATCTTGCGAGGGTTCTTGCGGCGCTCCAGATAGGGATGCACCATGTCTCCCTGGATTGGTCCTGGCCTAACAATCGCTATCTGTATAACCAGGTCATAGTAGCAACGAGGTTTTAGTCTCGGCAACATGCTCATCTGGGCACGAGACTCGATCTGAAAGACGCCTACGGTGTCTGCCTCACAGATCATGTCGTAGACTCGCGCATCCTCCTCCATGGAGATGCTATCCATACCTACCTGCTCGTCGCCATAGCCATTAACGAGATCGATCGCCTTGTGAATCGCGCTTAACATTCCCAGGGCGAGTACATCGACTTTGAGTAGGCCCAAAGATTCGAGATCGTCTTTGTCCCACTGAATGATAGTGCGATCAGCCATGGCGGCATTCTCGATAGGAACAAGATGCGTTAGGTCTCCCTGACTAATGACGAAGCCGCCAACGTGCTGAGACAGGTGGCGAGGAAATCCTATGAGACACTGGCAGAGATGAATGAGTGTCTTGATCTTTGGCTCGGTATAGTCGACGCCCGAGTCCGATAGCTGCTCCTCCAGATCGTTTCCCCACCAGAACACCGACTTGGCGAGACGATCGATCAACTCATCACCTAGGCCCAAGGCCTTGCCTACATCTCGCACGGCGCTGCGCGAGCGATAGGTAATGACTGTGGCGGCTAGCGCTGTGCGATGCCGCCCATACTTCGCATAGATGTGTTGAATCACCTCTTCCCGGCGACTGTTCTCAAAATCCACATCGATATCCGGCGGCTCCGATCGCTCCGGCGAGAGGAAACGCTCGAACAGCAGCTCCGCATGATCCGGACTCACCTCCGTGATGCCAAGGCAGTAACACACCGCCGAGTTCGCGGCGGAGCCGCGGCCCTGACAATAGATGTTCTGCTCATTGGCGAAGCAGACGATCTCGTGCACCGTCAGAAAAAAATGCTCATAGGATAGCTGCTTTATCAGCCGCATCTCGTGCCTGATGAGTTCTTCGTTCTTCTCGGAGATGCCACCCGGCCAGCGCTTCTTTATGCCGTCTCTGGTTAGTTTCCACAGCCAGGAGTGAGCCGTATGGTCTTTCGGCACGAGTTCGGAAGGGTATTCGTAACGCAGCTCATCCAAGGAGAAGTTGCAGCGATCGGCGATGACGAGGGTCTCGTCCAGAAGTGCTGCCGGATATAGCTTCCCAAGCTGCTCGATGGAGCGCAGATGTCGCTGCGAATTGGGCTCGGCAGCGAAGCCAATCTCCGCCAGAGGCTTAACCAGGCGTATCGCCGTCAACGTATCTTGTACGATACGTCGCCCCGCCTCGTGCATATACACACCCCCAGCCGCGCACAGGGGGATGTGGAATTGCCTGCCAAGCGTCTGCAATCGCCTTAGCTTCAATCGGTCGCGCCCGTTAAGAAGAAGCTCGGCAGCGATCCATAGATTGTCTGTTGTCAGTGCTCGCAGATAGCCTGCCTGCGTCTCGATACATACATCCAACAGAGTAAGATCGGGAACCCACAAGAGCGCACAGTCCTTGGGAAATTTCTCCTGCAGCAGCGTGCTATCGACTCGGTACTCGCCCTTCGCTGCGGCGCGGCGTGCGCAGCTTATTAGGTGACTGAGCTCGCCATAGCCTCTGCGGTTGAATGCGAGCAGCACTATTCGCATTCCGCTCGTTAATGCGTTGTTGTTTCTATCCTCGGCCTCATGCTGCAACACGAACTCGCTACCAATAATGAGTTTGATGCGGCGCTCCTTCGCCGCCATGTGTGCCCTGACGACACCGGAGAGAGAGCATTCATCGGTAATAGCAATGGCGCCATAACCCAGCTGGTCGGCTCGCTCTACCAACTCCTCGGGAAACGAGGCACCCCGCAGGAAGGTGAAGTTGGAGATGCAATGCAACTCTGCATAGGCCTGCTTTATTGCAGGCCGAGGCGTAGCGTCTCCGGCTTTATTACAGCGGCTAAGAGTCGCGCCTTCCTCCGCCTGAGAGGCAGGGTCGCGTGCTATTGGATGGTTTAAGGCCATGAGGTGTTGGAATTTTTATACTGTATGTATATACAGTATTTTGAGAACAGCGCAAAGTCAACGCATTTGGCCATGCGCCATGAAATCAGGTCAGATGAGAGCCGAAAGAGTGAACGTGAAGAGCGCTTGTGTCACCGCGACAAACGAGTGACGGCAAATAAAAACGGCCCGCAGGGCCGTTATTCAAATCAGACTAGAGAGCCTAGTTAGCGCCAGATTCCTGCGCCATCTTCTCGGCCATGCGTTCGCCGCGCAGAATATTCTGCATACCGTAGTTGCCTTCGTGGCAGGCGTACTCATAAAGCTGGCCCGCTACCTTCGTCATCGGCACGATGGCGGTGATCCTGTCTGTAAAAGTAGAGGGATCGTCGAGTGTCCATTCGTAATTGACGGTATAGGGGTCTACGCGATAGAACTTCTCGATGAGTAGCTTGTCCTCAGAATCACCGAACACACTGTAGCTCTGTGTAAGGCCGTTGAAGTTACGCGTCTCTACTACCAGGGTGTCGCCCTCCCAGTAACCCCTTGAATCACCGGTCCATAATCCAATGCTCTCGTCCAGCGGAGGGCGCTCGCCGATCTGCACGATGCGCGCGTCGTGAATCATCTCGGTGATGATTACCGCCGTGTCCTTGTTCTGGAAGATCTGCACATTGTTGTTATACAGGCTAGGCACGAACGGAGGGCCGGAGTTAAACCCAACGATGCAGCGCTCAGACAGGCCCCGATCCTCCGGGCCGTTCTTCGCAATGCCGCCCACGGTATAACGAACGGGTCGCTCGCCGGGGACATCATCACCCAAGCCGCCGAAGGCGATAGCCGCGCCCTCAACTCTGCCGGGCAGGCGCCCGTTCGTCGGATAGACGATATGCGAGGTTCGTATCTGGTCGGTGATGCCTGCGCTCTCCACCCAGAAATCATTGTAGCCACCTGGGCCGCCATCGGCCTGCGGAACCGCCTGATCCGAGGCGGCATCGCGCGCCGCTAAGCGTGCGCGCATCTCCTCAACTTCTTCGACCGTCATGAACTCTCGATCTCCGAAACGCTCCGGTCGCTCCATCGGTACGTTAGAAGAGAAATTCCATACGCCCTGAAGGTCGGGCTGGCCCCACTGCGTTCTCGGTGGGCTGTAGTCGTCTGCCGCAAGAGCATTGAGACAGACACTTGAGCCCAGAAGCAGAAGGCCTAGCCGTAATTGGTTTTTCATAACTGTTCCTCGGAGCATCAACGGTATTTGTCTGGGTAGGCGACAGGAGCATCGCCGGCTTCCAGCAGATTACTCCTTTGCCCCAATGCAGGCAATTTACCGCCGCAGAAAGTAGCCCATAAAAAAGGCTCCCAAGGGAGCCTTTGTGCAGAAAAGACCTACTGCCAAGAATCGACTAACTCATTTCGACCTGAGCCGAATGAGCGCCCAGTTGAGGCTCAGCATCGGATGTCCGAGCTGAGAGTTTGGCGCGATTGACGACCATGCGGTCATACAGCCTGTTGATCACCTGACTGCCAGTATGCTCGAACAGCGAGGGGAAGAAGGCATGAACGAGACAGCAGGCCGCGCCTACTACCATTTCAAGCGTAAAGCTCAAAGCATGGCGCATGTGCTGAAAGTAGCCTTCATTGATGCTTTCTAGATGGGAATTTCTGCTCATTTTTCGGGACCTGCGGTGCCTAGTTACTTCGAATGCCGCAAAGAATAGCAAAGTCAGTAGGAATTATGTTTGCGTATTTGCTGTTCTATAGAGTATTTTTAGAATACATTTCTCATTTTTTCGTCTTTATGGGTATTTTTTCCTATGGATAAGATAGATCGCAATATACTCAGGCTTCTACAGGAGGATTGTACCCTCTCTACAGCCGACATCGCCGAGCGGGTGGGCCTGTCCACTACACCCTGCTGGCGCCGAATTCAGCGCCTGGAGGAGTCCGGCGTCATCCGCAAGAAGGTGGCCCTGCTCTCACGGGACAAGCTCAATCTGGGGGTGAATGTCTTCATCGCCGTAAAGACCAATCAGCACAACTGGCAATGGCTCGCGAAATTCTCGGAGGCCGTGAGCAAGTTTCCCGAAGTGGTGGAGTTTTACCGCATGGCGGGCGAGTCCGATTATCTGCTGCGCGTAGTAGTGCCCGACATACCGGCCTTCGATACCTTCTATAAGAAGCTGGTGCAGACGACGGATCTCTCCGATGTGTCCTCCAGCTTCGCCATGGAGCAGATCAAATACACGACCTCCCTGCCATTGGAGTACGCCCTCGACTAGGCGAGACCCAACAATCAGTATCCAGAACTGGCTGTTTATCGCAGCTAACAATCATCCTGGGACATTCCTCTCGAATCCGTGTAAACCGATTCACGGCTTCCGCGTTTGAATAGTCAAAGACATTGGCTATTCAGATAAGGATTGGAAATGCTCAACGATACTACGCGGCCGCTCAAGCGTTGCCTGATTGGTTTCAGCACAGTGCTGCTCTTCGCTTTCTCATCGGTCGCATTCGCACAGGGGGGCGGGCCTGGCGGAGGCGGTCCGGGTGGTGGAAACAACAACGGTGGCCAGAATCTGCAACCATTAGGTGATGCCCCGGTGCCCGATGAGAATCCGATAACCGAGCCTAAGCGCGTGCTGGGAAAGATTTTGTTCTGGGATGAACAACTCTCGAGTGACGATACTGTGGCATGTGGCACCTGTCATAAACCAGCCGCTGGCGGAGCGGACACTCGTCTCGCAATCAATCCGGGTTTCGATCAGATATTCGGTAACGCAGACGACATCATAGGCTCTCCGGGCATTCGCGCCCTCGACGAAAATGGCCAACAACTGAACGATCCTTTGTTTGGTCACGACCCGCAGGTTACCGGCCGCGCCACGCCCTCCTTTTTCACTTCCATGTTCGCGGACAGTAATTTCTGGGACGGTCGTGCTACAGATGAATTTGTAGACCCTTTGAGTCCAAACACTACCATCATTCAGGAAGGTGGCTCACTGGAGAGCCAGGCCATAGGCCCTATTCTAAATACCGTTGAGATGGCGCAGCAGGGCCGCGACTGGAACGATGTAGTGACGAAATTAGAGCTTGTTGCTCCGCTAGCACTCGCAGCGAACATTCCTGCCGACATGGCCGATGTGCTCCAGGGCGGCACTAGCTATTCGCAACTCTTCGCGGCGGCCTTCGGCGATTCCGAGATAACACCTGTTCGAATCGCGATGTCGATTGCAAGCTACGAGAGAACCCTGGTTCCTAACGAGACTCCTTGGGATCTATTTATCGCCGGCAACAATAACGCGATGACTAGTGATCAGATAGAAGGCTGGGAATTATTCAACAATACTCCCTGTGCGAATTGCCACGAACCACCACTATTCAGTGACAACAATTTTCGCAACATAGGCCTGCGCCCCTCCGCCGAAGACTTGGGTCTTCTCGAGGTCACGGGCCAGAACAATGACCGCGGCGATTTCAAGACTCCCTCGCTACGTAACGTCGGTCTGCGCAGCGCTTTGATGCACGTTGGTTGGATTACCGATGTGGGCGACGCAATCGACTTCTACAATGCAGGCACCAACAACACCGGACACGTTCAATTCACCCAGGATCAATCCGGCATACCGGGAACGAGTGTGGACATCGATGAGCTCGACGTATTCGGTGACGATCCGGTTCGACGCGGACAGATCATCGAGTTCCTGATGAACGGATTGACCGATCCGCGCGCTGCCGCGGAGACGTTTCCTTTCGATAGGCCCACCCTCGCGAGCGAGTCAGTTCACGCTGCCATTAGCATCAATGCCGAGATTTCGGGCATGAGTTCTAACGGCGCAGAAACGGCGGCAAAGTTTAGCGGCTCGGTAGTCAGCACTGATGGCAGCAATAGCGGCACTACGTTCAGCGCCTCCGAAGTACTCGCCATAACCGCCAGAATCGAAGTCGATCCGGCGGATGTGGGTAGCAGCGGCAGCATTTACTGCATCATCGTCTATCAAGGTGGCTACTACGCGATGAACGCGACTGGCGGCTATCAGCCATGGAATGGCGATCCTGACTCTCTGCCGGCGATGTCCACTACCACTCTCGGCAGCATTGAGAACATCTCCGTAGCCGAACAGCTCACTCAGACCACCGGCGATTTTGCGATCTACATCGCCTACGCTACCAACGATGGCGTACTGCACTTCAACTCGGCACCCATTCAATTTAGCGTTAACTAAACACGGGCAAGCACCAGCACCAGTCACTAGCCAATGACCGCGCAAGAGGGTTACTATCAGCCTCCTTGCGCGGTTTTTCTATTCGAGGCTCCTAGAACCCAGAGCCAGCCTATTCCGCCAAGCCAAAAAAATAACGCTATTGAGACTACGTGGAGAGCTGAAATGACTAGGTTCATGCTAAATAACTGGCAAAAATCACTACTGACACTCGCTGTCGGACTAAGCCTTGCAACCGGCGTTCAGGCAGACACATCCTGGCCACAGCAGGAAGCCGGCGCCACAGCGGCTGGCTTCACCGAGGAGGGTATCGCAGCTCTAGATGCGGCGATGGCGAAGATCGTTGCAGATCAGGATGTAGCTGGCATGGTTTGGCTTCTCGCTAAAGACGGCGAAGTAGCAACCTTCGAAACCGCCGGCCTCGCCAGGGTGGACGATCAGGCGACCATGGAATTAGATTCACTGTTTCGCATCTACTCGATGACGAAGCCGGTGACAGGCGTTGCCCTGATGATGCTGCACGAACAAGGCCTGTGGGATTTCGACGACCCGGTTAGCAAGCACGTACCCGAGCTCGCGAACCTGCGCATCATGAGCAGCTACAACGACGCGGGCGAGATGGAACTGGAAGCGGCGGTGCGCGAACCCAATATGCGCGAGCTATTAAACCACTCTGCCGGTTTCGGTTACGGGCTCAGCGGTAACGATCCTGTGAACGCTAAATTCCGTGACACCGAGGTCCTCGCGTCTTCCGATCTCGACGAACTTATCGAGAAAGTTGCCGACATTCCTTTGCTGTTTCAACCGGGTGAGCAATGGTCCTATTCCGTTGCTGTGGATATTCAGGGCTATATCGTGCAGAAACTATCCGGACTCGCCTTCGGTGATTTCCTGCAGCGGAACATCTTCCAACCTCTCGACATGACCGATACCGGTTTCTTTGTGAAGGCAGAAGACGTTGGCCGTTTCGCCGAGGTTCACAACTGGGACACCGAGCGCAATCGCCTCGTGCAGAGACCACACCGGACTGATCGACCGAGCTACCTCGATCCCGAGCGTCTGGAGTCCGGCGGTGGCGGCCTAGTTTCATCCACCCATGACTATGCGCGCTTCTTGCAGATGCTTGTTAACGAGGGTGAGCTAGAAGGCCAGAGATTATTGTCGCCGGAGTCGGTTCGCATCATGCGCACCAACAGCCTAAGAGATGAATTGAATCTACGCGGCACCGCAACGAGCGACGGCCAGGCCGGCCAGGGTTTCGGTGTGGACTTTGCGGTTATCTACGATCCCGAGAAGGCTAACACACCCGCTAGCCCTGGCACCTACTACTGGGCTGGCGCCGCCGGCACATGGTTCTGGGTCGATCCGGTTGAGGATATGTTTTTGATCGGCATGATCCAGGCTCAGGGTGAAACTCGCCCGGGCGCTGCGAACATGCGAAATGTTTCCCGCGATATTATCTACGACAGCCTCGTCGACTAGACATTCTGCACACAGGGGTTAGGTGCAATATCCTAACTCCTGTGATTATCCTGCGCTTCAAACTCTCAGTCACTACTCTGGCAACGGCACCGCCAAAGGTTCCGGCACACCATAACCTTTCTGCACTGCCGGACGCTTCGCGATAGTCATATACCAACGCTTCAGGTTCGAATAGTCAGACAGATTCATCTGCTGAAAGTCGAAGCGCGATATCCATGGCCAGATTGCAATATCCACGATGGAGTAGTCATCGCAAATAAACTCTCTTCCCTCTAGTCTGCTCTCGAGCACCCGATAGAGGCGTGCGGTCTCTTTGCGGTAACGCTCCTCTGCATAGGGCGACTTACCAGGATTGAATTTAACGAAATGATGGGTCTGGCCTAGCATGGGTCCGATCGAGCCCATCTGTAGCATCAGCCACTCCATCTGTTCCCAGTATTTATCACCGATGGGGCTCAACAACTTGCCGGTCTTGTTCGCCAGATACAATAGTATTGCACCTGACTCCATCAGATGAATCCCCGCATCGTGATCCACAATTGCAGGGATCTTGTTGTTTGGACTAATCGCTAGAAAATCTGGTTCGAACTGATCACCCTTGCTTATATCGATGGGTATTACGTTGTACGGCAAGCCGAGCTCTTCAAGCAAGATCGATACCTTGCGCCCATTGGGTGTATTCCAGGTATATAGATCGATTCCGTTCTTGTCCTCTGCTGTGCTCACATCGTATCCTCGTAGTTTAAATTCGACGCAGCGATAATTATCTAGGCACAATGACTCTCGACAAACCCCTACTTCGCGTCAGCAGCCCCAATAGGGTACCTGGCCATGCCATGTACGATGATTGGGCTCTGCCCGGACGACAGTATAGCTATATTGCCCTACTCGATCTCGCAAGAAAACACATGCCGGGAAGACACGCGAAGACGGTGCGCTTCGATGAGATCTGCGCCAAGCCCGGCGACTGGTTCGGTAGAGATGATTTTTCCGGCGAGAGGTACGAGGCCGCAGACCCGCAATACCCCGGCATGTTGATTCGCGGCATGCCCAACCCTTGCGATCTTCCCTATCGCATGGTGGATGGACGTAGGCGCATGGAGAAGCTGCGGCGCCGGGGAATCAGCAAGGGCAAATTCTTTGTTTTCGAGCATGCCGAATGCGAGGAATTTATCTTTGATTTTTTGCTTGAGGATAAATCATAGCTAGCAAGCAGCGGTGGCAGAAACTCACCGCTGCTTGCCAGCGCCACACAAGTCACACCAACCAGATGTAGAGAATGGCGGCGAGCATGACTGCATTGAGAGCGGGAAATCCCCAGACATATTTTTGATCGCGAGAATTGTCTGCAAGCTCTCCAAATTCATTCCAGCTTTTGGCCATCATCATCTTTGGGTTTCGATGTAAGTAATAGAATACAGATGCAGACGATATGCCAACCATCGCCCCTATGTAGTCCTGATCGAAGAATGTACGAAGTATGGCAATACCTACAGATACTGAAATCATCACTAGTATGACGCGTTTGGCAATCTTGAGTGTCATAGTCCAATTCCCAGTATTGTGAGCTAAGATAACCAGTCGTACATCGCTGTCCCTACTACATATCCAGCGCCATATGATGCTCCAACCAACGCGCCTCCCAACCCGCCTCGAGCAGCACCCTGCATCGTATTGGTTGCCAGTGTGCCAATCATGGTTCCGATTGCTCCACCTTCCGCAGCATATTCACCAATGGTACCTCCACCACTGACCTGATTGATCTCATCTAAAGTAAGTTCTCTCATTTCTGTTCTCCAAACTAAGTAATAAGAATATTCCCAAGCAACACAGGAATACTTAAAGACTAGTTCGGATTCGACAGATCGCCAGTAATTCGTGTAATAAAAACTTAGCGATCCGCAATGGGCAGCAGTAGTTTACAGATGGTTTACATGAGAGAGGATGACACGAAGGGGCGTCGCTTCACGACGCCCCGTTAATGAAAGTGGAGAAACTAGCAGTCGCGAATAAAATCGTAGTCGATGGGCTGACTCAGATCGATCTTATGGTGGCTAGACGGCATGGGGTATTTCAACCCAGTCGCACAATTGAAAAGCATCACCTGTTCATCAGCCTTTATACGGCCAGTGCCAAGCTCCTGCTTGAGCGCGGCGAGCGTCGCGGCGCCTTCCGGGCAGAGTAAGATCCCTTCCTTGCTGGCACACTCCTGATGCGCCGCATTGATGGCCTCATCACTCACCGCCACAGCAAAGCCGTTGCTCTCGCGTACGGCGTCAAGTATCAGAAAGTCGCCAACCGCAGCCGGCACCCGAATGCCGGAGGCAATCGTATGCGCGTTGACCCAGGGCTCTGCATGACGGGTGCCTTCGTCGAACGCCTTCACGATAGGCGCGCAGCCCTCGGCCTGCACCGCGACCATGCGCGGCCGCTTGGAGCCGATCCAGCCGATAGCCTCTAGCTCGGCGAAGGCCTTCCACATGCCGATCAGGCCAGTGCCGCCGCCGGTAGGATAGAGGATCACATCGGGCAACTCCCAATCCAATTGCTCCGCTAACTCCAACCCCATGGTCTTCTTGCCTTCAATGCGATACGGCTCTTTAAGCGTAGAGACATCGAACCATTTCATCTTCTCCTTGCCTTCGCCAACGATGCGGCCGCAGTCGTTAATATAGCCATTAGCGAGAAAGGTCTTGCCACCCTGAAAGGCGATCTCGGCGATGTTTACCTTGGGTGTGTCTTCCGGACAGAAGATATAGGTTTCAATATCGGCGGCAGAGCAGTAGGCGGCGAGCGCGGCGCCTGCGTTACCATTGGTGGGCATCGCCATGCGCGTGACACCCAGCTCCTTGGCCATCGCGACGGCGAGAGCCAGGCCCCTCGCCTTGAAGGAGCCGGTTGGCAGCCGCCCCTCGTCCTTGATCAGAATCTCGCCGCAGCCATATTCGTTCTGCAGTTTCTCGGCAGGCAAGATGGGCGTCATTAACTCGCCAAGGCGCACGATATTGCTCGCTTTGCGCACCGGCAGAAATTCCCGGTACCGCCAGAACTCCGGTAGCCTGCCCTCGAGGTCTTCCTTTTCTACCGCCTTGCCCAATGCCTCCAGATCGTATCTGACTAGCAGAGGCTTGCCCGCCTCCGACAAACCGTGGAGTTGATCCGCAGGATAAACCTTGCCCGTGTAGCTACACTCTAGATGGGTTACAAACGTTTCTATCTCTTTCATTGGGTTTTCTCATTCATAGTATTCAATAAAATATTTTCTTCATTACAGCCGAAACATCTTCTCGATTGCGCCATCGTTAGCAAAGCCATGATAGATCGCAGCAGCAATGTGCAGCAGGAGTAATCCTAGCAATGCCCAGCAACTCCACAGATGCACTTCGGAAAACAGTATATTACGGTCGTCATTCTCGACGGTCCACGACGGAATGTCGACCAGCCACCACAGCGTCGTAGCCCAGCCGCTATAAGAAGAGGACAGGTAGCCACTGAGACAGCAGATGACCAGCAGACTATAGAGCAGCAAATGATCCCAGGCCGCGAGACGTTGCAGCCAGGCTCGTGAAGATGCTGCCTCGCGTAACAGGGAGCTCACGCGTCTCACAGACATCAAGGCCACCGCAACGAAGAGCGTAATACCGATATTCTTATGCAGCTGAAAGGGCAGTTCGCGGTAAGTATACTCGGCAGAAGGTAGCGGCAAGGACAACATCCACCAGCTCGAGATAAAGAGAAAGAAGACTGACGCCGCGACAAACCAGTGCAGAATTACCACCAGTGCCGGTAACTTCTTAGCCTCCTGCGATGAATCTGTGCTTGTCGTCATCTGCTCTCCATCTCGACTTGTCCCTGCACGCGAATTGTCGCCAGCAACATACACAGGTGGATACAGATCCAGAGCAGCAATGGCCAAAGGTACTGGGCACGAAGCAGCGGTCCGGTGTTCACAGCGGCAATGAAGCCTGCGACATCAATTAATAGAAGCAGGGCAACGCTGACAATCATCAGCCGCAGCTGTGACCCGCGCCCGCCCATCAATCCGAAGGCAGTTACCAGAGAGCAAAGTGTCGCCACAATTCCCAAACTAGACAGCGCCATTTGAAAGGAGCGAAACCACAGGGGGCTCGACGCCAAGATGATGCGCACATTGCTGACCATCAGCTGACATTCTTCCAGGGAGAGCTGTTCTTCCTCTAGCTCGTCGGCCCTGCAGTGTGCAGGCACGCCGAGATCGGCGCTGCTGCCCGGCGTTAGCACACTCTGCTTGAGTAGTTCGTTGCCGTGGCTTGCTAAGAGAAGTAGACCGAACAACATGACGATAACGGCCAACCAGGGCGTGTTGGCTCTAGCGATTCCATTGTCCATAAAAGTTCGCGTATCGTGGAAGTGTGAGAGAAACAAATTTGTAACGCTGCGTTTACAGTATCTACAGAAAACATCCTGGCTCACTGAGCCTTGATACCTTCCTGAAGAATAGCTACTGTTGATTAGCGCCTCATCTTACCCACATCTACTCGCAAATATAAGGGCAGGACTTTTTCTGGAGTTTTAAACAATGGGGTTTCGATATACTCGGTAATCACCGAGGCAGCATTGCAATAGTAGAATCGATGATTAGTTAACGGAGAGAGTATATGACTACATCCCCAAGGCTTTTTTTACTCATGGTGGCCACAGCACTAGTTTCCTGTGGCGCAGACGAGGGTCCGGTCGATCCGACGCAGGCTAGTACGCAAGATACTTCTGCTTCTACAGAAACAATGGAGGAACAGACTCCCGAACTGGGCAGCTTCGGTATCGACCTTTCCTATCAGGATTCACAGACTCGTCCCGGCGATGATTTTTTCCGCTTCGCTAACGGCCTCTGGCTTGAGAGCTACGAGCTGCCAGCAGACAGAAGTCGCCACGGCGCATTCAATGACCTAACGGATCGATCTGACGAAAGAGTCAGGACTATCATCAACGACCTGACCGCCATCGAGCCGGCTCAGGACTCGATGGAGCAGAAGGTCAGCGACTACTACCTTAGCTACATGAACACCGACGCACTAAATGAGCTAGGCATTAGCCCCCTGCAGCCGGGCCTTGCCCGACTCGCCGAGATCGACACACTGGATGAGTTGGTTACCGCATTCGGTCGCGCGAGCATCGATACAACCGCCACCCCGATCAGTTTCAGGGTCGGCACCGACCGCAGCAACTCGGACCGCCATCAGCTCGGCGTCTCCATCGGCGGAATAGGATTACCGGACCGTGACTACTACCTCGAAGACACCGAACGCTTCCTCGAGGTAAGAGAAGAATACGTGGCGCATATCGAACGCATGTTAGATTTCGCCGACATCGAAGACAGCGCGGCGAAGGCGGCGACAGTGCTAGAGGTTGAGACTCGGATAGCTGAGCACCTATGGCCGCGCGCGGATCGCCGCAATCGCGACCTCACCTACAACCCCATGAGCTACGAAGATTTTGTTAGCGCCTATCCCGGCTTTGACTGGGAGACTTACTTCTCTGCCGGCGGTGTTCAGAATCTGACCGACCTGAATGTAACTTACCCTAGCGCAATGGCGCCGATTATCGGACTAGTAGCGGAGATTCCAGTCGCCGACTGGAATAGCTACATGACGTATCACTTCATTTCCAACAACGCGAGCCTGCTATCGGAAGAGATAGACCTCGAAAATTTCAGCTTCTACTCTACGGTTTTGAGGGGCGTGCCCGAACAGCGAGAGCGTTGGGAACGTGGCGTCGCGAGAGTAGGCGCTGGCAACAGCCTAGGCGAGGCTCTCGGACAGATCTATGTAGAACGTCACTTCCCCGCAGCCGCCAAGCAGCAGATGGAGGACTTGGTCGAAAACCTACGCGCCGCTCTGGCACAAAGTATCGAGCAACTCGATTGGATGGGCGACGCTACCAAGGCGGAGGCAATGACGAAACTAAATGCCTTCAGACCGAAGATCGCCTACCCCGATGAATGGAAAGACCTTTCTTCAATAGAGATTGGTCGTGACGATCTATTCGCCAACGCGCAAAACGTTCGCGAGTATTACTATGAGGACAATCTAAGTCGTCTCGGCAAACCTACCAATCGCGAAGAGTGGGGCATGACTCCGCAGACCGTAAACGCCTACTACAACTCCTCTTTCAACGAGATCGTATTCCCTGCCGGGATTCTGCAGCCACCCTTCTTCGATCCAGCGGCCGACCCAGCGGTCAACTATGGCGGCATAGGCGCGGTCATCGGTCACGAGATGGGTCACGGCTTCGATGACCAGGGCTCGAAGTCCGATGCGAGAGGGGTGCAGCGTAACTGGTGGACCGACGAGGACCGGGCCAATTTCGAAGTGCTGACCGTTGCCCTAGGCGAGCAGTATGACCAGTTCGAGGCCGTACCCGGCTACTTCGTCGATGGCAGTTTCACCATGGGTGAAAACATCGGCGACCTAGGCGGCCTGTCTATCGCCTATCGCGCCTACAAGATGGCGCTGAACGGAGAAGAGGCGCCGGTTATCGACGGGCTGACCGGCGACCAGAGATTCTTCCTGAGCTGGGCACAGGTCTGGCGCGCGAAGTATCGCGAAGACGCCGCCATCCAGATGCTAACCTCCGACCCCCATTCGCCACCGCAGTACCGTGTGAACGGCATCGTGAGAAACCTCGACGAATGGTACGCGGCGTTCGATGTGCAGCCTGAAGATATGTTATACCTAGCACCCGAAGACCGGGTTCGTATTTGGTAATTCAATTACTCTAAGGCAGGAGCTCTACAATGATCGCCAGACTAACCATTCTGTTTCTGAGTTTACTGGCGATCGGCACGACGGCCGCGCAGCAAAACTTCGACATACTAATTGAAGGGGGGCGCATCATCGATGGCTCCGGCAACCCCTGGTACAACGCCGATGTCGGCATACGCGGCGAGCGTGTCGTTGCCATCGGCAATCTAGCTAACGCAACCGCCACTAGACGAATCGACGCGAGAGGCCTCGTCGTCTCTCCCGGCTTCATAGACCCACACACCCATGCCCTGCGCGGCATCTTCGACGTGCCGAACGCCGAGAGTTCGCTACTGCAAGGCGTCACCACCTTAACCGAAGGTAACGACGGCAGCTCGCCCTACCCCATCGACGAACACTATCGCGCGATCGCGGAGAAACAGATAAGCCCAAACTGGGCCGTGTTCGTGGGCCAGGGCACCATACGGGAATTGGTCATCGGCAGCGACGATCGCCCGGCCAGCCCGGCGGAGTTGCAGCGCATGAAGGACATGGTTGCTACCGCGATGGAGCAAGGCGCCCTCGGCATCTCCACCGGCCTGTTCTATGTTCCGGGAAGTTTCACGCCGACGGAGGAAGTGGTCGAGCTGTCCAAGGTCGCCGCCGCATACAACGGCATCTATATCTCACACATGCGCGAGGAAGCAGCGCAGCTTCTCGACTCGGTAGCGGAGACTATCCAGATCGGCGAGCAGGCGAACATCCCCGTGCAGATAACTCATCACAAAGTCATCGGCGTAGAAAACTGGGGCGCCTCCGCCGACAGCCTGCGCATGGTCGATGAGGCGAGAGCGAGAGGCATCGATGTGACCATCGATCAGTATCCCTACACCGCCTCCCAGACTGGTATTACCGCGTTGATCCCACAGTGGGCACAGGAGGGCGGTGAGGAGCGCATGATCGCCCGCATCGACAGCCCCGAGACTCGCGGTACGGTGAAGGCTGCGATCGTAGACAAGATTCTCTTCGACCGCGGCGGCGGCGATCCCAAGAACGTATTCATCTCGAGAAATCCTCGCGATCGTTCTATGGAAGGAAAGAACCTCGCGCAGCTAAGCGAAGAACGCGGAATGCCCCCAACACCCGATAACGCGGCCGAGGTAGTAATGGACATCGTGAAGGATGGCGGCGCAACCGCCGTGTACCACGCCATCGGCCCAGAGGATGTCGATCGCATCATGCGCCATCCCGCGGCCGCGATTGGCTCCGACGGCCCGGTCGCCGTGTTCGGCGTAGGCGCACCGCACCCAAGACAGTACGGCACCTTCGCCAGAGTGCTCGGCCTCTATGTGAGAGAGCGCGGCATCATCTCGTTGGAGGAAGCCGTGCGCAAGATGAGCAGCATGTCGGCACAGCGGCTGGGCATTCGCGATCGTGGCTTATTGGTGGAAGGCTATTTCGCCGATGTCGCCATCTTCGATGCCGATGAGGTAAAAGACATGGCGACGTTCGAGAACCCGCACCAGTATGCCGTGGGCATGAAGTATGTTTTGGTAAATGGCGAACTGGTTGTTGAGAATGGCAGGCACACTGGCCGCCGACCCGGGAAGATTCTTCATGGTCCAGGCTATATTGATATCAACTAGGAACGACAGCTTGTTCTAATAAAGCACTTCGGTAAGTCGTCTATCCAGGAGTTCACCCATGCACAGAGTTCGAGTTCTCTTTTCACTTCCGTTGTTTCTCTTCGCGGCCTGCAGTGAAAACATCGATGATGCTGCTGTTACCGAAACCGATGCTGAAGACACGCGAATTACCTTCGGCGAGGTACGGAAAATTCAGTCTTCGATCCTTAGTGAGGAGCGTGAACTCTGGATTCGAGTGCCGGACAGTGCGAACGATCCCGATGAGAGGAATACGGCTTACCCGGTAGTGTATCTGCTTGATGGTAATGGCCACTTTTATTCCATGGCTGGCATGCTTCATCAACTAAGCGCGGTCAATGGCAACATGGTCTCTCCCGAGATGATCCTGGTGGGCATTCCCAACACGGATCGATTTCGCGATCTTACGCCCACACAGACAGAGGGCACTTCCGGCGGCGGTGATGCCTTCCTCGATTTCCTGGAAGTCGAAGTCGTTCCCTATATAGAGAATAATTTTCCTGCAAGCAGCTATCGCACATTCATTGGCCATTCCCTTGGCGGCCTGATGGTTATCGACACCCTGAATAGTCGTCCGCATTTATTCGACAACTACATCGCCATCGATCCCAGTCTCTGGTGGGACGATCGTACAGTACTGAGAGAATCTGAAGTGGCATTAGCCGACCAAGACTTCTCAGGGAAATCCTTGTTTGTCACGATTGCCAACACCATGCCTGCACAGATGAGTGTCGATCAGGTAGCGGAGGATACCAAGCCAAGTACCAATCATATTCGCGCCATTCTTCGCTATACACAGTTGGCCGATGCTGCCGATGACAACGGACTAAACTTTGGCTGGCGCTATTACGATGAAAATTCCCATGGCAGTGTGCCACTAATATCCGAGTACGACGGAATACGTTTTCTATTCCCGTGGTACGAGCCCAAAGAAATTAATCACTTCTTCGCGCAGGAATCCACTCCAGAGACTCAACTCGTGATGGACTACGTGACGAATCACTTTGCCGGTGTCTCAGACCGCTTCGGCTACACCTTTCATCCGCCACAAGGTTGGGTCAATATGCTAGGCCGCTCGATGACAGCCAGAGATCAATCCGAAGGCGCGTTGGCGCTGTTCAACCTAAATCTGCAGAACTATCCTAATAGTCGCGCTGCGCATTACTGGCTTGGCGATTACTACGCGTCTCAGGATGATACTGAGAATGCCATTCGCCACTTCACTCATGCTGTAGAGATTGGAGAGGCGCCTCAATCTGCCCAACGACTCGCTGAATTACAGTCAGCCAGCGGCGCGCAGTAGGAGTCGTTGTCCGCAGTCCCTAGTCCTCGACCGCTAGTTCGCCAAGCCTATTCGGCCAGGGTAGGGCAAAAGGCCGGGGGCGGCTCCAAATTGGTGAAATTCGCCATTTTTAGCTTTTCCTCCCCCTCTTCACTACTGATATATCCCTTCTGCCCTAGTTATGCCTTTGTTTTACAACGATTTATAGAATTGGCACAGTATTCGCAACACTCCTAAGACCACGGTTAAAAAGTGGTGTTTTCTGAGGCCTGGAGGCCTCAATGGAGTGAATTATGAAGCTATTGTCGAATTTCCTAGTCATCGTATTGGTCATCATCGGATTAGTGGCCGTGCTGCCCCTGCTCTCCTTTGGCTTTGCGCTCCTAGGCGGCGCGGCGGTGTTGGCGATATGGATTCTCCCAGTCTGGATTATCGCCACCTCGGAGAAGACCACTGGCTATGAGAAAATCGCCTGGCTACTCGCCATGTTCTGTCTCTCCTGGTTCGCCTGGGTGTTCTACTTCTTCCTCGCGCCGATCAAGCCCCGCGAACACTATTACGACTATTAGGCAAACAGACCCCGGCCGCTTGGCTGGGGTCTGCCGATTCTCACGCACTTCTAATGTTGCTGAGTTAGGGTATTATGTTTCCCAGCTACTTGCCGGACGAAGCTATGCCGATTATCGAAGTAAGAGACCTCGCGAAGAAATATCCGCGTCCCGATAAAAAATCCGAATTCTTCTATGCTGTCGATGGCGTCTCCCTGAGTATCGAGGCCGGAGAGATCTTCGGCATTCTCGGGCCGAACGGCGCCGGCAAGACTACCACGCTCGAGATGCTCGAGGGCCTTACCGATATCGATGCCGGCACCGCGTTTATCGATGGCATCGATGTGGCGGCCGACCCCTTTAGGGTTAAAGAAATTATTGGTGTGCAACTTCAGGCCAACGAATACTTCGACAACGTCTCCCTGAATGAACTGCTTACGCTTTTCGGCGCGCTCTACAGTCGAGAGGTCAACGCGGCAGAACTCTTGGGCAAGGTCAACTTGCTGGATAAGGCACAGGCGAAGCCGGCCAATCTCTCTGGTGGACAGAAGCAGCGATTCTCGATCGCCTGTGCGCTGGTGAACAGCCCGAAGGTTCTATTCCTCGATGAGCCCACTACCGGACTGGACCCTCAGGCCAAGCACAATCTATGGGATCTGGTTCGTGAGTTAAACAGAGCGGGCATGACGATCGTGTTAACTACGCACAATATGGAGGAGGCGGAATCGCTGTGTGAGCGCATCGCGATCATGGATCATGGCAAGCTAATCGCGGAAGACACGCCGCAGAATCTCATTCTTAAGCATGCGCCGGAACCTCCTCAGGCGCCGCTGCATGGCAACATCGAAGATGTGTTCCTCGCGCTTACCGGACATGGATTGAGAGACTGATGCCAACGAAACTGCAATTACATCTGTCGAAAGTTTTTCTAAAAATATTCCTGCGTGACAGGCAGTCGATATTCTTTAGCCTGTTCTTCCCGATTATCTTCATGACCGTGTTCGCCTTCGCCAACAATGGCGAGGTCGATCCTATCGAGCTCGGCATCGTGAATAACTCGCCAAGCACGGTTGCGACCGACTTTACCCAGATGCTCGTCGACAATCCGCTGTTTAATGTCACGCTGGGCGAGGAAGCACAGCTGCGCACCGAGCTTGTGGAAGGCGATAAGACGATGGTGCTGATACTGCCGGTAGGCTTCGATGCGCAGAGTGATGGTGCCGAGTTACAACTGTTAGTAGACGCTGCGCAGGTACAGCAGCTTGCGCTGATCATGCCGCTACTCGAACAGACTCTGATCTCGATAGAACGCGAGTTCAGGAACATCGAACCCATGTTCACCCTCGCCGTCGAAGATGTGCAGGCGCGTTCGCAGCGCTATCTAGACTTCCTGCTGCCAGGGCTTCTCGCCTTCACGCTAATGCAGCTGAGCATCGCAGGTAGTGGGTTTAATATCGTGGAGTATCGCCGCAAGGGGATATTGAAGCGCCTGTTCGTTACCCCGATCAGGCCACGCGACTTCATCACCGCGATAGTACTCGCAAGAATGGCGATCGTGTTGATACAGCTAACGGTTCTGCTACTAGTCGCGGTTCTGGCGTTGAATGTGAGTATCGTCGGCAATTTCGCCTCCTTCTACCTCATCATCATGCTCGGTACGTTTATTTTTCTCTGTCTTGGATTCTGTCTTGGCAGTGTCGCCAAGACACAGCAGGCAGTGATGGCGGTCGGCAACATCGTGATCTTCCCGCAGATTTTCCTCTCAGGTATTTTCTACCCCATAGAATCGATGCCCGAACTCATTCAACCCATAGCCAAGGTGCTGCCATTGAGTTTCGTATCGACTGCGATGCGAGAGATTGCCAACAACGGCGCAAGCCTGTTGGCTATTACGCCGAGTCTGATCGGCATCGGAGTGTGGTTCATCATCGCGTTCATTTTGGCTACGCGGCTGTTCGTCTGGAAAGAAGTTGCTAACTAGTCTGGCTGCTCGTTAGACTCTCCCGATGAAATCTGTTTTCTATACCAGTGTGACCGGGCCAGGAAATGGCTACGTGCATGACGTGACCGACATGCAGCACCCCGCGTTCGACTTCGTAGTAGTTCACGATTCCCATCACCAGCCATTTCCCGGCTGGGATTCGATTAATATCGATGAGAGCTACCCCTACGATATCGAGAAGTATGCCCACAAGCAGCGCTATTCCAGAATGCTGCCGCATCTCTTCTTCGGCGACTATGAGTACAGCGTATACCTCGATCCGAAATGGGAGCTGACACCCGCGTTTATCGACCTGTGTGCAGAACAGATCTCGCTGCGAAAATCCTGGCTGGTCCCCATGCATCCCCAACGCGAGAATCTGGTTCAGGAGTTCTTGTTTCCTTTTTGTAATGGCGGGCTTAGTCTGCAGGAATGTTTTAGAGTTATAGATTGTCTGGTCGCTCAAAAAACTGACTTCTCACGCTTTTTTCCCACGCTTACCGGCTGGCTGATTAGGCAGCACAACGAAACGAACAGAGCGATAGGAGAGCGCTGGTTCGATCTCATCATGCGCTGCTATGAGAACAATGTAAGAGATCAGATCGTGTTTCCATTCGCGGTGCAGGACAGAGCGTCTATCGACACCAGCCTGAGCATGCAATCCCTGTTCGACTGCGGTGTAGAGTTAAACTACCCCAATCAAGTACGCACCAAGGAGGTCGATTGGGAGAGCGAGATAAATGAGCTGCTCCTCTATTTGCGGGAGAAGACAGGCTTGTATACCAAGCTCTACGAGAAGCCGGAATAGACCAGCTGCACGCAGGTCGCCTCCTTTGCACGATGAAGCGATCGAATAGAGCGGCGAAGGAATTCACGCTTTCTGCAATGCACTAATACCGCGCCCCCCAGGAGATGAAGATTTTGGCGAGAGCAGTGACAATTGCGAATCACTTGTAATATAGTCTGTTACTGCTGTTTCGCACTAGGTGAGTTTTAGAGCTCACAATTACACAGCCTCGGTGTACCGAATTTACTTAACTAGCAATATCCTGCAATGGATTGGAGAACTACATGATCAAGAAGGCACTGGTATTGATTTCTGCTTTAGCGATGCTCGTTTCGGGCTCGTTGTTTACAGCGTCAGCCCAAGACGAGCCTACCCCAGCACAGATAGCCGCGGCAGCGGCGGAAACGCGACAATCTGTGTTCAAGCTGCTCTACTTCAACCTCATTCCTATCGCCGGCATGGCGCGGGGCGCGCCCTTCGATGCGGCACTGGCCGAAAAGAACGCACGTAATATTGCCGCACTTGCTCCAATGATTCCCGATCTGTTCGCGGCGGTCGATACACGCGACTTCGATGTTGAGACTGAGGCACTGGACGTGATCTGGGAGAATCCAGCAGGCTTCGCCGAGAAGGCGCAGGCTTTGATGGAAGGTGCTGCCACCTTTGCAGACGTCGCAGCCGGTGGTGACAGAGCAGCAACGCTAGCCGCTTTCCGAGGACTAGGCGGCGGCTGTGGAAATTGTCACGATGACTTTCGTGTAGACAACGACTAGTTCGTTGTAGCTACTAATTAAAAAGGGCAGCCGAGGCTGCCCTTTTTTTCGCTCATTTTTTGCTATTCACTGTTAGTCGCTCGACTGGTTGTGGCGCGTAAAGAATGCCGCCAGCGCGGCCCTGTCTTCGTCACTGATCTTGCTGGTGTTGTGTTCTATAACATCATTCATATCGCCGCCGGCAAAATCGCCGTCGGGTTTTAGGCCAAGCAGCAGGAACAGGTCTAGATCAGTCGCGCTCCACTTCTCCAACGCGGCGGCATCGATTGCCTCAATAACGTCTTCGCCCAGTGTCGCGCCCGCAAATTCGCGATTCGCATCCAGAATGCCCAATGCGTTTCGCGGCGTGTGGCACTCGCTGCAGTGTCCTAAGTTTCTGGCGAGATAGGCGCCACGCTCTACTGCCGCGTCAGCGAATGTCTCGCTTTCGACTTCGCTCATGTCGGCCATGAGATTCCAACCTGCCATCGCCCAACGATTTAACCATGCGGGCGTCTGCGCCTCACGCACCGTGTTGCGGATCGGTGTTAGGCTCATTAGGTAGGAGCCGATGTCTAGCACGTCTTGATCAGTCAACCCTGCATAGGCACGATAGGGAAACGCGGGATAGTAGAAGCTGCCGTTAGGCGAGCGACCATGTTTCAGCGCCAGAAGAAAATCTTTCGCCTGCCAGGAACCGATACCCGTATCTATATCTGGCGTGATGTTCGGCGCGTAGAACGTGCCGAAGTCAGTCTCCAGAGCAAGACCACCGATGAATGCCTCTTCCTCTTCTTCGCCGCGGTGACAGCTGATGCAACCGCCCGCTATTACCAGATACTCCCCGCGCTCTATCGCCTCAGGAGAGTCCGACAATGCAGCCGAGTTTGAAACCGAGGGTGGCAGAAACAGGATCAACGCCACCGACAGCAGTATTAAACCTGTCGCGACGAGGAAGAGTTTTTTCTTTGAACTAGCTAGCATGGTCATTTCCTTAGCCCTGAGTGCGGTTTAAATTAGACTAACTCGGTTAGTTCCTCTTTGCGGAACGTCTTCAGCGAATCCATCTTACCCTCACGAACCTTGTCCGCCCAGTCGGCATTGGCAAGCAGTGCTCTACCGACGGCGATCAGGTCAAATTCGTCTGCCTCCATGCGGCTGATTAGCTCGTCGATGCCGGCAAGCTCCGCCGAGCTATCGCGATAGGTGGCGACAAACTCCTCGGTCAGCCCGACGCTGCCAACACTGATAGTCGGCTTACCGGTAATCTGTTTTACCCAACCGGCGAGATTGAGAGAGGAGCCTTCGAATTCAGCCTCCCAGAATCGCCGCGTGCTGCAATGGAAGATGTCCACGCCAGCATCCGATAGCGGGCTTAGAAATTTTTCGAGCTCACTGGCTGTCGGTGCCAGCTTCGCTTCGAAGTCTTGCTGCTTCCACTGCGAGAAACGCAGGATGATTGGAAAGTCCTCGCCTATCTCGCCGCGTATTGCCTCCACGATCTCGACCGCGAAGCGGGTGCGCTTCTCGAGGGAGCCACCGTATTTGTCGTCGCGTTGATTCGTGCCCTCCCAGAAAAAGTTGTCGATCAGATAGCCGTGAGCCCCATGTAACTCGATGGCATCGAAACCCAACCTAAGGGCATCCCCCGCGGCCTGCGCATAGGCGGCGATTAACTCATCGATCTCGGCAGTCGAAAGCGGGTCTAGCACTTTCTTTCCCGGCCCGAGCAGCCCGGAAGGTGTCGCCGAGGGGTAGTCTGGATGCGGCCCCTCGCCGGGTTTGCGTATCGATCCCACGTGCCAGAGTTGTGGCGCTATCTTGCCGCCGGCGGCGTGCACGCTCTTGACCACCTTTTCCCAACCCGCTAGTGCCTCGCCATGGAAGCAGGGAATTTGTACGCCCGAGGAGGCTGCCTTGTGATTCACGGTGGTGCCCTCGGTGATGATCAAACCCACGTTTCCTTCGGCGCGTTTTCGATAATAGTTCTCCACGTTCTTATCGGGAATACCGTTTGGAGAAAACTGTCGGGTCATCGGTGCCATAACAATTCTATTAGGTAAACTAAGTTTGGGATGTTTGAATGGCTTGAAGAGTACGTCTGGGTTCATCTGCTGTCCTGTTCTGAATTTTCCAGTAGTTGTTGCGTGGTTTTAGTTTTCGCGCGTAGCATTCTATTGGCTGCTTCTGCGGCTGTCGACTCAGTGGATAGAATCGAGGTCCTCTACGGCGCCCACGCTGATCGGGTTGCTGCCTCTTTGAGAATAACGCGATTCGCAGCGGATGGTGGCGGCTCTGAGTCGCCGAAGATCGCGCGAATCCAATGGCCGTCTGTTGGATTGGGGAAGAGTATATACTCGCGGCCGAAGCGCTCCCTGTCTTCTTCCATTAGGCTCAGGCGTTGCTCAACGTCAGTTGAATAAAAACGACGTGCGAAATCGTTCAGGTTGTCGCCTAACAGAGCCACCACCTCGTAGTCTTCTCTGATCTGCTGCTGGACCTGCTCCTTGTTAGAGGTTTCCCGCAAGACTCTGAGGTGCGCGCTATCTACTGACGGAAATCCAACCGCGTTGAGATTATCTAGCGCCAACTGCTCGGTAGTGTCTCCCTGATCGCGGTTCGTAACATAGAAGATCTCGACGCCGTTTGCGACACAGAACTCGAGGAACTCCAATGCACCCGGGCTGGCGACCCCACGGTTCTCTGCGACCCAACGGTCCCAGCTAGCATCATCGAAGAAGTCTTGTCCCTGGGAGATGAGATAGCCCCAGTAATTGCTGGAGAGCAGCAGGGTTTCATCCACATCGCTGATGACTGCCAGCGGCAGAGCATTGTCTCGCCTCTGGGCGAGGGCCAGCTCGACGCGCAGGCGCGCCAGGTTGAAGCCCTGATGATAGAGCGCATGGAACTCGGCCGCGGTCTGCTTCCAGGCCATCGCCATCATCAAATTATTCTCGATATCTGCTTCGCCGTCCGTAGCGTTCTGTCCTAACACCGCCATCGAGGCAGTGAGTGCTATAGAGCTTATGAGTGCGGTTGCTGTCTTGCGCATGAGTAGGTTCCAAGAGATGACTAGCTATAATTTCCAACAGCTAGTCTGTACTATGGGTGATTACGTTGATCGCCAATCCTAATGCAATTTTGCCGACAACAACACTTTATAACCGCCCATTGCGGCAGTAAGACAGACGGCGAGGAATTCACGATGTACACCAGTAACAACCGAATAAGCTTCTCTCAATTTGCGGCGGCGATCGTACTATCCTGCATCAGCGGCCTGGCGTCGGCGCAAGCCTATCGTATCTTGCTGTCTAACGATGATGGAATAGAGTCCCCTCGCCTACACGCTCTTCACGCTGCACTTACACAGCTACAAGGCGTCGAGGTGGTAGTTTCCGCACCAAACGAGAATCAATCCGGCGCCAGCCAGTCATCTATAGGCTCCGTCAGGGTCGATAACTTTGAAAGCGGTGGCGAGTTCTTTGGCTATGCGGTTCACGGCAGGCCCGCCGATGCGGTGCGCTTCGGCATAAGGGAGCTCGGCAAGGATAGGGCCTTCGACATAGTAGTATCCGGCATCAACCGCGGCGCGAACGTGGGCGATGTCTCTCATTTATCAGGCACGGTTGGCGCCGCAATGGAGGGCTTGTACCTCGGGCTGCCCGCAATCGCCGTCTCGGAAGATCCGGAGAGCGAGAACACAGCCATCACGGCAAAATTTACTGCCGACCTGATAGACCGCTACCGAAGATTCGGCGCACCGCAGGGCACGCTGATTTCAATCAATGTACCCGCTGGCGAAATACAGGGAGTGGCTGTTAGACCGATGGGGGACTCTTATCTAGATACGGCGAGCTATGAGGCCACCTCAAGCGATGGCGTGAGCACTCAGTATGAGCGCGTGCGAGCCATCGTAGAATCCGAAGACCCTAGTACCGACACCTACGCCTATCAGCACGGATTTATATCTCTGACGCCCCTTAAGTTCGATTGGACCGATCACGAACTGATCGACGATATCGAATCGTGGAATCTGCAAGTCGAGTAATCACCCAGGAGAGCCCCTTGCTCAAGTTTGAACACATCATTCAGGTTAATGACCCGGCGAACGACGAGTTGCCTATGCTCTCTAGAACGCAGCTATGGGAAGGCCTGGTGCTGCGCGCGAGACGCCCGGACAGGTTCAACGACAGCTTGAAGGTAAGCAATAAGGAGTATGGCGAGGATGAGTTCGAAAGAATCATCGAGGTGGGTGGCCATACTTTTCACGAACTGGTGATGCTGTATCCGGACGAGAGAATCCATACGCAGACTATGGAAGAGTATGAGCAGATAGACGCCGAGAGTATTACCGAACTGGAAGAACCCGAAGAAGGCTATCTGTTCGTGCGCTTCAGCTATCGTCGCGAGCTCGAGCAAGAGGACGCCGTGGATGTTAAAGAGCATCTGAAGGCCGCCTATCTACAGACCGACCGCGACGCCATCGGCCTGATCCGTTCACTGGCCGAGAGCGGCCTCTTCGGCGAGTCCGTAAACTAGCCGCCTCGCCTCTCTCTGGACGACTAGCCCGGGCGCTTCCTCTTTGCTCTGTGGGTCGGTATTGGTTTATTCTCTCAGGCCGATCTCAACAAACCGCTGCCATCGAGGCAAGAGAAAACAACAATGAAACTACTCCTGCAACTCACACTGATCTGCCTGACGCTGTCAGCCGGCTCACTTTCCTGGGCGGATCGCCAACCAAGCGACGACGAGCGACTCATAGACGACCCGCGTGTGCAGCACCGCAGCTATGCCTTCCCCGGCACAGGAGAGTCCATTCCCTACGCCGTTTTCGTGCCTTCCAGCTATGACAGCAGCCGGGGGGCGCCGCTGATCGTGTCTTTGCATGGCTTGGGCAGAAGCCACGACTGGCTGATGGGCTATCACGGACTGCTTGATGAGGCCGAGGCGAACGGCTACATCGTCGTCACGCCACTGGGCTATATACGCCGCGGCTGGTATGGATCGCGCAAGCTTGATGACCTGCAGGACGCCGAGCGCAGCGAGCAGGACGTGATGAATGTATTGGCCCTGCTGCGCGAAGAGTTCAACGTCGATGCCAACCGCATCTATCTGTGGGGCCACTCCATGGGAGGCGCCGGCACCTATCACATCGCGGCCAAATACCCGGACTTGTTTGCCGGCCTTGGAGTCGCAGCGCCTGCCCCCGAGGCGGACGCTCCGATGGCCAGTATTCTTAGCAACATTAAGCATCTGCCCATCTTCGTTCTGCAGGGCGATGAAGATACCGCCGTGCCTGTAGAGCAGACTCGCGCCTGGGTGGCGAAGATGCGCGAGCTCGGCATGCAGCATGTCTATGTCGAGATTCCCGGTGGCGATCATTCGCTGCTTATCTCTCAGGATGCAGAGAACATGAAGAAGTTCGTGGACTTCTTCAACATCGTACGTAAACAGTACTAGGACGGATGGGTAACTGACATGAGATCGAAGATTCTATTCCCAACATTCTGCCTGCTAATACTACCCGTATTAGCTCACTCGGCAGATGAAGACGCCTTCGATGCGGAACAGACCTATCAGGCAACTTGCTTCGCCTGTCATGGAACGGGTGCTGCGCATTCCCCCGAGGTAGGCGACCAGATCGAGTGGGAGATACGCATGGAGAAGGGGATGGACACCCTCGTGCAAAACACCATCACCGGTCTGAATGGCATCATGCCGCCGCGCGGCCTGTGCGCGAACTGCAGCGACGAACAACTGAAAGCGATCGTTGAATTCATGGTCGAGAGCAGCCTCTAGAGGGGACGCTTTAGTAGAAAGCTATCGAGTACCAGATCTGATTAACCACTCTGATTATCCATAAGGGAGCACGAACAATGTTGCACTTAAGACAGCAGTCGATTCGAACTTTGGCATTAGTGGCCGGCCTATCTTTCTTACTGTTTGGCTGTTCCCAAGAAAGCGAATCTACTTCCATAACGGTCGCGACGAGTAGCAGTAGCACCGGTGGAGAAGTAGAACAGGTAGAGATTGTCTCTGCGCTGCGCGCTAGATCCTCTGTGCAGAACATGGACTGGCGTTTGCACAACCTCGACCTGGCCGGCTCGCGTTACGCACCCAGCGATCAGATCACCCGCGACAACGTAGCCGAGCTCACTCCAAAGTGGTTGTTCCAGCACGGCGTGATCGATGGCGTCAGCAATCAGACTACGCCGGTGATAGTCGACGAGATAATGTATGTCACCGATTCCCGCGGCAGCGTCTACGCACTGAACGCGGAAGATGGGCACCTGCTCTGGACTTATGATGTGACTCGCCTGTTAGGCGGCGGTCGGCGCGAGGGCTACATCTTTCGACACAGGGGCGTAGCCTATGAGGATGGCGTGGTGTACACCGCGGCCGGTTCCTTCGTCTTCGCCCTCGATGCAATCACCGGCGAACCTCTAGAAGGCTTCGGCGACAACGGGCAGGCACCGGTCATCCTGGATGTGCTGCACCAGAAGAACCCCGAGATCGAGACGGCAATCTCCGTCGGCTACTGGTTTACTACGGCACCGCAGGTCCATGACGGTGTAATCTATATCGGAACGACACGCAGCGAGAGTCATATCGCCGGCGGCTATGTGTTGGCGATCGACGCGAAGACCGGCGAGGGTATCTGGAACTTCAATACAGTGCCTCAGGATGAAACCGATCAGGGCTGGGATATCGCGGGGCCTACCTGGGTTGGTGGCGAAAGAAATGGGGGCGGCATCTGGGAGACTCCGGCGATCGATCCCGAGCTTGGCATGGTCTATGTGGCCGTTGGCAATCCCTTCGGCGATAGCACAAAGCGCGACGGCATGAATCTGTTTAGCGACTCGATAATCGCCCTGTCGCTCGAAGAGGGAAATCTGGAATGGTATTACCAACAGGTCCATCACGATGTGTGGGACTACGACTCTGGCAATCAGCCGGTGCTGTTCGATATGGAAGTCGATGGCCGTGACGTCAAGGCCCTCGCCCAGGCGAGCAAGAACAGCTGGCTGTATATTCTCGATAGAGTAACCGGCGAACCGGTACACCCGATCATCGAGACGCCGGTATCCACCGTGACCGACGTGGAGGGCGAAGTGCCCTATCCGACTCAGCCGATTCCACACAAGGCGAACGGCGAGCGAATGGAGCCGGTATCACCGGTCTTCCCAACCGATATTCCGGCGCAGCAGATGGAGGCAAACGACCTGGTTGAACAATTCACACCGATAGGGCCGAACCAGATCTTTGCACCAGGCTATGGCGGTGGAGCTAACTATGCGCCGATCGCCTACGGCAAGGACACCGGCTATCTCTACATCAATGCCATCGATCAGCCGTTTAATTCAGGGCGCGATCCGAAGGGCTACTTCTCCGCCTACGACCCGACAACGGGCGAGCTAATCTGGCGACAGATCTTCGAGGGCTATGGACAGGCTGGCTCGGTAGTCACCGCGGGCGGAGTCGTTTTCGTCGGCGCAGGCAGCAACACCGCCGGCTACTTCTACGCCTATGACGCGTACACCGGCGAGGAGTTGTGGAAGTTCAACACTGGCGCCGGCGTGTTCGCCTCACCTTCGGTCTATGTGATCGACGGGCAGGAATATGTCACCGTAGCATCCGGCGGCGGATCGAGAGGACGAAGAGGCGGCGATCTTATTCTCGTCTTTGCCCTTCCAGACTAAGACCAGATCTCGATGGCTTCTTCCAGTCGATTTACTGTTACACGACTATGAAGAAGCCATCATGCTTTCTATAACTCACGTTATTGTATCTATAGTAGGTAGCGTTACCCTCTCGAAAGACAGTGTACCCTCTGGGCAGGCTCGCTATTCGAAAGCCGGCACGGGGCTTTACGACCACGAAGCCATGCGGCCGCTTCTGATAGTAGACGCCATCGCTGAAATAGAACGTCTCGTCTTCATGAATGAATCGCACATAGCCTGTCGGCAGCCTGTTAAGACTTAGCGCAGTAATAGATCGAGCCGGCTGAGACCTAACAACTACCACCGGATCGTTCGCCCGATGCGTATGCACAACTGCATGTCTGTGATGATTTCTATGTAGCGGCTCGGCAACCGCAACCGGAGCCGTCGTCAACAAGATCGAGCCCAGCAGGACTGTGGTTACGCTCGTAACAGAAAATATCTTCATAGCCTCTCTCCCATGCATTTCGTTTCAGTTCACCTACTCCAGAAACGCGCGACACGAATCTGTGTCACCTGATAGGAAGAACGCTTGCAGAGCGAATTGGTTGACAGATAAAAATAAACAGAGAAATGGCGAGGCTGAAGAGAATTCGCTCGGTACAGGATCGGCTAGTGTCTGCTAATAGCTACCCTGAAGCCGATAGTGTCGTTGCGCACGCTGGGGTCGACGCCGCCACGCACTGCGGCACGCACATTGGCCTCGCCATCCGCGAAGGAACCGCCGCGCATGACCCAAAGCGCATCCTCGCCGAGGTTGTCCGCGTCGTCAGTCGGATCGAAGGGATAACTCTGCAGTGGGCTGCGTGTTAATTCCCACACATTGCCACTCATGTCTTGGAGGCCATAGGCGCATTCGCCGCAGGCCTTAGACCCAACGGCTTGAACCGATGCGGCAGCGTAGTTAGCGAACTCCGCTGAAGCCTGATTCCCCCAGGGAAATATTCGGCCGTCGCTGCCGCGCGCGGCCTTCTCCCATTCGGCCTCCGAAGGGATAGTTACCCGGCCTCCCTCTGTCAGGAAGTCACGCAGTTCAGTCGGCGTGTAGTCGGAACTGAGGAGTTTCTGCTGTAGCCAGCGGGTGTAGGCTAGGGCCTCGGGCCAGGTAATATTCGTGACCGGCAGGTCGCCCTGCGCCTTCGCGTCGAGGCTGCTCGCGGCATTCGGATTCTCCGCCAGAAACGCGCGAAACTGCGCGTTGGTGACCTCAAAAAGGCCAATATAGAAGTCGTCTAGCTCTACGGTTCCCTGCCTGCGAGTACTGGACCATCGCTCATTTTCATAGGCCTGTCGATCCAATGCTGGATTGCTTCCCATGGTAAAAGGACCGGCCGGAATCAGAACGAAGCCCATCGCTGCTTCGTCCGGTAGATGCCAGGCGTAGTCGAGAAAGCCAAGCATAGCCTCCTCTTGAAACATCGCTGTTACATCCTGATCCACGCGTTGCTGCGACTGAACCGTCATCCATACAGCGACGAAGACTATCAGCAGACACATGATCGCCAGACCCAGAGTTCGACTCGGTATCTGCTGCGCCTCAATTGCCACTTGATGGGGTTGGGTTTCTGTACCCTTTTGAGACTTGCTCATAGACGCGCCCTGCTACTCGTGCAGGCGAAAGTCCAATCATGCTCGCAGGCTCGCTCTAACAATTCCTGCTCTGAGAGCGTCATCAGGTTCTGCCCACCCTCTCTGAGCAGTAGGCGCAAATCGAGTTCATGTGGCACTTCGCGCACCACCGATTCACTGTCCAACAAGTTTACGCACGCGGCACGAAACTTTAGCTCGCAACCACGGGAGAAGTAGGCCAGTGACAACTGCTCATTAGCATCGGTGATTTCCCCCTCGCGATAGTGCGCGCCGATCTCATTACAGGCCCACGCCGCATTGTCTCCACAATAAGTCGCCTCCAGTTGCAGCATACGGCCGCAGGCGTTCGGTAAGTCGCTCGCACAGGCCTGCTCCCAGAATGGCAGACTATCGCCCTGATGTTTTCCATCGGTCTTACCAAGCAGAGTCATCGAGGCGAAAATAACGATCCAGATACTCATGTGCGCGAGATTCGATCGACCGCTCAACCAACTCGCTTTCCAGACATTAAGAAGCGCCTGCGAATGAATCCCACGCACGGTCCTGTCGATAGCGATAACGCTGAGGTTTAAAAGCGGCACCACGAGCAACTTGTCGTAGAACGTCGGGCTGCCGATCGTACCTAGCAGTGTGTAGAGTCCGAACACGCCGAGCGCATACAGCATTCCGAAAAATGTTTTGCCCAACGGCGTGCGCGGCGAGGTCGAGGGATCGGTGATCAGCAGATGCAAGCCGAGGAAGACCGCCGCGGGAATCTCAGAATCGAGAAAATAGGGAACACCCGTGCTCGCTGAATACAGCGTACTAACCGCAAATAGGGTGATTGCCGCCATACCGGCAACGAGTGTTATGGAGAAGAAGTACATCACGATCAGGCCAACGAGAAACAGAAATGTATAGATGTTAGGCGCGAGGGTGAGAGTCGATGCGATCTCCTGCCCCCAGGTTAAATCGGTAGTGTTGGTGGCGATCAGCACCAGAGAGAATAGACCGAGGGCAAACGCCGACGGGTTGAATATGTGGGAGCTACGCCCGTCTCGATTCCAGCGCACATATTCCTTACCCATAAAGCCAACAGCGATCATGATGAACTGCATGTAGAACCAATCGTCCCGGAACCAGAGAAACAGATTGATGCTGAATATTATAGGAAAGGGGCCGAAGCCCAGGGTGTATTCGCGGCGCCGCGACCAGGCCAATAACATGTCGAAGGTATAGGCGAACAAGAGCTGCGCCAGTATCAACCAGGCGTGGTCGTAGACCGGGCGCCAATAGAACCCCCAATAGGCATAAACACTAAACTGCACCATAGCCTGAATGTAATGCTGTGGGCGCAGCACTATATTGAATACATGCTCTTCGTTTTTGTTTATAGAAATGAACAGCTGGTAGGCCTGCCAGGCGAGTAGCGTGGCGGCGGCACCCCAGAAAGACCAAACCAGGGTAAAGTTTTCTTGAATACGAGGCGCGAAGCTCAGCAGTAGCAGCGCTATAGACAGGGCAAACGGAAACTTGAAGGCCCCCAGCGCACTATAGGTAGACTGTCGATTACTGTCGTGACTACTCTGGGAACTATTCTTGGTACTAGTCTTGGTGCTGGCGGAATGGGCCATTGGGTCCTGCTCTAACGGGAGAATTTGAGTCGAGGGCAAGAATAAACCACCTACCCATGCAATTCAATTTGACCGCGCTAGAGCCTAGGCTTCTACTGAAGCTATGCTATAGCCGTGCAGGCCTCGCTAATGTTCGTGTTCAGCCTCATAGGGCTCATCGGTATGCCCAGAGTGCGAGCGATCCTGGCCGTGCCCGGAATGGTCGTGTTCGTGGTGTCGATCATTATGATGCCCGCCTCCCACGGCCGCATGCGCCATCCTGAATGGCGCTGCTATCACCGTGCCCGTCGTGTCGGCGGCAACCCCGACCACCGCGCCGGTAATCTGGAACGGTGCCTTGACCACGGCCACTGTCGTATCTACCGCCACGCCTATGACCGAGCCTATGCAGCCGGTCAGCAATGACGCCAGTATCAGACAGACGAACAGTTTTGGGTATTTCATGATTCTCTCCGCATTATTCTTCTGCGCCCCGTTAGGCAGGCACGCTCCACCCTAAGTGCAGTTGCCTGAATCTTAGCTGAATTACTCCAAGGATAAGCGTTCACCCAGATAGCTCCAACTGAACATTTCCGATGAGCTACTCTACCCTCTGAATGCTCCGAATATCCTTGAAAAATCCCCTAAACAGGCGTAGTTTCAGTCAATTAGCTCCTCATCCCACTAGAATTAAAATACTGTTGGAGGTTCATATGAACAACAGACTACTCACGAAACTGTCCTTGGCCATTATTGGCGTGCTTGCCGCGCCGCAGCTGCTAGCCCAAACCGAGGATATGCCTCGCACTGAATACGGGCAGCCAGATTTTCAGGGAACCTTCACCTACCGTACATTGACTCCACTGAATCGCCCCAGAGAGCTTGCCGACAAGGCGACTCTTACGCCCGAAGAAGCGGCAGAGTGGGAAGCGTTCGAGAACCGTCGTCAGAATCGCGACCTGATCATCGATTCCGTGGGCGGTGCCGGCTATCCCCCCGGCGTTATCTCCTATAACGAATTCTGGTACGAGCGTGGTGTAGAGACTATCGCCGACCGCCGCACCTCATTGATCTACGATCCACCGAATGGCCGTATGCCTGAAGTCAACGCAGCCGGAGCTGAGCGTCGTGCTGCCTATGGACAGATGGTATTTGAGAGTGCCGGGCCTGAAGGCCGAACCACGGTCGACCGCTGCCTGACGGGATTCGTCGCTGGACCACCAATGATTCCCGGCTCTTACAACAACAACATGCAGATCGTGCAGACTAAAGACACGGTCATGATTCTTAACGAGATGGTACACACCGCACGCATCATTCGCCTCGACAGCGAGCACAATACCAAGCAATTAAAATGGGAAGGCGATTCCATCGGCTATTGGGATGGAGACGAACTTGTAATTCACACACAGAATTTCTACCACGACTACAATATGCGCGGCATGTCCGATCAGGCTGTGGTTGAAGAACGCTTCCGCTGGGTAGATAAAGATACGCTCGAGTATGACTTCACTGTCGAAGATCCGCTTTCATGGGATGAGACTTGGTCTGCGAAGATACCGATGCGCCGCGCCGC
Source organism: uncultured Pseudohongiella sp. (assembly GCA_964352295.1). Taxonomy (GTDB): domain Bacteria; phylum Pseudomonadota; class Gammaproteobacteria; order Pseudomonadales; family Pseudohongiellaceae; genus UBA9145. The sequence continues at coordinate 59,003 of CAYGRR010000002.1, read as the reverse complement.
CGACCCTATCTACGAATATGCCTGCCACGAGGGCAATCATGGCCTGCAGGGTATTCTCGCTGGATGGAGACGCTACGAGTCTATGGGCTTGAATGGCGACGGCTCGCCGCTGTCTGAGACTGGAACAGTCGCACTGGAAGAATAGAAACTACTCTTTCGATTAGAGTCTCGCTTTCTAAGCAGGTTCTAAAAATTTAAAAGAAGCCAGAGTTGGGTTATTATCCGGCCCTGGCTTTTTTATTTCATTGCGATTCTCTATCCACTTTACTAAACCAGAAATTTTTCTGGATCGAATTATCTATGTTAAGAAACCAATTTCTAGCCGTCTGCATTATTCTCTTTTCGTTGCTATCTAGTAGCGCGGTCGCAGAAGTAAGTTCAGTTTTTGTTTCGTCCACACTCGATCCGAATGCAATTACCATAACCGAGGTAGATATAATTTTTATCTACGACGAAGAGATTGCTAACAACCTGCCGGATACGAAGTCGGCATGGTATTCGAACAAGCGGAATTTCACGCGCAATGCCGGCGCTAAGATGGACATCGTGAATATTTTTATACCGCAAGGGTTTGATTCGGAGATGGCGAGCCTGCCCGCGCGCCGTGCCGATGCCCTGCGAGTTTTGATCTATGCCTACCACGACGACTCGAAGGCAGCGCCGCGTGATGTCACCGAGATGACGAATGTGCTCGTTACAATAGACCCTTTCGGCATTCGCGTCTCTAGCAGGGATTGAGGAGTCTAGCGACATGGAACTGAGCGTAATTCTCTCTTTCCTTGCAGTATCCGCTGTAGTTATCGCCGTACCGGGGCCGAACGTGTTGGTAATAGTTTCGACCACGCTTGTCTCGGGAAGACGCCGCGGGTTGCAGACAGTTGTCGGCACGACGCTGGCCATGATTATTCAGCTCGCTATTGCGGCACTGGGAACGACTCTCCTACTAGCTACACTTACCCAAGGTTTTGTTTGGCTGAAGTGGTGTGGTGTCGCCTACCTGCTTTTCCTCGGTGCGAATTCGCTCTATGCATTCTTTGCCAACAGAAAAATCGAACGGCCTAGCGCTAGCGCCTCGATGCAGCGCGGTTTCTGGGTGTCGCTCACTAATCCCAAGACGATTCTCTTCTTCAGCGCATTCCTGCCACAGTTTGCAAGCCCCGATGCCGCGTTCCTGCCGCAGATAGCAATGCTCTCTGGCTGCTTCCTGCTGCTCGCTGCAATCATGGATAGCTGTTACGTGCTGTTGTCAGCGAAACTAAAGTGGCTTCTCGTCTCTAAAGACATCGATAGAATTGCTAATGGTGTAAGTGGCACCTTGTTTCTAGGCGCCGGAGGACTGCTTGCGGCCACTAACCGCGTCTAGGATTGCGCCTATAGGTTTTGTTGTGGCTATTCTTGTATCAACTGAATCCAATTTCCGCATGTGTCATCGAATGTTGCGATCCAGACACTATCGTATTTTGAGGGAGGGCCTTTGAAGGAGACACCCTTCTCTGACAGCTGCTTCCATTCTTTCTGGATATCATCGCTGTGAAATGCCGTCGCAGGAATGCCGTCGGCATAGATTGCCGCTTGATAAGCCTTCGCTGCAGGATGCGCATTTGGCTCCAGTGACAATTGCGTCTCACCCGAGCCATTCGAGGTAACAGTCAGCCAGCGAAACTCACCGAGATCGATGTCATGAACGGTGCGAAAGCCCAGTATTTCTGTATAGAACGCTAATGCTCTAGCTTGATCGGCTACGAAAATTCCGGCAATTTTGATGTCCATCCCTACCTCCTAGTCGCGTGTAAAACACTGGCACACTTTACAATTGAATTGCTACTACCCCTAGTTTATTCTTGTACCCCCCTTTATTTAAACGAATGATCAATGAGAGTTCTAGAAGATGACTAATAACAACATAAAATCAGCTTTACTGGCATTGGCCGTGGCACCAGCCTTGGCGTTCGCCCAAGCTGACATGCCCCCTACAAACGATTTCGAGAACCCCTATATTACGCAATCTGGCTATTTCAAGATGCCAGCAGGCCGAGACTGGGGCTCTTCCAGCACGGTCGATGTCGATGCCGATGGCGAGAGCATCTGGGTCGCTGAGCGCTGCGGTGGCAATGCTAACGCCTGTGTAGAGAAGCCTGACACGAATCTAATCATGTTATTCAGCAAGAACGGCGACATGGTTCGCAGCTTCGGCGCTGGCTACATCACCTGGCCCCACGGCATACACGTAGATCATGACGGCAATGTCTGGGTTGCAGACGCCCGTGGTTCTGAACAGACTCAGGGCTATAACGGCGAGCACTACGGGCATCAGGTCCACAAATTCAGCCCAACCGGTGTGCATCTGATGTCACTCGGCAAGAAGGGCGGTGGTCAGGATGACGAGTATTTCTATACGCCAAACGATGTGCACGTTGCTCCAGACGGCTCCATCTTCGTTGGCGAGGGCCACTCCAGTGCGGAAGGCTCTACTAACCGTATGCACAAGTTCGATGCCGACGGTAACCACCTGTTCTCCTTCGGTGAATGGGGTACTGAGCCCGGCAATTTCCGTCAGCCCCATGGCCTTGCGATGGATTCGAAGGGTAGATTGTTCGTTGCCGACCGTGGCAATGACCGCATCCAGATCTTCGATCAGGAAGGAAACCTGCTCGATGTTTGGTATCAGTTCAGCCGCTTGAGTGGCATCTATATCGACGAGAACGATGTGCTGTACGGCGCCGATTCTGAATCCGGCTCGGTAAACCCTGAGCACGGCGACTGGGTTCGAGGCATCCGCATCGGCAGCGCTATTACTGGCGAAGTCGAATTCCTGATCCCTGACCCACAACCTGATTGTCGCGGCACTTGTACTGCTGAAGGCGTGGTAGCCGACAAGCATGGCAATATCTTCGGCGCCGAGGTTGGCCCGGTGGGTGGGATCAAGCGTTACGTTCGCCCCATCAAGTAATTGTCTTCCTAACGTATAGGAAGAAGTACCAAGAAAGCCCATCACGCATGATGGGCTTTTTTTTGCCTACGGAGAAAGAGTGAATCATGCCGCCACTGAATGACTTAGTGCTGTTTACGGCTGCGGCTTTTATCATGAACCTGTCCCCGGGACCAGCTAACTTTTATGTGATGGCGCGCACCATTGCCCAGGGCACCTCTGCAGGGCTCGCGGCAGTTGCGGGCTTGGCAGTAGGTGGCCTTGCACACGTCATAGCAGCCGTTCTGGGGCTTTCGGTCTTGTTTACCTATTCGCCTTTAGCCTTTACGGCACTGAAGGTCGTGGGCGCGAGCTATCTCGTCTATCTCGGGCTGGGCTATCTAGGGATTCATTTCTTCGGCGGGCAAGACACGCAGACTTCGATGGCTGAGGAAACCAGGCAGGAAGAGAGCATTAACTTGGAAACAAAGAAAATTTTCGTTCAGAGCGTTTTCATCGAAGCGAGCAATCCGAAGACAGCGTTATTCTTCCTGGCGCTGTTACCGCAGTTCGTCGTTCCAGAGGCGGGACCGGCGGCACCACAATTTTTGCTACTCGGCCTTATCGTTACCCTCTCCGCTATACCCTGCGATCTGTTCGTTACCTTCTTCACGGACAAGGCGGCGTCACTGATTCGAGGGAATCAGCGATTCAGAACTAATTTGGAGAGACTGTCTGGAACGATCCTAATCACTCTCGGCGCTTATGTGTTACTCGCCGAGAATGATTAAGCAGCTTAAGTGTAGGTTTTAGACCGCTGCGATTATCGCGTTCAGTGTGGCACTTGGGCGCATCGCTGCAGAGGCCTTTGCAGCGTCGGGCTTGTAGTAACCACCCACATCCATCGCCGGACCCTGCGCGTCATTCAACTCGGCGACGATCTTCGCTTCGTTGTCTATCATTGCCTGTGCTACCGGCGTGAATCGTGCCTTCAGCTCCGCATCGTCGTTCTGCGCCGCTGCCGCCTGCGCCCAGTACATCGCAAGATAGAAGTGGCTGCCGCGATTGTCCAACTCATTCACTTTGCGTGATGGCGACTTGTTGTTGTCGAGGAAGTCGCCCGTAGCCTTGTCGAGGGAATCCGCGAGAATCTTTGCGCGATTATTTCCGGTGACATTCGCCAGGTGTTCAAGTGATGCTGCAAGCGCCAGGAACTCACCGAGGGAATCCCAACGCAGGTGATTCTCTTTCTCGAACTGCTGCACGTGTTTCGGTGCAGAGCCGCCCGCGCCAGTTTCGAATAGACCGCCGCCCTTCATCAATGGCACAACGGAAAGCATCTTCGCGCTTGTGCCTAATTCCAGAATGGGGAATAGATCCGTTAGGTAGTCGCGGAGCACGTTACCAGTTACTGAGATCGTATCCTTGCCAGCCTTCGCCCGCTTTAGCGACAGACGAGTCGCTGCCTCCGGTGACAGGATGCTGATGTCCAGGCCAGTGGTGTCATGATCCGCGAGATAGGTGTTTACCTTTTTAATGATCTCTGCATCGTGGCCGCGCTTCTCGTTTAGCCAGAATACTGCTGGCGTGTTCGAGAGTCTCGCGCGACTCACGGCTAGCTTAACCCAGTCCTGAATAGGCGCATCCTTGGCCTGACACATGCGCCAGATGTCGCCTTCCTCTACCGCGTGCTCGAGCAGCGTATTGCCTGCACTGTCGATCACGCTTACCGTGCCGCTAGCTGCCATCTCGAAAGTCTTATCGTGAGAACCGTATTCTTCCGCCTTCTGCGCCATAAGACCAACGTTAGGCACGCTGCCCATGGTGGAGGGATCGAAGGCGCCGTTCGTTCTGCAGAAGTCTATAACCTCCTGGTACACGCCGGCGTAGCAGCGATCCGGGATCACCGCCTTCATGTCTTTTAGTTTTCCATCCGGCCCCCACATCTGACCCGAGGTGCGCAGCGCCGCTGGCATGGACGCATCGATGATGACATCGCTGGGTACGTGCAGATTGGTTATGCCCTTGTCTGAATCTACCATCGCCATAGCGGGACGATCGGCATAGCAGGCCTTTAGGTCTGCTTCTATCTCTTTGCGCTTCGCGTCTGGCAACGATTTGATTTTGCTGTAGACATCGCCCACGCCGTTGTTCGCATCGACGCCTAGCTCCGCGAACACAGCGGCGTGCTTGTTGAAAACCGCTTCGTAGAAGACGGTTACCGCATGGCCGAAGATGATCGGATCGGACACCTTCATCATCGTTGCTTTCAGGTGAAGTGAGAAAAGCACGCCCCGTTTTTTAGCATCATCGATCTGCGTCGCCAGAAAGGCGCGCAGTGGAGTCCTGCTCATTACCGAGGCATCGATGACCTCGCCAGCCAGCAGGCCGATGCCTTCCTTGAGGACGGTTACTTTACCCGCCCCATCACGGTGCTCGATCTTCGCCGTGGTCGCCGCGCCAAGCGTTGTTGATTGCTCACTGCCGAAGAAGTCGCCGGATTCCATGTGGGCGACATGAGACTTGGAGGTCTTGGACCACGCGCCCATGGAGTGGGGATTCTTGCGGGCGTAGGATTTAACCGAAGCGGGTGCACGGCGGTCGGAGTTGCCTTCGCGCAGCACCGGGTTTACCGCGCTGCCCTTGATCTTGTCATAGCGGCTCTTCACGTCGCGCTCTTCGTCGCTACTCGGGTCTTCGGGGTAGTTAGGAAGCGCGTAGCCCTGGGCCTGCAGTTCCTTGATAACGGCCATCATCTGCGGCAGGGAGGCAGAGATATTGGGCAATTTAATAATATTGGCCATCGGGTCCTGAGTCATCTCACCAAGCTCGGCCAGCGCATCGCTCTGCTGCTGGTCAGCGCTCAGATAGTCAGGAAAGCTGGCAATCACGCGCCCGGAAAGCGAAATATCCCTTGTCTCGACTGCTACATCGGATACATCGGTAAATGCCTTGATGATCGGTAGCAGCGAGTAAGTGGCTAAGGCAGGCGCCTCATCTGTCTCTGTGTAGATGATTGTAGATTTCTTATCTGACATCGTAGTTCCTTGTATTGACTCATTCTAGCTAGGCTAGTGCTGTGTTCGTTGCGTACGTCTTTTCTATACGGCGCTCCTAGTGACCCTTCGTTAGGGGGCAAAAGGGCGCGTATTATAACAGTGCGCTGGCAACACTTACAGAGGGAGGCGGATGCTCTGAAGCGCCGATGTGCGTTATAATCGCTCGCTTTGGTCATGCTCAGGCCCGCTCCCTAGGGGTAGGTTTTTGAAAGTGAAGTGCGCTTCACAGCGACTACCCTGGAGAGAACACGCTATGGAAATAAGCACCAGCATTGAGGATTTCACCATCCGCTCCACCACAGCCGATGACTGTGCACTGATTCTGAGCTTCGTTCAGGAGCTGGCAGACTACGAGAGGCTCAGCGACGCCGTTGTCGCGACGACAGCGACGCTGGAAGAGACGCTGTTTGGTGAGCGGCCCTACGCCGAGGTGACTATCGGCGAGTATCAGGGGGAAGCGGTTGGCTATTCGCTGTTCTTCCACAATTTCTCCACCTTCACCGGCAGGCCAGGCATCTACCTGGAAGACATCTATATAAAGCCCGAGATGCGCGGCAAGGGATTCGGAAAGCTGATGCTCGCCTATATCGCCAAGCTTGCAGTGGAGCGCAATTGCACCCGAGTCGAGTGGTCGGTGCTGGACTGGAACGAGCCCTCAATTCAATTCTACCGTTCCATAGGTGCGAAGCCGATGGATGAATGGACCGTGCAGCGGCTAGATGGCCGCGAGCTCGCGTCGTTTGCGCAGCAGTTTAAATAGAAGAGGTGTAAAGTGAGCAGAATCGTCTATGTACGCGGCGAGTACTCCCCAGAGGAACAGGCAAAGATCTCCGTTTTCGATCGTGGCTTTATCTTCGGCGATGGGGTCTATGAAGTGGTGCCCGTCATCGCTGGCAAGCTGGTCGATCAGGCCTACTTCCTCGAGCGGCTGGATAGGTCGCTGGCGGAGTTAAACATTGCCTGGCCGTGTTCCCAGCGCGAATACCTCGACGTCATGCGGGAGCTCATCTCGCGCAATCAATTGCACGAAGGCATCGTCTACACACAGGTGACTCGCGGCATTGCGGACAGAAACTTTACGTTCCCAGCCGATACAGCTCCTTCAATGGTCGCCTTCACGTCTGTGATGTCTCTGCTAGACAACCCCCTCGCCGAGTCCGGCATCGCGGTAGCGACGAGCGAGGATATACGCTGGAAGCGTCGCGACATTAAGTCCGTAAATCTCTTAGCGCAGTGCCTCGCCAAACAGGATGCCCATGATAAAGGGGCGTACGAGGGATGGATGGTCGAGGATGGCTTCGTCACTGAGGGCGTGACTTCTAGCGCCTACATCGTAAAAGACAGGAAGATCATTACCCGTCCGCTTTCCAACTTAATTCTACCTGGCATACGCCGTCGCACGCTGATCGAGATTGCAGCGCGTGAGGGGATAGAACTGGAACAGCGACTATTTACGATCGAGGAAGCTCTGCAGGCAGACGAGGCTTTCATCAGCAGTGCGACAACGATCGCCCTTCCCGTCGTGAGCATCGATGGAAAGCAGATTGCTGATGGCAAGCCCGGCGAGATTACCTTAGAGTTGAGGAAACTCTACATAGAGAGAATGTTAGAGGAGGCGAGTAAAGCAGAATGAACACCCGGCTTGATGCGTCATCACACGCGCTCGCTATCGAAACTCAATACTTCGCCGATACTATTCGCGCCTAGCAGTATCATCAGCAACCTGTCTACACCCAGGGCGACGCCGCTACAGCTTGGCAGCCCGCTCTCGAGCGCGGCGATCAGCCTCTCGTCCACGGCACGGGGAGACAGACCCTTCTCTCCCCTCTTCGCATTGTCAGCGTCGAATCTAGCGCGCTGTTCTGGCGCGTCACTCAACTCGAAGTAGCCGTTCGCCAGCTCCATTCCCCGACCAAAAAGTTCGAAGCGCTGCGCGACAATAACGCCTTGCTCATCGACTGCCGTCGCCGCCAACGCCGCCTGCTCTTGGGGATAGTCGTGAATGAAACAGAAAGGCGGAAGCTTCGGCTCGATTCCGTGGCTGAACAATAGCTGCAGATAGTCTGTTCTGCTCAGGTCGCTGCCACATAGATCGATCTCACTTGCGGCGAGCTGCTGCAAGGCCTCAAGTGAGACTTGGTGAGGATCGATCTGCAACTGCCGCTGAAATATCTCGCGGTAAGTAAAGCGCGGTATCGGTCCGCAGTCGAGAAGCTCTTGAACTAACTGTTCCAACTCTAACATGAGCTGATCCAGGGAATAGGACAGGCGATACCATTCGAGCAGCGTAAACTCAATGTTATGCCGCTTACTCCTTTCTTCCTGCCTGAAGGCTTTCGCTATCTGATAGATGGAACCACTGCCACTCGCTAGCAGGCGTTTCATAAAATACTCTGGAGACGTCTGCAGAAAATGCTGCTGGACTGAGCCAGCGTCTATCACCTCGGCGGCGATAGACTCAATATAGACATCTGGAACAGTTGAGCTGGCAAGCAGAGGTGTCTCTACTTCGAGAACGTCGCGCTCCGAAAAAAAGCGGCGAATCTTCGACAGTAGCAGCGCACGATGCCGCAAATTTTGAATGGACGCACTTGGTTTCCAATCAACCATGACTTCATCCTTTCAAAATTTGCGTGTGCTGGGTGTTAGTGATTGATAATAGAGGAACGACGGTCTCAGCAAAGAAGCGTGCTATTTGCTTACTCGATTCTGGTACTCAGAGTTCCTCGTATCGATTCTAAGCACGTCACCGATGTTGACGAAAAGCGGAACTTTCACTACAGCGCCGGAGCTTAGCGTCGCAGGCTTCGTGCCTCCCTGTGCCGTATCGCCCTTAAGGCCCGGGTCTGTGTCCGTTACTTCAAGCTCAACGAAGTTCGGCGCGGTTACCGAGATAGGCGCATCGTTCCATAGAACGACCGAGTATCTATCCTGCTCCTTCAGCCAGATCTTCGCGTCGGTGATCGCGTTCTCGTCGGCGGCAATCTGTTCGAAGCTGTCATCGGTCTTCATAAAGTGCCAGAACTCGCCATCCGAGTAGAGGAACTCCATTTCCAACTCCATGACATCGGCAGCGTCGACCGTCTCGCCGGACTTGTAGGTGCGCTCCCAGACTCGACCATTCACCAAGTTGCGGAGTTTCACACGATCGAAGGCCTGGCCCTTACCGGGTCTAACTTTTTCTACTTCGATCATCGAGCAGGGCTCGGAATCGATAAGGACCTTAAGCCCTGATTTGAATTCGCTGGTGGAGTAAGTCGCCATTTTTTCCTCTTACGGTATTTGGGTAGAGCCCGCCAAGCCTCTTTCCGGCATTCAATTTAGCCAGGAATAAAAGCTATGAAGGCTGCCGCCTTATGTTGCTATTATGTGGCAACGGATACTAGCAATTGCCTTTGTAAAATCAAACTATGTTTCGAGTTAGCTCATGACAAACCCGGCTGTAGCAATCATTCGGTCCGACCGCGTTGCTTCCTGGCAGGAGATTCTATCCGATTTGATTACAGATCCGGAGGAATTACTGCAGCTGCTCCAACTAGATGCTAAGACTTGCCCCTACAGCCTAGAGGCACTCGCGCAATTTCCCTTGAAGGCGCCCAGACCTTTCGTGGCTAGAATCGAGAAAGGCAATTGGCATGATCCACTGCTCAGGCAGATATGGCCCTCTGCGGAAGAGGAGAGGCAGGCGGAGGGCTTCGTGCCGGACCCTCTCAACGAGGAGCGGTTCAATCCACTGCCGGGATTGCTGCACAAGTATCAGGGGCGCGTGCTGCTCACTGCAGCGCCGCACTGCGCCATCCACTGCCGGTACTGCTTCCGCCGTCATTTTGACTACGCGGCCAACTCCCCCAGCCGCGCTCACTGGGATGAGGCATTCGCTTATATCGCAAAGGACAGCAGCATCGAGGAGGTTATCCTCAGCGGGGGCGATCCGCTGGCACTATCGGATCGCCAGTTTGGCTGGCTGCTGGAGAAATTGGCGGCCATCGAGACGCTCACCACCATCAGGATCCACACTCGCCTACCTATCGTGATCCCCCAGCGTATCAGTCCCGAACTAGTCCGCTGTCTGAGTGAGACTCGCCTGCGCGCTGTCATGGTCGTGCACTGCAATCATCAACAGGAGCTGGATAGCGCCGTTTACGAGGGGCTCAACACGTTAAAGGATATTGGCGTCACGTTACTGAACCAAGCGGTGGTTTTGAAGGATGTTAACGACAATTCGCGCGCGCTGATCGATCTAAGCAGGGCGCTTTTCCAACACCATGTACTACCCTATTACTTACACATGCCTGACCAGGTGGCTGGTACGGAGCACTTCTACGTAACCGACCAACACGCCAAGGAACTGATCACAGCCCTGCATGCCGCGCTGCCGGGCTATCTGGTTCCGCGACTCGTTAGAGAGAGCCCTGGTGAGAGAGGTAAGACCAGAATAGCCTGAGGACACTACTAGAGATGGAAGGTCGGCAATCATCAGAATCACCACCCGGCGCATTCCAGACTCTGGTCAGCCCCCAACAACCGAAGCCTCATCCTCGTGGGGACAAGCAGCAAAGCAGGGCAGGCGGTCCAGAGGCCTTCGAGAAAGATGCCCTGACCGGCTTACACGGCCAGCGCTATCTGTGTCACGCGATCGATGCCTGCCTGGAGCGGAGCCGCGCCAGAAAGCTGACGGCAACGCTGGCATTGCTGCAGCTGGAAAATTTCTATGAGATTCGCAGCTGGGTTGGCCTGTCCGAGGCCGACCTGCTGCTGTCGGATATCGCCCAGTTATTGAAGGCGGCATTACCGAAGCGCGTACTGCTTTGCCGTTGTCACAACTATGAATTCGCCGCGCTGCTTCTGGCAGACTGCAGCGTCAACGCGAGGCTAATTACCGACAAGCTAAAACAGGCCTTGTTGAGCGCGGTTTCTCCCTCCCTACCGCCGCAACTCGAACTCAAGTGCGGCGTCGGCCTGGCGAAGCTCGAATCGAATATACCCTCTTCACCTGTCATCTTCGCCAGAGCCAGGCACAACCTGAGCCTCGCGCACCACCACAGAGAATTGCCGGCACATCTGGCCTCGATCAGCCCAGAGATAGCCCTTAAACAGCTGCATAGCGCCCTAGCCTGTCCTGAGCTAAGGTTAAATTACCAAGCGCTTCTGAGGCTGGCAGATGACCCGCTGCACTACTACGAGGTGCGCTGCTGCCTCGCCTCACACACTAAGAGCCTGCCGACGATACTGCTGTTTGAGACTGCGGCTAGGAACGCCTTAGGCGAGCGGCTTGACCGCCGCATACTGGAGCAGGTGATCGACGGAATGACTAAAGACGTCACGCCGAACCGGCGCCTGTTTGTGAACCTGAGTCACAACTCTCTCGTTAGCAGCCAGTTCCGACGTTGGCTAGAGGCGAAACTGGGGAGTAACAGAGAAGTCGCCAGGCAGCTCGTACTGCAAATTAGCGAGACCGATGCGCTGATCGCACAGCATCACCTGATTCCCTTCTGCGAACTCATCGAAAAGCTAGGCTGTAATCTTTCTCTGTCGAATTTTGGCTGCACCCCAAAGCCACTGGGCTATCTCTCTCTCGTGCCCGCACGCTATGTAAAGCTGGACTCTAGCCTGTTAACGAAGATCGATATGAATCAGGCGAAGTTGGAGTTCTTAAAGACCTTCATCGACGAGCTGCATACGCGGCAGATTGGAGTCATAGCCCCCATGTTGGAGCAGCTCGCCATACTCCCACTGCTATGGAAGGCCGACGTCGATCTCCTGCAGGGTAATTGCCTGCACCAAGCCTCGAGCTCAATGAGCTACAAGTTCTTGAAGACTCAGACCGTTAAATTCGCTGCCATCGGCTAGGCCGCATTGAACAAACTGATTGGGGATGCAAGCCGGTGCTGCTATCCTTAACGCTCGGAACCATTAAGAGTCACCTAAAGAGTGGTCGCGTTGCCAGAAACTCTCCCCAAGAATAGCCCGCCCGCCGAATCTAGTCCGGTCGCCGCGAAAAAGAACACGCAGATCTCTCGAAAGTTTGCTACTGCGGTTTGCCTCCTACTGTTGCTCGCGATGTGTGTCTTCTGGTTGATCAGCAACTACAACACACAGAATATATTGCGGCAGCAAGCTGACAACTTGGGGAATATGCTCGCGCAGCAGACCGCGACGCAACTCACCGAACTCGTGCTAGCGAATGACCTGATCAGCATGAATGTCATACTAGGCAACCTCGCGAGAAATTCGTCGATTGCCGAGATAGCGGTGGTAAATATCAACAACGAGATCATCGCCGCGGCGCGAAGTGAGCTGGAAACTCCGGCAACAATCATACCTCTGCCCATACAACTCAACAGAGTGCAGGCCGACTATCTAGCGCCTATCAATGTTGCGAACTCTACTGCTGGCTATGTGCGTCTGAATCTCGATCTAAGTTACATCGAGACGGGGATTGTAAATAATTTTCTGTTCATACTTGCAGCAACGGCTCTGTTGTTAATAATCGCCGCCACGCTGATTTCTACCTACTTCCAATACTTGGTTAGCTTTCCTGCAAACTTGCTGGCCTTTGCGATCAGCAACATTCGCAAGGGCGAGATCGAGACCTGCCCCGAGCCTAGCAACCACAACGAACTCAGCACGGCAATAAGACAGTTCAATGCCACCGCCGAATTTCTCGCACAGAATACTTTTCTCGACAACTTCGGGCATCGCAAACCAGAAGCTGACCCGGAACAGTTCAAGCCCAGTTATGGCACACAGGATGTAACCTTGCTATCGATAAAGATGGCAAACTTTCACTACCTCGCCTCTACACTCAGCGAGAGCACACTAGTGAACCTATTGAACAAATACTATTTCTTCGCGGGCAAGGTTGCCCAGTTGTACAACGGGAAAGTGACCTACTGCGCGGAAGATGAGGTGGTAATCAATTTTGCCTCCGAGCAGTTAGAAGAAGAACAGGCCTTCTACGCGATCTGCTCGGGCCAGCTGTTTCTACAATTGGTGGGAGACCTCAACGATATAGAGGGAGAGCACATTGCCGCGAAATTCAAACTCGCCGTGCACAGCGGCCAGGCAGTCAGCGGCCTGTATTCACCGGTAACCCAGGAAAAGAATAACCTCACGGGCAAGACGCTCGATGCAACTCGCAAGATCTGCGACGAGGCACCCAACAACTCACTGTTGATCAGCGAGCGCTGCTTCGACCATGCCGGTGCCGGCACAAGGATAGACGCCGAAGAGTTCTCGGTCATCGACGATGGCGTGCGCATGAAAACCTACCTCAGCAACGACCCGATGTCGGACAACTCCTTGCTGCTGGAAAGACAGGCGATGCAGTTGGCTACTCTCTACACCGACTGAGCGCGACGCCGTATCTATCCTTCCTCTTTCGACTCTTTCTTAGTTACAACCTCAACTCTATCTACGTTTTGGAAACCGCGCGGTAATTTGTTGCCGCGTCGACCTCTCTCGCCTCGATAGTGTTCGAGATCTGCAGGCTTGAGGTTGTGATGTCGTTTGCCGGCATGCACCGTTAATGTATCGTCTGCGGTGAGAACTGTAAGCGTCACGATGAACTCAATACGATCGGCTACGCGTGCAGTTGGAATACTGATGATCTTGTTTCCCTTGCCCTTCGCCAGTCGCGGCAGTTCGGCGATGGGGAACATCAGCATGCGGCCTTCATTGGTGATGGCAACGATGAAGTCTTTCTTGTAGTCATTCACTATTTGCGGCGCTAAGACCTTGCCGCCCTTAGGTGCTCGTAGCACGGCCTTGCCCGATTTGTTCTTGCTGATTAGATCGCCAAGCTTGCCGACGAAACCGTAGCCAGCATCGCTCGCAAGCAATACGTCCTTGCTATCCTCGCCTATCACTACACCTTCGAATGTCGCGCCGGAGGGCGGACTCACCCTTCCAGAGACTGGTTCACCCTGGCCCCGCGCCGAAGGCAGGCTGTGCGCCGCCAACGAATAGGCCCGACCGGTGGAGTCCATGAAGATTGCTAGCTGATTACTCTTGCCTCGCGCGGCGACCTTGAAGGCATCGCCAGACTTGTATTGCAGCGACGTCGGATCGACCTCGTGACCCTTCGCCGCACGCATCCAGCCCCGTTCGGACAGGACGATGGTAACCGGCTCGGTAGAGATGAGCTCGGTCTCGCTGAAGGCTTTCGCCTCTTCGCGCTCGACTAGCGGAGTGCGGCGCGCATCGCCATATTTTTCCGCATCGGCCTGAATCTCACCCTTGATGAAGGTCTTCAGCCGCGCTGCCGAGCCTAACAGCTGCTCTAGCGTCTTTCTCTCGGCAGACAATTCTTTCTGCTCTGCGACGATCTTTATTTCTTCGAGCTTCGCGAGCTGACGCAACTTTAGCTCGAGGATCGCTTCCGCCTGTAGCTCGGAAATTTTGAATTTCTTGATCAGAGCAGGCTTAGGTTTGTCTTCGGTGCGCACGATCTTTATAACTTCGTCGATGTTCAGGAAGGCGACGAGCAATCCCTCGAGGATATGCATGCGGTCAACGATCTTGTCCAGGCGAAACTGTAAACGACGGCGCACTGTTTCGGTACGGAACTGCAGCCATTCCTTGAGCAGGCTGGCGATGTCCTTAACCTTCGGCCGCTTGTCTATGCCGATCATATTGAAATTGACGCGGTAGTTTTTCTCCAGATCTGTCGTCGAATACAGATGCGACATGATCGCGTCGATGTCCGCACGATTCGATTTGGGCACGATGACTATTCGCGTTGGATTCTCGTGATCGGACTCGTCGCGCAGGTCGACCACCATCGGAAGCTTCTTCTTCTGCATCTGCGCGGCAATCTGCTCAAGCACCTTCGCGCCAGAGACTTGAAAGGGCAAGGCAGTAATGACGATCTCACTGTTCTCCTTAACATAGGTGGCGCGAGCCTTCAGCGAACCACGACCGGTCGAGTACAGCTCTTCGATCTCACTCTTAGGAGTAATCAGCTCGGCCTCGGTGGGATAATCCGGCCCTTTGATAAACTTGCAGATATCTTTAACTGTCGCCTTGGGCTTGTCTAATAGGTGGATGCAGGCTGCTGCGACCTCGCGCAGGTTGTGAGGCGGTATGTCGGTCGCCATGCCAACGGCGATGCCGCTACCTCCATTGAGCAAGACATTCGGCAGGCGCGCCGGCAGTATCTCCGGCTCCTCTAGTGTGCCATCGAAGTTAGCTTTCCAATCGACAGTGCCCTGCGCGAGCTCGCCGAGGAGCACGTCGGCGTAGCCCTGCAGACGAGATTCGGTGTAACGCATTGCCGCAAACGATTTAGGATCGTCTTGCGAACCCCAGTTCCCCTGACCGTCTACTAATGGATAGCGGTAGGTGAATGACTGTGCCATCAGCACCATGGCTTCATAGCAGGCCGAGTCGCCGTGCGGATGAAACTTACCGATCACATCGCCAATGGTACGCGCCGATTTTTTAAACTTGGCGCTCGCCTTCAGTCCTAGCTCGGACATGGCGTAGATAATACGGCGCTGCACTGGTTTCAGGCCGTCGCCTATATTGGGTAATGCACGATCGTTGATGACGTACATCGAATAGTTGAGATAGGCCTGTTCCGTATACGTCTTTAACGCAATCTGTTCGACGCCATCTTCATTGATTGTTATTTCTTCGTTCATTGAATTCTCGGTTTCTATTCTTTGATAACTTCTCTAGTTCGGTGTTCGTTCAATACGCTGTCAGCGGATCTACTCGGCGAAGTCCGCTCGACTGCCGCTGTCTTCGAGCCAGGATTTCCTATCCGCCGAGCGGCTCTTGGCGAGTAATAGATCCATCATCTGAAACGTGCTGCTCTTCTTCTTCGACGTTGGGTCTTCTTCCAGAGTGAGTTGCACGAGGCGTCGGGTATCTCTCGCCATCGTCGTCTCGCGCAGTTGCAGCGGGTTCATCTCGCCCAGCCCCTTGAAGCGCTGCACGTTAACCTTGCCGGGTTTTTTCTCGGCAGCGATTCGATCGATGATGCCGTTTTTTTCCGCTTCGTCTAGCGCGTAGTACACCTCCTTTCCAATATCGATTCGAAAAAGAGGCGGCATGGCAACATAGATGAAGCCGCCCTCGACCAGAGGTCGGAAGTGTTTTACGAACAGGGCGCAGAGCAGGGTCGCAATGTGCAATCCATCCGAGTCCGCATCGGCGAGGATACAGATCTTGCCATAGCGCAGCCCATCGATATCGCTCGTGCCAGGATCCACGCCTAGCGCGATCGCGACATCATGTACTGTCTGTGAGGCGAGAATCTCGCTTGAGTCTACCTCCCAGGTATTAAGTATCTTTCCACGCAGCGGGAGTATCGCCTGAAACTCTCGATCTCGCGCCTGCTTCGCCGAACCGCCCGCAGAATCTCCCTCAACAAGAAATAGCTCGCCCGACATGACGTCTTGTGTCGAGCAGTCCGCGAGCTTCCCTGGCAGCGCAGGGCCGGAAGTAACCTTCTTTCTAGCCACTTGCTTGCTCGCCTTGAGGCGCACCTGTGCGTTACTAATACAGAGCTCGGCAATCAGCTCCGCCTCATCCGTGTGCTGATTCAACCAGAAACTGAAGGCGTCCTTGATGACGCCGGCCACGAACACCGCACATTGCCGCGATGAGAGTCTCTCCTTAGTCTGGCCCGAGAACTGTGGGTCCAGTAGCTTGGAAGACAGCACATAGCTGCACTTGTCCCAGACATCGTCGCCGGTGAGCTTAAGCCCTCTTGGCAGTAAGTTTCGAAACTCGCAGAACTCTCTTAAAGCCTCTAGCAGGCCGGTGCGCAGGCCGCTGACATGGGTGCCACCCAGCTGTGTAGGTATCAGATTCACATAGCTCTCGCCTGTGGTCTCGCCACCTTCTGGCAGCCACTGAATCGCCCAGTCCACCGCCTCGTCGTTGCCTTGCACCGAACCAGAGAAAGGCTCCTTCGGAAGGGTTTCATAGTTTGCGGTGGCCTGAGTCAGATAGTCGATCAGACCATCCTGAAAGCACCACTCTTCGCTCTGAGACTTGTCCTCACTGACGGTGTTGTCGATGAAAGTGACTCGCAGACCCGAGCAAAGCACCGCCTTGGCGCGCAGCACATGCTTAAGCCGCGTGATGGAGATCTTTACGGAGTCGAAATATTTCTCATCGGGCAGAAATTTAACCGTCGTGCCGGTGTTTCGCTTGCCTACGGTGTCGATGGCCTTCAACTCGGAGGCTTTCTCTCCGCCCTTGAATGACATGGCATAGACCTTGCCATCGCGCTTCACGATTACTTCCAGGGTTTTTGACAGCGCGTTAACGACCGACACGCCGACGCCGTGCAGGCCGCCGGAATATTCATAGTTCTTGTTTGAGAACTTGCCACCCGCATGCAGACGAGTGAGGATAAGCTCGACACCACTGACTTTCTCGCCCTTATGCTTATCGACAGGCATGCCACGGCCATCGTCGCTTACTTCGACGGAGCCGTCCTTGTTCATCTGCAGGATAATGTGGCTCGCATGACCCGCCAGAGCCTCATCTACGCTGTTGTCGATTACCTCCTGGACGAGGTGATTGGGGCGCGTCGTGTCGGTGTACATGCCGGGCCGCTTTCTTACCGGATCTAGGCCGGTAAGTACCTCGATGGCGTCAGCGTTGTAGGTGTTACTCATGAATTATTTCTCGTTGCGATTTCGCTTCGCTAGCTGCGTATTTGTGAGACTTGGTTGGCCTGAAATTTATCTGTAACCCAATAGTATTTTATCGCTTATTCTGGCGAATTCTTGATAGGAAGAAGTCAAACATGAGCGGCAATTCACTCGCAAAGTCGTCATAGCGATGACTGCCATTTTCATGTACTACACACTGCTGTGCACCATGCTTCTCGAGGGCCTGTCGGTAGTCTAGCGTGTCATCTGCCATCTGCAAAAATACCTTGAAATTAGCCGGCTGCGATAACACCGCGACCTCGATCTGCCTCAGCTCTTCAATATGCTCCCTGGTAACGACGTGTACCTCGTCGGAGTAGTAGTTCATGTTCTCACCCAGGTGGGATTCCCAGAGCTCAAACGGTCGCACCGCCGGATTAATCAATACCGCGCATGTCTGGTAAAACTCCGCCAGATAGGTAGCGTAGTAGCCGCCTAAGGAACTGCCCATGACAACGAAATGCTCAGCATCAATCTGCTTAATCAGCGCGTGTAGCTGCGCGATAGTGTCGGCGGGCCCGTGACCCATCTGCGGAATCGTGATGTTGTCTCCCAACCCGATCTTCTTGCAATAGGCTAGGGTTTGCTGCGCCTTGAGAGACTGTGGAGAACTCAGGAAGCCGTGCAGATAGAGCACATGAGGTTGGGCAGGCAATGTGTTGTGATTCTCAGTGAGGCGTCAGTAGCCCGGACTATTGTAGTCCGCTTCGAAGGTTTCGCCGGACACTCTTCTTACTCGTGATTCGATGTTTCCATCAGCGAAGAGTTCGAGCGATCTATAACCCGGATTAACTCTATCTAGTGAAAAGCTAGTGACATTCGGCTTGAACTGAATGCACGTCGAGGGAGTGCACAAACAGCGAATTCCCTTGTGTTTGAAATCCAGCTCTTGATGAATGTGTCCATACAAGATACACCTTACCTTGTTGGAAATTGTTATTGCTTCAAAAAAATCCTTTCCATTCTCTAGGCCGATGTCTTTCATCCATGCGGAATTTCCCGGCACCGGATTGTGATGCATCGTGATTAGGCAATGTTCGATACTGTCGTCCTTCTCGGCGGCACGCAACACACTCGTCAGAAAATTGATCTCCTTCATGGCGAGCTTGCCGTGCACCTGGCCTATGATGCTCGAATCGAGCAAGACAATCAGCCAGTTGTTTATCTGTACAGTCTTATCGCTTGCATCGGTTCCCTCGGCCATGCGGGTCATGACGGTTGCGTTGTCATGGTTGCCAGGAATCCACCGAAAGGGTGCGTCTAGAGAGGCTATTGTTTTGATAAAATTTTTATAGGCTTTTTCGGAAGCATCTTGTGTAATGTCTCCCGTGGCTAACACGAGATCTATTTCTTTCTCGTGCTTCTTCACTAACTCCAACACATGCCCCAACGTCTCATTGGTGTTCATCTTCAATAGGGTACCGCTAGGGTTCCCGTAAAGATGGGTATCCGTGATTTGAGTAATCTTGATTGGGTTCTGTGTGATCAATGAGGTCATGACAGCCATTGATGGAATCTATTTTTAGTTTTTCTAACTGGCACTAACTGTTTCGGTACTAAGTCCAACCTCAAGGCTATGGCTTAGCCATTCACCAAGAAACCTGTTCACTTGCATCTTCTCGTCCGAATGATACATGTTCGCATTCGGTTGCTCGTATCTTGGCTGCAGATTCCTATGCCCCTGGTAGGATATAACCTCAGCGGTACTCGCATCATGATAGGCGCGAACCAACATAGAAGGATTCGTCATCCACTTTTTAAGAACGGGCTTCTGCCGAATCTCTAATGTTGTGGTGTACTTGAATGCCTCAATTATTTCGATCTCAACGGTTACCCTTCCACCGAAACTTGTCTCGTCTGCTATGCAAAACTCTACGAATAAACCTTCTAACAACTTCTCCGGTGTATCGCTATTCTTTAGTTCTGCAATAATCTCTTTCTCGCGACCCGTGTTTATCAGCATAGCCATATCGGCGAAGGATCTATCTCGATAGGCTTGCAGGTGCGGCACTAGCTTCAACAAGCGAATATAGTTGGCGTCACACTCCGCCATCTGTTTTATCAAATCTACACTGTAGCTGCTTTTTGGCATGTTTTCTCAGAGCTGAAATCGGATTCAATCCAGGCGAATCGCTGCTCTTGCTTGTGAATTTCGTGAAATCTTAAACTATTTTCGGTCATAGGTCGTCTGACTTGACCATCGGCGAAAGAATGGCCAATTGTAACGTTTTAAGACCTGATTGCGAGTCAAATGACCCCGCAAAGCCCTAGAAGTGGTCAACATTTGTTCAAATAGCTGGGGACGGGGCGTGATAGGGCGGAAATAGTGCCCTGCAAGCTCCTAAATCCAGCGCGCAAGCAGCTCTTCGTGGTGTAGCTGCAGCCATTGCAGGGCTATGATGCTCATGGCGTTATTGATCTCTCCGCTGTCGACTAATCCCATGGCATCACTAAAGCTGGCTGCCTGGACTTCGATATCTTCGTGTTCCTCGACCAGGCCATACACGCCGCCCACATCCTGACTGTCGATACGCCCGCAGAACAGAATGATCTTCTCGTTGCTGCCCCCGGGGCTATTGAAATACTCGCAGATCTTGATGAGGTCCGTGGGCACACAATTGGATTCTTCCTTAGCTTCTCTTCGGGCAACCTCTTCGAATTGTTCGCCGCTATCAACCATACCGGCTACTATTTCCAAGGGCCACACCGAGTCTGGGTCGTTGGTCTCTCCGTACATGCCGATGCGAAACTGTCTTACCAGTACGACGACGTCGCGAGCAGGGTCGAATAGCAGCACGCCAACGGCGGGGTCTTTTAGCTGCAGCTCCCTCCTGATGACTTCACTCCACTCACCGGAGAATAAGCGATGGCGAAGTTGCAGTTGCTCGACTCGGAGGTAACCATCGTGCGCAACACTCCTGGAGACTATCTCCACATCCTTGGCAGCAAATGTTTTGGATTTTTGTATGGAATTATTACTCATTGAAATGGCAGCTTAGCTAACGATTAATTGCGCCGAGAACTAAGCTGCGCATTGCCTGGGTCTCTATCTTGATGATTCCAATAGAGAGGGCGCGATACTGACTAGTCTTCGCGGCTTGTTACTTCTAACAGGTGATAACCGAATTGCGTCTTCACCGGGCCCTGTAGAGAATTCACAGCTGCACTGAACACCACCTCATCGAATTCCTTAACCATCATGCCTGGGCCAAACTGACCAAGATCGCCGCCTTGTGCTTTCGAGGGGCAGCTTGAGTGCGCTTTCGCTATGTCTGCGAAATCTTCGCCTGCATTAATTCTATCCTTCAGTGCGTTGCATTCGTCTTCTGTCTGAACAAGGATGTGTCTTGCACTTGCTGTAGCCATTTCCATTCTCCTCTTTAACTTAGTCGGCCATTATGCCCCAAATGGCGCAGCAGGGCACACAAAAAATCCGTCTTGAGTTATACTCCCCACTAGCAGACAGCCGGTCACACACCGCTGCAACTATTGAAGCATTCGCGGACGCAGTGCGCTCGCCGAACAACCAAGGTACTGATATGCCATTACCAGAAGCTACCGCCCGTAAACACGTTCACACGCGCGCGATCGACTATCGAGGATACGAGCGGGAAGACGGACTGTGGGACATCGAAGCACATATGACTGATAAGAAAACGTATCAGTTCACGAACAACTTCAGAGGCGAGGTCCCCATTGGTGAGCCGCTTCACGAGATGCTGCTCAGAGTCACTATCGACGACAACTTCGTCATTCAGGACGTCATCGCAGTAACGGACAATAGTCCCTTCGAGATGTGCCCCAGTATTACGCCTGCCTATAAGTCGGTGATTGGCATACAGATGGGCGCGGGGTGGCGCAAAGCGATTCGCATGAAGGTTGGCGGCGTACAGGGTTGCACTCACCTGACTGAATTACTGTTTCCCATGGCGACGGTAGCAATGCAGACAATCTGGCCGTTACTCCGGCACCGCAAGAACAAGGCGGACTCCGATGTAGGCAAGAGCAATAAGCGACCCGTAGTGCTGGACACCTGTCACGCGTGGTCTACCAAGTCGCCCGTCGTGAAGGAGAACGCGCCGAAGTTTTATACTGGAGAATAACTTATCTGCTCGCAGTGCCTCTTCGCGGTTAGCGCAGATTGAACGCACTGCTCTGAGCTGCCTATAGAGCCGCGCTATCTATAGAACAGTGGAATCACCACCGTTATCACCACCCCTTCCCTGTCCTGCCTATTGTCTGCACGAATCTGCCCACCATGAAATTCGGTAATCAACCGCGCGATGTGCAGCCCCATCCCTAAGTGCGGTTGGTCTTGCTTTTCTTGCGGGCGCACCGAGATCATGGATTCGAATAGTCTGCCTTGCATCTCCTCAGGCAGGTAGGGCCCCGCATTGGATACCTTGATGATTGCATGGTCGCGCAGCGCGCGGCAGAAAACAGTGATCGATTGGTCGAGGTAGGTAAACTCTACCGCATTTGCGATCAGTTTATCTAACAGTTGTGCTATGTACTCTGGCACGCCGTTGACGAAGATCGGTTGTTCGCTGATATCGAGATCGAATCGGGTTTCGGGGTAGGCGAGTTTGTATCCCTCGATGCAACCCGGGATAACCTTGCTCAGGTCTATCTTCTCCTTCTCCGACGTTTGCAGCATCTGCTCCAGCCGCGTAGCCTCACTCATGTTCGTGAGTATTAGGTTTAGTCGCTTAATCCCCTCTTCGGCACGCTCTATATACACCGCCGACTCATGGTTGGAGGCTGTAAGGCCGAGATTCTCCAACGATGAACGCACAACCGTTACTGGCGTGCGAAGCTCATGGGACAAGCGGGAAGACATGTTCTCGAGATAGCCGGTGTATTGTGTTAGCCGCTCGACGATGTTGGAGAAACTGCGCGTTAGGTCTCCGATCTCGTCCGAGCTTCGCGTCGCGACTATGGTGTTCTGAATCCTGCCGGTGTCTCCAATGATGCCCTCGGCCTGATTTCTTAAGCGGCGAATGCGCGAGGAGATTCTAGATGCAGAAAAGAATAGCCCCAACGTTACAACTAACATCACTGCAAGCATGGTATTGAACAGCGTCTCCATGGCCTGATTACGAAACGTGCGAAGGCCGTTCATATTCTGATCGACCACCACTGCGCCTATGATTTCTCCGTTGGCGAGGATGGGATGCGCCGCCTCTAGGAGCCGCGTCTCGGAATCCGCGAGCGTGCGAAATTGCGTCTTGGCTTCTCCCTCTAGTGCTGCACTAATATGTGCTCCCTCGCGCGAGATTTCAGAGTACAGCTCGTCGATGAAATTGTTGCTTGGCTTGGTGAGAAACTGGTAGTAGAGCGGGTTAAGAATTTTACTCTGCACGTAGAGCCAATACTTGTTGATTGGGGTCTCATCCAGTGCCGAGGTAAGCAGTAGACCCGTAGCCGATTGAATATCTCCCACCGACTGCAGCACCCTGCCGCTTCTGTCTACCACCTGAATGCGCGAGTTGTTATGGCCCATGCCTGCCACGATCCTATCGATCTCCGGCGTTGGCAGACGCAGTGAGCCTAGCCGTTCGGCGTCGGCGACCCGATAGGTCGCGACGACTGTATTCACATAACGTCTTTCGGGGTCATCGACATCGAAGATAGCGAAGCCGAGCCGGTCTCCCAACATGTCCATTGGAATCTGCAGTTCGATCTCATAGCCTTCATTCGTTTCATACCACTGCCCGCTGATCCTGTCTTCGTGAAGCGGATTGTTGTAGCCATCTGCAACGGCGAAAGCGTAGAGGTACTCCGGTTCGTGAGGCGCGATAACATAGCGCTTTATCACGCTTCCTTCCTTGGATAACATGCTGATCTCCAGGAAATCGCTGCGGTGTACGCTGAGCGCATCGCGGCTGCGATAGACGATCTGGTCGTCGACCACCTTAAAGTAGGCATAGAGAGATCCGTTGTGCTCCCCAACCATATTGCTGAAGCTGAGCGTCTCCTCGCGACCGTAGTAGCGAGAGGGATTCAAGGAAGTTCGCAGCTGATCCTTGATGCCGAACTCAACTTCATACTGCTGGTAGTCCCCCCAGTCAGACAGGGCGCCATCGTCTAGGGATAGGGCCGAAAAGATTGGGTAGACGTAGAGGTCTTCGCTACGCCGAGCCGGTGTATAACTTCCTTCGTCGAATAACTCTGGCCGTTCATTCAGCGCGGTCGCCAATGCCTGCGCCGTACCAAGCACTATCTGTTCCTGCCCACGCCTGAGCACCTGCTCCATCTCGAGGATGTATTGATAGCCCAACCAGGGAATCACCAAAAGAAAACTGGAAAGGAATACCAGCTTGAATCGAATTCCAAAGGGATTTCTAAAGGCGAGGCTCATGACTAGTTGATGGTTTCTGGGGTGATGTTCCAGCGGTAGCCCATTCCATAGACCGTCTCTATGCAGTCAAAGGCTTCATCCATCTGCACAAACTTTTTGCGAATTCTTTTTACGTGCGAGGTAATCGTGCTGCCGTCTACGAATATTTTCGATTCCTGCATGAGAACCTGTCTGCTCTTCACGTGCCCCGGATATTTCGCCAAGGCATGTACCATCCAGAATTCTGTTACGGTCAATGCGACCGGATGACCGTCCCATTGAATAGTGAGACGCCCTAGATCGAGAACAAGCTTACCTCTGTGCAACAGACTCTCGGGAGAGGGCGGCTGATCAATCACATCGAGTCGACGAAACAGTGCCGCGATTCTTGCCGTGAGATGCGGCAGGCTAATGTCCTTCGTCAGATAGTCATCGGCACCCATACGCAGGCCACTGACGGTATCGAAATCATTGTCCCGCGCCGTGAGAAAGATGATCGGCAATGTCTCCGAGAGCGAACGCAATGACTGACAGAGCGTGAAGCCCCCGTCTATCTCGTGCTCCAAACCGATGTCGATAATCGCTAGATTCGGCAGGCGAATATCGAACGCTGTCATCGCATCTTTTCTGTTCGCGAAGGTCTGCACCTCATAGCCTTGCTTGCGTAACACATCGGCGTAGTTCTCTCGAATCGCCGCCTCGTCTTCAACGATTGCTATCCGTCTGCTCATTTCACTCTCTTTCTCTGTAGGTCACTCGGTGTAAGGCCTCAGCGCCTTAGGAATGTGGGCGACTATACCGGAATTGCCAATTTAAACAGAGCAACAATTCTCACTCTACGGCGATTGCCATGATTCTGCCATATTTAATCACCACATGGCCTTTTTCCGCGCCTTGCGGAGCAATAACTGTTCTGTTTAATACTCACATTGGCAGTAGCAGTGGCAAAGCCGCTGTGACGTTCCAAAATCGTAAACAATGATTATTAGACTTCATTAACGCAAATATTGTTCCATCAATCGATCAGGATTATCAAAATGATTAAACAAACTTCACTCGCCCTTGTACTCACACTCGCTTCCGCCTCTGCCGCTGCCAGTTCCCAGCGCGCCGACTACCAAGATCCTTCTTCCAAGGAAGAAACTACCGGCATCATTAGCGGCGCCATTCTCGGCGGCATCGCCGGTGGCCCACCGGGCTTCATCGTCGGAGCAGCCTTCGGTGGCTTGTTCGGGGAGGGCTGGCATGCAAGATCAAAAGTCGGTGAGCTGCAAGCAAACCTGTATGAGAGCCAACTGCGACTAGCCGCGTTACGCGACGAGGCAGAATCCCTACGAACGCAACAGTTGTTAGCTGAACAACGACTCGAGGAGATGACCCGCAATAATGCGAGAACCTATCCCGCAGCCCTCGCCTTGCCGATGACTCCCTGCTGCGACAATACGACGCTGTCTCTTAATTTTCGCAGCGGATCCAGCGCCATAGAAACCCATTACGAAGAGCAGCTATCGAGCCTGATTAAGATTGCGCAGCAGATGCCATCGGCACGCGTCGAGATCACCGGCTATGCTGATAGAAATGGCGATGCCGAATTGAATCTGAAGCTCTCACGCGAGCGCTCGAACTCGGTCAAGCGTTTCCTCAACGCTCGCGGTATTAAGAACTCTTCTATAAACACAGTCGCCTATGGCGAAACGAAACCCCTACATGCCTCGCAAGATTTCGAATCAGATTTTTTCGACCGGCGCGTAATCGTTCGTCTTAGAGATAACAGCGCCTCGATGCTGACCCAGAATCCGGACAGCGAGTAGATTTTTTTTCAACACCCTCTATCCCTGGATAGTAATCTGGAGTTTCAAAAAATGAATGACATTAGGCTGGTAATTGGCAACAAGAATTATTCTTCCTGGTCCATGTGTCCCTGGCTCTTACTGAAGATGTTCGACGTAGATTTCGAAGAGATTCAGATTGCCTTGTATCAGGACAACACGGCGGAGAAGCTCGGACCCTATTCGCCCTCATTGAAAGTGCCCGTGCTCCTGCATAGAGAGATAACGGTCTGGGACTCTCTGGCTATTTGCGAGTACATCTCGGAGCAGTTTGTTAATGGCTCTGCCTGGCCCACTAGCCCGAAGCGGCGCGCCAGCGCTAGATCTACTAGCGCCGAGGTGCATTCTGAGTTTCCACTTCTGAAGAGTGAGTGGCCGCTGAACTGCAAAGCCTCGTACAAACTCAAGCCGTCTCCTGAACTCTTGAACGAGATCGCCAGGATCGATGCGATATGGAGCTGTTGCCGTCGCAAGTTCGGTGAGAACGGCAACTACCTGTACGGGCGTTTCTCTATTGCCGATTGCATGTATGCACCGGTCGCGGCCTGCTTCGATATTTACGGGGCAGATCTCAGTCAGGATGCTCACACCTATATGCAGACGATGCTGGACAATCCCTTCGTTCAGAAGTGGCTCACCCTGGGACGCAGGGAGCAGGAGCCGCTGACAATAGCCTATGCCAGCAACGCCTAACACGCGGTGAATCTTAGTTGAATTGATAGGTGGGGGCTCTTTGGAGCCCCTTTTGGTTTGGCTTGCAATCAAAAAGCGAACTTAAACTTCTAATACTGACAGGGCGACTGTCGATAAATAGCTAAGCCCATTCACAATTCAGGATTTTCCGTGTCCGCCACCGACGTCATTCAATTCTGGTTCGAAGAGATAGAACCGAAACAGCGCTTCATCAAGGATCCAGCATTCGATGAACTGCTTAGAAACAAGTTTGGGGAGACCTATCGATTGGCGGCGCAGGGGCAGCTCTACGCTTGGCGCGAACATCCGCTGGATGCGCTTGCAGAGATTATCGTGCTGGATCAATTCTCGCGGAATATGTTTCGCGACACGCCGCAGGCTTTCGCGACAGATAGTCTGGCCCTAGTGTTGGCTCAGGAAGCGATACGCAAGAAATTTGATAAGGAGTTAGACAATAGTAAGAGAGCCTTCCTCTACATGCCCTTCATGCACAGCGAATCGAAGGAGATACACGATGTCGCGATGTTCTTATTCGACCAGCCTGGCCTTGAGGACAATTTCAATTTTGAGATAAAACACAAGGCGATCATTGATCGTTTCGGGCGCTATCCTCACCGCAACGAAATTCTCGGCAGAGAATCGACGAGTGAGGAACTGGAATTCCTTTCCCAGCCCGGCTCGTCATTCTAATCTGAAGGCTATCTGGCTGGCAGCACGTCTTTCAACTTCGCTGCCATTTCAAGTATAGCTTGCTCGGTCGTCGGCCAGTCCATGCAGGCATCTGTTACTGACACCCCATATTTGAGTTGGCTAAGATCCTTCGGTATCGATTGATTGCCATGGTTGATATGGCTCTCGAGCATCACGCCGATGATAGACTTATTGCCCTCGAGTATCTGATGACTAACATCTTTCAGCACCAGAGGCTGCACGTCAGGATCCTTGCTCGAATTCGCATGACTGCAATCGATCATAATATTGCTACTCACGCCACCATTGCTAAGCGCCTTCTCGCACTGTGCAACATGTACCGTGTCATAGTTCGGGCCCTTCTCGCCACCGCGTAATACTACATGCGCATAGGGGTTGCCCTTAGTAGTTACAACTGACACCTGACCCTCAGAGTTTATGCCGAGGAATCGATGCGGGCTGGAAACAGACTGCATGGCATTCACGGCAACTGTCAGTCCGCCATCGGTGCCGTTCTTGAATCCCACAGCTGAAGACAGGCCGGATGACATCTCGCGGTGAGTCTGCGACTCGGTCGTTCGCGCGCCAATCGCAGACCAGGCTATAACGTCCTGCATGTATTGCGGGGAGATCGGGTCGAGGGCTTCTGTTGACGTTGGCAGTCCTAGCTCGACGATATCGAGAAGAAGCTTCCTGCCTTTGCGTAATCCTTCCTCAATCTTGAATGAGTCATCGAGATAGGGATCGTTGATCAGCCCTTTCCAGCCAATTGAAGTGCGCGGCTTCTCGAAATAGACTCGCATCACTATATATAATGTGTCCTTTACTTTGTCGGCCAACTCCTTCAGCCGCTTCGCATAGTCGATCGCGGCCTCGGTGTCATGTATCGAGCAGGGGCCGACGACAATAAACAGGCGCGGGTCGGTGCGATCCAGGATCGAGAAGATGGTATTACGTGCTAGCTGTACCGAATCAAGAGCCGCACCCTGAAGAGGTAATTCAGCCTTTAGCTGTCCCGGAGTGATAAGGGCTTCGTTTGAAGCGATGTTTAAGTTGTCAGTGATTACCGACATAGGCTTTCTCGTCTACTGAAAAAAAGGGTCGGCAATGATAACAAATACCAGTAAGCTGACAACCGCTAAATTACTAAGAACTAACCAGATTACCCAGATTTCAAGAAGAGGAATTCAGTGCAAATAAGCCATAACTTTGATTGCGGGAACATACAGGTCGTGAGCTGCGAAGACGCCAGCAATATCCAATTGAATATTCGCGCCGACGAGTCGTCGGATTTTTACCAGTGGTTCTATTTCAGGCTCAGCGGCGCGAAGGGCACGCCCTGTACGATGCATATCCTCAACGCCGGCGGTGCCGCCTATCCTCCCGGCTTTGAGAACTACCGAGTTTGCTATTCCTACGACCGCAAGCATTGGCTGCGCCACCCAACTTCGCTTCAGGGCGGCAGGCTGAGCATCGAGTTTCAGCCGGAATACGATTCCGTCTACTTCGCCTATTTCGCCCCCTACTCGATGGAGCGCCATGCAGACCTTGTCGCCACGGGCCTGCTCTCCCCGCGCTGTTCGCATCGCGTTGTGGGCAAGACACTCGATGGCCAGGACCTAGATCTGCTGAAATTCTCATTAGGCGATAATCAGCCTGCCAAGAGGCGATGTTGGATTATTGCCAGGCAGCACCCGGGGGAATCGATGGCCGAGTGGTGGATGGAGGGCTGCATAGAGCGCCTCATCGATGAAAACAACCCGGCGAGCCGCAGATTGCTCAGTCAGTGTGATGTGTATTTAGTCCCGAATATGAATCCGGACGGGAGCAGGCGTGGACATCTACGTACCAACGCAGCTGGTAGAAATTTGAATCGAGAATGGGCGCAGCCCGAGATCGATGCGAGCCCTGAGGTCTTCTTCGTCAAACAGGCGATGGATGAGATCGGCGTGGACTTCCTGCTCGATGTCCATGGCGATGAGTCGCTGCCGTACTGCTTCATTGCAGGCACAGAGGGGCTGACGGATTGGAATGCGGCCAAGCAGGCGCAATTGGACTTCTACAAGACGACTCTAGTGGGGTTGAACGCGGATTTTCAAACCGAGCAGGGGTATCCGACGAAGGCTCGAGGTACCGCGAATCTAACTATGAGCACCGCGCAGACCGCCGAAAACCATGGCTGCCTGGCCATGACGCTGGAGATGCCGTTTAAAGATACGACTGCCACCCCAGATGAGACCTACGGCTGGTCGGGTGAACGCAGCAAGAAACTGGCCCATTCCTGCCTGGATGCCTTATCCAGCTATCTGGAAAGCGGGCTGGTCGACGGCTCCAACTAGAAACGGCTCTCCCGCAAGACAGCTATTCCTGGCGAGGCCTTTAGAGGCCGCGCTGGGTTCACAGCTGTAACTGTAGAGCCACTCTGGACGTCTAATGGATCTATAGGGCCAACTGTCGCAAATCCACGGCGTATGTTTGTCACTTTTGGTTACATAAGTGTAGAATGCCGTCTACTTTCGGGACCGCCATTCGCATCCCTTGCCGGACAAGCTCTTCAAACAATTCAACATCACTCTCAAGTACATAGAAGGTCATAGATTATGGGAAAACCAGCGAAGTATATTGGAATTCTAGTATTGAGCTGCATGACCAGCTCGCTCAGCTACGGCGACGACCTACTGTCTATCCTGCAGCTCGCGCTGGACAATGACCCAGTCCTTCGACAGGCAGAAGCTAGCTACCGCGAGAATCGGGAGAGCATGATTCAGAGCCGGTCTTCCTTGCTGCCGAGCGTCGGACTGAACGCCAGCACCACTCGCCTAACGAGTGGTCCAACCGATACGAGTTATCCTGTCCTCGTCGATAGAGCTACAGGTCAGCCTGTACTAGACCCAAGCACGGGGGAGCCGCAGGTAATTAGAGTCGAAGACCACAGCTTTAGGCCCGGTATCAATAATCACGGCTGGACAATGGGTCTCAATCAGAGTGTTGTGAACCTAGCCAGCTGGTACACCTTTCAGAGTGCCAAGGCACGCGATAAGGCCGCTGCCGTAAATTTAGCCGCTCAGGAACAAGACCTGATAATGCGCACTGCTACTGCCTATTTCGATGTGCTGCGCGCCATCGATATGTTAGACACGAACGTGCAGGAAGAAGAGGCGGCGCTGCGCTCGCTGGAACAGACTCGACAGCGTGAAGAAGTAGGTCTGGTTGCGATTACCGATGTCTTCGACAGCCAGGCGGCCTATGACCTGGCCCGCAATACAACGATTCTGCAGCGCGACCTGCTGCAGTCTCGCTATGAGGCCCTGGAGGCTATTACGGGACAGGCGCACCCTTCCATAGATGTGTTACGCGAGGACTTTCCAATCGTTGAAGTCGATGGCAGCCTTAGCGACTGGGAGCGCGAGGCAGAGAACAGCAGCCTCGCCATCGCGGCAGCCGAATACAACCTCGAAGCCTCACAGAAGAACCTTAAGGCCAGAAAATCGGATCACCTGCCTACCATCGACTTTAGCGGCGGCTATAATCACAGCGTGACTGCCCCCATCGTCAACCAGGGCATTCAGATTGGCGGCGGCGCCTTCGATCGTACGTCTCTGGCACTAACCCTAACAGTGCCGATTTATTCCGGCGGCGCAGTCGCCTCAAGAAGACGAGCGGCCGAATACAATGTGATCTCCGCTCAGGAGTCTCTGAATCTTACCGAGCGTCAGCTCACCCAGAATGTGCGCAACGCCTATCGCCGTGTGAATACCGACGTACTGGTTATCGATCAGCGACAGCAGTCGATTACTTCCGCGCAGAGTGCTCTGGATGCGACCGAGCTAGGCGCCGAAGTTGGCACCCGTAATATCGTCGAAGTGCTGCGCGCCAGAGAGAATCTCTATCGCGCACTGCGCCAGTATGCCGATGCTCGCTACAACTATGTTCTCGATACCTTAGTGCTGCGTCAGGTTGCTGGAATCCTGACACCGCAGGACATCATCGATCTGAACGAGTGGCTGCAGCTTTAGGGCAACTACTCTAAGCAGCTTATGTAAGGGGCAGTATTCCATCGAATGTTGCCCCTGGCCTGCCAAGCTCTCCCTACAGTCCTCATCAAGTCTTCGCCGTTATCACTTCAGCTGGGCAATCAGTTAGAATGGTTGCCAAATTATCGAGGTGAAGATCTTGCAGAGCAAACTACCCAATGTCGGAACGACCATCTTCACTGTTATGTCGAAGATGGCGCAGGACCATGGAGCGATCAATCTATCCCAGGGCTTTCCGGATTTCGATTGCCCCGAACGCTTAAGAGCGCTCGTCGCTGAACATCTGAACGGGCGCAAGAATCAGTATCCGCCCATGGCTGGAATTCCTGCACTGCGCGAGCAGATCGCGCGCAAGGTTTTGGATTACTACGGCTGCGATGCGAATCCGGAGACTGAGGTTACGATTACCTCGGGTGCCACCGAGGCCCTGTTCGATGCCGTGCAGGCGGTCGTGGCCATTGGCGATGAAGTAATAGTTTTCGATCCAGCATACGACTCTTATGAGCCGGCCATTCTCCTGGCGGGTGGCAAGGCTATTCATATCCCCCTCTCCTTAGATCACTACGGCATAGACTGGGATCGCCTGGAGCAGGCGATAAATTCCCGAACTAAGCTCATCATCATTAATTCGCCCCATAATCCCTGCGGTACGGTATTGGACAAGACAGATCACGACAAACTCGCCGCATTAATTCGTAACCATGACATATTGATTCTCTCGGACGAGGTGTACGAACACATGGTCTATGGTGGCGAGCAACATGAGAGCGTATTGAGTCACGAAGAACTACGCACAAAGAGTTTCGCGGTGTTCTCTTTCGGCAAGACCTATCACGCTACTGGCTGGAAACTCGCCTACTGTGTTGCCCCCGCAGAGCTTACGACTGAGTTTCGCAAGATCCACCAATTCGTTACTTTTACAACATCAAGTTTTGTTCAATATGCTATCGCCGATTTCATGGCCGAATGCCCGGAACATACGCGCGAGCTTCCTGCCTTCTATGAACAGAAGCGCGACACGTTCTGCGACCTGATTGCGCCCTCCAGATTCAAGTTTACTCCTTCGAAAGGCACCTATTTTCAGTTGGTGGACTACACTGAGATAAGCGATAAAACCGATGTGGAGTTTGCTAACTATCTAACCCAGGAGAAGGGAGTTGCTGCTATTCCACTCGCTCCCTTCTATGCCGAGCCTCCCGCTACGAAGATCATCCGCTTCTGTTTCTGCAAGGACGATAGCACCTTGCAGCAGGCTGCCAAGATTCTCTGCGAACTCTGATTCGGAGATCCCATGACCCAAATCGATGTAGATCAGATCGCAAGCGACATCAAACGTTGGGGCATCGAGCTGGGCTTTCAGGAGGTCAGCATTACCGATATCGATCTGAGCGAGTACGAGCATCACCTGGAAGACTGGATAGCACGAAACTACCACGGCGCCATGTCGTACATGGCGGAGAATCATGACAAGCGTTGCCATCCGGAACAACTAGTTCCCGGCACGATTCGCGTCGTCTGCGTGCGCATGGACTATGCACTCGATTCTGGAGACTCTCTCGAGTCCATGCAGAATACCGGCAAGGCCTATGTCTCTCGCTACGCCAGAGGGCGCGACTACCACAAGCTCATTCGCAAGCGCCTACAGAAACTAGCCAGACAGATTCAAGACGTCGCCGGGCCATTCGGTTATAGAGCCTTCGTCGACAGCGCCCCAGTACTTGAGCGCGCACTCGCCGAGAAGTCCGGCATGGGCTGGATAGGCAAGAACACGATGCTCATTAACAAGCAGGCGGGCTCCTGGTTTTTCCTAGGGGAACTGTTTACCGATCTTCCCCTGCCTGTCGATGCGCAGGTTAGCGATCACTGTGGCAGCTGCACAGCCTGTCTCGACATCTGTCCAACTAACGCCTTTGTGAAACCCAATCTATTGGATGCGACTCGTTGCATCTCTTATCTAACCATAGAGTTGCGCTCGTCGATCCCTCTTGAGTTCAGAAAGCCGATGGGCAATCGCATCTACGGCTGCGACGACTGCCAGCTCGTCTGTCCTTGGAATAAATTTTCTAAGGCGAGCGATGAGAAAGATTTCACCCCTAGACATAATCTGGACGATGCGCAACTCGTGGATCTGTTCGCATGGTCGGAAAGGGATTTCTTGAACCGCACGGAGGGTTCGGCCATTCGCAGAATCGGCTACGATTGTTGGCTTCGCAACATCGCCGTAGCACTCGGCAATGCGCCGACTTCGAAACAAGTTGTTAGTGCACTAAAGGAACGACTGAACAATGTTTCAGAAATGGTGAACGAACATATCGAGTGGGCGCTGTTGCAGCACGAGTCATAGTGATGCCGTACGACGCGATAGGACTAACTCATGCGTCGATAAAATGTTCGCGGTAGTACTTTAACTCGGCAACGGAGTCTCTGATATCTTCCATGGCCTGATGCGTACCTTGCTTAACCAGGCCATTTAATATTTCTGGCTTCCACCTTCGCACCAACTCTTTAACCGAACTCACATCCAGGTTTCGATAGTGAAAATAGTTTTCCAGCTCCGGCATGTAGTTCGCCATGAATCTGCGATCCTGACAGATGCTGTTTCCACACATGGGCGATGCGTTCTTCGCTGAATACTGTGACAGGAATTCTATTGTTTGCCGCGTTGCCTCTTTTTCATCGATGACGCTGTTCTTCACACGATCGATCAGCCCTGACGCGCCATGGTGTCTCTGGTTCCAATCGTCCATCGCATCCAACGCGGCATCGGGTTGTTTGATGGCGAGCACGGGTCCCTCGGCGAGTATGTTGAGATTCGCATCGGTTACGAGTGTCGCGATTTCGATGATGCGATCCGACTCCGGCTTTAGCCCTGTCATTTCCAGGTCTAGCCAGATTAGATTTAAACTTTTGTCCATGCCGATATCCCGCAGTTAGCTGCGATAATTTCAATTGATTTACTCAGAGGGTTGCGATTGTAGCAAAGCTTCCCCATGTGGAATATGTAATAATCTCGCCCATTGATCGCTCCCGAGAATTTGATCTGCATGATTACGCGTATTCACAAAGTCAATGAGTAAGAGAAGGCTGAGCAAGCAACAGTTGGCGCGCATCTCCGAGAATCAGCGCAAGGAATTGAGCATTGATGAGACTAACTCTGTCGATTCGCAGACCTCTGTTGAGAAATGCAATGGACGCATTATTAGCCACTACGGGCAGCATGTAGATGTCGAGTCCCTCCTTCCCGAAGATGAGGGCCGTATTATTCGCTGCACCCAGAGGTCCAACCTTCCCAAACTCGTGACCGGTGACCTGGTTGTCTGGTCGGATGATGGTGCAGATGGAGGGGTAATTCTTGCCTTGGGTCAGCGGCGCAACTTCTTCGGCCGGCCAAGCGCCGAGGGAAAGTTCAAGGCGATCGCTGCCAATATCGATCTGGTGCTCGTGGTATTCGCCTCCTCGCCAACCCCCCATGTGAGCCTGATCGACCGCTATCTGGTGGCGATAGAGCAGCTGGAGCTGCGCCCTCTATTGGTTCTCAACAAGCTCGACCTACTGAGCGAGGAGGATCTGACGAATTTGGACAATATGCTGTCGTTATACCAGAACATTGGCTACGCCGTACACAAGGTGTCGGCTGAAGACGGGCGCGGCATGCTCGAGTTAAGGCAGGCTCTATCCGCACAAACCACCATCTTGGTAGGCCAGTCGGGTGTCGGCAAGTCCTCGCTGGTGAACGAGTTAAGCAGCGGCGTACTTGCCGACGTCGGTGCCTTGTCCGAGACATGGGATCGAGGTACGCATACCACAACGACCTCTTCGCTGTATCACATGCCGGGATTTGATCTGATAGACTCGCCGGGAATTCGGGAGTTTGGCCTTGGCCATATCGACGAGCAGCAGGTCTTCGAGGGATTCATAGAGTTTCGGCCTTTCGCTGGGACTTGCAAATTCAGAGACTGCGCCCACAGGGAGGAACCCGGCTGCGCAATTCAGGCCGCGGTAGAGTCCGGTCAGATTTCCACCGCGCGGGTTGAGAGTTATTTTCGCATCCTCGAATCGCTGCATGAACTTGGCTAGTGAATCGCGGCCCTGCCAGATGGGCGACTTGGAATACAAATGAGACAGAGATACGCATGACCTCACTACCCCTGATATTGTCCCCTGAAGCATTTAACGAGCTACCTGCTAGCGGCGACTTCATCCTCGTCGCCGTTGTGCAGCAGGCAGTATTTACTGCAAGGCATATCCCGGGTTCAATTCTAGTCGAGCCTGGCGAGTTGATGAGTGGGGAGAAACCCGCTGTCGGTAAATTACCAGCCAGAGAAAAACTGAACACCCTGTTTTCCAGAATCGGTTTGCACCCTGATACTCACGTCATCGTCTACGATGATGAGGGAGGTGGCTGGGCTGGAAGATTGATCTGGACACTAGATGTCATTGGACACAGAAAGTATTCCTATCTCGACGGTGGGCTAAGCGCGTGGCTGAAGATGGGGCTCCCCTTATCTAGTGCGAATGATCAGGAGCCATTACCAACACCCTGCATTTTCTCCGCTGAGATTGATGAGCAACTACTCGTCTCCAAAGATGATGTACTAGCGCAGATCGATGACAGTAGCTCGGTCGTTTGGGATGCAAGAGCGCCGGAAGAGTTTGCTGGAACGAAGATAACTGCGCTGCGCAATGGGCACATACCCGGCGCCATCAATTTGAACTGGCTCGATCTTCAAGACAGTGAGAACGACCTGCGACTCAAGCCTCTTCAAGAGATCGAACTACAGCTGAATACGCTTGGTATAAGCAAAGACAAGAAAATCATTACACACTGTCAGACTCACCACCGCTCGGGTCTGACTTATTTAGTTGGCAAGGCACTTGGCTACGACATAAAGGCCTACGATGGCTCCTGGTCGGAATGGGGAAACGACCCGAACCTGCCCATTGAGAAGTAGAGAGCTGTACCCGCTTAGTCGAAACGTTTTTAACTGAAGATTTCCTATGTCGCGTTTATTCATATTTTTCCAGTACATTCTTCCTCACCATCTACTCTCCAGATGCGTTGGCCTACTCGCGCAGAGCCATCTGTTACGCAAGCCATTTATTCGTGCATTCATCAGGCGTTATAAAGTTGACCTGAGTCAGGCAAAGATTCAGGAGATAGAAAAGTTTGCGAACTTCAACGCCTTCTTTACGCGGGAATTGCAGGCCGGCGCAAGACCGCTCGCTGAATCTACCGGCTCTATTGTGTGTCCTGCCGATGGAGCTGTGAGCCAACTGGGCAATATCGATGAGGGCAATCTTCTGCAGGCGAAGGGGAAATATTATAGCTGCGAGAGTCTATTGGGAGGCGACGCGGAGATGGCCCGGTTATTCCAGGAAGGGTGTTTCGCGACAATCTATCTTTCCCCGAGAGACTATCATCGCGTGCATATGCCGATGGCTGGAGTATTGCAGAAAACAATCTATGTGCCGGGCCAGCTCTTCTCGGTCAACCAGACTACAGCGAATGCGGTGCCGAATCTCTTTGCGAGGAACGAGCGTCTCGTCTGTCTGTTTGAGACGGAGCTGGGGCCCATGGCTGTCGTATTGGTCGGCGCGATGATCGTCGCAGGCATCGATACTGTCTGGGCTGGGCAGGTCTGCCCGAGCAAGGGTAGACGCGAGATACAGGTAGTCGACTATTCGAGCCATGCGCCCGCGATTCAGATTCCTTTGGGTGAAGAGCTTGGCAGGTTTCGTCTCGGCTCTACCGCCATCGTTCTCTTTCCCCACGGCACTATGAAATTTGAATCTTCTCTCGAAGCCACTTCCAGTGTTGCAATGGGACAACTGCTAGGGCAAGTTGTCTCCCAGAACACCAATCATAAGAATTAAGGACTGACATGACACAAGATGAACTTAAACAAGCCGTAGCGCATAGCGCCTTCGAGTATGTGGAATCTTTGCTCGAGAATGACACAGTGATAGGTGTGGGCACGGGCTCTACCGCAAATCTTTTTATCGCCGAGCTTGGCAAGATCAAACAGAAAATTTATGCCACCGTGGCCAGCTCGGAAGAGTCTGCACGCCGCCTGAAAGAACTGGGCATACCCGTGTTGGACCTGAATAGCGCGGGCACGCTTCGCGTCTACGTTGACGGTGCAGATGAGGCGAATGAACACCTCCAACTCATCAAGGGTGGAGGCGCCGCACTTACGCGGGAGAAGATCATCGCTGCCGCCTCCGAGGAATTTGTCTGCATTGCCGACGAATCGAAGCTGGTACCCGTTCTGGGCAAATTTCCATTGCCTGTGGAGGTTATTCCGATGGCGCGTAGCTATGTCGCTAGAGAGATAGTGAAGCTAGGCGGCGACCCGGTTTATAGAGAGGGTTGCGTGACCGACAACGGCAATCAAATTCTCGACATCTACAATCTTGAGATTCTTGATCCACGTAAATTGGAGATGCAAATCAACCAGATAACGGGCGTGGTATGTAATGGGCTTTTCGCGGAACGAGGGGCTAACCGCTTGTTATTGGGTACAAGCGCAGGGGTCAAGACATATCTGCCCTGAAGTTGAAAGGGGAGCGGCGAATTGCTTCGAAAAATCAAAAGCCTTTGAAGATTCGATCCCTGCATTGAAACAGACCTAATGCCTATTACGAATGCAAGCTAGATCGAGTGTTCGCTTTCTTTTCTTATCCCAGCAAAAGTAACAGCTAATCCACTTTGAGCGAGTCGTTAGGACCTTACTAAAGTGGGTTTACGTTCTCTGCCTGAGGACCTTTCTGGCCTTGGGTGACTTCCATGGTTACTTTCTGACCTTCATGAAGAGTTCTTCTTCCGGAGCCATTGATAGCGCTGAAATGTACGAACACATCTTTGCCACCTTCCTGCTCGATGAAACCGAATCCCTTCTCGTCGTTAAACCACTTAACGGTACCCTCAACTAAATCTGACATACTTGTTCTCGTGCTTAAATATTTAGAAATCGAATTGCTAATCAAAGCAATCCTCGGGCGAAAATTCGACCGAATGGCCAGTGTATACCTATAAATTCGTAGAGGGAAACCCTAAATGTCGCAAATTGTAACGGCTTTTCGGGGGCGGGCGGAGGCAAAAATTAGGCGGGCAAAGGTAGCAAACACGCGGCTTCGAGCCGCGTGGTTCGATCAGTCGAACAGCTTTCCTGGGTTCATAATATTCTTAGGGTCGAATATCTGCTTTATAGCTTTCATGTGGGCGATCTCTGTCGCACTGCGCGAGTAGTGAAGGAACGGCTTCTTTAGTAAGCCAACGCCATGCTCGGCAGAAATACTGCCACCGTGCTTCGCTACAATCTCGAAAACCAGATCGGATACCTTTGCACACTTTGCAAAAAATTCTTCCGCCGCGAGGTCCTGTGGCTTGAGAATATTCAGATGGATGTTGCCGTCGCCGATATGGCCGAACCAGATGATCTCGAAGTCCGGATAGGCGGATGTGACCAAGTCGTCAACTTCCTGTAAAAACTCTGGGACCTTGGAAACCTTTACCGAGATGTCGTTCTTATAGGGCGTGAACTTTGAGATAGTTTCCGATATGTCTTCGCGTAGCCGCCAGAGGTTGTTTGCCTGGGTACTGTTCTGGCTGATAGTTCCATCGACGATCCAGCCTTCTTCCAGGCAGGCTTCGAACAGGTTCATGGCGGTTTCCATGTCCTGCTCGGAGAGATTCTCAAACTCGACTAGCGCATAGAAATCCGATTGGGTTTCAAACGGTCGCTGCAACTGCTTCTCTTCGATCACATGCCCGAGGGCTTTCTCCGAGAAGAACTCGAAGGCTGTCAGATTGAGCTTGCCCTGAAATGCCTGCAGCACTTGCATGATGGATTCCATCTTCTCCACACCCAGGACTAGAACGGTTGGATCCTTCGGCTTGTTGGTAAGCCCCATCGTTAGCTCGACGATGAAGCCAAGGGTTCCTTCGGCGCCGGTGAAGAGATGGCGGAAATCATAGCCGGTCGCGTTCTTACTCAGCCCGCGATTCAGATCGAGCAGCTCGCCACTGCCAGTCACCACCTTCATTCCCTTAACCCATTCCCGTGTCATGCCGTAGCGGATTACTTTTATGCCTCCGGCATTGGTCGAGACATTTCCGCCCAGCTGACTCGAACCCGAGGAAGCGAAGTCCACTGGGTAGAATAGCCCTT
Source organism: uncultured Pseudohongiella sp. (assembly GCA_964352295.1). GTDB lineage: Bacteria > Pseudomonadota > Gammaproteobacteria > Pseudomonadales > Pseudohongiellaceae > UBA9145. The sequence continues at coordinate 19,607 of CAYGRR010000002.1, read as the reverse complement.
CCTGTTCGGCGAATTGCTGTAGCTGTTCGGTTACTACGCCGGGCTGGCAGATGGCCTGTCTATCGGCGGGATTGAACTCGAGAATCTTGTTCATGCGATCGAAGGCAACGACTACCTCCTCATTTGATGCCACGGCTGCGCCGCTTAGCCCGGTTCGTCCCCCCGAGGGGACTAAGGCTACTGCATGCAGATTTGCCAGTTTTACCAGCGCGATTACTTCGTCGACATTGCCAGGCAGCACGATGGCCACGGGATTTGCTGTATAGGCTTTGGTCCAGTCCTTGCCATAGCTCTGCAGGTCGCTGGCTTCAAGCTTGACCCAGTCGGCCCCTACTATAGCGACTAATTTCTCCAGCAGTTCATCTTTGCTGCAATTCATGGCTCGTCCTTTCGTCTGTCTTCGCTGCGAGTTATTTACTCTGTTCTGCGCATAGCAAAAGCGGAATATGTTACCATGCGCCAGCTTTTTGAGCATCGCTCACGAATGACTGAAAATTGACCCTCGGGACCGAGACTGGCAAGGCTAAACATCCAGCTGGCTCACAAATACACGCTTATCTCTATTAATCTACGCCCACGAATCTAACCCTATGAATCCTAAATCCTTAGAAAAGCGGAAGATCAAATTCCTGCTATTGGAAGGTGTACACCAGAGCGCTATCGACACACTGAAGAAGTCTGGCTATGAAAACATCGAAGCGCTGAAGACGTCGCTCGAGGGCGATGATCTCGCGGACAAAATTGCCGACGCGCATTTCGTCGGTATTCGCTCCCGCACACAGTTAACCGAGTCAGTATTTACAGCGGCGAAGAAGCTGCAGGCGGTGGGTTGCTTCTGCATAGGAACGAATCAGGTCGACCTGGATGCGGCGCTCGTGCGGGGCATACCCATCTTCAACGCCCCGTTCTCGAACACCCGCAGCGTAGCGGAATTAGTCATTGGTCAGTCGATCCTGTTACTCAGGGGCATTCCCGAGAAGAATGCTCTGCTTCATCGCGGCATCTGGCAGAAGGCGGCGAACGGCTCCTTCGAGACGCGCGGCAAGAAGTTGGGCATCGTCGGCTACGGCAATATTGGCTCGCAGCTCAGCGTACTCGCCGAGTCGATGGGCATGAAGGTTTTCCTGTATGACGTGGTCACCAAGCTACCCCTGGGCAATGCGGTGCAGATGGACTCGCTTGAACAGCTGATGCGCGAGTGCGACGTGGTTAGTCTGCACGTGCCCGAGACTCCCCAGACCCAAGACATGATTGGCGCGAAGGAGCTAGACTGGATGAAACCCGAATCAGTGCTGATCAACGCGTCTCGTGGCTCGGTGGTCGATATTGATGCGCTGGCAGCAGCGCTCGAGAGCAAGGCGCTTGCCGGCGCGGCCATCGACGTCTTTCCCCAAGAGCCGAAATCCAATGCCGAGGAGTTTGTATCCATGCTGCGCCAGTTCGACAACTGCATTATCACTCCCCATGTGGGCGGCAGTACGATGGAGGCTCAGGAAAACATTGGCGTGGAGGTTGCGGAGAAGCTGGTTAAGTACAGCGACAATGGCTCCAGTTTCGCCTCGGTCAATTTCCCCGAGGTAACCCTGCCAGCCCACCCCGGCAAGCATCGGCTACTGCACATCCATAAGAACGTCCCCGGCGTTCTCTCCGAGATAAACAATGTGTTCTCACAAAGCGGCATCAACATAAGTTCCCAGTATCTGCAAACGAACAAGGACGTTGGTTACGTGGTTATGGATATCGACGTGAAATATAGCGAGATGGCGCTGAAGAAATTGAACCAGGTAACCGGCACTATCCGCTGCAGAGTCTTGTTCTAGACCTTTAGTATTTGGTCGATCTGAGCGAAGACCTGCTCGCGGTAGTGCGCCGATTCGTTAACGAGGTGATGTCCGGCCTCTTCGATCCAGCAGACACTCGAGCCGGGAAACTTCTCCAGAATCTTTGGAATATTGGTTTCCCATTCCACAGTTCCGTCCCCCCTGCCCTGAATAAGCCGCAGCGGCTGCTCATGGCTGGGTGCCGCCTCAAAGCGGTTGATGTAGTCGATCATCGCCTGCACCCAGTCGCGGGGAAGTATTCTACTCTGCAACTCGTCCCTGCTCTCCAGAAATTCCAGAAACTCAGGGTCGTGACTGTTCTTGCTGAATTTCCTTGGCGTCGACGCAACGAATAGCTTGCTTAGGCTAAACAGTATTTTGGAACGGGACCAGTATTTCGGCCTAAGCAGTGGCCCTAGCAGAATCAGGTTTTCAAACTGGCTATTTTTGTCGAGCTTCTGCTCCAAGAGTGCATCCATGAAGATAGCGGCGCCGGTACTCTGACCTATCGCAACCCACGGCATCGCCACGTGCTGCTGTGTGGCAAGCTGTAGGCATTTCACAAACGCCTCGCTGTATTCCTGAAAGGAGCGAATGCTCGCGGTCGCGCCACTGGAAAGTCCATGACCGGGCAGGTCGAAGATTACGACGGCAATATTCACCCTAAGCAGATGCTTGATCAGATGGCGGTATAGACCGGCATGATCGAAATAGCCATGCAATAGAAATGCAGTCTTGCTTGGTGAGCCATGAGGCGGAAGGAAGTGCTGACAGACTAACTCAAAGGGCCCGCTTACAAAGGTGCCTATACTAGCTCGGACGTCTGCGAGCTCTGGCTCGAGCTCGACAAAATTTAGGCCGTAGTAACGCGCATAGGAAGCGTACTGTGCCTCGAGCTCTGCGCCACGCTCTAATCGAGGCTCGTCAGAGCTTTGCAGAAATCGTATGCTTCCCAGGCATTGCCGAAGCTGACTGGCATCGGCTTTACTAAACATTTGCCTCATTCCTCTGTGCGCGATTAGCGGGTTACCCCGAGCCGGGCCTCTCTCTTATTTGGAGTAGCGCGCCGCCATCTCTTCCAGGTTATAGACTTTCTTGATATTCGAGATCTGACCCGCCGTGCCGAATGCCTCCAGCCTCGCCAGTACAATCGACTTCATCGCGTCCATAGTCGGAATTAGAAATTTCCTTGGGTCGAATTCGGATTTGTTCTGCGCGAGGAACTTCCTTACGGCTCCAGTCGAGGCGAGACGCAGGTCGGTATCGATGTTTACCTTACGCACGCCGTGCTTAATGCCCTCCTGAATCTCTTCGACGGGTACGCCGTAGGTTTCGGGAATCTCACCGCCAAATTCGTTGATGATTGCGAGCCATTCCTGTGGCACCGATGAGGAACCGTGCATCACCAAATGGGTATTCGGAATCTTCGCGTGAATTGCTTTTATTCTCTCTATTGCGAGTATGTCGCCCGTTGGTGGGCGGCTAAACTTGTAGGCGCCATGGCTGGTACCCACTGCAATCGCCAGAGCATCCACACCAGTTGCATCGACGAAGTCCGATGCCTCTTCGGGATCTGTCAGCATCTGCGCCATGGTCAATTGGCCCTCAGCGCCTATTCCATCCTCTTCGCCAGCCATGCCGGTCTCTAGGGATCCAAGGCAACCGATCTCGCCTTCGACAGAAACGCCGCAGGCATGGGCCATATCCACCGTAGTCTTCGTGACTCTTACGTTGTAGTCGAAATCAGTCGGGGTCTTACCATCCTCTCCTAGAGACCCATCCATCATGACGGATGAGAAGCCCAGCTGAATAGAACGCTGGCAGACCGCAGGCGATACGCCATGATCCTGATGCATAACAATAGGTATATGTGGAAATTCTTCGATCGCTGCCTGTATCAAGTGCTTTAGAAAATTCGAGCCCGCGTACTTACGTGCGCCTGCCGATGCCTGCAGAATAACCGGGCTATTCGCCTCGTCAGCTGCTTCCATAATCGCACGAATCTGTTCAAGATTATTGACATTGAACGCTGGAACACCGTAACCATTCTCTGCCGCGTGATCTAACAATTGTCTTAGACTAATTAGTGCCATGATCTGTCCTCACTTCTCTCTAGTATTCTGTGTCAGTAAATTTACAAGTAGCAAAAAATTATTAGGCTTCGCTCGCCCTTCGTTCCAAAATTTCTACGGCGGGCAGGATCGTGCCTTGTACGTATTCTAGAAACGCGCCGCCGCCGGTCGAGATGTAGGAGACCTTGTCTGTGATCGCAAACTTATCGATGGCGGCGATTGTTTCGCCGCCGCCAGCGATCGAGAATCCAGCATTGTCGGCTATCGCCTTCGCAATCCTCTGCGTGCCTGTCGAGAACTGCTCAAACTCGAAGACCCCAACCGGGCCATTCCAGATGATCGTTTTCATCTCAGCGATTATTTCTGCAAACTGCTGCGCTGTATTCGGACCGATATCCAGGATCATGTCATCGTCTTCAATCTCGCCTACCGGCTTCGTGCTGGCCACTGCCTTGGCATCAAATTCTTTAGCGACGATCACGTCTGTAGGCAGCGGGATGGAGGTTGAACTCATCAGCGCCTTCGCCGTGTCGATAAGATCGGGCTCATAGAGTGATTTGCCCACATTCACACCTGCCGCTGCAAGGAATGTATTCGCGATGCCGCCACCGACGATGAGCTGGTCGACCTTGCCTGACAGGTTCTTAAGCACCTCTAGCTTACTCGAGACCTTCGCGCCGCCCACTATCGCCAGCATAGGCCGATCGGGTTTCTTCAGGGAGCGCTCCAGCGCGTCGAGCTCACTAGCGAGCAATGGGCCGGCACAGGCGATAGCTGCGAATTTCGCCACGCCGTGGGTACTTGCTTGAGCGCGGTGCGCGGTGCCGAAAGCATCCATTACGAAGACATCACACAAGGCTGCATAGGCCTTGGCGAGATCATCGTCATTCTTCTCTTCGCCAGCGTTGATGCGCACGTTCTCCAACAAGGTAACGCTGCCTGCTCCTTTACTGACCGGAGTTGTAGTGAGGTAGTCTCGATTGACCTCTACATCGCAGCCGATTAGTTTTGCCAACCTGTCTGCCACCGGTTGCAGCGAGAATTCACTCTGTTCGGAGATCGGCATCGCCTCAACTGGCCTGCCTAAGTGCGACATGATAATGACCTCGGCGCCTGCGGCCCTAGCCAGCTCTATACTCGGGATTGCCGCCTTGATTCTGGTGTCGTTTCCGATGACTCCATCAGTGATGGGCACATTGAGATCTTCGCGAATGAGCACTCGCTTCCCTTTGAGATTCTGTTGGTCCATACGCAAGAATGACATAAGAGTTTTATTCCAAGTAAGTATTGTTATATTTTACTTAATCGACTTCATATACTGGGCCACATCTAACATCCTGTTCGCGTAGGCCCATTCGTTATCGAACCATACGAACAGTTTAATCAAGTTCCCGTTTGCGACACTCGTCTGATTTAAATCGACGATTGCCGAGCGCGGGTCATGATTGAAATCGCACGAGGCCAAAGGCTCTTCGGTGAAGCCTAAAACGTTTGCGGGCAGGCTAGCGCTCGCCGCACGTATCGCTTGATTCACTGCCTCTGCATTTGTTCCTGTTGCTACCGATAGCGTTAGATCCATCAGGGATACATTCGGGGTCGGCACGCGTATCGCTTGTGCTTCTAGCAGGCCAGACAGCTCGGGAAGTATTCTCTCGATGCCTTTAGCCAGCGCTGTATCTACCGGGATGATCGACTGCATTGCGCTGCGCGTCTTGCGCAGATCGTCATCGTGATAGCTATCGATCACGGGCTGATCGTTCATGGCGGAGTGGATCGTGGTGATCGCGCCCGCCTCAATCTTGAATGCCTCGTTGATAGTCTTGAGTACCGGCACGATGCAATTCGTCGTGCACGACGCGTTCGATACGATCTCGGCCGTTGGCTCCAGGCTCGTATGATTGATGCCATAGACCAGCGTGGCGTCGACGTCTCCCTCGGCGGGCTGCGAGAACAAGACCTTCTTGGCACCACCTGCTATGTGAAGCTGTGCTGTGGCGCGATCCTTGAACGCACCACTGCATTCCATGACCAGATCGACATCGAGCTCGGACCAGGGCAGCTTGCTGACGTCGGGCTCGTTGAATACTCGAATCTTGTCGCCATTCACAATCAGGTTTTTTACCGCGCCCTCACCGCTTGCCTCCACGGATCCTAAGAAGCGACCGTGCGTACTGTCATAACGCGTGAGATGAGAGAGGTTCCCGATATCGGCAAGGTCGTTGATTGCGACGATTCGCATGTCTGCATAGTTGGTAGATTCGTAGAACGCACGCAGCACACAACGGCCTATGCGGCCGTATCCATTAATTGCTATGCGATAGCTCATCTGCGTGTCCCGCGCCTAGCAAGCCAAGCGACTGGTAATCAATGAAGCGATCACGAGCCGAAGGACTTTACAGTCGCTACTATATTCTCTGCGGTGAAGCCGAAGTGCTCCATGAGTACCGGCCCTGGAGCCGATTCGCCGAACGAACTCATGCCGATTACCTTGCCGTCCAGTCCCACGAGCTTTCGCCAGTAGTCGACTCCGCCCGCCTCGACCGCCACGCGTAGGCGCACTGCATTCGGCAGCACCTGCTCTCTGTATTCGGCGTCCTGCGCCTCGAACACGTCAACACTGGGAATGGAGACCAGGCGCACCTTCACGCCCTCGCCCTGCAGGCTTTCTACCGCAGCCAAGCTAATCTCTACCTCTGAACCCGTGGCGAGCACGATTACCGAAGGCGCTCCCTCGCAGTCCTTCAGGATATAGGCGCCACGCGCTATCGCTTGAACCTGCTCCGCGCTACGCGCTTGGTGCGCCAGGTTCTGTCGAGAGAAGACCAGACTCGTTGGTCCGTCCTGCTTCTCTATTGCAGCCTTCCACGCCACGGCGGATTCCACGTTGTCACAGGGACGCCAGACCGACATATTCGGAGTACTGCGCAAGTTCGCAAGTTGCTCTACCGGCTGGTGAGTCGGCCCATCCTCCCCCTGCCCGATAGAGTCATGGGTATAGACGAAGATGCTCTGCTGCTTCATCAACGCCGACATTCTGACGGCGTTTCGAGCGTATTCCATGAAGATCAGGAAGGTTGCCGTATACGGAATGAAACCGCCATGCAGCGCCATACCCGTGGCGATAGCGGTCATACCGAATTCTCGGACACCGAAGTAGATATAGTTGCCATCGGCCTTCTCTGAGATCGCCGAGCTACCGGACCAGTTCGTCAGGTTGGAGCCGGTGAGGTCTGCGCTGCCGCCGATCAGCTCGGGCAGCAATCTGGCGTAAGCCTCTATAGTATTCTGTGAGGCCTTGCGGCTTGGGATATTGTCCTCGGCAGCCTGACATTTGGCGATGAACTCATCCGCCTTGGTTTTGAAGTAACCAGGCAACTGGCCCTTCAGTCTGCGCACCAACTCCATGGCGAGATCCGGATGTTCCTCTTCATAGATCACCAGCTTCTCTTTCCAGGCAGACTCCGCAGTAAAGCCCTTCTCCGTGGCATCCCAGGCTTGTTTCACGTTCTCCGGAATCACGAATGGCGCGTGTGGCCACTCTAATGCCTTGCGTGTGGCCGCTATCTCCTCATCGCCCAATGGGGCTCCGTGGGTCGCCGCCGTGCCCTGCTTATTCGGTGAGCCGAAACCGATGATGGTCTTGCAGCTGATTAGCGTAGGCTTCGAGGTTTCTTTCCTGGCCTTTTTGATGGCGGCGCTAATGGCCTCTGGGTCATGGCCGTCTACGGACAGCACCTGCCAGCCATAGGAATCGAAGCGCTTGCCGGTATCGTCCGCGAACCACTCCTCGACCTCGCCATCGATAGAGATGCCGTTGTCGTCATAGAAGACGATGAGCTTACCCAGATTCAATGTGCCTGCCAGAGAGCAGACCTCGTGGGAGATGCCTTCCATCAGACAGCCGTCGCCTGCGAACACGTAGGTGTGATGGTCAATTACCTCGTGACCCTCTCGGTTGAATTGGGCGCCCAGGGTCTTCTCGGCGATGGCCATGCCGACGGCATTCGCCAGCCCTTGGCCTAGGGGACCGGTGGTGGTCTCAACCCCTGGCGTGTAGCCAAACTCCGGGTGCCCGGGTGTCTTGGAGCCGAACTGTCGAAACTGCTGTAGATCCTCAATGGAGAGGTCGTAGCCAGTGAGATGCAATAGAGAGTAGATCAGCATTGAGCCGTGGCCATTGGAGAGCACGAAGCGATCGCGATTAAACCAGTTGGGATCGCCAGGATTGTGCTTCAGAAAATCGCACCAGAGCACCTGCGCTATGTCTGCCATACCCATCGGGGCGCCTGGGTGACCCGACTTCGCCTTCTGTACTGCATCCATGCTCAATGCACGAATTGCGTTGGCACTCTGTTTGCGTGACACAGCTTGTTCTGCCATCGATCGATTTCCTTCAGTTTCTACGTAATTGCCATGGTTGGCGAAGCGATAGAGTCAGTGCCCTGCAGCTGGCCAACTAACCGGGCGGCGGGGTGAACTCAGATTTGCTTCGGGGAGCCTCTTAAGCCGGGTATTTTCCCGCACCTGAATGGAATATGCCAATACTATGCCGCGCGAGGCGGCAATATATTCGCCGCCTTGGGTAGATAGTCGGCGGCCTGCATCAATCGGCCTGCCATTCGGCCTTCTTGCGCCAAACGGCGAGTTAGTCAGGTCTATTCGGTCTCAAATCTATATCAATATATTTTGATATAGATTTGAAATGCCCTCGCAATGCTGCTAAGTTAGCGCCTCCTGAAAAATCACACTCGGCCCCCAACATGGCAGCACCTGCATTGAAGAGCAGCGGAGCCTCAGAACCCCTGAGTCCGCTGGAATCGCTCACCGCGCTGCATAAGGCCCTGGCCGATCAGCTGCGGCTGCAGATCCTCAGGCTGCTCAAGAATGAGTCGTTTGGCGTGTTGGAGCTGTGCCGCATCTTGGATATTCGACAATCCGCGCTTAGCCATCACCTGAAGATACTCGCTACCAGCCATCTGGTCTCCACGCGTCGTGAAGGAAACTCCATATTCTATAGACGCGCCTTCCTGAGCGAAGACGATATTCACGGCGATGGCAAGAAGGCAGTATTCGAGAGCATCGACGCGCTCGCTCTGCCCAGTACGCAACTGCGTAAGATCAAGCAGATTCAATTGGAGCGGGCCCAGCTTTCTCTCAATTTCTTCAATAAGAACGCGAACAAGTTTCGCGAGAAGCAGGGGCTCATCGTCGAGCACGGAGACTATGCCAGCAGCCTGCACGACCTTATCAACGGCCTCTCCCTAGATGCGCACTCTGCTGTGATGGAGGTTGGGCCCGGTGAGGGCCAGCTGCTCGCAGAATTGTCGCAGCGCTTTAACAATCTCACCGCCCTCGATAACTCAAAAGACATGTTAGACAGATCGCGATCGGCGATTCGTGAATGCGGCGGCAAGGGTGTCGAATTTATTCTGGGCGACACCGCAGTCGCTAGAAAACAAGATGTGCGCAGCGACCTGATCATTTTCGACATGGTATTGCACCACATCTCCTCTCCGGCGAAGACGTTCAAGGACAGCGCCGCACTACTGAACCCCGACGGCTACCTACTTATCGTAGAGCTCTGCAGTCACGATCAGGACTGGGTTCGTGAGTCCTGCGGAGACCTCTGGCTGGGCTTTGAGGAGCGCGACCTGGATCACTGGGCCGAGAGGGCGGGATTGGAGAGGCAACAGAGCTCCTATTTAGGGCTGCGTAACGGTTTTCAGATTCAGATGCGGGCATTTAAATATGTGGCATCTGGCACTTAACTACAATGAAGAATTTCACAAACTTAATTTTTAACTAACACAAACCATTTTTGAGGAAATACAAATGGCAGAATCAACACTGTTTACATCCGAATCGGTATCTGAGGGTCACCCGGATAAGATGGCGGACCAGATCTCCGACGCTATCCTGGATGCGCTGCTAGAGCAGGACAAAGCATCCAGAGTAGCCTGTGAGACCATGATCAAGACTGGCATGGTTGTCGTAGCGGGAGAAATTACAACTGAGGCATATGTTGATATAGAGAACATAGTGCGCGGTGTTGTGAATGATATCGGCTATAACAATTCAGAGAGCGGCTTCGACAGCAACACCTGTGCCGTGCTCAACGGCATCGGCAAGCAGTCTCCGGACATTGCGATGGGTGTTGACGATTCCGCCGACCATGAACAGGGCGCTGGTGACCAGGGATTGATGTTTGGCTATGCGACGAACGAAACCGATGTGTTAATGCCCGCACCTATCACTTATTCACACCTTCTGGTTAAGCGTCAATCGGAAGTTCGCAAGAACGGCACACTGCCTTGGTTGCAGCCGGATGCGAAGAGCCAAATTACCTTCCGCTACGAAGATGGCAAGCCGGTTGCGATCGATGCTGTCGTGCTATCCACTCAGCACAAGGAAGAGATCTCGCTGAAGGATCTACAGGAAGCCGTGATGGAAGAGATCATCAAGCCGGTGCTACCTAAAGACTGGATTACTGCGAACACCAAATACTTTATTAATCCGACCGGCCGCTTCGTTATCGGTGGCCCACACGGCGATTGCGGATTAACCGGTAGAAAAATCATCGTCGACACCTACGGCGGCATGGCTCGCCACGGTGGCGGTGCCTTCTCCGGCAAAGACCCTTCGAAAGTTGACCGCTCCGCTGCCTACGCGGCACGCTATGTCGCCAAGAATCTCGTCGCCGCCGGTATCGCCGAACGCTGTGAGATTCAACTCTCCTATGCGATTGGCGTGGCAGAGCCTACCTCGATCAGTGTTGAGACATTTGGGACCAACAAGATAAGCAATGAGAAGATCGTCGGGCTGATTCGTGAGCATTTCGAACTGCGTCCTAAGGGCCTGATCAAGATGTTGGATCTAATCCAGCCTATCTACAAAGCTACAGCCGCTTACGGTCACTTCGGCCGCGAAGATCTCGACCTAAGCTGGGAAAGAACAGACAAAGCCGCAGCCCTTAAATCAGCCGCTGGCATATAACACAAAATCTACGGAGTAAGACATGAACGATTTATCAGTACAAGAAAGCGCCATTGCTCAAGACTACAAAGTCGCCGACATAGGCCTAGCCGATTTCGGTCGCCGTGAGATCACACTCGCCGAGGCAGAGATGCCAGCACTGATGACGCTGCGCCGCAAATACTCTGCGGAGAAACCTCTCGCTAAGGCGAAGATTCTGGGCTGCATACACATGACCGTGCAGACGGCCGTACTCATCGAAACACTGGTTGAGCTTGGCGCCGAAGTGCGCTGGTCATCTTGCAACATTTTTTCTACTCAAGATCATGCTGCCGCGTGTATCGCCGCCGCTGGCATCGCCGTCTACGCCTGGAAGGGTCAGACTGAAGCCGAAGGCGAGTGGTGCATCGAGCAGACCATACTTAAGGATGGCGAGCCATGGGATGTAAACATGATTCTGGACGATGGTGGCGATTTAACGGCGATGGTGCACGAGAAGTATCCCCAGCTGCTTAAGAACATTCACGGGATTACGGAAGAGACAACAACGGGCGTACACCGTCTTCTCGAAATGCTGGAAGAAGGCACACTGAAAGTTCCAGCGATCAACGTTAACGACTCAGTAACGAAGTCCAAGAACGACAACAAGTATGGCTGTCGTCATTCGCTTAACGATGGTATCAAGCGCGGCACAGACATGCTGCTTTCCGGCAAGCAAGCACTCGTGGTCGGGTATGGTGATGTGGGCAAGGGTTCCGCACAGAGTCTGCGTCAGGAAGGGATGATCGTGAAGATTGCGGAAATCGATCCCATCTGCGCCATGCAGGCTTGCATGGACGGCTACGAAGTCGTATCGCCCTACATCGGCGGCATTAACACAGGTACGGCTGAAGGAATCGAGAAGGCGCTACTTGGCAAGATCGATCTGATCGTAACAACCACAGGCAACGTGAATGTTTGCGACAAGTATATGCTGCAAGCGGTCAAGGCCGGCGCCGTGATCTGCAACATCGGTCACTTCGACAACGAAATCGACACGGCCTTCATGCGAAAAAATTGGACCTGGGAAGAGGTTAAGCCACAGGTGCATAAGATCTACCGTTCGGGTATCGAGAAGCAAGACGATTACTTGATCCTGCTGTCGGAAGGACGCCTGATTAATCTCGGCAACGCCACCGGCCACCCATCGCGCATCATGGATGGCTCGTTCGCGAATCAGGTACTGGCGCAGATGTTCATGTACGAGAGAAAGTTTGCCGATCTGCCTGAGGCTGAGAAGGCGAGCAAGCTCTATGTTGAAGTGCTTCCGAAGCACCTCGATGAGGAAGTTGCCGCTATGATGGTCGGTGGATTCGGCGGGGTACTCACGAAGCTTACCGACGTACAGGCGAAGTACATCCACGTAAATGTTAACGGCCCTTATAAGACCGATAGCTACAAGTACTAGTAGTCAGTACCGAGGATAGCGAAACTATGGATTCACTCAATCCATCAAAGTACAGCATCGAGTTTTTCCCGCCTCGCACAGAGGTGGGAGAGGCGAAGCTGGATACCGTTCACGCCGAACTAAACAGCTTAGGTCCCGATTTTTTCTCGGTGACCTATGGTGCCGGCGGTTCTACCAAATCTGGCACACAGAAGATCGTGCTGCGCTATCAGGCGGCCGGCTCTGCTTGTGCTCCGCATCTCTCCTTCGGTGGCTCTGACGAAGCGGAGCTGCGCCAGCTTCTGCAAACTTATGCTGATGCTGGCATTAGGCGTTTGGTTGCTCTGCGCGGCGATATGCCGTCCGGGGTAGGCGCGGCAGTGCAGCATCGTTACGCGAACGAGCTGGTTGAGTTTATTCGCAGCGAGACCGGCGATCAGTTTCACATCGATGTAGCCTGCTACCCGGAGATACATCCAGAGTCCAAGAGCTATGCGTCGGATATAGATTTCTTCAAGCGCAAGGTAGATGCGGGTGCAAATTCGGCGATCACGCAGTATTTCTACAACCCCGACGCCTATTTCCGCTTTGTGGAGTACTCAAGGGACGCAGGCATCACTATCCCGATCGTTCCCGGCATCATGCCCATCTCTAACTACGCAAACCTTGCGCGATTTAGCGCGAACTGCGGCGCGGAGATTCCCCGCTGGCTAGAGAAGAGGCTCCTGGGTTTCGGCGATGACGCGGAAAGCCTGCGTAAGTTCGGCATCGATGTTGTTACCGAGTTATGCGAGGACTTGCTGCAAGGCGGCGCTCCCGGGCTGCATTTCTACTCGATGAATCTCAGTCAGGCAGTGACGCAGATCTGGCAGAATCTGGATCTCGCCAATCGCCCACAACGCGAATTGCTCTAGGTAGCAGTCGATGAGGCTAACGCGCATCTATCTCGATTCATCACTTGAGCTAGGTGCAGTTATCTCACTTCCCAAGGAGACAGCACACTATCTCGGTAATGTGTTGCGGCTACGAGTCGATGACGAACTGCTGGTCTTCAATTCTGCGCAGGGCGAGTTCCGCGCCAGGGTAAGCACAGCCTCGAAGCGCGATGTACAGGTCGAGTTGCTCAATCTAGAGCGCGATACAGCGATTCTATCTGCAGAGAATTCCCTCTCCATTCATCTACTGTTAGGCCTTTCTCGCGGCGACAGGATGGACTTCGCTGTGCAGAAATCCACCGAACTCGGCGTAACCACGATTACCCCTGTGTACACAGAGTTTGGCGAGGTACGGCTCAAGGCCGAGCGCGTGGAGAAGAAACTGCAGCACTGGCGGAAGATCGCCATCAGCGCCTGCGAGCAGAGCGGGAGAATTTCCGTTCCCTCGATTCAAAGCCCCATCGCGCTATTAGACATACCAATGAGTGGATGCGTGAACAGATGGATGTTAGAGCCGACTGGGACCGATGCCTTGCCAAGCTCTCTCTCTGAGAAGACCGTAGAGTTGTTAATTGGTCCGGAGGGCGGGTTCTCCGGCAATGAGATAAGTTGGGCGCAGAACAGTGGTTTCGGTATTGTTGCGCTGGGTTCAAGAATACTGCGTACCGAGACGGCGCCAGTGGCCGCGCTCGCCATCTTGCAACACAAGTATGGAGATATGTAGCTAGGCGCTCTTAGAGTCGGAAAGTGAGCGAGCCTAGGCCAACGCGTTTTCCGAAGAAGCTTAGCGTATAGTTGCGCGGATCCAGATCGCTGCCCTCGCCCAGTTGCTTGGAGGAATTCTGCGACTTGTAACTGGACACTATCGATCTACTCACTTTCGACTTCCCCTGATTGGCCAGCGCTACGAGAGTGGGCGCCCTCAATAAGACCCTGTGCGTGTCAGTCAATACTGCAACCTTGGGGGATAACTTCTCCTGGGGATTCTGCTCCAACACGAGTGCCACCTCGCCGCTGGAGAGCGTCACCAGTGAGCCAATGGGATAGGTTCCCATGACGTGAATTAGCTCGACGACTAGCTGCTCCGGAAACTTCAGCGCCCGCTGTTTGTAGAGTTTAGTCAGCGCCTTGGAGGGAGGCGTCGCCGGGCCTTCGCCATTGCTGCGTAGCAGCCGTTCGAAACAATAGGCGAGATTGGCAAAACGCGCGAGCAGTGGTATTTGTTTCCCGCGCAGCTTATCCGGAAACCCAAGTCCGTCCTGCCGCTCATGGTGACACTTCACGATAGCGGTAACTCGCTCGTCGAGTTCCGGGTAGTGCGTCATTAACTCCACGCCGAAATCGATATGCTTCCTGTAGGCCAGAAATTCCTTCTTTCTGAATGGTCCGCGTTTATTCACCAGTCGCTCTGGAAGAAGCTGCATACCGATGTCTGCCAGCAGCGTACCCAGTGCCAAGATTTCCAACTCGTCAATTGGCAGGCCGACCTGCCGTCCAAGCACTACCGCCCAGATCATAGCGCGCACGCAGTAGTCAGTATCTGCTCTGGCTGCCGAGTCGGTATTCAATAACCAGATGTGCGTTTGCGGATTGGCAATAACCGAAGCGATGAGTTTGTTAATCGGCTTCTGCAGCGACGGCAGGTCCATCTCGCTGCCGCTGCGCACCGCGCGAGCCTGTGTAGCGAAATCCACCTTAAGAGTAAGGTGCACTCGATGTGCCTTGTCTATCTGTTGTTTTACGGACCGCGTGACAGGGTAGGCCCCGCGATCAACCTTCACCGAATTCGAATCGGGTGCTGCGCGGCGTGCGCTGCTCAAGATAGTGAGCTGTTTCTGCGCCCCCCTACGCGGCTGAACACCCTTATTGGTATCGATAATAACGTGCTTACAGTGCTTCGTGAGGATCTCCATATCCTGAGCTGTCTTAAGGTGGAACCCTCCCATGGCAAAGGGCGTTTTTGACCAGGCACAATCGAGCTCAAAGACAAACATACCCAACAGTAACTCACTGCAACTTAGTCGCATTAGGTTATCCGCTTTGTAGCGTTCTGAGGTGCTTGTTGGCTTTGAAACTTGCATGGGCCGAGCATACTCGGCTTTGTAAGAATTGCTTGTGAGACTGTTCACAAATCGGTGTTTATCGAGGCCCCGTTGTTGAAATTGCGAACTGGGTTTTCCCCACAAACTTGGCCGGATTCGAGACAAAAAAAAGCGCCTTTGAAATCAAAGGCGCTAGGTTAAAATTTTACCTAAGGGAGAGTTGTTCTTTGTCTTACTGGTTTACGAATTCCGGGTAAGCTTCCATGCCACATTCGGACATGTCGACGCCTTCCACTTCTTCTTCCTCAGTAACTCGAAGACCCATGATCGCTTTGATTGCAAGCCATGTGATTAGGCTGGCACCAAACACCCAGCCGAAGATCACTAACATGCCGACCAATTGGCCCATGAAAGTTGCATCTGGATCGGAGAGTAGTACCGCGAAGATACCGAAGATACCCACGCTACCGTGAACAGAGATCGCGCCGACTGGATCATCAATCTTCAACTTGTCTAGGCTGATGATGCTGAATACCACGATCGTGCCGCCTATGGCGCCAATGATAGTTGCAAGCAGTGGGCTTGGGTCTGCAGGCTCTGCGGTAATCGCTACTAGGCCAGCGAGAGCGCCGTTGAGTGCCATAGTTAAATCAGCCTTGCCAAACATCAATCGAGCCACTAGTAGCGCTGCAATCAAACCACCTGCTGCTGCCGCGTTAGTGTTTAGAAATACGTTTGCAACTTCGTTTGCTACACCGATGCCACCCAGTTTAAGAGTAGAACCGCCGTTGAAGCCAAACCAGCCCATCCATAGAATGAATGTACCGAGTGTCGCGAGAGGCAGGTTTGCTCCGGGAATCGCCTGTGGCGCGCCGGCAGCGCTGTACTTGCCCTTTCTTGGCCCTAGCAGGATTACACCTGCCAATGCTGCAGCAGCACCAGCCAAGTGAACGATGCCTGATCCGGCGTAGTCGCTGTAGCTCAATTCGAACAAACCGAATACTGCGTCGCCGTTCCAAGTCCAGCTACCTTCCATCGGATAGATAAGACCAGTCATTACAACTGCGAATGCCAGGAAAGCCCAAAGCTTCATACGCTCGGCTACCGCACCCGAGACAATCGACATCGCCGTTGCTACGAACACAACCTGGAAGAAGAAGTCAGAAGCGCCAGAGTAAACTGCATCGCCATCGAAGCCTGCTTCTGCCGATTCGGCAAGTACACCTGCAATTGCCGCGTCATCCATCTGCGCCACTGTGGTGACACCCGATAAGAAGAAGCCGCCGTCGTACATGATTTGATAACCGCAAACCAAGTACATGGTGCAGGCTATCGCATACAGTGCGACGTTTTTGGTGAGAATTTCTGTGGTGTTCTTAGAGCGAACTAAGCCGGCTTCGAGCATGGCGAAACCTGCCGCCATCCACATGACGAGAGCGCCACATATTAAAAAATAGAACGTATCCATTGCATATTGCAATTCGAAAATTTGGTTTTCCACCTTATACCTCCGGTTTATTGGTCTACTTGTTGCGTTGCGCTCAATGCTTTGCTTAGACCGATAGTTATCTTGTTAAACTCTTGCTGCCTGGTTGCTTGTACTACTAATACATTTGAAGCCTGCTTACTGCTGCGCCTAGATAGCCTCTTCACCTGTCTCGCCGGTGCGGATACGAATGACCTGGGTCAGATCTGCGACAAAGATCTTGCCGTCGCCTATCTTTCCGGTATTCGCAGCCTTGGTTATCGCTTCCAGAGTTTGATCGAGCAGACTCTCAGCAATGGCTACTTCCAGTTTTACCTTCGGTAGAAAATCAACTACATACTCAGCACCGCGATACAATTCGGTATGGCCCTTCTGACGGCCAAACCCTTTGACTTCTGTTACGGTGATGCCTTGTACGCCTATTTCGGATAACGCCTCGCGGACGTCGTCCAATTTAAATGGCTTGATAATAGCCGTGACTAACTTCATTGTTTTGCTCCTTAGCTGTTTTTTGCGCTGCTTAAATTCTTACAACTGATACTGCTCTATGCAGGGGTCGTGCCAGTTGTAGAAAATTGTCTGAAAAGCCGGTTTTGCGCACAAAAATGGCCCCAATTTGTATTTCGCGCCGGTTTTATTGAACAGTCTCAGTGCGCAGCAGCAATTTACGCCCCATTAGGGTGCATATGTGCTTCGGGGGGAGCATTTCCCCGCCACTGCCCCCAGTCCAGCATCGCCTCCCTATAGCTGTTGCCTCGTCCGGGCTAGACCTGATGGGCAACAATTTGATGCTAGAATGAGCCGCTTGCTGCTGGCTGATCCCCCGGCTGCATTTTCTATCACCTACGTATAAAGCGAGATAGCTGCAATGTTCAGTAATAGATTTCTCGAGGACTTAAGCGCCCGCCTGTCCGCCGTGATGCCTCTGGCGGAAGAATTGCGCGAAGAGTCGCGCACCAAAATGGAGCAATTGCTTAAGAGCAGCTTTGCTGGGCTGGATTTACTGAGCCGCGAAGAGTTCGAGACACAGCGCAGCGCCCTGCAGCGCGCCGAAAAGCGCATCAAGGAACTCGAGGAGTGTCTTGATGGGCTTTCTAAGAAGATGGAAGAGCTAGAGGCAAAATCACTGAGCAAGTAGCCTGCTTATCTGGCAGCGCCGATAACTAATCGCCTCCATGAGGTCTTGCTCCCGTATCGCTTCGCTGCCCTCAAAATCCGCTACCGTTCGAGCCATCTTGATGACCCTGTGGGTGGCCCTTGCAGACATCGATAGCTTATCCATGATGCTAGCCAGGCCTGCCCTCAGCTGCGCATTCAAGTCACAGTAAGTAGTCAGCTCCTGCAGATTCAGTTCTGAATTTAACTTCCCGGAGCGTTGAACTTGAGCATCTCGACAGGCCTCGATGTTAGCGCGCACATCATTCCAGTTAAGTTGATCCTGCTCTTCCTGCAGCAATTCCGTCTGTGAAAGTGCTGGGACTTCGATGACAAGGTCTATGCGGTCCAATAAGGGACCGGATAGCTTGCCGAGATAGCGATCGATGCGGTCCTCGCTGCAGCGGCATTCGTGGTGGGGATCGCTCGCGTAGCCACAGGGGCAGGGGTTCATCGCCGCCAACAACTGGAAATTGGCAGGAAACTTCACCTGGTAGTTCGCGCGCGAGATTGTAATCTCTCCCGACTCCAGTGGCTCTCGCATCGCGTCTAGCACGCTGGGTTTGAACTCGCTCAATTCATCGAGGAACAAGACGCCGCGATGCGCAAGGCTAATCTCTCCCGGGCTAGCTCGGTTACCGCCTCCGACCAGAGCGACTGTGGTCGCGGTATGGTGCGGGCTGCGTATCGGCCGGGCAGACCAGTTGCCTTGCTCAAGCTGCTGTCGAGCCACCGACTTGATTGTTGCCACTTCCAGCGCCTCTGACTCAGACAGGCGCGGTAGCAGGCCGATTAGTAGATTCGCCAGTAGGGTTTTGCCGCTGCCGGGTGGGCCGATCATCAATAGGTTGTGGCCACCTGCCGCCGCGATCTGCACAGCCCGCTTCGCGAAGGCCTGCCCTTTAATCTGGGTAAAATAACGGTGGCAATCTGACTCGGGGGATCGGTCACGCCCTTTCTTGGGTAATACAGGTTTAGACAGGCCATTGTTCAGAGCTTGGACTAACTCAAATAGGCTGCTTGCAGTGTAGCTGTGCTCATAGCCAACGAGGACGAGCTCTTCTTGATTGGCCGCCGGCAGCAGTATCCTGCGGTGCTGTTTCTTCGCGGCAATAATGGCGCAGACACTACCCTGTATTGCACGCACGCTGCCATCTAGTGCGAGCTCTCCTAGCACTTCCAGGTTCTCCAGCACTTCGCGGTCTAACTGGCCAGATGCGATGAGGATACTGAGGGCTATGGCGAGATCGTAGCGCCCGCCTGACTTGGGCAAGTCGGCAGGCGCGAGATTGACGGTAATACGCCGAGTGGGAAAATCCAGGCCAGAATTTAGAATGGCACTCCTGACCCTTTCCTTGCTTTCCTTGACGGCAGTCTCAGGCAGGCCGACTATGGCAAACGCCGGCAGGCCATTAGACAGGTGTGTCTCTACCGTCACTTCGATGGCATCGACACCGAGGAGCGCGCGGGAGTGAATAGTTGCGAGTGACATGGGCGCCAAGATCTACTTGTATAGTAATGAAATAGATCAATTAGCCCGGGATTGCGAATTCTTTAGGGAATCGCAGACAAAAAAAATGAGCTGCTAGCAGCTCATTTTTTCTAGATCGAGTAGCGACTTACTGGCTGCTGCTGACCATATAATCAATCAGCGCTGCTAGGTCGGCATCTGAGCAGGTGAAGCACAAGCCTTTGGGCG
>CAYGRR010000001.1:136901-148245 GCA_964352295.1 uncultured Pseudohongiella sp. | reverse complement strand
GCAGAAACCCCACTCACAGATGGCGCGACCCCAATCCTAGTCTGCGACGTATGGGAACACGCCTACTATCTGGACTTCCAGAACCGCCGACCCGACTTCCTGGGCTCATTCCTAGACAACCTAGCAAACTGGGACTTCGCCAACGCAAACCTTGCGAACGCCTAATACTATTAGCACGCTAGAATGAAAAAAGGCAGTACCTTACGGCACTGCCTTTTTTATCGATCGAAATTCCGATCAATCAGTATTCAAAATCGGTGGTTGGGGAGAGGATTGAGCCTTCCTGGCGAGGCGGCTTAGGGACCCGAAGCGCAGTGTGGTTAACCCACATGAGCATCGGAAGCCCTAAGCCAACGAAGCCAGGGAGGCTCAAGACCTCCCCAACCGCCGATTTTTACATCATGCCGGGCATTCCGCCCATCCCACCCATATCTGGCATTCCACCACCACCAGCGCCGCCTTCCTGCGGCTTCTCGGTGATCATGCACTCGGTAGTAATCATCAAACCAGCAACCGAACCGGCCGCCTGAATCGCTGTGCGAGTCACTTTCGCCGGATCGAGGATACCCATCTCGATCATGTCGCCGTATTCGCCAGTTGCCGCGTTGAAGCCAAAGTTACCCTTGCCTCCCTTCACCTTGTCCAGAATAACCGAAGGCTCTTCACCGGCATTGGCTACGATCTGACGCAGCGGAGAAGTCACCGCCTTAAGCATTATGCTAATACCAACATTCTGATCTTCGTTGTCGCCCTTGAGGCCTTGGACCTTCTGCAGAGCACGCACTAGAGCCACACCACCACCAGGAACTACGCCTTCTTCAACCGCGGCGCGAGTTGAATGCAACGCGTCTTCTACGCGAGCCTTCTTCTCTTTCATTTCCATTTCTGTGCTGGCGCCAACCTTGATTACCGCAACTCCACCTGCCAGTTTAGCAACTCGTTCCTGTAGCTTCTCGCGATCGTAATCGGAAGACGTTTCTTCGATCTGCGCGCGAATCTGTGACACACGACCCTTAATGGCCTTGCTGTTACCAGCACCATCGATGATCGTTGTATTTTCCTTGCTGATTTGTACACGCTTCGCCGAGCCGAGATCATCGATTGTAGCGCCTTCCAGACTCAGGCCAACTTCTTCGGAGATAACGGTACCGCCGGTCAGGATGGCGATATCTTCAAGCATGGATTTTCTGCGATCGCCGAAGCCTGGCGCCTTAACGGCAGCCACTTTCACGATGCCGCGCATATTGTTCACAACCAACGTTGCAAGCGCTTCGCCTTCTACATCCTCAGCGATGACCAAAAGAGGACGTCCAGATTTTGCAACGCCTTCTAGCAAGCCTATCATGTCACGAATGTTTGAGACCTTCTTGTCAACGAGAAGAATTAATGGATCTTCAAGTTCGGCACTCATGCTTTCCTGATTATTGATGAAGTAAGCTGACAGATAGCCACGGTCGAACTGCATACCCTCAACAACATCCAACTCGTTTTCGAGTCCGGTACCGTCTTCAACTGTGATGACGCCTTCTTTACCGACCTTATCCATTGCCTCGGCAATAATTTTACCGACTTGTTCGTCAGAGTTTGCCGAGATAGTGCCTACCTGAGCAATCGCCTTTGAATCCGTGCAAGGCTTAGCCAGCTTCCCGACTTGCTCAACAAGGGCAACAACCGCCTTATCGATACCACGCTTAAGGTCCATCGGGTTCATGCCCGCAGCTACTGCTTTCAGGCCTTCATTCAGAATGCTCTGAGCAAGGACTGTAGCGGTTGTAGTACCGTCGCCGGCAACATCAGAAGTCTGTGATGCTACTTCCTTGACCATTTGTGCGCCCATGTTTTCAAACTTATCTTCAAGTTCAATTTCTTTCGCTACGGATACGCCATCTTTAGTTACCGTTGGAGCACCGAAGGATTTGTCCAAAACAACATTGCGACCCTTAGGGCCCAAAGTTACTTTTACAGCGTCAGCGAGGACATTTACGCCCTTCAATAGTTTTTGGCGAGCTGAATCACCGAATTTTACGTCTTTAGCCATTTTAAAAATTCCTGTCTTTTCTAGATGTATGTTGGAGTCGAAAATTTATGCTCTACTTCTTCTTTTTCGCCTTCGTATTTTCAATCACGCCAAAAATTTCGCTTTCGTTCAAAATCAGCAACTCTTCGGTGCCAATCTTTACCGTGTTACTGGAATACTTTCCAAAAACAACGGTATCGCCAACTTTCAAATCCACTGGCTGTGTATTACCACTCTCCAGACGCTTGCCAGGGCCAACGGCGATAACTTCGCCTTGTGCTGGCTTTTCTGTTGCAGAGCCTGGAAGCACGATGCCTCCTGCGCTGGTAGATTCTTCTTCCATGCGTCTAACTACGACGCGATCTTGTAAAGGCCGGATATTCATTATTCATCTCTCCCAAATCAATCGATTGGATTAACAGAACTGCAAGTAATCGCTGCTGCCCCGATGGCTATGGCGATCATCATCAAAGTACCAATCTGCTGCTCAGGCTCCAATTTCAGGTGGCCTGCACAAATTAGTTGATGTCACCTAAATGGGGTTCGTCGTAGGAAATTCAATGCCTGCAGCGCATTTATGAGTGCTTTTTTCACCGCATTGCGCCGAAAAAGGCTATCTATTTGTTTTTATTAGTCTTTTTCTTCTGAGGAATCGGAGGAATTCCTCTCTTTCTGGCCCAAGGTACCGGATTCTTCCGTGTAATCTCCCTCGTAGACATTCGAGCCTGGGGATCGCCCCTGATAATCTGCTCCGCCACTCCTGTAGCCGAAGTCAGACCCGCCAGTAGCGGCACCTCCCATTGCCTTTACCATGCCCGAACGAATTGCAGATCCTGCAATCTGCCGGCGCAGTGGGCCCGTGAGAAAGATAAAGCCGATAGTGTCGGTGATAAAGCCGGGGGTCAGTAGCAGTGCACCAGCCGCGGCAAGTAGCATCCCCTCAACTATCTCCTGAGCGGGTAATTGTCCTGATTCAAGCTTCTGGCTGGCTCGAGTAAGCGTGGCAAATCCCTGCCGCTTTAGGATCTGCACTCCGATAGCCGCGGTTGCCACAACCAGTCCAAGTGTTGTGAGTGAACCGATACGATCACTGACCTCGAACAATAACAACATCTCACCCAGCGGAACCACGACGAAAAAGATAAAAAGAAAACGCACGATCTACCTCGGTTGAATTTATAATGACGACACTTTAGCACGATAGCGGATAGGCCAACTATTGCTTATGGATGACTCGACACTCAGCAACAAGGAGAAGATCTGGCAGATCGTGTACCAGATTCCTGCGGGTAAAGTCTCGAGCTATGGGCAGGTGGCGCGCATGGCTGGACTGCCAGGCTACGCTAGATACGTGGGTCATGTGATGAAAAATCTGCCGGCAGGTACCAAGCTTCCCTGGCACCGCGTTGCTAATTCACAGGGCAAACTCTCTTTCCCCCAGGGTAGCAGCGAATACCTAAGACAAAAGCGCAGACTCGAAGACGAAGGCGTGGTGTTCGTGAACGGGAGATTCTCTCTGAAGAAATACCGCTGGGATCAGGATTCCGATTGAGCCGCCCGCGCGGGCTCGTAGGATTTCATTAACTTACCCACCCACAGCAAGAGACACAGGCCGGGGATAACCATCAGACTGGTGAGCACGAAGAAGAAAGCCCAATCGCCATTGAGGAAATCAACGAGCGCACCGCTCCCAGCCGCGAGTGTCGTTCTGCCAAGATTCGATATGGACACCATCAACGCGTACTGCGTCCCCGTATAGGTACGACTGGTGAAATAGGATACGAAAGAAACGAACGCTACGGTAGAAAATGCAACGAAGAAGTTATCGATCACTAAAGTGAGCATCAGCAGATTAACGTTAGGACCAACTATTGCAATTAGCGCATACAATAAGTTTGCAGCAGCCATGGCAACGCCTGCAATAAACAACCCCCTGATTACACCGAAACGAGTATTCACCATTGCCGCAAGAATCGAGAAGGCCGCCGTCACCAACCCTCCGAAGAATTTCTGATAAAAGCTAATCTGGTCAGTAGTGAACCCAATTTCAACATAGAAAACTAGTGACATGCGGCCAAGCATCGCCTCGCCAAGCTTGAATACCAGCAAGAAAATCAACACAGCAAACGCCAAACGAAAGCCGCAGCGGTCGAAGAACTCCTTAAAGGGCTTGACGAAATATTCTGCCACTACGTCAGCAAGCGATCTTCGCGAGTTACTGCTAGTCTCCGGCAGCGCGTCCGCCTCCTCGATCACCGGTTCCGGCTGAGCGATCACAAATGCAAAAATAAACAGATAGACAACAATTAAGTAACGATAAACGGTGGGCCAATCGAGCCCAATAGTTTCGCCTCCCAATGCTAGGGCTAGGGCTCCGCCGACGAATCCGTAGCCTGCCCACCAACCGCTGGTAGCCATGGCGGCAGCATAGGGCATCTTCGCGTCCATCTCAGCGCGGGAAAAAATAGTAATGCGATAGGCATCGACGGCGATATCCAGCGTCGCTCCGAACGCCGCTATACCAACGGCGATGACTGTGACGTAAAACAGATTATCGCGGGGATCACCAAGACTAATGGCGAAGAGCAGCACGGCTATTGCCAGCTGGCACAGCAGTATCCATGAGCGACGCTGTCCCAGGAGCCGATAGAGAATTGGTAGTCTATATCGATCGACAATGGGGGCCCACATCCAATTGATGGCATAGACAGTTCCAACCGCACCGATAAATCCAATGGTGGAACGAGAGAAGCCGGTTTCCTGTAACCACAGCGTTAGAACAGAACCGGTAAGAACATAGGGAAATCCGCTGCAAAACCCAAACATCAGAATCGTCAGGAAGCGCTTGTCGCGTAGTGCTCGAATCGAATCTGCAAATGAGAGGTGTTTTGACAAATGAAGTTCCTAGCTCGCCACGGAGCGCTTTGCGGAAGGAGTGTGCCTAGTCGCGAAAATTATCAAACTGCAAGGGGACTCCATAACTTCCCTCTTTGAGGAAGGCAATTACCTGCTGAAGGTCATCTCGCTTCTTACCTGATACTCTCAACTTCTCGCCTTGAATAGCCGTTTGCACCTTGAGTTTGGCTTCCTTAACAGCCTTGACGATTTTCCTAGCGATGTCTGAATCGATACCCTGCTGCAGGGTAACGATCATACTCGCCCTCTTCCCTACCAATTCTATCTCGCCCTCTTTCAGGCTCTTAATGTCGACGTCACGCTTGACCATCTTCGAGCGAAGAATCTCTAGCATCTGTTGAATCTGAAAGTCAGACTCCGCGCTCACTAGAATATTCGAATCACTGTTTAACTCGAACGAGGCGTCTGCACCTTTGAAATCGAAGCGCGTTCCCACTTCACGATTAGACTGATCCAGGGCATTATTGACTTCATGCATATCCACTTCTGAAACTATATCGAAAGACGGCATCGCTTACTCAACTCCTATCAATTGGCAGACCTTTGCTGCCCGCATTGTAATTGTTAACTTGCTTCCCTAAAAACGGGGCACTCGGGCGAGCGGGCAGTTTATCATTAATAGTGAATGCAACACATTAAATGATAAGATCGACCAAGCTGTGATAATGCTGAATTTTCACTCTATCTATTGCTGTAAGCATGCACACCAACTCATTCTCAGGAAGTTAGATTTGATCGCTAACAAGCAGATACTGCTGCTCTCTTCGCTTACCGCATTCGCTATAGCAAGCCTTATCTTCTCAATGCTCAGTGGTAGCGTCGAGATCAGCTTGCCTGACGTTTTGCAGAGTTTGTTCTCAGCGGACAGGAACTTCAACTCTCAGGTTCTGCAAGAGATTCGCCTACCTCGGACTCTCGCGGCATTCGTTACGGGTGGGCTGCTCGCGCTATCCGGAGCCATTATGCAGGTCCTGCTACGCAATCCCCTCGCGGATCCCTATATCTTGGGCATTTCCGGCGGGGCCGCCGTCGGCGCACTCTCCGCAATCCTTATTGGGGCGACTAGCTTCTGGCTAACGAATGCCGCCTTCGCCGGAGCGCTGTTTTCAATTTTGTTAGTGTTTGGTATTGCCAACAAATTCGGAAATTGGTCTGTGACAAGGCTGCTGCTCACCGGGGTTGTCGTGTCGGCCGGTTGGGGCGCGGTTATCAATATACTGCTGACCACGAGTTCCACTAACAATGTGCAGAGCATGCTATTTTGGCTGATGGGAGACTTGAGCCAGAGCAGGGTTAATCTCGCTCACTTCCTATTATTGGCTGCAGGGCTGATGGGCGGCCTCGCTGTCAGTCGTTCCCTGAATGTGCTCATGCGAGGGGAGCTGTTAGCTCGCAGCCTCGGAGTCAACGTCCAGCCACTGCGGCTTGCTCTATTCTTCTCTGCCTCGGTGCTAACTGCCACGGCGGTAACAATCGCTGGCTCCGTCGGATTCGTCGGCCTGATAATTCCGCATATGCTTAGGCTCCTCGGCGCTCGCGACCATCGCATTCTCATTCCCTCCTGCATTCTGCTGGGCGGGAGCTTCCTAGTCTTAGCAGACAGCCTTGCGAGGACAGTGGTAGCGCCACAACAACTTCCAGTAGGCGTGGTTACGGCGGTCATCGGCGTGCCTGCATTTATTCTGATACTAAGATCCAGCATTCGGAAGTAGCATGGCGAAATTAATCATCCAATCCTTAACTCTTCAGATCGCAGGCAGAACGCTTTGCAGAAATCTGAATGTTCAAATCGCTGAGAACGAACGCTGGGCCCTGCTGGGGAAAAACGGAGTCGGCAAGACCACGTTGCTGCACACCTTAATCGGTCAGCGTAAGGCAGATCTGGGCAGCGTCCATCTTGATGGCGAAAGTATCTATGGTCTGAAACAGAAAGAACTCGCCCGCAAAGTGGGCATATTGTTTCAACAGGGAATTGAAGCGCTACCCGCAACGGTCTTCGAAACCGTTATGCTCGGGAGACACCCTCACACTCAATCCCTGCTCTGGGACGACGCCAGGGACATCGCCATAGCAGAAGGCGCCCTAGCCGCTTTCGATCTCCAACTTTTGAAAGAACGCGCAGTAGATACTCTGTCAGGCGGGGAGTTGCAAAGGCTGGCTCTGGCAATGCTATTGGCACAGGCTCCACAACTCTTTTTACTCGATGAACCTAGCAACCATCTGGATGTCGCCTTTCAGATAAAGTTGCTCTCGGCACTAACAGCGAAGGTCGCAGAAACCTCGGCGAGCCTGATCATGGCGACGCACGACATCAATCTTGCGAGTAGGTTCTGCGAGAATGTTATCTTATTGCTGGATAATGGTGAGTCGATAATCGGAAGCAGTGTCGACATATTGACGGAGGAAAACTTGAGCGAGGCTTACGGCTGCCCTATCAAGTCTCTAAGTGATGGCAATCAGCGGCTCTTCTATCCCATTTAGATATTGCAGCCATAGCTAGAGCGCCAAATGCCTAACGTCACTAAGCAACTTACCCAGGTAGGTGGCGAACAGTCCCCCATCAACACCATTTACAGCCTTATGGTCATACGAGAGTGTGATCGGTAAAACTTTACGTGGAACGAATTCTCCACTGATGTAGACAGGCTTGATATCAGTTTTTGCTACGCCGAGGATGGCTACCTCGGGAGCATTGACGATTGGAATAAATCCTGTGCCGCCAATTGCGCCAAGGCTGGAGATTGTAAAGCAGGCACCCTGCATTTCTGCCGCTGTAAGCTTTCTATTTTTCGCCTTATTGGATAACTCGATAACCTCTTCCGCTAGTTGCCAGATAGTCTTCTTATCGACGTCTCTGATGACAGGGACTACTAGCCCCGCTTCAGTAGCAACGGCCATGCCGATGTGCACATACTTCTTCTGGATAACGTATTCGCCGGAGGAATGCAGAGACACATTAAATTGAGGATATTCCAGCAGAGCCTTTGCACAGGCCTTTAACAGGAATGGCAGAAACGTAAGCTTCACTCCACGCCGCTCAGCCGCTGACTTCAAGCCTTCCCTGAATTCCTCGAGATCAGTTACATCCACCTCGTTGAATTGAGCAACGTGAGGAACGGAGTTCCAGTTTCGCTGCATATTTACCGAAGTAAGTTTGTGCAACTTGCTACGCTGCACCTGCTCCACCTCGCCAAATTGGCTGAAGTCGATATCCGGTATAGAGGCCGGCGCTACACCTTGTCCCGCAGGCGCACTCATCCTGCCCTTTACATACTCCTGAACATCTTCTTTGAGGATTCGAGACTTTGCACCGCTGCCGTTCACCTGCCCAAGATCGACACCTAATTCTCGTGCCAGCTTTCTCACGGCGGGACCCGCATAGATCCTGCCAGAGGCCTCGCTCGCACCAGCGCTGGACTGAGGTGCGGATACCGCAGGTTGCGCGGTAGGTTTTGCAGTAGGTGCGGGCTTTGTTTCTTCGGCTGGCGGCGCACTTGCCGCCGCTGCTTCGACCGGCGGTGCAGACTCCTGCTTAACTGCAGGCGCAGCAGCTAAGACCTTAGCTATCTGCGAACCAGTCTTTACCTTATCTCCCACCTTCACTAACAATGATTCTATGACGCCTGCAACAGGCGCCGGCACATCCATGGCTGCCTTGTCAGATTCGAGCGTGATCAACACGTCATCAACTTCGATAGAATCACTCTCTTTGATGTGAATCTCGATTATCTCGACTTCATCATCGCTGCCAAGGTCTGGCACTTGAATTGTTTGAGAGCTCGGAGCGGCGGCAGGAGCCTGAGCCGCCTCAGTCTTCGGCGCAGCAGCAGCGGGTTTGACCTCGCTCGACTCAGCAGCCTCAGGCTCCTTCGCTGCTGGAGTAGGAGCACTATCTTGACTGGCGCCATCGGCGACTTCCAAAGAAAGCATTTCGCTACCGGTGCTTACTTGATCGCCCAGGTTAACGGAGATGCTCTTGACTATCCCTGCCATCGGAGCAGGTATCTCCATGGCAGCCTTATCGCTTTCCAAGACTAAAAGCGAATCGTTCTCTTCCACTGATTGACCGACAGAGACAAGCAATTCGATTACTTCTACTTCGCTGGCATCACCCAGATCTGGAACTCTTATATTCTCAATAGTCACCTGTTACGGCTCCTGAATGTTATCAATTCAATTCTGCAATTATTATTGTGCGAGCGGATTCCGCTTAGCCTGGTCGATCCCAGTATTCTTCATGTGATCGGTAATCTGCTTAGCACTTACAACGCCCAATTCCTTCAGCTCTGTCAACGCAGCCAGCACGATGAACTTGCAGTCTACTTCGAAGAAATGGCGTAGCTGCTCACGACTGTCACTTCGTCCGAACCCGTCAGTACCCAATACTCTGAAAGTATCGGGAACGAACTCGCGAACCTGATCGGAATGCGCCTTCATATGGTCTGTCGCGGAAATAATAGGCCCTTTCTGTTTAGCAAGCACTTCGGTTACATACGGTATCTTTGCCTTCTTGTTAGGGTTCAGCATGTTCTCGCGCGTTATTGCGAGGGCTTCTTTGCGCAATTCATTGAAGCTGGTCACGCTCCATACATCGACCGATATATCATATTCAGCGCGTAACACTGCTGCAGCCTTTCTGACTTCAAGTAATATCGTGCCGCTGCCTAATAGTCGCAGGCGTTGATCGGACTTAGGTTTCGCTGTTTTGTAGTTTTTGCTAGCTCCATCTTCGAGCAGATACATGCCCTTGATGATGCCTTCCTCTGCACCCTTGGGCAGTTCAGGCTGCTTATAGTTCTCGTTCATGGTCGTGATGTAGTAGAAGACGGACTCCATCTCCTTATACATTCTCCTCAAACCATCCTGCACGATAACCGCCAACTCATAGGCATAGGCCGGGTCATAGGAGACACAGTTGGGTATCGTAGAGGCCAGGATATGACTATGGCCATCCTGATGCTGCAGGCCCTCACCATTGAGAGTCGTGCGGCCGGCGGTCGCGCCTATCAGAAAGCCTCGAGCCTGAGAATCACCCGCTGCCCAGCACAGATCGCCCACTCTTTGAAAACCAAACATCGAATAATAAATATAGAATGGGATCAATGGATAATTGCTGACACTGTAGGAAGTCGCTGCGGCCAACCACGCCGAGAACGCACCCGACTCAGTGATACCCTCTTCCAACATCTGCCCCTCTTTATCTTCGCGGTAATACATGACCTGATTGGAATCTTCAGGATCGTATAGCTGACCCACGGAAGAATAAATTCCCATCTGACGAAACATGCCTTCCATACCAAATGTTCGCGCCTCATCGGGAACGATAGGTACTACCCGCTTGCCCACCTGCTTGTCTCTGGAGAGTGCCGCCAGCATGCGCACGAAGGCCATGGTGGTCGAGAGCTCTCTATCGCCACTGCTCTTCGTTTGATTCTCGAACGCAGCCATATCGGGAATTTCAAGTGGAATCGTCTCCACACGGCGCTGAGGTACAGGCCCACCTAGTGCGCTGCGCATCTGACGCATATAGGTAAGCTCAAGACTATCTTCCGGTGGTCTATAGTAGGGCACAGACTCTAGGTCTTTATCTTTGATAGGAATACCGAAGCGGTTCCTAAATTTTTTCAAGCCTTCTATGTCGAGCTTCTTCACCGAGTGCGTATCGTTCTGAGCCTCTGCCGTGTCACCGAAAGCGTAACCCTTAACGGTCTTCGCCAGAATGACCGTTGGCTTTCCATTGCTCTCTACAGCTTCGGCGTAGGCGGCATAGACCTTATACGGATCATGCCCACCACGATTGAGAGCCATGATGTCATCATCAGACAAATGCTCGACCATCTTGAGAAGTTCAGGGCTCTTTCCGAAGAAGTGCTCTCGCGTATAGGCTCCACCCCGAGCCACGTAATTTTGGTATTCTCCGTCGACCACCTCGTCCATGCGCGCCTGAAGTATGCCGTCCTTGTCTGCGTGAAGTAGCGGATCCCAATGCCTGCCCCAGACTACTTTGATTACATTCCAGCCAGCGCCGCGGAACACGCCTTCCAATTCTTGAATGATCTTGCCGTTGCCGCGGACCGGACCATCGAGTCTCTGCAGATTACAGTTGATGACAAAGATGAGGTTGTCCAACTTCTCACGACCTGCCTTGCTAATAGCGCCGAGCGATTCCGGCTCATCGGTCTCACCATCGCCGAGAAATGCCCAAATCTTACGATTGCTGTTGTCTACCAGTTTTCGACTAGTTAGATATTTCAGGACGTGCGCCTGATAGATCGCGGTAATTGGCCCGAGTCCCATAGACACAGTAGGGAATTGCCAATAGTCAGGCATGAGCCAGGGATGGGGGTAGGAAGACAGTCCATCGCCGTTGACTTCTTCACGAAATCTATCGAGCTTCGCTTCATCCATGCG
>CAYGRR010000001.1:131564-136801 GCA_964352295.1 uncultured Pseudohongiella sp. | reverse complement strand
GTATTTCGGTACGGAGTGTTCACCGAAACCCCAGAGCTTACTACACCCTCCAGACTCGCCTGATCGGCAAGGCGACTAAGTAGGTATTGGGCTCTTTCTTTGCCCTCTGCGGCTACCACCGATTGAAGGGCGTCTAGCCATTCTTTGGTTTCTTCAGGATTTCCGTCGTTTTGCTGAGTCATGTTCTATAAATTCCGCATCCATCGCGAGCCTTAACTGCTCGTCTAGTTTGTGTAAATAAATTACAAAGCAGGCGTGATTCTAACCCAAATAACTGTATTTCTCTATCCCAATACCTTGAGGCTTGTAGTTTTACTACATCGAGCACGAGTACCAAAGCACTCTACCCCAACATCTACTTCTTATTACATATCAATAGCTTAAAAATTCCAGCGAGATCAACTCTAACACCCACAGCCACGCTCGCGAGAGCGGAAGAGTCAAATACTACAATCTTGCTAAACTTACTCAAGTAATTAATTTACTAACTTACGCATCCAAGATAAAGCTATTTCCTAATAGAAGGCTCAGAGGGCTACGATAGTGATCAGCGCCAACACGCTAAGCCATATGGCCTGACTGCGCTCCAGCAAGCCCAAAATAGCTTGAACTTCTACCGACTCCCTATCGAGAGCCTCCAATTCGTCTCCCCCACTCGACGCATTCTCAACAACCATGCCGGACGCCGCTGAGCTCGCAAAGGAATACAGTAGATCGGCATTGTTGGGCTCGGCACCAAAATGCCAGAAGGATTTGCGGACATTCTCAAAACAATGCACGAAATTACCGGCTAGAGAAAAGGTGAGCGCTAAGAGACGCAACGGTATCCACTCCAATAGCTGAATCAATAGAATGACTAGATCGACTTGCTCTGGCTGTTGATGCTCACCGTGGCTATCGCGGAGTTGGTAGCTTATATAGGCGATTACTACCCCCAAAGGACCCGTGCACAAATACCAGAAAAACAGGACAAACATCTTCTCAAAACTGCGATAAGTAAGCTGCTTGCTGAAGTAGCTACCGACCGCGGCTTTATCATCGTTTACGAGCGGGCTAGCTGCGCTGAACTCCTTCTCCAGAAATTCCCTGCAAGCGCCGATGTCTCCCCCTTTCCACTTCTCAAGAAAATCCTTTGCAAGCTGACCTGGCTGAGATCTATCGAAGGCAATGAGCAAGACCAGTATGTGCACCATCATGGTGGCCAGCCCAAAGATGCTGCCTGCGGTGATAAACAATACAAGCGCCAGTAGCAGCAGAGGCAGCCCATAGACGATCGCGAAAGCCAGAATCCATCCTAGTGAGTTGCCCCCAACGACTCGCGCGGCCCAATCTTCAACCCGGTTCCTAAACCTGAAGAACCAGCCATCATCGAAACGATCGAAGTCCTTCAGCCAAAGGTAATTGACTATCAAACAAATCAGAATAACTAGAAATTTCATTCGAATCCTTGTTTACGTGATATGCCGCAGTATGCACTTTCAATTCCACTCACAGCGGCCAATCGCTCAGAGTGACAGCGATTTCTTGTATCTGGCCCAGTCAAAAAAAGGACCGGGGTCCGTTTTCCTATCTGGCGCGATATCGTTATGCCCAACCACCTTCTCTACTCCCATCTTCGGATAGGCGCCGAATAACAATCTAGTCACATTACCTAGACTCGTGTACTGGCTATCGGTAAATGGCTCAAAATCAGTACCCTCCAACTCAATACCTATCGAGAAGTCGTTACAATTTTCTCGCCCGCAGAAAAGCGACTCCCCCGCATGCCACGCTCGATTGCAGAAAGGAACGAACTGGGTAAACAGACCGTCTCTATCAATTAGTAGATGAGCTGACACTCTCATATCTGCTAACTGCGTGTAATAGGGGTGTGCAGTGCAATCGAGTTCGTTACAGAAAAACTGCTTAATCGATGCCGAGCCGAACTCACCGGGAGGAAGACTAATATTGTGGATCACCAGCAACTCAATATCCGCACTGGCTGGCCTTGAATTCTGATTGGGAGACTCTAAAAACTGAGCGCCGATCAATATGTCGTTGGCGATTGAGAGTTCCATGGCAACATTCCAGCGAACCAAGAGTTTTCCAGAATCGCGCTGTATCCGCGAAAATCAAGCAGCTGATATTAGCACAGAATGTCTATGCCAAAGATGAAAAACAGGCGCAAGACCTCCATGCTCGGCTAACAGCAACAGAAGCTAACACTAAGAGGAATTGTTTGGAGTCTAGGGCTTGCGCTCGAAAACAGTGATGCTGCAAGCCGAGGGTTTGCTTGAATCCTCGCAAAGCAGTATCTCGCCGCGCTTTAGTGAGATGGCGAGCCCCAATCTACTGCGGGTTATAGCGATTTTCCTTGTACTCGATGCGGCGCCTGCATTGGTAATCACGAACACGTCACCAGCAGGTCCGCTTCTTGTAACTATACAATCGTGCAGTTTACCCTTTATGCACATCTGCACCGAGCTACAGGCGCTCATACTGTCCACACTGGCCAGGCTATCGAACATCTGGGCAATATCCTCACTTTCGGCATAGTCCCCACTTACAGGCTCGCCATTGATCAGCGCGGCGATCTCATTGAGATCGTTGGCGTCTAAAATGCTTTCTCCGGACGGACTAACCGTAGCCTCGGGCACGATGCGTGCGTTCGATTCCGTCGCGCCATCTTGAGTCGAAGGGCTGAGCGGCTTCAGCTTGGCCGCAAGATGCCCTTTCAAAGCATTGACAAATCGCTCCTCCTCGGCAACCGGGATTCGCAATAGTCTTAGCCCCTGGCTAAGCTTTTCAATCAATAAAGTCTCGTCAAATTGGCTCGTCTCTATCTGACTAGCGCTGCAGAGCAACAACAATTGCAGCACGTGTTCCGCTTCTTGCCACTCCAGACTCGACACGCCTTTATTCAGCCCGATTAGCAGCAGGACCATGCGCCAATGTTGCTCGACCATCTCCTGAACAAAATCGGGGAGCTCTTTGCTGGATCGAATCACATCCAGCGCATCACTGACGGACAATTCTACCGCCTTAGAGTCCGGCTTGCATGACTCAGAACCAATAGCAGTCCGCTGCCGATCTATCCTGCTGGGCGTACAGCTACTCGCAACAGGAACATGAAATGACGAAGATGAAGAATACAGTCGATCCACGAACTGCTTGTTATCGATATTATTCAGGATACTAATGCTATCTAGAAACAGCTTCTCCATCTTCATGACAAAGTGCTGCTCAAATATCTTCATGAATACAAGACGCAGCTCTAGATCGATCTTGATCAAGTCCTGAGCCTCAATAAAACCGAGGACTACAGATGTTACGAGCGTTTCACCTCGGATCAAATGCTGCTCTTTGCTTAAGTCTACAGTTGAGATGAGAGTTTCAATCTGCTTTACATAGGGAGAGTAGAATTTGTTGGCTTTCCTTGCCATCGTGTTGATAGCGAGCTCGATCTCCATACTCTCAAAGATTACTGGCGAGTCAGAGCCTTTTGACAACGAGGCAGTAGCGCTATCAAACTGCCCAGCGCGCCGCTCCAAATTATTCGAGACGGTGTCTAGAAACGCCTCCTCAAACATGACTTGCTTGGCACGAATTTCACGCATCGAACCGAGGTAGTCGCTACCGTCTTTGAATTGACCGTGCTTTCCTGCCTCAAAAATGTAGTCGTCTACCTCGTCGAAAAAACTGCCTGTCAATTGGTTCATCTGCTTGCGCAGTCGTTGACGAAGCGCCCAGCCAGCCTTTTCTATCAGCGCCGCGTCAGCGGACTGCAGTTGAGTAGCTTGATTGACTATCGAGACTAGGGACATTTCTTATCGGTTGTATAAACTCAGTTGGGGTGCATGAATCTTCCTAGATTTCTTATACCACCCAACAATTGTGTAAAGCATGACACTGTTCACAACCAGAAGAATTTTCAGCTATTTATCGAAATTTCAATTGCTTAGCTAGTCTCAATTATTAGCAAACCATGACTGAGTTCACAACTTCCTATTCCAACAGGGATAAGACATAATCCTCAAAATGCCTCCAACAGACTCAGGAAATAGCAATCAGCCGGGAAAACGAATTGGACAAGGCATGCTGATTTTTGGCTTTCTGCTGATGCTCGGCGGCCTCACCTACTTCTTTGACGAGCAATTGCAGCAGCAGGCTAATCCGAATCAGAACCCGACATCGATGCAGTTAACTTCGGGGATGAGAGAAGTCGTCTTGCAGCAAAATAGACAGGGGCATTATGTGGCGAGCGGCACTGTCAACTCTGTGCCCGTCTTATTTCTGCTGGACACAGGCGCCACCGATGTTGCTATACCTGAATCTGTCGCCCTGGCTGCCGGCTTGCAACGCGGAATTGCGACTAGGGCCACCACAGCCAATGGAGTGATCAGCGTCTATTCAACGCGGATAGATGAATTAACTTTGGGAAATATTATTCTTGAAGACGTTAACGCAAGCATCACTCCTAGCATGCTCGGCGATACAATCTTGTTAGGTATGAGCGCATTGCGCCAAGTGGAATTTAGTCAACGAGGCGATGAATTGACGCTTCGACATTATTCGGAGTTTTGAAATAGCATGCCCTCTGCCCTACCCTCTGACATACCTGAACTCGTCTCTTTCTGCCTAAAAGAAGATGTCGGCGCAGGCGACATTACAGCGGGACTGATACCCGAGGATAGAAAAATCTCGGCGAAGATTATCAGCAGAGATCACGGCATTTTCTGCGGAACGCCATGGGCCGAAGAGATATTCAAGCAGGTCGACAACTCCCTCACTGTGCAATGGGAAATTGAAGAGGGGCGTAGAATTTCTCCAGATCAAACGCTCGCTCGAATCTTTGGCTCTGCGCGCAGCATTCTCACTGCGGAGCGAACAGTTCTAAATTTTTTGCAAACCCTTTCCGCTGTGGCGACCATGAGTCAGCACTACGCCTCGTTAGTGAATCACACGTCGGTGAAATTACTAGACACCAGGAAGACACTGCCAAGTCTGCGCACGGCACAGAAATACGCCGTACGCATGGGCGGTTGCTTCAATCACCGCATGGGCTTGTTCGATGCGTTTCTGATCAAGGAAAATCACATCGCGGCCTGCGGCAGTATCGCTGCGGTGATCGCTAAGGCGAAGATGCTACATCCGGACAAGCCAGTTGAGATAGAGGTGCGGAGCCTGCCCGAACTGGAGCAGGCCATAGAAGCAAAAGCAGATATCGTCATGCTCGATAATTTTGAACGAGGCGAGTT
>CAYGRR010000001.1:120388-131464 GCA_964352295.1 uncultured Pseudohongiella sp. | reverse complement strand
CCATAGAAGCAAAAGCAGATATCGTCATGCTCGATAATTTTGAACGAGGCGAGTTAGTACAGGCCGTAGAGCTAAATCGAGGGCGCGTAAAGCTGGAGGCCTCTGGCGGCATTGAAGAGGATATGCTGGTATCAATCGCTGAAACTGGCGTAGACTATATTTCGTTGGGTGCGCTGACTAAGCATTGTCAGGCGATAGACCTCTCGCTACTCATTGAATAGCTGCCAGCGACTAGACCACTACCCGCAACCCGACGTTGCAGATCAAGGAGAATCGATGAAACTCAAAAACTTGCGCAGAATTCTACTCTCCATAGGGCTACTTCTATCTCCCCTAGCCGCGTTGGGTCATGGAGGAAAAATCGACATCAACGGTGGCCACTACTACGGGCGTTCCTATCACTGTCATCAAAGCGGATGTGAGATGCCGGATACATTTAGCATAGGCAGAGCGCGTCGAGATGGGCTCAATACGGATCGGCGTGATCGAGAGAAATTCTTCAACACAGACGATTGGAATTTTGAGCTCGACTACGACAATGACTGTCAATCGACGCGGCAAGAGCTCTTGATCCTCACCAGCCGCAATGAGGTGCGATTTACTAATCCGCGAAATTGCGTGGTTCGCACCGGCGAATGGCTGGATGAATACACCGGCAAGGTTTTCAAGGTAGCCGTTCAGGTCGACATCGATCATGTTATTCCGCTCATGTATGCTCACACCCATGGCGGCGACCGCTGGCCGCCGGAAAAGAAATTGCAGTTTGCGAACGATCCACTGAACCTTATGTTGGTAGACAAAGGTGAGATCAAGAAGAAGCGAGAGCGTGGCCCGGATCGTTATCTGCCGCGCAAGGAGTTTCAATGCGAATATGCCGGCTTGTGGGATGCGATTGCCAAGAACTATGATCTCGATATTGAAACTCGAGACAAAAACAGAATTAGAGAAATTCTGGATAATTGCGCGGACTGAAACTGTCGCCAAGCGCTACAGACTCAAGTCGATTAGGACGCTAACAATAGGCGCAAAAAAAAATGCCGAACTGAGTTCGGCATTTTTGTTTCAGCTTACTGTGTGCTTAAACGCGTCCTAGGGACTCAATACTTTTATAGATTCCATTCCATGGTCTGGATCTAATTTCGCCTCTCCAGCAGGAAATCCATTTTCGGAAAGGATATAGGCGATAACGTCTGTATATTCATCGAGCATTAGGGAGCCCGGATTATCGGCTGGCATGGTTCCTAAAATTGATTCCCACAACCAAAGCACTGGCTGATCGTTGTATGACTTCAGGATATCTCGATAAAAGCGCATGTCGTGACAAGTCTTACAACTGTTATCGTAGACGTTCTTGCCTGACTCTACCTGCGAGACAGTGAATACGCCATCGTTCACAGTCTTGTCCTGAGCCATACCGACTTGACTGAATACAAGCCCCGTCAGAACCAAACCCATCTTCACCAAATTTTTCATCGTTCTAATCCCCAGCAGAGTTGAAACCTGTGTCCCAGCCCTGCTTATCCTTTAAGGTAAATGCCGTGCTACCGGCGATAATACTTGCCAAACAATGCCTGAAATATGCCCAGTCGAGATTCGCGTAAACATAAACTACCTCAGCCATATTATCAAGTAGCCCGGCCGTTTCTATGAATACGATTTCCAGAAAAATGACCGACAAATCAGCTGCTTAATTCTATGGACTCACTATAGTCTGGCAATAATGAACCGTAGCTTAATTGAAGTAGCTTCTCGCCTGAGAAGGGTGAATCCCATCGCAATTCCTGCAAACTCCTCAAGGGTCGTTAAACAGCTGATGTCCCAATTTCTGCGCGTCTGCAAATCCTAGGATGCCCTTCCGGGCTAGACCCTCAGTCGCTATCACTGTCCTTATACATGAGCGCTGTAACCTGCTCTGAAACCAGGCCGATGAGGAACACAATGATAGCCGTCATCAACATCACGGCACTCATATTTGTGAATGTGCCTTGCGTTGTATACGTGTAGATATAGTTCAGCAATCCAGCACTAAAGAATAAAGCTGACACGGGAAGGAATATTTTTAGGGGAGAATACAAGGTACCCACTTTGAAAATAATAAGCAGGAACCGAATGCCGTCCTTGAGCAGGCTTATGTGGCTTTGGCCTAGACGCTGCTCAGTCTGAATGGAGAAATAACCTACAGAATAGCCCGCACGAAAGAATGCCATCGTACTTGTTGTGGGATAAGAGAAGCCGTTAGGCAGCAAATACAGAAACTCTTTAAACTTTCCAGCTCTCACCGCCCTGAAGCCCGAGGTAAGATCCAGTATTTTGTGGCCTGTTATCGCGGATGAGAGCCAATTATAAACGCCGTTAGCTATCGCCCTAAAAGAGTCCGCCTGGGATTCCTTGTCCCGCGCACCCACCACCATGTCGTAGCCAGTCGCAAGCATTGCCAGCAATTGGGGTATATCTTCAGGCTTGTGCTGCCCATCTCCATCAAGAAACACAATAACCTCGCCCTGCGCCGCTTTCGCACCGGTCTTGATCGCCGCACCATTCCCCTTGCTATAAGGGTGGGTAATGACTGTCACACCCTGCAACTCACAAATGCTGAGGGTGTCATCGGTGGAGCCGTCATTGACCACGATAATTTCAGCCTCGGCAACGACCGCAAGCAGGCGTGGCAAGAATGCCTTCAAGTTTTCTGCTTCATTCTTCGCTGGAATCACAATTGATAATGAAGGTTTCTTGCCAATTCGAGTCATTTAATTCCCTAGGCCATGCCTGACTAATGTGCGGGGCTCTAACTATGGTCATAGCTATCAAAGCACCATCTTGAACGCCTGAGAGTAACAGGAGTCATCTGCGGTTGTCAGCCAATCTGGCTACTGACGGGACTCCTGTCTTTTGCCCGCTAGGCACCCAAAGACACGGACCACGCTCCCGAGACTGCTTGCCGTCAATCCAACTTCTAACCGGGAGCCGCTCGAACACATCATGAACGACGCCCCAGGCAGCACTAAGGCCTGCGAATCTCAATAGGATTCGTAGCAGTCCTCGCACTGGCTTACTGCCAGCGCAACAGGGCGCCGCTCACGGATACACGAGAGCGAGCGGCCAGTGACGACGATTTCTGCCGTAATATCGCTTCAGTTCTATGCTTTGGTGCCGAGCCTATTTTCCGCAGACTGCCCGCAAATACTGACAAATATTGTCAGTATGTTGCGCAATTGTCAGTTCATGACACGCCGATTTTGTCAGTAGATCTATTACATAGAATTTATTTTGTTATATATTTCAAGGTGTTATATTTATTTTTTATTTTGGCACGATATATGTATCTATTTGACTACCCGTTGCTAAACCTACGGATAAGATTTTAAATTTGAATGTTTTCCACACTGGAGATTGAAAATGAAAAAAGTACAAAATGGTTTCACATTGATCGAACTGATGATCGTTGTTGCGATTATCGGCATTCTGGCTGCGGTAGCACTTCCTGCTTACCAGAACTACTCAAACCGTGCTGCGTTCTCTGAGCTGGTTCTTGCTGTAACACCACGCAAGACTGCTGTTGAGCTAGCCATCCAGACTCGCAACCCTGACGCGATTGGTTCGCTAGACGGCGGCGCGATGGGTATCCCTGCTAACGTTACAGCGGCTGCTGGTATCCACGGTGCCGCGGTTACTGATGGCGTGATCACTATGACTTGGGAAGTGGATACAGCTTCTGCTCTCAACACTGTAACTTACTCACTGACAGCTGGCGGCATCACTCCTCCTGTTCAGTGGACTGAAGGTGGAACATGTCTCACTAGCGGCTTCTGCTAGAGACAACTGTTCACTGTTAGTTAGCTCAAGTCTCGCTTGAGTTAGAAATAGCTGGCACCCTTGCACTAAGTGGTGCCAGCATTTCAAACACTTCGTTGCACAGCAGTCGCTTCGAAGCGAAAATAGAAAATTCCCGTCTTAACATTATTTAACGCCCCAGTTTATCCTTAGCGCATCATTGCCAAGGCTAGCCCCAACCTAAAATTTGTGGGAATAGAAGGCGGTCAGAATGAACCAACATAAGCAATCAGGCTTTACGCTCATCGAGCTAATGATAGTTACTGCCATCATCGGCATCTTAGTCTCTGTCGCTCTGCCTGCCTACGACCTCTACCGCAACCGGGCGCGTTTTTCTGAAGCTATCCTCGCTATCGGCTTCTATCGTGCCTCCATTCTTGTTCAGGCGCATTCTGACCGATTTGGCTCACTTGCTGACGTCGATGCTGGCACGAATGGCATCCCACCTGCTCAAGCACAGGCCGCCACAACCCACGGAATAGATGTGCAAGACGGTGTAATTACCGTAACCTGGATGGCAGACGGCTCTGACCTTGCTGGCACGACGTACACGATTGCGGCACAGGGCATAGTACCTCCCGTGGTATGGGTGCCAGGCGGCAGCTGTGTAACGGGTGGGTATTGCTAGGCAGCATCTACTAGCACTTAAGGTATGCACTCACTAGAGCCTGAACTTCGCTCATTGGACCGCTACCCCTGGCGCCACATTAGTTTCATAGAACTCACTGAGTCTTCGACCTTCAGCGTCGAAGCAGACGAATCCGCTAGCCACCGCAGATACAAACTTACTGAAAATGCAGTTTTCATCGAGTTGGTCTAGCACATCTTGAGAGGCGGACTGTCTTGCGGAAGCCTGCCTTCTGAAAACACCCCTTGCCGCATTAATATCTTCAGGGAAAGCGCGGTAGTTTTCAGTCTGTATGTAGAGAGGATCGCCGATATATTGGCCCCGTAAATTAGCCACATCGGCTGCAATTTCAGATTCTGGCAACTCGATATAGATTAGCTTCGGATAGGCACCTGGAAAGCCCGCCAGGTACTCAGGATCTCTGTCAAACTGCAACAGCTCGTCGCTGCCTATACTGTAGAAGGTATCGTACGCGAGAACTAGTGCGATTGGCCTCTCACCGTACACGACCCACATCCCTGCCGTCATACACACTACCTGAAATACAACTATGCAACTGAGGTCGAATTTCAGTCCTGGCTTGCCTGCCTTGAAGACGACCAGGGTCAGAAGCGGCCCTAGGATTAAATCAACGGCGAAGACAATTCTAAGCCCTGCCCAACCGCCTCCAACGCTGAATAGAATCCCTGGATACCAGAGAAATAATATTATCGATAGCAAGCCTAGAAACACTACCAGGCTAATCGAAAAGTGCACTGCGCTCGCTTTCCATCGACTCATGCTCGGTCTCTCCACTCCTTTTTGTATCGAATTCAGTGAAAACGACAGCGTAAACTACAATTATAGGATCAATAGGCAAGAAGTTTAACAGAGAAAACCTCGATGACAGTCAAATTGGCCGGCATTGCCAGACGATTAATTGCAGACAAATTAATTGAGGAGGAAAGAGTCCTGCAGGCTTCGCTAGACGCCACCCATCAGGGATTATCTCTAATTCAATACCTGATAAGTAATCGGCTAGTTGATCAGCGATCCATTGCCGTTTCCCTCTCCGATGAATTTCAATTGCCTCTTCTGGAGATCGAATCCTTCGACTTGGATTTCTGTCCAGATGACTCCATAGACGATGCTCTGGTGCGCAAGCATCGAATACTCCCACTGTCTATTCTTGGTAAGAATCTGTTTATTGCCGTATCGATTCCAGACAATGTGAATGCTTTGAACGAGCTTGCCTTTCATAGTGGGCTAAAAATTGAGATGGTCATAAGCGAACACAGCAAACTCAATTCTGCGATTGAGCTCTATCTGCAACGCGCCAATCGCAGATATTCGAACCATGGCCATATAGAAAACAAATATCAGGAAGAGATTGTCATCGACTCCTCTAAAGCAGACGCAGATGAGGAGGAACTGAACGCTTTCGACGAAACTCCACTCGTACGCTTCATCAACAACTTATTACTCG
This sequence comes from uncultured Pseudohongiella sp., assembly GCA_964352295.1. Lineage (GTDB taxonomy): Bacteria > Pseudomonadota > Gammaproteobacteria > Pseudomonadales > Pseudohongiellaceae > UBA9145. The sequence goes on along the minus strand of CAYGRR010000001.1, from coordinate 125,540 downwards.
AGGCTATTGATTCACGGGCATCGGATATCCACTTCGAGCCCTATGAGAGTACCTACCGAGTAAGATTTCGCATCGATGGACTCCTCCGAGAGATGACACGGCCGCCCGTCAAGCTAACTTCTCGACTGGCTTCACGCATCAAGATTATGGCTCATCTCGACATCGCTGAGAAAAGAGTTCCGCAGGATGGCCGTATCCGCATTCGCCTCCCGCAAGGTCGAACTGTCGATGTTCGTGTTAACAGCCTGCCAACCTTATGGGGCGAGAAGATCGTCATGCGAATCGTCGATCCACTCAATTCGAATCTGGACATAGATGCTCTAGGCATGGAGCCTAGTCAGAATAAAATGTACCGGGCAGTGCTTGAGAAGCATCAGGGTCTAATTCTGGTTACCGGCCCAACGGGCAGCGGAAAAAGCCTAACCCTCTACAGCGGTCTAAGCAGGCTCAATTCGGCTAGAAGAAATATTTCAACAGTAGAAGACCCTGTAGAAATCACAATCGAAGGCTTAAACCAGCTTGCTGTAAACACGAAAACCGGTATCACCTTCTCTGCCGCGCTACGAGCGATCCTGCGCCAGGACCCAGACGTAATCATGCTGGGGGAGATAAGAGATCTGGAGACGGCTGAAATTGCTTTCAGGGCCGCCCAAACTGGTCATCTAGTCCTCACTACGTTGCATACCCTGGGCGCTGCTGCGAGTTTCGGCCGGCTGCGCAACATGGGTATACCACTTTACAATCTCGCTACGACTGTCAGCCTAATCATCGCCCAGCGATTGGCCCGCCGGCTCTGTGAAAATTGCAAAGAAAGCGTCGAATTACCCGATAATGTACTCAAGGAGCAGGGATTTACTGCAGAATTGCACCCCAATCTTCGGTTGTTTAGGGCTAAGGGCTGCAGCCAGTGCAGAGATGGCTTTCAGGGGAGAATCGCGTTTTATGAAGTAGTTCCTGTTTGCGCTAACCTATCTCGTATTATTATGGGGGGTGCTCAAACGCGCCGATTTCAGAAGCACATGAGAAAGCAGGGCCTGCCGAGCCTGAGAGAGGCAGCACTGCTCAAAGTGGCGCAAGGATTGACTAGCCTAGAAGAGGCTAACAGACTGACTTAAATACATAATTCTGCGCTGTCGTGCTATAGTCGGCAGAATCTAACGAAGCGATTTTCTAGCGAGGTGCCCCATGGCTACTGAAGCAGTACAAACCACCTATGTTTGGCAAGGAACCGATAAGAACGGTAATAAGACTAAGGGTGAGATTCAGGGTAGCAGCCAGGCATTAGTGAAGGCGCAGCTCCGAAAACAGGGAGTTGCACCGACCAAGGTTAAGCGCAAGGCAAAGGACCTATTCGGCCCTCGCAAGCAAAAGATTAAACCTAGTGATATCGCCGTCTTCACGCGGCAGTTGGCCACCATGATGAAGTCCGGCATCCCCCTCGTTCAATCCTTCGAGATTGTCGGTGAGAGCCTGGAGAACGCGTCCATGCGTGAGCTGGTTGCTCAGATTCGTGACGATGTGGCAGCCGGTAATAATTTCGCCGATTGTATTCGCAAGCATCCCCGCTATTTTGATGACTTATTCTGCAACCTAGTAGACGCTGGTGAGGCTTCTGGCGCACTGGAGACCATGCTGGATCGCCTAGCCACATACAAAGAAAAATCGGAGGCTCTGAAGGCGAAGATCAAGAAGGCGATGAACTATCCTATTGCCGTGGTCTGTGTCGCTCTGGTCGTAACCGGAATCCTGCTCATCAAGGTGGTACCTCAGTTTGCAACGACCTTCTCAAGTTTTGGGGCCGAGCTGCCGGCGTTTACCCAGTTTGTGCTGGGTCTTTCGGATCTAGCTATTGCACACTGGTGGAAGGTGTTAATAGGGCTCGGTATCTTCGGCTATGTGTTCAAAGAAGCGAAGATGCGTTCCAAAAAGGTTGCCAATGCCCTGGATAGGATATCGCTGAAGATGCCCATCGTTGGGCCAATTCTGAATTCTTCCTGTTATGCCCGATTCACGCGCACCCTATCGACAACATTTTCGGCCGGCGTGCCGCTCGTAGATGCACTTGAGTCAGTGGCGGGGGCGACTGGCAATATTGTCTACTCCACGGCAACAAGGAAGATCAGAGATGACGTAACAACCGGACAGCAGCTCAATTTCGCCATTAAGAACACCACTCTGTTTCCAGCGATGATTACTCAGATGGTAGGTATTGGAGAGGAGTCTGGTGCTCTGGATGGAATGCTGGACAAGTGTGCCGTCTATTATGAGGCCGAGGTAGACAACGCCGTAGACGGACTCACCGCGCTGATGGAGCCAATGATTATGGCTGTATTGGGCGTATTAGTAGGTGGCTTGATGATTGCGATGTACCTGCCAATCTTCCAACTAGGCGCGGTGATGTAGTCTCTGCAGCCAGCATGGAAATAATAGACCTACTCTCTGCCAGCCCAGCATTTCTCATCGCCGTATGCATTGTATTGGGGTTGTTAGTAGGAAGCTTCTTGAATGTGGTCGTCTACCGCCTCCCGATCATGTTACAGCGCGACTGGCGCGAGCAATGTTGCGACTATCTAGAAATTGAAAATGTCACGCCAGACAGCAATGAGTCTTCCGCAAAATTCAAAGTATTCAACCTACAGAAACCTGACTCCCATTGTCCGCATTGCAATCACAAGATCAGGCCCTGGGAGAATATCCCTGTAGTTAGCTTTCTCTTCCTTGGCGGCAAGTGCTCAAACTGCCGGACGAAGATTTCTATTCGCTACCCGAGTGTTGAATTTGTAAGCGGCGTTCTATCAGGGCTGGTGGGGTATTACTTCGGCGCCACATGGCTAACACTGGCATTGCTATTCTTTACTTGGTCACTGATAGCCCTGACGCTGATCGACTTCGATCATCAACTACTTCCCGACAATATTACCCTGCCTCTGATCTGGCTAGGCTTGCTTGCCAACACGCTCGATCTCGGCTTCGGTGTAACACTGCGAGATGCCGTTATCGGTGCTATAGCAGGCTATCTCGTTCTTTGGGCATTCTATTGGGCATTTAAACTGGTGACCGGAAAGGAAGGCATGGGTTACGGAGACTTCAAGCTTTTGTCCGCACTGGGTGCGTGGATGGGCTGGCAGAGCTTACTGCCGATAGTTATTCTTTCATCGCTAGTCGGCGCTATATTCGGGATTGGGATGATTCTATTCAAAGGAAGAGATAAATCAATACCCATGCCTTTCGGACCCTTTCTCGCTGGAGCGGGATTCATCATGCTTATCTGGGGCCCACAGCTGAGCGCCTTCTATTTTGATACCATCATCGGTTAGCCCTCAGAGAAAGTCGGCAATAATTCTTGAGCCTTAGCACAATGCGCACTCCGAGAAAATACGTGGTTGGATTAACGGGAGGCATCGGTAGCGGCAAATCGGCAGCTGCTAAGATTTTTCGTGCATTAGGAGTTGATGTCGTGGATGCGGATGCCCTATCACGGGAGGTGGTTGAACCCGGCCAGCCTGCGCTCGAGGAAATAGTCGCTCATTTTGGCGCCGACATAATAGCTAGCGATGGCTCGCTAGATAGAGCGGCTCTGCGAAAAATTGTATTCTCTGAGCCTGAACAAAAAGCGTGGCTTGAACGTTTACTGCACCCTCAGATTGAGGCCCTCATAGAACGTCGAATTGACGAAGCCCAATCCGCCTATGTGGTACTCGAATCCCCGCTTTTGCTAGAGACCAAGCAACACAAGTTGGTAGATAGAATTTTGGTGATCGATGTCAGCGAAGATGTGCAGTTGGCGAGATCTGTGCGCAGAGATGGCAGTGATACGAAAACCATTCGATCGATTATCGCTTCTCAGCTTGATCGTAGAGAGCGATCTCGCCTTGCAGATGATCTGGTACTGAATGAGGGTAGCCTTGAGCTACTTAAAGCGAACATAGACACACTTCACACTCAATACACTGAATTGGCTAATGAATCATGACTACGAAGACCGCTACTGTAGACTGCCCCACCTGCAAGAAGCCTGTAGCCTGGACCGAAGACAATATTTATCGCCCATTTTGCAGCAAGCGCTGCAAGCTAATTGACTTCGGCGAATGGGCAAGTGAGCGCAACAGTATACCTGGTGACCCCGTTTATCCAGAGCCGGACGAACAGCTCGATCAATAGTCAAAGCGCTATTTAACTTAGCCGGCTGAGGCTGACTAGAGCGGCGTACCAGTTATCGCAGGCATTGGCATCCAATAGAACTTACTGTTCGCTTCGTGCACTTCATTCTGAAGGAAGATGATCAGATAATTGCCATCTATCGATGTTCGAATCTTTCTTATCGACTCGCCTTCGAGCAAGCCCAGCTCGAAATCTTCAAGGATAAGATGCGTAACCACATCGTAGAAGTAGAGCTTATCGTTGTCCGTGGCAATTAGAATTGTCCCGGCATTGTTAAAGGTCGCACTAACTGGAGAACTCCCTAGATACCACTCGCCATCTGAGTCGTAGTAGTCGTCGGGCGCCATATCTACGATGCTGAAATTTGTTGTACTACGGTTGCCGTTCGGACAAGTATAGGCGAGTCTGGTGCCATCGGGCGAAGTTTCAAAATCCGTGCAGGAATTGCCTACACCAATGTCTGTTCCTTCAACAAAGGTAAGCCCATTGGTAGCAGGATCAAAGTCGAATGTGGCCAGATTCGAAGCCGTTGCCAGGAACACATGGTCTAGAACTCTGTCGTATTCGATTCTGACCGGGCTCTCGAGAGGTATACTCTCAGTTAAAAAACTTGCGTTTTCTGACATTAGACCCAACCAGAGGCCCGTTGATGAAAAAGGCACACCAGCCGTCGCCGGATCCGTTCGGATGTTATCGAACATTAGGGCAAAGACGTCGCCGTTTTCACCAAGCGCAAGATCTCTAATCGACCATCTGTAAGTAAATCCTCCAATGTTCTGTCGTACCCTATTTGAGGTAATTGCTCCCGTGTTCAGATCAAGTTTGTAGAGCCTCTGTGTCTCGGGATGCACGGTCATGAAGATAGCGCCGTTCTCCTCATCGACAGTGAACTGATCGGGTATCTGGCTAAAGCTATAGGTCTTGCCGGTTTCGCCAGATATGAGGTTTCTCTCGACCACACGATTGCGCACAGAATCGCCTATCAATACCC
>CAYGRR010000001.1:0-120288 GCA_964352295.1 uncultured Pseudohongiella sp. | reverse complement strand
GATATGAGGTTTCTCTCGACCACACGATTGCGCACAGAATCGCCTATCAATACCCATCCGTGGCAAAGTGGCACGAAGTCTTGACTGGATTCGGTTATTAGACCCCCACCAAGCGCCGAGATAGTTGCTTGGGATGGACCTGACTGAACTGCACCAATGCCTAATGTTTCGAACAGCATCGGATTCGACCCCTCGATGAACTCCAATCGAATGCTAAGCTGCTTGTTATTAAAATTGACACTGGGGACATCAAGGATGCCAGAGTTGACAGAGTAGCTGGATGCCCCCTGTGCAACAGTCGCTGCAGCCGGCGGTGCAAAAGCGCTACAGTTCAATAAGTCCGCACCTGAAACAGGCGGTGCCGCCACGCCGGTGCCTGTGATCTCGGCGGCAGTCAGCTGGAAAATTAAATTGTTCGCGTCTACCAATTCCATCTGCAAGGCGATCTCGCCAACTCCGGCGACCTCAACATTTTGAACACCTAGCGTGAATCCATCGAAGCGCACTGAGCCTGTAGCAATCGCTGGCGCAGTGCCGGGGGTGAATGTCAGAGAAGAATTCTCAGCAAACTTAACACCTGTCCACTTGGGAAAATTAGTCGCCGAAACCACCGTTGGCAACACAGAACTCTTGACCCTAAACGCTACGTATCGGCTGCTCTTCAAAGCTGCATTCACAGGCCCGGTTACATCGATCTGAATCTGGGTTAGGCCCGCGGCATTAAGCTCTGCGATGGGTGCGACAAAGCCCGTCGAGTAATCCGAAAACTCAACCACACCGTTATCGGAGAACATATAAATTTCAATAGGCGCTACGCCATTCTGCGTGAAGACTTCCTCTATAGGCAGAGTCAGAGTTGCCTGACTCACACTCGCAGTGGCATTGAAATCGAATACAGTGACAGCGGCATCGATAAAATCCGTACCCGTTACAGCCCAACCGCCAAAACTGACATAGGAGGCGTTTACTGCTGTGCCTATCACTGGTGGAGGCACTGTAGTTTCTTCGCCTTCAGGGGTTTCCTCTTCAGGCGCTTGCACTTCGGGGTTTTTCTCTACGAGAACGCCTTGGGCTACTAGGATGGCCGAATCTGCATAGGCTATATTCACTGCCAGTAACAAGGATGCAACTAAACTAGCCAATACCCATTTCTGCGTCATAATCTTTTCCAAAGTTTCTCAATAGCCTGCCAATGCTCTGGCCTAATTGTTTAAGCGTAGAAGATTCTTAAACTAATTCCGTATTTTCAACAAGTTAGCGCAAAACTCAGTGACCCAGATCACATAAACTCACGTAATACGCGCCCACACTTCTTGGCTTTCCACATTGCTGTATCTGCCTTATCCGCGAATACTTTATCAAAAAACGAAGATTTGGTCGCATTTCTTGTTAGGTTAACTCTATTTATATCAGTAGCTTGCTAGCTTAAGTGAAGGCGTTTCATCCAATTTAAGACTACACGATATCGCGTCTCGATGGCCTCAGAGGCATCAAAATACAGCTATGCCGGCGATTCCAAAGCCTCCATGAATTTTGCTAATGCCTCTGTGCTCTGGCCTAAGCTCCCCCTCCGCGAAAACAGGTACGTTGACAGAATCGGCCATGCTCCTGAACTCCTTCCAGGCTGCGGAGGAAGGCCCCTTGTTCTCACCCGCCTCGGTACTAAGGGGGAGAATCACGAAATCGGCATCTACAGCCTCCGCCTTTCTGAGTTCATTCCTGGTTCGACACGAAGCGCTGAAAAGCTGTTGTGGTGACACCGGTCGTCTGTCAATAGTCAGCAATTGTTCGGCGCTTAGATGCAGTGCCCCCATAGCAGTAAAACGAGCTCTATCGACCATTCTTGCCACTGGAGAGTACATTAGTCTGGCCCCACTGGCTGCGCACTGTTTCGCAGCCCAAGCGAACCATTCCTGGTAGGTCGCCTCGTCCACGGACTGCTGCCTCAAATAGAGTAGGCGCGCTTTAAGGCTCAGCTGATGGTTGATTATTTCGCGCAGCTCGTCAAAATCTCGCGCATCAGGAGTAATTGCAATTCGCTCGGGTAGGCTTAGAGCTCGAATGATACGCTCATTGGCCTTGGGAAAGTCAGCTGCCTTGAGCCTGGAAAGTGCCCGCCATTCGATGCGCTGCCCCTCTCTTCCTTGCGGAATTCCAGAGAAACTCTCAATACGCCACACATCTAACAGCACTGACTTGTCGCTGTACGCATGCCGGATCTGAATCAGCGGATGGCAGTCTTGTACACTGATCGACAATTCTTCCTCAAATTCCCTTCTCAGCGCTTGCTCAACAGACTCCCCGTCTTCGACTTTGCCTCCAGGAAACTCCCACAAGCCGCCTTGATGCGAATGCGCAGGGCGCAGCGCAACCAGAACTTCTTGCTTGGCATTTTGAAGAACCCCGACAGCCACGCGCACTGTGGACTCGTTATTCACGGCAGGGTTTAACTACGATAATCTGCGTTGATACGCACATAGTCGCTGGATAGGTCTGAGGTCCAGACCCTCTCGCTAAACTGACCACGCCCAAGACTGATGCGGACTCGAATCTCATCCTTATTCATCTCCGCCTGCCCTGCGCTTTCAGTATAGTCGCTATCCACAGCGCCCTTCGACACAAGTGGTGTGTCGCCAAGGGTAACTGTGACAGATTCAATATCGAGATTACTAATCCCAGCACGACCAATCGCAGCAAGAATTCTTCCCCAATTCGGATCCGAAGCGAAGAAGGCAGTTTTTACGAGAGGAGATTCTGCCACGGTATAGGCAACGGCCAGGCACTCCTGCTCCGACGCGCCTTCGCTTACCTCGATCGTAATGAACTTGGTCGCCCCTTCAGCATCGCGAATCACGTCGGTTGCCAGCCTCTCAAAAACAGCATTCAACTCAATCTGAAACTGCTTCGCTGCCTCACTCTCGGCATCGGTAATCGCAAGAGTACCCTTACCCGTTGCAACTAACATGCAGCTGTCATTCGTGGAGGTATCGCCATCGACGGTGATTCTGTTGAAGGAGTTCTTTACAGCAATGTGTAAAAATTCATCGAGTAGAGGTTTCGCGACCTTCGCGTCAGTGAACACGTAAGCCAGCATAGTGGCCATGTTTGGGCGAATCATACCCGAGCCCTTCGCGAATCCGCTTATACTTGCGCGCGAATCGCCAATCGAAAAACTGCCTGAGGCTAACTTCTGCCTCGTGTCCGTTGTCAATATCCCTCGAGCGGCAGAATGCCATCCGTTCGAAGACAAGGCATCGCAGAGCGCTGGCAGCGCCGCGAAAATCTTCGTATAGGGCAATTGCTCTCCTATCACGCCAGTAGAAAACGGCACTATTTGCTGCGGGCTAGTTTGAGTAAGCACTGCTAGAGCATCGCAACAAGCAATAGCCGCGGCTTCACCCTTGGCACCTGTGCCAGCATTGGCATTTCCGGTATTTATCAAGAAATAGCGGCTTGCAGTCTGCTCTACTCGCTGTCGAGCTATGCGCACTGGCGCTGCGCAGAAAGCGTTCTGTGTGAACACTCCAGCCGTTGTAGAACCTGACGCTATTTCAATTAGGACTAAATCGAGCCGATTGGCATAGCGGATATGACTTTCAACAGCGGCCAATCGAATCCCCTCAATGGGCGCGATACTTTCCTCTCTTTTTGGACCAACAGCCATTACTGAATCCTTATGCTTCTCTTACAATCTTCCAAGTAGATGGTGGCGCACTCTAACCGATCTTGCCGTGACAGACCTTATACTTCTTACCCGAGCCGCAAGGACAGGGATCGTTTCTTCCTACCTTCGCCATCTCACGGACGAATGGAGATGATTTGTCGTCCTCACCGCCCGGGGCCTGACCCTCTGGGGAGGGTTGCTCTGCAAGTGCCGAAATGGCTTGATGCTGAAAGTTCACTCTCTCTCTAGCTCGCTCCTGTTCACGCTGCCGCGCGATCGCATCGGCATCATCTTCCTGGCGGATCTTCACGTGACTTAGAACCTTTATGACCTCTTGCTGCAGGTTTGTCATTAGATCTTGAAACAAAGCAAATGCCTCTCGCTTATACTCCTGACGCGGATTCTTGCCCCCGTAGCTTCGCAAGAATATTCCTTGTCGCAGATGGTCCATAGTGGCCAGATGATCCTTCCAAAGCCCATCCAATATCTGCAAGGTAATCTGCTTCTCGAAGGTACGCATCTTCCCGCCTACCGCCGCGCATTTCTGTTCGTAATCGGCCGAAAGCCTCTCATCAATCTTTACCTTCAGCTGCTCTTCGTACAACTGATCATCCTCATCGAGCCATCTCTGAATATCATGCTCAGCCGCAAACTCGGTCTCAATCGCCTTTTGAAGTCCTTCTACGTCCCACTGCTCGGGCACACTCTGAGGCGGGATATAAACATCGACCAATTGTCCTACCACCTCTGTGCGCATATCTTTCAGCAACTCGGAGATATCATCGCTCGCCATTAGCTCATTACGTTGGCGGTAGATAATCGTACGCTGATCATTTGCAACGTTGTCATATTCCAACAATTGCTTACGAATATCGAAATTCCTGCCCTCTACCTTACGTTGCGCCTTCTCGATCTGCTTAGTTACCATACTATGCTCGATCGCTTCGCCGCGCTCCATGCCAAGGCGGCGCATAAAGTTCTTCACGCCATCCGTCGCAAATATTCTAAGAAGATTGTCTTCCATAGATAGATAGAATCTAGAATAACCAGGATCGCCCTGTCTTCCTGAACGTCCACGCAGTTGATTGTCTATGCGCCTTGATTCGTGCCGCTCGGTACCAACAATGTGCAGTCCGCCAGCCGCGATCACCTGATCATGACGTTGCTGCCAATCTGCTTTGATCTTCTCTATCTGAGCTGGGGTGGGGTTGTCTAATTCAGCAACCTCAGCTTCCCATTTGCCTCCCAAGACTATATCCGTGCCTCGGCCAGCCATGTTTGTGGCTATGGTTACAACGCCCGGCCTACCCGCCTGCGCGATAATATGCGCCTCACGCTCATGGAACTTAGCGTTCAGCACTTCATGTGCAATCTTCTCCTTGGTAAGGAATTTAGACAGGGTTTCAGATGTATCAATAGACGCCGTACCCACTAGAACCGGCGCGCCCTTTGCGCTCATCTCGGTGATATCGCGAACGATAGCCTCCATCTTCTCTTCCATAGAAAGATAGATGAGGTCGTTGGCATCGATGCGTATCATGGGTTGATTGGTTGGTATGACTACCACGTTCAAGCCATAGATCTGTGAGAATTCGAACGCCTCTGTGTCTGCCGTACCGGTCATACCGGACAGATTATTGTAAAGACGGAAATAGTTTTGAAATGTCGTCGAGGCGAGAGTCTGACTTTCGCTCTGAATCTCCAGCTTTTCCTTTGCCTCAAGCGCTTGGTGCAAGCCCTCGGATAGGCGTCGGCCCTCCATGGTGCGTCCGGTATGTTCATCAATTAGCACAATGCGTTTATTCTGTACGATATATTCTATATCTCGTTTAAACAGATTGTGTGCCTTCAAGCCCGCATGCACGTGATGCAGCAGGGAAAGATTCGTCGCAGAATAGAGAGACTCTCCCTCGGCGAGGAGTTTCTTCTGAATGAGTATTTCCTCAACGAATTCATGACCCGCCTCGGTAAGCTCAACCTGACGACTCTTTTCATCAACTGTGAAGTGACCAGACTCCTCTGGCACGAAGCTCTTATCCATCATCTCCATCTTGGATTTTTCAGCCTTAACTCCCTTCTCCAACTTCGGGATCAGCTGATTGATGGCTTCATACAATTTTGAACTGTCTTCCGCGGCACCTGAAATAATCAGAGGCGTTCTAGCCTCGTCGATCAGTATGGAGTCCACCTCATCCACGATCGCGAAATTCAACTCTCTCTGCATCTTGTCATCGAGGCGGAAGGCCATATTGTCGCGCAGATAGTCAAAACCAAATTCGTTATTTGTACCGTAGGTAATCAAGCAATTGTAGGCCGCTTTCTTCATCTCCGGCGTCTGCCCGGAAGCTATAACCCCTACACTCAAGCCTAGGAATTCATACAGTGGGCGCATCCAGTTTGCATCTCGTTCGGCGAGGTATTCGTTCACTGTTACCAGATGGACGCCTTTCTCGGTGAGACCGTTTAGATAGGCGGGTAACGTCGCCATCAGCGTCTTACCCTCGCCCGTTCTCATCTCTGAGATGCTGCCCTCATGCAATACGATACCGCCGATCATTTGCACATCGAAGTGACGCATCTTAAGCGTTCGTTTACTCGCTTCACGAACAACAGCGAAGGCTTCCGGTAACAACGCGTCGGTAGATTCACCACCATCGAAACGTTGTTTGAACTCGACTGTTTTTGCTTTCAATTCATCGTCAGAAAGCGCTTCCATAGCAGGCTCAAGCTCGTTTATGCGAGCGACGATCTTCTGCAGCTTTTTCAGTTTTCGAGAATTACTACTGCCTAGAATTTTATTTAGTATGCTCATATTGCTCTATCGATAATTTGTTAATTTGGGATACCAGCCTCCAACGACCCTATCGAGCATTGCTCAATTACGCCGATTGAGACCAAATAAATTGGCTTTATAGAGAGGGGTGACTATCTAGCTGTGCGGTGTATATAGGCGGCAGGGTCGACGACTCTACCGTTCTTGTAAACTTCGAAATGTACATGAGGCCCGGTTGAGCGACCAGTTGAACCAACTAGGGCGATATTCTGGCCCTTCATTACAATATCGCCTACATCTACAAGTAGCTTCTCAGAATGTGCGTAGCGGGTGGTGAAACCGTTGCCATGATTGACCTCGACCATCAGGCCATAATCCGACCGAGGCCCGGACCAGGTTACAACCCCCGCCGCCACGGTATTGATCTGCGCGCCTGACTTACCGGTAGTGAAATCGATGCCACCATGGAAAGCTAATCGCCCGGTAATGGGGTCGGGACGCTGACCGAATCGAGAGGCGATCCAGCCTTTTTCTACCGGACGACCGGCTATGAATACATCTGACTGTATCTTGCGATCAGTCATCAACCCCTCGAGTATTTCGAGTTGCTGCTGACGATCTGCTAGCTGGCGCTCCAGTTGATAAACCGCATCCATGAATCCGGCAGCTGAGTAAGACTCTGATCCGCCAGTTGACGGCCCACCGATTGTAATCGGATCGCTGAAATCAAATTCATCAGTATCTAGGTTCGCGATTGTGGTTATGCGCTCCCCTACGGCGTCCAGACGAACTAGTCGTGCCTGCAACATAGCAAGTCGAAGCGTCAGCGCCTCGATTTGCTGCTCTGACTCTTCTTTGATGTCGGAGATTTGTTCTGTCTGTATGCGAATCTGGCGTTCCCAGTTCTGGGCAGACTCTGCGCTGAAGACTCCGTTGTTCTGAGATACCGCGAGCTCGTAGCCAAAGTAGCCCAATGCCGCCGGCGCGCCCAATAGGCACAAGGAGAGTAGGCCTTTCAGCCATCCCTTAAGGACGATGGTTTTAGTGTGACCATGACGCTGGTCGACTAGAATAACTTTCATTGTGTAAGCGTTATCTCAGTAAGCCTATTAATACTTAGGGCTAATCAAGAAACTTCAACGCCCAACTATTCCCGATAAAAATCAGATAGTTAGGATAGCATGGCAGAGCTAGGCTGCCAACACCGGTTTCATGTAGGAAATAGGCACGTTCTTGTCGTTATCGAAACTGACTATTTCCCAAGCATCTTCATTAACTTCGAGCATTCTTAATAAAGCATTATTGAGGGCATGTCCAGATTTATATCCTTTGAACTCGCCGATTAGGCTATTGCCGAGAAGGTACAAATCTCCAATAGAATCAAGGATCTTGTGCTTCACAAATTCATCTTCATAGCGCAGTCCATCCTCGTTAAGGACTTTGTAGTCTCCTACCGCTATGGCATTGTCCATGCTGGCGCCTAACGCCAGATTTCTATTCCGCAATTCCTCGAATTCATGCATGAAGCCGAAGGTTCTTGCTCGGCTCACTTCCTTTACGAAAGATGTGCTGGAGAAGTCGATGGTCGCACTCTTCGTGTATTTCTTGTAGACGGGGTGATCATACAGAAGCGTATAGCTTACCTTGAAGCCATCGAATGGCTCGAGGCTGACGGCTTTATCGCCGTGCTCTAAGTGCAATGGCTTCTTTATCTTAATGAAGCGCTTTAATTCCGATTGTTCTTCGATACCTGCTGACTGAATCAAGAAGACAAACGGGCCGGCGCTGCCATCCATGATAGGCACTTCAGGCGCACTGACATCGATGAACGCGTTGTCTATGCCAAGACCGGAGAGGGCCGACATCAAGTGCTCGATTGTCGAAATTCTCACATCATCTTTTACCAGGCAGGTGGAGAGTGTTGTATCTCCCACATTCGAAGCCCGGGCGGGGATCTGTACCGGTGTATCTAGGTCAATGCGTGTAAATATAATGCCAGTGTTAACGGGGGCTGGGCGGAGGGTTAGATATACCTTTTCGCCGGTGTGCAGGCCAACGCCTGTAGCGCGGATTACGTTCTTGAGGGTTCTTTGTCTCAGCATAGGTCTCTGCTTCGCATCGTGTTAAGTCGGAAAAACATGGATTCTCAAGTGGTAGTCATGCACGGTCATAATGCATTGCGACCAAGGTTTAATCTTAATTCCTGAAACGAGAATCCCGTGCTCTGCTGGCTATTCCCAACACTAGACCCGAGAACGAGGGGTTTCAGCTCACACACGACCTTTATAAAAAGCTGTGGCATGGTAGCAAAATTCAGCGAATAACCCAACAAAGGATACTCCCTGAAAAGTCGTCACATGCCTGTAGCCAAAGACCGCTCTTAGTCGGTAAATCTAGGGAATACCGTGTAGGAATCCTACCGAGGCATTCCCCGATGCTTAGTCTGCCTGCTTTCTTAAGAAGGCAGGTATGTCGAGATAGTCCATATCCATGTCTGCGCCAACTACTGCGGCGGCAGCAGCGGCTGCTCGGCCCGAACCTTGTCTGCGCATAATTGCTGGCTTATCCAGCTGACGGTAGTCTGTCGTAGCTCGCTTTTCGGTGTTATCCACAACTTTAGTGGGCTTGGCGTGCCTGTCTCCAAGGCCAGTCGCAACGACCGTAACTCGCATTTCGTTCTCGAGGCTCGGATCGATCACAGTGCCAATAACTACAGTTGCATCATCGGAAGCAAATTCCTCGATAGTGTCGCCCACCTCGGAAAACTCTCCGAGAGAGAGATTTTCTCCGGCTGTGATATTTACGAGGATGCCGCGAGCGCCTTGCAGATCAACATCTTCCAGAAGCGGGCTGCGAATAGCGGCTTCCGCTGCCTCGCGAGCACGGTCAACACCTACCGCCGTACCCGTGCCCATCATAGCCATGCCCATCTCAGACATCACCGTCTTAACGTCTGCGAAATCTACATTGATCATGCCTGGATTCATAATGAGGTCGGCGATGCCTTTAACTGCGCCTAGGAGCACGTCGTTCGCCGCCTTAAATGCTTCCAGTAGCGAAGCCTCTTTCCCTAGCACTTCGAGTAATTTCTCATTGGGTATAGTGATTAATGAGTCAACATGCTGCGAAAGCAATCGAATGCCTTCGTCAGCAACCTTCGAACGCTTCTTACCTTCGAACGGAAACGGGCGTGTCACTATCGCGACTGTTAGGATGCCCATCTCGCGCGCCACTTCGGCAACGATAGGGGCTGCGCCTGTGCCGGTGCCGCCTCCCATGCCTGCCGTAATGAAAACCATGTCGGCGCCCGACAAAATCTCAGCGATCTCATCTCTATCTTCCAGAGCAGCTTGCCTGCCGATTTCGGGATTGGCTCCCGCACCAAGGCCTTTTGTGATATTGCTACCCATCTGCAATATCGTCTTCGCCTTCAGGTTATTCAAAGCCTGCGCATCGGTGTTGGCGCAGATAAACTCCACACCCTCAACGTTGTTGTTGATCATATGGTGCACAGCATTACCGCCACCGCCGCCCACGCCTATAACTTTTATTTCAGCGCTTTGCGCTACATTCTCGACTAATTCAAACATATAGCCCCCTCATTGATGATTCTTTTAACGTATTGGTTATTGACTGTTAAGATTAAAACTAAAAATTTCCATGGAACCAGTTCTTTACCCTGTCCACTATCTGAATCTGTGGCTCGCGCTTCGATTCGATTCCACCTCTTTCCTGATACTGTTTTAAGCCGTACAGCAACAACCCAACACCAGTAGAATAAATAGGGTTCCTTACAATATCGGCTAATCCTTTAACATTTTGAGGCGCCCCGATACGTACTGGCGCATGAAATATCTCTTCTGCCAGATCGATAACGCCTTCCATCTTGCTCGTGCCCCCGGTGAGAACTATGCCTGCAGCCAACATATTCTCGAACCCGCTTCGCTGTAGCTCGGCTTGTACCAAGGTGAATAATTCGTCGTAGCGCGGCTCTACCACCTCTGCCAACGCCTGCCTGGACAGCTCTCTAGGAGCACGATCCCCAACGCTTGGCACTTTAATGGTCTCGTCGGCGCTCGCCAGTTGCGCAAGCGCACAGGCGTACTTGATCTTTATCTCTTCAGCATTTTCAGTCGGTGTCCGCAGCGCCATAGCAATATCATTGGTCACCTGATCTCCGGCAATTGGGATCACCCCGGTATGGCGTATCGCGCCTTCTGTGAAAATCGCGATATCCGTAGTCCCCCCGCCGATGTCTACTATACAAACCCCAAGCTCTTTCTCATCTTCGGTAAGCACACTGTAGGCCGAGGCTAACTGCTCCAGGATAATTTCATCGGTCTCGAGTCCACAGCGCCTGATACATTTCTCGATATTCTGTACAGCATTGATCGCGCAGGTAACGAGATGCACTTTTGCCTCTAGGCGCACACCTGACATGCCTAAAGGCTCCTTAACACCCTCCTGAGAATCGATGATGTATTCCTGCGGCAATATGTGCAGAACCTTCTGATCGGATGGAATCGCAACCGCCTGTGCCGCATCGATAACTCTTTCGATGTCGGCTTTCATCACTTCGCCGTCTCGAATAGCAACGATGCCGTGGGAGTTCATGCTGCGTATATGACTGCCAGCTATGCCTGCATAGACAGAATGAATCTGGCATCCTGCCATGAGTTCAGCCTCTTCGATAGCGCGCTGAATGGATTCGACGGTGGATTCGATATTAACCACCGTACCCTTCTTAAGCCCGCGAGAGCGATGACTTCCAATGCCGACTATATCTAGACCGCCGTCGGGATTTATTTCTCCAACGATCGCCACGACCTTGGAAGTACCTATATCCAATCCAACAATCATATTTTCACTTGCTGACTCATTCATCGTTCGAATTCTCCAGCCAAGAGCGCACCATCTCACAAAATGTTTTTTGACGGAGTTGAATCACCGAACCGCCACTCCTGTAAATTCTGAATCGTTATATCGCACGGCAATACCATTCCCATATCTCAAGTCTATTGATCTGAACTGAGATGATTGCTCAATTGGTTGGCCGAGGTAAAAATCGATAAAGCGCTGCGTCTTCTCGAACACCTCATCCCTGCCTGCCACAACCTGCATTTGTTCGTTGAGCAAATACTCCCAGCTACCGCGCTTGCTGAGGCTTAGCCCTGAAAGGCGCAGCCCCGCTGGGAATAAAATCTGATTGAGCTTTTGGTATTGCAACATCACACTCTCTTGACTGCCTTCCGGCCCAGTGAGCAATGGCAGAGAACTTAACTCGGGCAGTCTGTCGGGCTGAAAGGTTTCACCATATTGATTCAACAACTTTCCATTACCCCAACGCGCTATAGCAACCTGCTCTGTCAAATGCAGCGACAATGTATCCGGCCAAATTCTTGTAACGGAAGCTTTTAGTATCCAAGGTTGAAGCTGCAATGCCTGCTTGGCCTCAGTAACATCGAAATCGAAAAAGCCATCCCCCATGAACGGAGCCAGTACATTGCTAACCTCTGCCTCGCTTGTTCGCTGCCACTGATTTTCTATCCGGACTTTGCTAACTGGGCGATTCAAGAAGCCAGAAATATCTGTGCCTCGCTGGGTCAGTAACAATGCAGCACAGAGCAGGAGCACAGCAAAAACAGCCAGCCCTTTCCTGCTGGGTGATCTTGGCTTTAGCGGCTGATTCCGCGAAGCGAAATTACGGCGCGTTGAATGAATGCCGCTGCCAGTTCTAACTGTTGAATGAGTAGTTGCCATTTTTAATCTACGGCCTGTTCAAGCTCTAGTATTCGTAACAATAAGTCATCGAAGTCAATGCCAGATTTCTTTGCTGCCACTGGCACGAAACTGTGATCTGTCATCCCAGGAATCGTATTCAATTCCAGAAGGTAGAATTCACCCTCCCGATCTTGCATCACATCTATTCTAGCCAAGCCCTCACAATCCAGACTTGAGTAGGCAGCAAGGGCCAGCGCATTCAGTTCCTGCTGCTTCGCCTCGCTCAGCCTAGCCGGGCAAATAATCTCTGTATCTTCATCGACATATTTAGCATCGAAATCAAAAAATTCTCTTTTAGTGCTAAGTTCAACAATCGGCAATGCTTGATCGGCAATTACACCTACTGAGAACTCTTTGCCGATAACGCACTTCTCTGCCATTACTTCTGAATCGTATTCGCTGGCTATCTCGAATTGTTTCTTGAGAGCTTCAGCGTCTCGCACTATCGCGATGCCGAGACTCGAGCCACCGCTTACCGGCTTCACTACTGCAACCTCAAACTCTTCTATCACCGCCTGCCAATTGGTAGTCTCATCCAGCATGACGAAATCGGCGGTTTTCAGCTCAAGGCGCTGCCAAATAAGCTTGCTCTTAACTTTATCCATGGCCAATGCTGAGGCCAGCACACCACTGCCGGTGTAAGGAATATTCAAGAACTCCAGTAGACCTTGAATCGTTCCGTCTTCGCCTCCTGGTCCGTGCAACATGATCATTGCCATGTCGGGCCTCAAACTTTCCAAGTCTGCGACTACCGTATCGCCCACATCGAGCACACTCGCCCGAACGCCCAACCTTAGCAGCCCCTGATAGACCGCCTCACCGCTCAGCAGGGAAATTTCCCGCTCCGCGGAGTCGCCGCCTTTTAGCACGACCACATGCCCACACTTTGCTATGATTTTCTCTCTATTTATCGTTCTCATTTGCCTTTTTCTTGACCGTTAAATGCGAAATTCTTCTATAAAAATCAATTAATTATGCCTTGAATCCGGTTTTTGCCAATTGTTTGGCCAAAGAACCGACACTTCCAGCTCCTTGAGTCAAAATGATGTCGCCTGGCCGAACCAAACCACTCAGAATCCCCTGCACTTCTGACTCTTTTTTAACGTAAACAGGGTCGACTTTTCCCCTTAATCTGATGCTTCTACAGAGGCTTCTCGAGTCGGCGCTGGCGATCTTCTTCTCGCCAGCCGAATACACCTCCAGCAGCAGCAAGACATCCGCTTCACCAAGCACCTCGACGAAGTCCTCGTACAAGTCCTTGGTACGACTATAGCGATGCGGTTGAAAAACCATTACCAGCCTATTCTCGGGCCATCCGTCGCGCAGGGCACGCAAGGTAGCTGCCACCTCGGTGGGGTGATGCCCGTAGTCATCGATCAGCATGACCGTACCGCCCTCTATGGCGAACTCGCCCTGCACATCGAAGCGACGGCCTACGCCTGAGAAGCTTTGTATTCCGTCTTGTATATCCGCCGCCTCGATACCCTCATCGGTGGCGATGGCGATAGCAGCAGTTGCATTCAGGGCATTGTGTCGACCAGGCATATTCAGCGTGATCTGTAGTGTGTCCTTCGCTTCCTTGCGAAGCACTTCGAATTGGATTGTCTGCTGCTTCTGACTCAAGTTGCTAATTCTGAAATCAGCATCCTCAGAAAAGCCATAGGTGATTTTCGGCCTCGAAATGTGCGGGAGCAGTTCCCGCACAACCGGGTCGTCGATACATAACACAGCCAAACCATAGAATGGGAGGTTATGCAGAAAATCGATGAAATATTTCTTAAGATTCTCGAAATCCCCACCGTAGGTGCTCATGTGATCGGCTTCAATGTTAGTCACAACCGCAACCATTGGCTGCAGATGCATAAAAGAAGCATCGCTCTCATCTGCCTCTGCAACTAAGTATCTACTCTCACCCAATCGAGCATTAGTACCGGCGCTATTCAACAAGCCACCGATAACGAATGTTGGGTCGAATCCAGCCTGCGCCAGCACTGAGGCAACTATGCTTGTAGTTGTAGTCTTTCCGTGTGTCCCGGCTATTGCGATCGAATGACGGTAGCGCATCAACTCGGCCAACATCTCCGCACGCGCAATCAACGGCTTCGATTGCTTGATCGCTGCCTTGATCTCAGGGTTACGCTCATCGATTGCACTCGAATACACGACTACATCCGCATTCGATACATTCGATGCGTCGTGCCCAATAAATATTTCGGCGCCCATGGATGCCAATCGAGATGTATTGGGAGATTCCTTGATGTCGGAGCCGCTGATCTTGTAGCCCTGATTCAGCAGCACTTCAGCTACGCCGCACATGCCCGCACCGCCAATGCCCACAAAATGCAGCCTATTGATACGCCTCATCTCCGGAATGATGTGCCTGTTCGCTGCGCTATGCATGTGCCAACTCCACGCAGCAATCTGCGATTATCTGGTCGGCGTCACATATCGCCATCGATCTTGCTATATCGCTCATCTGCTGCAACTTGTCGCGATCCTCGTGCAGGCCCCGGGTGAGTGCCTGTAGTCTTGGAAGCGTTAGATCTTGCTGCTCCAATAGGTAGGCTGCTCCAGCCCTTACCAGCCAGTTTGCGTTGTGCTTTTGTTGCTGATCGCTGTGGTGAGGATAGGGCACTAATATCGAGGGCAAACCCGCGGCTGCTATCTCACTGACCGTACTCGCGCCCGCACGACAGATAACAAGATCGGCCCAGCTATAGGCCTCTGCCATATCGCTAATGAAAGGGACCACCTCTACGGACTCCATCGAATCTAGACCGCGCTCTCGATAACTCGATTGTGTCTGCTCTAGCGTACGCTCACCGGTTTGGTGTCGCACTGAGGGACGAGTCTCCTGGGGCCACGCCGCCAGTAATTCCGGCACCACTTCGTTAATCGCTAATGCACCCTGGCTTCCACCTAGCACTAAAATCCTCAATGGTCTGGATGCGTCGTTCAGAGCGCGTGCCCGATGAACGACCCCTACGATTTCCTTACGCACAGGGTTTCCGGTGTGGATAACACGCTTACTATTTGGAAACGTATTGGGAAAGGCCTCGAATACTTGGTTCGCAATTTTTGCCAATAGCTTGTTCGTTGCCCCGGGCACGGCATTCTGCTCGTGAATCACCAGCTTCCTGCCAGTTAATTTTGTCGCCAGTCCTCCCGGCCCCGATACGAAGCCCCCCATACCCAAGACACAATCTGGTTTCACCAGAGATAGTATTCGCATGGATTGAACTAAGGCCTGCGCCAACATGAAAGGCGCGACCAGCAGCCTGGCTATTCCCTTACCCTTAAGACCCTTCGCTGAGACTGCGTGAATTCGAATCCCGGTGCCTGCAAGCAGCTGATTCTCCATGCCCTCGTGAGTGCCCATCCATTCGGTATGCACGTTTCGCTCCTGTAATTTCCGCGCAATCGCAAGCGCAGGAAATACATGACCTCCAGTTCCGGCTGCCATAATGAGCACTGTTGTATCTTGAATTGACACTTTTCTACCTACGCCTCAGCTGAATCGCCAATGTTGTTTTCGATCTCGTACTCAATACGAACCAATAAACCAATCATAAAGAAGCTCATAATCAGACTGGCGCCTCCATAGCTCATGAACGGCAACGTCAATCCTTTTACCGGGAGCAGACTAATGCTCGCGCCTACATTGATCATTGTCTGCCCCGCAAACAGCAAAGCAAGCCCATAGGCGAAAAATGCGGCGAACAATTTGTTTTCTTGCTGCGCTTTCTGACCTATGGAGAATGCCTTATAGATGAGAGCAGTAAACAGCACTACCACGACCGCAACGCCTACAAGACCTAGCTCCTCGCCTACAATTGCGAGGACGAAATCATTGTGCGCCTCTGGCAGGAAGTACAACTTCTGAATGCTGTTTCCTAGGCCTACTCCAAACCATTCGCCACGGCCGAATGCCACCTGCGCCATGGCTTGCTGATAGCCGCCGTTAGTGACATTCTCAACAGCCCAGGGATCCAGGAAAGATGTGATTCTATCTATTACATAGGGCTTCATGACTGCCAACAGCGCGATACCGCCCAAGCAGACAGTCAGCATCATCAAGATGCGATAGAACTTTGCTCCCGCCAGAAAGATCATGCACAGCGCAGTAAGTGTTAGGATAACCATCGTTCCATGATCAGGCTGGAAGTGAAACAGTGCTACGGCAGCTCCCACGACAAGCAATGGCTTATAGAACCCAGACCACTTCTCGCGTACCTCATCCAGCTGCCTCTCTAGGAATGCAGCCAAGTAAACCACTATAAAGACTTTAGCAAGCTCCGAGGGCTGAAGATCGAACACCACCAGATCTATTCGTCTCGTACTTCCTTTGACCGACTCGCCTACTCCCGGCACGAGCACTAACAGAAGCAACGCGAACGATCCCATCAGCAAATACCAGCTCTGCGCACGCCATGCCGTAACGGGAATTTTAAGCGTTACTATCAACACGCAGACTCCTACCGCAGCAAATACCAGTTGCCGCTTGAGGAAGAAAAACGGATCAGAATATTGGCTGCTCGCTATTTCTACCGAAGCCGATGTCATCATTAGCAATCCCAGAAACAGCAGCAAGAAGGCGAACAGCAAAATGCTATTCACCTGTCGTGGCTGAATCGAGTCGAGCATACTGCTCGCAGGCCTTATAGCTTTAGCCATGCTCATTGGAGAGTCTCCACTGACTTAATAAACTCAAATCCTCGGTGCTGAAAATTTTCAAACATATCGAAACTTGCACAGGCCGGCGATAATAGAACAGCATCACCCCCTGTAGATTGCTGCAAAGCTATTCGCGTAGCCTCTTCCATATCGTTCGCGAAGTACGTCTCGATATCGCCATCGAAATAGCTCGCCAATTCTTTCGCATCCCGCCCTATAAGAATCAAAACCTTGCCCCATTTGTTCATCGCCGGCACCAAAGCAGAAAAATCCGCACCCTTAGAGATTCCGCCAGCGATCAAAACTATATGCCCCGAAATATGCTCGCCAAGCCCTTCCACCGAAGCCACAGTCGCGCCAACATTTGTTCCCTTCGAGTCGTTATAGAAATCGACTCCTGCTATGCTAGCCACCCACTGACACCTATGTGGAAGTCCCGAGAATTCTGTTATCGCAGCCTTGATAGCATCCGGGTCGATGTCCACTGCCATCGCTAATGCCGCCGCCGCAAGCACGTTGGAGACATTGTGCTGGCCAAACACTTTTAACTCGCTTACTGAGACGATCTTTTCAAACTGGTAAGCGAGGTATTTATCACCGCCTTCCTCGAGCAGCCCCAAACTATTCATGCCTGGAAGCCCGAAGCCGAAGCGCCAGACCGTGGCGGTATTTTCTTCTGGCGGGCAGCTCTTTTCATCATCGCCGTTTACGACCACTTGCTTACAATTTGTAAAAATCCTTTGCTTCGCCTTATGGTAATCATCAATGCCATCGTAGCGATCCATATGATCAGCACTCAGATTCAGGATCGTCGCTACTTCAGCCCCGAGGCTCTTCGTTGTCTCTAGCTGGAAACTGGACAACTCTAGCAAGTACAGATCCTTCTTCTCTTCCGATAGCAGATCGAGCGCCGGCTTGAAGCTCTCGCCGTCGAGATTGCCACCGAGTCCAAAACTCTTCCCCGCCTTCCTTAGAATAGCCGCCAACAATGCCACTACGGTGCTCTTTCCGTTGGAACCGGTAACAGCAATTATCGGGGCCGCGACATTCTTCGAGAAAATATCAATGTCGCCAGTAATCGGTACGCCCGCCTTCTTCGCAGCCTCAATCTCAGGACTACGAATACTTATGCCCGGGCTTACTACTAGTTGCTTCGCAGCCAGAAACGTCTCTGGCCTAAAATCTCCTAGCTCGCATACCACATCAGGGTACTGCTCTCGCAGAGCCCGAAGCCCCGGTGGCTTCTCTCGACTGTCTACAACCTTTACCGTTTCACCGATTGAGGTGAAATATTTCACACAGGAGAGGCCAGTGCCTCCAAGCCCAACAATCACGGTAAGACGGTCATCTTGCACAGTCGCCATCTATTTCAATTCCAGTTCACCCTGCTGCGCGCTAACGCAGCTTCAGAGTGGCTAATCCGAACAGCACTAACATAACGGTGATAATCCAGAAGCGAACAATAACTCTGGGCTCTGGCCAGCCCTTCAACTCGAAATGGTGATGCAGCGGCGCCATGCGAAAAATACGCTTGCCGGTCATCTTGAATGACGCCACCTGAATTATTACGGAAGCTGTCTCTGCAACGAATATTCCGCCCATGATAAATAGTACGATCTCGTGTCGCGAAATGATCGCCATGACAGCAAGGGCGGCACCGAGGGCAAGAGCACCAACATCTCCCATGAATATTTGGGCGGGGTAGGTGTTGAACCATAAGAAGCCCAAGCCGGAACCCAATAGCGCGCCCGCGAAGATTACGACTTCGCCAGAGCCTACAACATAAGGGATATTCAGGTAGGCAGAGAATTCAACGTGGCCTGCGAGATAGGCGATAACACCTAGAGCACCGCCTACCATCACCGTCGGCAGTATTGCCAATCCGTCCAAGCCGTCGGTTAGGTTTACCGCGTTACTGAAACCCACGATGATGAAACAGCTGAACACAATGTAGAGGATACCGATATTGATCGACACGTCTTTGAAGAACGGGACGATGTAACTGATCTCTACCGTACTAAATGCCGTGTAGTAGAGCGAAATAGCAGCCGCTAGACCGATGGTGGTTTGCCAGAAAAGCTTCCAGCGCGCTGAAAGTCCAGCTGTATTCTGTCTAAACACTTTGCGGTAGTCATCTACCCAACCGATCGCACCGTAGAGCATGGTTACCAAAAGGGTTACCCATACATAGTGATTGGAAAGGTCTGACCATAACAATGTACTAAGAGCGATACTTACGAGTATTAGCGCACCTCCCATCGTCGGTGTGCCCGCCTTGCTTAGGTGAGACTGTGGACCATCGTCGCGCACTACCTGGCCGATCTGGTGGTAGTTAAGTCGACGAATCATGGTTGGTCCGATCAGCAAAGATATACCGAGCGCTGTCAAAATGCTGAAAATTCCTCGCACGGTGATGTACTGAATGACAGAAAAGCTATTGTCAAATTGGATCAGATAGTCAGATAGCCAAACTAGCATTGTGTCTCTCCATCAATCATGAGTGCGGAAACAACCTCATTCATCTTTGCGCCACGAGAACCCTTTATCAGAACAGTCAGATTGGTGTTTGTCATAGCAGACAGTTCCATAATCAATTCTTCTTTAGTTTCGAAATGCTTTCCCTCGCCGGAAAATGCAGCAATGGCTAGCTTAGATTTTTCTCCAGTAGCCCAAAGCACTTCGAGGCCAGCTTCTGATGCATAGCGTCCAACATCGCTGTGCGCTAAATCAGTCTCATCACCTAGTTCTTTCATGTCGCCCATCACCAGAATTCTCTGGTTGGAAAGGCCCGCCAACACGTCAATTGCAGCTCGAAAAGAACTTGGACTCGCGTTATAGCTATCATCTATAAGCTGACAACCATTGATCCCCCCAAGCCTTGATAGTCGCCCCGACACGGGTTTCAACTGAGCTAAACCCTGCGCTACATCTTCAAGGCTCGCGCCTGCCTCCATGGCGGCAGCCGAAGCCGCAACAGCATTCAGGACATTGTGCCTGCCAAGAAAGCAAATGCTTACAGCTTGCTCACCCTTAGGTGTATGTAACGTAAACCCACTTGTACCATCGCCTCTCTCAACGACTGTCGAAGCATAATATTCAGCATCTTTTACTGCGTTCTCATAACTAAAACGAACCGTTCTTTTCTGCGCAGCGCGTTTCGTCCAATCCTCTACGAACTTGTCATCAGCATTGAGAATCATGACTCCCTCGCTCTTCAATCCATCGATGATCTCGCCCTTTGCCTTTGCTATACCCTGCAACGAACCGAAGCCTTCTATATGTGCCGGGCTGGCATTAGTTATCAGCGCAACATCGGGCTCGGCCGCGGCAACACTAAACGCTATTTCTCCAGCGCCATTCGCACCCATTTCGATAACGGCATAGTCATGCCTGCGCTCAACCTGCAGAAGCGTTAAGGGCACTCCAATCGTGTTATTCAGATTGGCTACGGTAGCGAGACACTCAGCCGAATTGCTTAGGATGGCGCTAATCATTTCCTTTACCGTCGTTTTTCCCTGACTTCCGGTTAGCGCAATCACTTTCGCGTTACTCCGCCGCCTATTCATATTTGCGAGCCTGCCTAGTGCCGCATGAGTATCCGCGACTTGCACAACCGGCAGCGACGATTCGACTCGTCGCGACACAACAGCGGATTTCGCTCCCGCCTGCGCCGCCGCTTCGATGAATTTGTTACCATCGTAATGCTCTCCAACCAGGGCAAGGAAAAGATCCCCCGCTTTGAGCGAACGAGTGTCAGTTGAAACATTTGAAAATGTCACGTTTCCACCTAGCAATTCGCCACCTAGTTCTTGGGCCAATAAGGCCAATGTCATGCTGCCAATCAACGCGCCAACTCCCTACTTCTTTTCTCTAGCCTGCAATGCCAATCTAACCTGGCTTGCATCGCTGAATATCAATCGATTGCCGCCCACATCCTGATAGGTTTCGTGGCCCTTGCCGGCGATCAGAACCACATCGCCAGGCTCAGCATTCGTGATTGCATAGGCAATCGCCTTCGCTCTATCTCGCTCTACTATGGCCTTATCTGGCTTAGTCATTCCACTGAGAATATGCTGCACAATCTCATCACCCTTTTCGTTCCTAGGGTTATCGTCTGCAATAACCAGGCGGTCGGCGAAGGTTTCGGCAATCTCTCCCATGATGGGCCGCTTGCCTTTATCTCTATTGCCGCCACAGCCGAAAACGCACCAAATATTTCCACTAAAGTGATCTCGCAGCCCCTTCAGTGCGCTGCGCAAACCATCGGGAGTATGCGCGTAGTCAACGACTGCAGTTATCTCCCTAGACTCGCCGATAATTTCCATGCGGCCATCTACCGGACTAAGTCCCGAAACCAGTTCACACAACCGATCAATATCGATGGCCTTCTTTTTAGGAAGATAATTTATCAGCGTAGCTATCACCGCCAATAAATTGCTTACATTGAAGTTACCGAATAGTTCGCCCCGTATTTCGCCTACGCCAATCGGCGTTACTATTCGAGTTTCGAATCCGTGCCGTGTTAGAGTGAGCGACTCAGCAAAGACCGTAGCCGCTGAATTCTTGAGACTATAAGTGCAAACATCAACACTTGGCGCTATGGCGTTAATGATCGACAAGGCATAGGGATCGTCGAGGTTTACGATTGCTCGACTCAAGCCCTCGCTAGTAAAGAGCTTCTTCTTGTTATTGCCGTAGGCTTCCATGCTCTCGTGATAATCGAGATGGTCACGCGTGAGGTTTGTAAAAATTGCCGTATCGAACTTAACAGCCGTTACGCGCTTCTGATGCAGGCCTACAGACGAAACCTCCATGACAACAGGATCGATTCCGTCGCTAGCCATCTCTGCCAAAGCCATCTGTGTGAACACGGCGTCTGGCGTAGTTAGCTGAGTTTCCTTCAACTCGCCATAGATTCCATAGCCTAGGGTGCCCATCGTGCCGCAACTAAATCCAAAATTTGTAAGCGCCTGCGCAATGAATTGGCTGCAGCTCGTCTTGCCATTAGTGCCCGTGATTCCTATAACGCTCAGGCGTCGACTAGGATGGGAATAGAATCTGGCAGCGATCTCGCCGAGCTTCGCCGACAGGTTATCTATCGCAATAACAGCAACGTCGCCAACAAGCTGAATGCCCTGCCATTTGCCTCCTGACTCTGCCAGCACAGCAACCACGCCTGCTTCAATGGCCTTGTCTATGTACTCCCGAGCATCGTGATTGTCGCCGAAACAGGCGAGGAAAAGATCGCCCTTCTGCAACAGACGACTATCCAGCTGGATACCTGTGGCAACTACGTTTACGGCGGAGGGCAATGGGTCGGGCAAGCTCACCAGACCATGTATCAGGCCTAGCAGGGCGCCACTTGAATTCAGTTTCTCCGCCGTGTTCATTTTAGAGTGAGCTCAACTCCCTAGACGCATCGTCCGGTAAATCATCGGGCGCGATGTTCAAGATTCTCATGGCACCAGAGGCGACTCTCGAAAATACTGGCGCCGCAACTTGACCACCATAGTGCTCGTCGCCTTTGGGCTCATAGACGATAACAACGATGACCAGCTTAGGATTACTTGCGGGCGCAAGTCCGACGAACAGCGAGTTGTGAACATTTTCTTCGTAACCGTATTCACCTACTACGTGCACTGTTCCTGTCTTGCCCGCCACCTTATAGAACGGAACCCTCGCATCACGTGCCGAACCGCCACGCGCCGGGTCGACAACTGTCTCTAGCATCGCGAGAACCTGCTGGCTTATCGTCTTATCGATAACCTGTTCTTTAGGCAACGCCTGCACACTGGCCTCATCTAGTTTCAAGAGAGACACAGGCTTTCGAATGCCATCGTCGGCAAGCACCGAATAGGCTTGCGCCAGTTGTAATGCGGTAGTCGAGAGCCCATAGCCGAAGGAGAATGTTGCTGTTTCAATGCGACTCCAGCGTCGGTGATTTGGCAATACGCCGCCCTGCTCGCCGGGAAAGCCTGTTCCCGACACCTGACCCATGCCCACACGCTCTAATACATCCCGAATCGGCTCCGGGCCGATCTCGAAGGCAATTTTAGTGGCGCCAATATTGCTAGATTTAGTGATCACTCGAGTTAAGTCCAGAGTGCCGTAATTCAAAATATCCTGAACCTCTTTACCATTAACCATCATCCAACCGGGACTCGTTTCGATCACAGTATCTGGCTTATACAGCCCCGACTCCAATGCAGCGGTTACGGTGAATGCCTTAATAGGCGAGCCAGGTTCGAACACGTCGGTAATGGCGCGATTTCGCAATGCGCTAAAATCAGTTAACCCGCCTCGGTTATGGGGGTTATAGGAAGGTTGATTTGCCATGGCCAAGACTTCGCCAGTGTCTACATCCAACACTACTATTGAGGCAGACTTGGCGCGACGCGTAACAAACTCTTCCTTTAACTCTTTATAGGCCAAATTTTGTAAGCGGAAGTCGATGCTCAGCTCAAGGTTTTTGCCAGGCTGCGCTGTCTGAATCGTATTTAATTCCTCAATGATGTGGCCACGGCGGTCCTTTATTACCTGCCGTCTGCCAGGCACGCCCTTGAGCCATTCATCATAGGTAAGCTCCAGCCCTTCCTGCCCAACGTCATCGACGTTGCTGAAACCAACCAGATGAGCGGCGACTTCACCCTGCGGATAGAATCGTTGATATTCCTGCTGACCATAAACGCCGTCGATATTTAGAGCCAGAATCCGCTCGGCCTCGGCGGGAGCTAGCCGTCTCTTTATGTAGAGAAACTCTCGACTACCATTCCGCTCTATTGATGTCCGCAATGAATCTACTTCTAAGCCCAGCTCCGCAGCCAGATGTTCGATATCGGCAGGACGATTAGCAATCTCTTGAGGGTTTACCCATATCGACTTAACAGGAGAGCTAACTGCTAATGGCTCGCCATTTCTATCGGTAATTAATCCTCGATTCGCGACGAGTGGTACGGTGCGGATAGTTCTTGCGTCGCCCTGACTCTGCAGGAAGTCGCGGTCGACGATATGTAACGCGCTTACTTTCCAACCAATAGCGAGCACGCACAAGAACATGGCGAATAGCACTAGATGCAATCGCCACTGCTCGAAAAAGGATGCCAACTTACCGTTGCTCATGATCCACCATCACTATCTTCGCAATATCAGGCACTTCCATCTGCAGCTGGTCGAATGCCTTCTGCTCGATACGGCCTTCGACACCGAATGTGCTCTGCTCAATCAATAATTGCCCCCACTCCACTTCCAAACTATTTGCTTGATCTCGCAGGACTTGAAGCTCATTGAAGGCGAAACGGTTTTCGTGAGTAGTTGCAACTACTGACAAGCCGGCACCAAGCACTAGCGCCAAAGCTGCAAATAACACCAATGTTGTACGATTCCGAATACCCGCCCATTGAAAGACGGATAATGTCGTCGCCACGCGCTGATTCGTTTTCCTAACCTTGCCTTGACTCATATCTCACCGCTTGCTAAATGAATGCTCAAGAAATTTTCTCTGCGACTCGCATAACCGCACTTCTCGATCTCGTATTCCGGCCAACCTCTTGGGCACTAGCCTTCATTTTCTTGCCTATCAGCTTCAATCTAGGGTTCAGCATTTCCTGTGATATCGGCAAGCCTCTTGGAAAATTATCTCCCTTCGCCTGCTCGGCCATAAATTTCTTGACCATTCGGTCCTCTAATGAGTGAAAGCTGATGACTGCTAATCTCCCTCCCACCTTCAGCATTTTCAGTGACTGCTCTAGTCCTCGTTCAAGCTCGCCCAACTCATCATTGATAAAAATTCGAATCCCCTGAAACGCCCTAGTGGCAGGGTGCTTGTCCCGCTCCCAGGCCGGATTCGCCTCCTTAATAATCTCTGCAAGCTCGCCCGTGGTGACAATGCGCTTCTCTGCGCGCTCCAGTATCACTCTGCGCGCCATGCGTCTGGAGTGTCGCTCTTCGCCGAACTGGTATAGCACGTCAGCAATCTCTTTCTCTTCGGCGCTGTTGATCCACTCTTCTGCGCTCTGCCCCACTTCTGGGTTCATTCGCATATCGAGCGGGCCATCGCGGAGAAAACTAAACCCTCTCGCCGCGTTGTCTAACTGTGGGGACGAGACACCCAGATCAAACAATATGCCGTCAACTCCTTCCTGCGCGCCATTGGCTAACAACTGCGCCTCTATCTCACCAAAAGGCGCATGGGCGATCTGCACTCGCCCATCTTCCTCTCTAATCTTGTTTGCAACTCGAATCGCCTCTGGATCTTTATCAAAAACGATTAGCCTGCCTTTCGGTCCTAGGCGTTCAAGAATTAGACGACTGTGCCCTCCTCTGCCGAATGTCGCATCCACATAACTGCCGTCTTCACGAATCGAAAGCGCATCGACAGCTTCCTGCAATAAGACTGTTTCATGTGCCGACTCGCCGGTCATGGCTTCAACCTAGAGCGCCAAGGACCGCAGTTTTTCCGGCAGCTCTCCTTCCGATGTCGATTCCGTTAGCCATTGATCGCGCTGCTGATTCCAGTTCTCCTGACTCCAGATCTCTAACTTCTTGCCCTGGCCTATCAGACACACATGCTTCTCTAGCTGTGCATATTGACGTAGCTCTTGTGGGAGTAAGATGCGACCGCTGCCGTCTAGCTCCAGATCATTGGCATGGCCGATGAGCAGATGCTTGACGCGCTGAGACATTGGGTCAAAACTGGAGAGAGATTCGATCTGGCGTTCAATTTGCTCCCACTCGGACAGCGGATAGAGCAAAAGACAACGATGGTTTGTGTCGATAGTAACTACCAGATGGCCGGCACAATGATCCGTCAGCTGTTCACGATAGCGCGCAGGCATAGCCATGCGACCTTTTGCATCGAGATTGATAGTATTTATGCCGCGAAACACGTGTTGTCCCCATTATTATTGGAAGAACTTGCGTAGGGATTGATTCCTTCAATTCCCACAATTCAACAAATTTTTCCACTTTTCGCCACAAAGCAACACTATAGGCCCACTATTGCGCACGCGCAAGCCTTATTTGGCTGATATTTATGGATAAAGTAAGAGATCTTGCCGCTAAAATCGGGGAAATGTCGCTAAAACGAAAGAAATGAGAATGCAGAAATTGTGAGAATACAACCCAATAGCTAACTTAGTTAAAGTAAACTATTAAGAAACTTTAGAATTTTCTTCTAAAAAGGGGAAAATAAAGCGAGTCAGCCTATAAGCCGGGTTCTGTCGAGGACAATTATTCATCTACGGCCTGTGTCACCACAGGCCTCTAGCGGCCTACCCGAATCCAATGCGAGCAGCATCGGTGGATTCCTATTTGGCCTTGCTCCGAGTGGGGTTTACCTTGCCACGAACTGTTACCAGCCGTGCGGTGCGCTCTTACCGCACCATTTCACCCTTACCTCATAACCCTAAAGCTATGTGGCGGTTTACTTTCTGTTGCACTAGCCGTGGGTTCACACCCCCCAGGCGTTACCTGGCACCCTGCTCTATGGAGCCCGGACTTTCCTCTGTCGATTTCCTCATAAATCGATAGTCGACAAACGAAGAGCTAAAGACAGCAATTGCCCGGCTGACTCGGGGCGAAGACTAAAGGAGAAACGAATTGGATACAACTTATAATCGCTAACACGCTAGCCTTCAGGCTCGGCAAACTCCCGAAGTGCTGCCTCATACAAGAGATTCTTGCGCGCACCGCTAATCTTGCTCGCCAGGCCCACGGCCTTCTTCATCGATACTTCTGGCTTTAGCAACCGCACTATTTCCATTGCCTGCTCATGTCGGCGTTCTTCCTCGAGCTGCGCCTCACTCCCTTCCACGATGACGACGAATTCACCCTTTTGTTGATTCGAATCGCTGCTTAACCAATCTATGCATGCAGCCGCCGTGCCGAGAAAATGCGACTCGAAGCGCTTCGTTAATTCCCTGCCTATGAATAGCAAGCGCTGCTCTTCGAAGGCCTCGCGCATGTCGACAACACTCTCCATTATTCTGTGAGTGGACTCGTAAAACACCATGGTGCGTTGTTCTCCCGCCAAGGCAGCAAGTCTTTTCTGCCTGGCAGCCGCCTTACTCGGAAGAAATCCCTCGAAGGTGAATCTATCTGTTGCGAGCCCGGAGACGCTCAGCGCGGACAGCAACGCACTTGCGCCGGGGATAGGGATTACGGCAAAGTTTTTCTCGCGGGCTAGGCGTACCAATTTGTAACCCGGGTCGGAAATCAGAGGCGTACCCGCGTCCGAAATCAAGGCTACAGAGCTGCCTGACTCAAGCTTAGTGAGGATACGATCTATGGCGCTGTCTGCGGAGAAATCATGATGGGAAACTACGGGCGTAGTTACCTGTATACTCTGCAACAGTTTTTGACTATGCCGCGTATCCTCTGCGGCAATTAGATCAACTGCATTGAGTATATCGATCGCGCGCTTGGAAATATCATCCAAATTACCGATAGGCGTGGCAACGATATAGAGCGTACCGATACTCGTCATGCTGCAAGGTTCTCAATCAAGCTATCTCTCCGCCTCGCTTCTAGAGAAAACTAGAAGAGCGAATAAATTGCTGTCCCTAGTGAACTGTATTAGTCTTTAAAAACAAGCGCACAACTTAGCAGACAAAACCCCCGACACAAAGATGAAATTAGCCAGCACCCGGAATACTCGACTGCTTCTGACACTGCTACTGGCTGTATTACAGGCATGCGCCTCCTCTACCACCAGCGAAGATCAATCCGCGCCAGTAATCGATCTGCGAGATGCCAGTATCGATGAATTAGTGCAAGCCGCTAACGATGCGGACGGCCTCCAATCGACCGAACTACGATTACTCGCCCTTGAAGCGCTTATCGACGACGGCCTGCTCGGTCGCGCACAGCGACAGTTGTCTCTACTTGAAGACCTGGATGACTATCCAGAGCCCGTTCAAATTCGCGCTCTACTGCTAGAAGCCGAGCTCGCACTTGAAAATGAACAGGCGGAACAGGCGATCGACATCCTCGAAGAAACCGCCGACCTTAGCCTTGAGCGGCGTCCCGATTTAATGCGGCAGTATCTTCTAACGCTGGGCCAGGCCTATCAGGATAATGATCAACACGAATTGGCGCTAGCGGCCTATCTGCAGCTCACAGACGCGGAAGATGCCTCGAATGCGACGTCCAATGTCCACGATGAAATCTGGGATGCCATAAACCGATTCTCTCCGGCCCAACTGGATAACTTTGCGAATACGGCAGATAGCTACCAATCGCGCGGCTGGGTCGAGCTCGCCCGCGTCGTCACGGCCGAGCAATACAGCATACGCTCACAACTTGATGCCATCTCGCAGTGGCAAAGAATTTGGAGCCAACATCCAGCAGCTCGGCAGCTCCCTAGGCAACTGACAAAACTGGCCCAAACTTGGGAGCGACGTCCACAACACATCGCTCTCATCCTACCGTTACAGGACACTGCCGGCAGGGCAATTCAGGAGGGCTTTTTGAGTGCATACTATGCCGCACTAGAAGTCTCTCGTGACGTTCCCAAAATTTCTGTTTTTGACAGCAGCAATCAAACCTCTATCTACCCGATCTACGATGCGGCAGTGGCAGGTGGCGCAGATCTGATTATCGGCCCTCTCTACAAGCAGCTAGTGAATCAGTTGCAACGACTCGACGAGCTACCGGTCCCTACGCTAGCCCTCAACTATGCCGATGACGGCGGCAGCCTATCTACCAACTTTACGCAGTTCGGGCTTGCGCCTGAAGACGAAATAGAACAGGCGGTAAGTTTAGCCTGGCAGGCGGGTCACAGGAATGCAGCCATCATTACACCGGCTTCCGCCGACTATGAGCGGCTGCAGCAGGCTTTCGCGAATATTTGGAGGAGCAGAGGAGGCAATGTAGTCTCTGCGTCAACTTTTGGGGGTGCAACTGACTACGCGGACGTTATCAAGCGACTGATGGCGATCGACTCAAGTGAGCGGCGCAGAGATAGAATCGTCCAG
This sequence comes from uncultured Pseudohongiella sp., assembly GCA_964352295.1. GTDB lineage: Bacteria > Pseudomonadota > Gammaproteobacteria > Pseudomonadales > Pseudohongiellaceae > UBA9145. Next base: position 91,424 of record CAYGRR010000001.1, on the reverse strand, counting down.
CTGCTGCCTAGGAGCAGCGTCGAATTCACTCCACGGCGCCGCGGAGACATCGACTTCATCTTCCTCATCGCAAACCCCAGAGAAGGTCGGCAACTGAAGCCGACTCTTGCCTTCTACTTTGCGGGCGATATACCGGTCTATGCCCTGCCCTCTATTTACGATGGCCTCAATAATCAGAGCGCAAATCAGGATCTGAACGGCATCGTATTCACGGACGCACCTTGGGTATTAAGTAACTACGACCCCCTAAAACTCAATACAAGCGCCAGCCTACGCCCCGCTCAGGGCCCCGTGCAGCGCTTCCGCGCAATGGGCATAGATAGCTTTCGCCTCTACTCGCGCCTGACGCAATTCAGCGAAAAAGACATATCCTCCCTGCGCGGCGCTACAGGCATACTCAGTATGGATGAGCAGGGTCGCATTCATCGTCGGCTCGAGGTAGCCAGATTTATCGATGGAACTGCCACATTGGAAGCCGATACTGGAATAGCCTCGGACTAAGCCCAGCCGCGGCAGACTGCATCCCAAAGGATTGGAAAGATGCATTTTGGTGAGTTTATTAACAGCCGTAGCTTCGGAATCGCCCAAGAGGCGAAGGCGGCGCACTTTCTACGCGCTCAAGGCCTCAGACTCCTCGCGAGCAACTACCGCAGCCGCTTTGGTGAGATCGACTTGATCATGAGCGATGCCAATACAGTAGTTTTCGTTGAGGTTCGCTTTCGCCAAGACAATAGATATGGCGGCGCCCTGAGCTCTGTGACTCCTGCAAAACAGAAGAAAATTCGGCTGACAGCGGCACACTATCTACAGTCTCACTCGAGGCTAGCGAACCACAGTTGTCGCTTCGATGTTATAGGCCTAAGTCACTCCTCTAAAGATGCCGGCAGAGCTAGCGAGCTCGACTTTGACTGGATAAAAAACGCATTCTATTGAAACTTTCAGCGGCTATTTCCAGTCCTATTCAGAATAAGCGGAATAAACGTCTTCCAAACGGTAAAACTTGAGGGGCGAACGGCCGATATAGAAGAATACTTTAAATTTCTCGAAGCGAGCCATAGGGTAGTCATTTAGATGGAATTAGCAGAACGAATCGGCCAGCATTTTCAAGATAGCATTGCCGTCAAGCAGCAGGCCCATGACGTATTGATAGAGCCTATTCATAGAGCCGGAGAGGCAATGGTGAATAGCCTGCTGCAAAACGGCAAGATCCTGAGCTGCGGAAACGGTGGTTCAGCTGGTGACGCCCAACACTTCTCCGCGGAGCTACTGAACCGCTTTGAGAAAGAACGGCCGGGCTTGCCAGCTATGGCGCTCACTACTGACACTTCAACTCTCACCGCTATAGCGAATGACTACAGCTACGAGGAGATTTTCTCGAAACAGGTAAGCGCACTCGGACAACCCGGCGACATCCTGCTCGCGATTTCAACGAGCGGCAACTCGGCGAATGTAGCAGCTGCTATGAAGGCTGCACAGGAACGGGAAATGCTCACCGTGGTGCTGAGCGGCAATGACGGCGGCAAGATGGCTAGCCTTCTAGGCGAGCAAGACATTGAAATACGTGTGCCATCGAGCCGAACGGCGCGAATACAAGAAGTGCATCTGGTGGTTATACACTGCCTGTGCGATTTTATTGATACTCAATTATTTGGAGGTGACGAATCATGAAACTGACGTCTCTAAAACAGCTTTTACTAGTAGGCCTGCTACTACTCTCAACTTCCTGCACGTCGATCCTAGTTAAAACTACAGGTGAGCAGGGTATCTCCGAAGATCCAACGGAGAGAACCACGGGTGCCCGCGTCGAAGATCAGGCGATCGAGACGAAGGTTATCGTGAACATGAAGTCACAGGAGCCAGCATTTAGAAAGGCGAACTTCAATGTGATCAGCTACAACGGTGTGGTGTTATTGATAGGCCAAGTTCCCACTGACGCGCTCAAGAACAAGGCAAGCGAGATCGCTAGCCAGGCGAGCACTAAGATCAAACGCATTCACAACGAACTGGAAGTATCAGGCAAGACCAGCCTGCTCTCACGCAGCAACGATACCTGGGTTGCAACGAAAGTACGAACTCAACTACTCGCGAATAAGAGCGTGCCCTCGGGACAAATAAACGTCATTGCCGAGAACGGAGCGGTGTATCTTATGGGTATAATCGACCAATCCAGTGGTGAAACCGCGGCCCAACTGACTCGAAACGTTGCCGGAGTTAAGAAAGTCGTCAAGGTGTTCGAGTATCTAAACTAAAGAATTACTTTACTTAACCACTCTAAGCGCAGGCTTCTTGCCCTGACTCGAGGACTTGGAATCCGCGCTTTTTCTAGCAGTCTGATCATCGGTGCCAGTTGGATTCGGCGGTTTCGGTAAGTTTGCGTCAGGATCGAAAATCATCCCCTGGCCGTTCTCTTTCGCGTAGATTCCCATTACCGCCTCGATGGGAACGTAGACGCGCTTGGGAATACCTGCAAAGCGGCCATCAAAATCGATGGCGTCACTGCGAATAAATAAACTCTGCACAGCTGAGGGGGAGATATTAAGGATGATCTGGCCATCCTTGACGTGTTCCTGCGGCACCTCGACATTGTCACTGAAGGCATTCACAAGAATATAGGGTGTGCAGTCGTTCTCTATGATCCAGTCGTAGAGCGCCCTAACTATATGCGGCCTGCTCGAACTCATGGTCATGGTGAATTCCTCGCTTGGGTGAAGCTCAGACCATTTCTTTTTCTTGCTCGGAAAAGCTTGCCAAGACTGAATCTCTCTCGAACAGGCGCTCTCGGTATTCTAAAAGCGGCTTAGTAGTCTTATTTTTGGGCAGGTCTATGCCCATGATAGGAAGACGCCAAAGGATAGGTGCGACGCAGCAATCCACGATAGTAAACTCATCACTCATAAAGAAGGGCTTCTCACCAAAGATTGGAGCGATAGAAAGCAAACTTTCCCGCAACTCTTTACGCGCCTTTTCTAGCTGCGCGGGAGTGCCCTTGCTAGCCATGAGCGCATCGACCTTGCCACACCAGTCCTGCTTGATTCGATAGATCCAGAGTCGGCTCTCGGCACGCGCTACAGGATAGACGGGAAACAATGGGGGGTGGGGAAAACGCTCATCAAGATATTCCATCATGATATCGGCTTCGTACAGAACCAAGTCTCTATCTACGAGTGTTGGCAATGTATTGTAGGGGTTTAGGGAAGCCAGATCCTCAGGCTTGCTATCAGGGTCAACATCGATAGTCTCGACAGTCACACCCTTCTCCGCTAAAACGATTCTAACCCGATGACTGTAGTGACTCTTGCCGTCGGAATAAAATGTCATCGAAGATCTTTTTGCTACTACGCCCATATAAATCCTTTATATCAATCTATTGTTTTTTAGTATTCTTGCCGACTACATAGAAGCCGCTAGGATGCGGCTCCTCGAGAAAAACACTTATTAATGGTAGTCCTTACTAAACTCTCTTCCTAACAAAGCTGTTAGGACATAGAGAATTCCCAGAAATACTAAAACCCAAATACCGATCTCCTGACGTCTGGATCGAATAGGTTCGCCCACGTAGTAGAGAAAGTTCACCAGATCTGCCACGGTCTCGTCAAATTCCGCAGGAGTCAGTGCGCCGGTACCCTCTGCGTGCTCCAACGTACAATGCGATGGATCTGGATCGCCATGCGCATCACACACTACATCACCTTGTAGCTCATGCAACACGTTCGGCATGGCAACGTTCGGGAAAATTTTATTATTGGCACCAAAGGCACGAGTCTCATCAGCATAGAAACTCTTCAGATAGGTATACAACCAATCTGGATGCCGCACTCGGCCGATTAGTGTCAGATCCGGAGGCGCAGCTCCGAACCAAACCTGTGAGTCTTCGTTCTCCATGGCATTAACGATCAGATCGCCGATCAACGAGCCATCGAATATAAGGTTCTCCAACACAACATCTTCGGGTATCTCAAGATCCGCGGCAGTTCGCGCATAGCGCTGATAGCCAAGCTCATGACAAGTTACACAGTAATTCATGTAGGTCTTGAAACCACGCTGCAGTGAACCCTTATCATCGAAATCAGTCTCTACATGCTCAAGATCATAGTTCGCCTCAGCAGCTTCCGCCGAGCCGGAGGTCAGCATCAGTGACCCTAGCACAAGGAAGATCAGCAATAATATGCTGCCTATAAGCTGCGGGATCGAGATGAAGCGACCCGTGACTCGCTCAGGAGGCGTTGCTGTCTTTTCCATACGCGTATACCAAGGCATAGCGAAGAAGAACGCGAAGTAAACTAGCGTCATAAATTGGGCCATCAATGTCTTTGCAGGGCTCACAGTCTGAGTCCCAAGCACGCCCAGCACCAGAAATGATACGACGAAAAGCAGAAGCGCAACTCGGCTGTAGGTGCCCTTATAGCGCATGGACTTAACGGGACTCTTATCCAGCCAAGGCAGCACGAAGAGAATCGCGATAGCACCGAACATGACTAACATGCCCCAGAACTTCGCGTCGATTCCCAACAAGGGATAAGTCACTGCACGTAACATGGAATAGAACGGCGTGAAGTACCAAACTGGCGGCACGTGCTCAGGCGTCTTAAGCGAATTCGCTTCCTGGAAGTTAGATAGTTCTAGGAAGTAACCCCCCATCTCCGGTGCAAAAAAGACGATTGCGCAGAACACAAACAGGAATAACACGACACCCGCCAAATCATGGTACATGGTGTAGTAAGGGTGGAATGGAACGCCATCCAGAGGAATGCCATCGGGCCCTTTGTTCTTCTTGATCTCGATACCGTCAGGATTGTTCGAGCCCACTTCATGAAGCGCAAGCAAGTGCAGCACAACTAAGGCTATCAAAACGATCGGAAGTGCGACGACGTGTAAGGCAAAGAATCTGTTCAGCGTGGCGCCAGAGATAAGATAGTCACCTCGCACCCATACCAATAAGTCATCGCCGATAACAGGAATGGCACCTGCTAAGGATACGATAACGTTTGCACCCCAATATGACAGCTGACCCCAAGGCAATACGTAGCCCATGAAGCCTTCCATCATAAGCACCAAATAGATAGCCATGCCGAACACCCAGATTAGTTCTCTGGGCTTCTGGTAAGAGCCATACATTAGCCCCCTAAACATATGCACATAGACCACCACGAAGAATGCAGATGCGCCGGTTGAGTGCAGGTAACGTAGCAGCCACCCCCATTCCACGTCACGCATGATGTACTCGACTGAGGCGAATGCCGCTTCGGCACTCGGCGTGTAATTCATAGTCAACCATATGCCTGTCAACAGTTGCATGACGAGCACGACCAGCGAAAGCACGCCAAAGAAATACCAGAAATTAAAATTCTTAGGCGCGTAGTACTCACTCATGTGAGTCTTCCAAGTACGCACGATCGGCAATCTCGCATCGGTCCATTCAACGAGACCGATCATCGCTGCCATCAGTCTTCCCGGCTTAACGGAATTATTTGCATTGTTAGCTGTATCAGTCATTACGCATTCTCCTCGTCAACACCAATCACGAGGACATTGTCACCCTCGAAGGAGTAAGGTGGTACTTCCATGTTTCTAGAAGAAGGCGAACCGCTATATACACGTCCTGCCAGATCGAAACGCGAGCCGTGGCAAGGACAAAAGAAACCGCCGCGCCACTGAGAATCGAAGGGCTCTGGCTTGAGTTCGATATGAGGAGTAGGAGAGCAGAACAAGTGTGGACAGAGACCTACCAATACCATGACATCGGGAGTGCGCGAACGGTATTCATTCTGAGCATATTCAGGCTGCTCTGGCTCCTGCGAATCTGGATCGGTTAGCCGATCGGGATCCTCATTCAGGGCGCTCAACAATTCTTCAGATCTTTTGATGACGAATATGGGTCGGCCACGCCAGGCAGGAATTGGACCAAGCATCTCGCCTTCCTGTAGGCGACTGATGTCGATTCTAACGGGCGCGCCAGCTGCCCTTGCTTTGGCACTCGGACTCCAAGATCCGACAAAAGGGACAGCAGCCCCAACTACTCCGGCGGCACCTACAACCGAAGTTGAGCCCACTAAAAACCGTCTACGGCCAGCGTTTGTACTGTCGTCAGTCACCGTAAAATTCTCCTTGAGAACAATCTTATCAATTGAAATATCCCTGCAGATGAGGGCTGTGCGACTCAATTATCGCGAGTTTGAGCAATGCCACCATGGCGGGTCGGCAAAGCGCGTGAATGTTAGTCAATTTTGCACTTTTTAGCAAGTGCGCCTACTGCCCAGAGCTAGGCTATACCCTTGATATATAGCAGAAAAAATATTTTCGAGAATCCAAAAAAAAACGCCGACTTCGAACTCGAAATCGGCGTTTTTTGAATCTCTAATCTTAACGCTTGGAAAACTGTGGCTTCTTTCTAGCCTTGCGCAGACCGACCTTCTTCCGTTCAACTTCACGCGCATCGCGTGTTACGAATCCTGCTTTGCGCAGAGTCGGCTTAAGCTCTTCGTCGTACTGCATCAGGGCACGTGTAATGCCATGTCGGATAGCGCCGGCCTGACCGAAGCTGCCACCACCACGGACGGTGACCTTAACATCGAATTTCTCTATCATCTCAACCAATTCTAGTGGCTGCTTGACGATCATGCGGGCTACTTCACGCCCGAAATAGCCATCTAGAGGACGGCTGTTTACGGTAATCGCACCGCTGCCGCTGGTTAGGAAGACTCTCGCTGTAGAGGTCTTGCGTCGGCCAGTACCGTAATATTGAGTGCTAGACATGGATTAGGCGAACCTCTTTAAAGTTGTAGTGTCTGTGGTTGCTGCGCGCCGTGTGGGTGCTCAGTGCCAGCGTAGACTTTGAGTTTCTTGAACATTGCTCGACCTAAAGAACTCTTGGGGAGCATGCCCTTAACGGCCAATTGAATGATGCGTTCTGGGGCTTTATCGATCAATTTCTCGAAAGACATCGATGTCAAACCGCCCGGAAAGCCAGAATGAGAGTGATAAATCTTACCCTTCGCCTTGTTGCCGGTTACCCTAACCTTTTCTGCATTGATAACTACGACGAAATCGCCAGTATCCACGTGAGCTGTGTATTCAGGCTTGTGTTTTCCGCGAAGGCGAGTCGCGATCTCAGTCGCCATGCGGCCTAGAGTCTGGCCTTCGGCATCGACAAGCAGCCATTTCTGGTCTACTTCATGGGTTTTTGCGCTATAAGTCTTCATTGTTCTGCCATCAGGCTTTGCTTTAAGGAGCGCGAATACTACCGGAGGGATATCCATTATTCAAGCGAATTTAGGCGGCAAATGTAGATTTTTCGTGGGCTGCGCCGGGGTTCCCCGGCAAGCCGTTTCGAACGCATTACTTGTCCATCTGAAGGCGCCGTTTCTCAGCTTACCAGGAGCCCCTAAGCTAAATGCTGATCCGCCAGATACTCCTCTGACTGCATCTCGATCAGCCTGGACTCGGTGCGCTCGAACTCGAAGCGCAGCTTCTCACCCGTATACAGCGCAGCGATAGGCACTTCGGCCGCAATGACCAGTTTCACGCGCCTGTCATACAGTTCATCTACCAGACTGATGAAGCGCCGCGCACTATCGCTAGTCTCTTCGCGCATCTGCGGGACGCCGGAGAGCACAACAGCGTGATAGATCTTCGCAAGCTCCACATAGTCGAAAGCACTGCGCGCGCCTTCACAGATCTGCTCGAAGTCGAACCATACAACATCCTTGCTGCAATAGAGTGTGCCGATACGGCGTTCCAGAATCTCTATCTCCGCCCCCTTATGCACCTGAGAGCGATCCGGTGTCAGTTTATAGAAAAAAGCCATCAGGGTAGCCGCTGTCGCTTCCGTAATAGGACAGTGATATAGCGTGGCCTGGGTCAGGCTGCGCAATCGGTAGTCTACGCCGCTCTTAATTTCGATTGTCTCGGTGTGTTCCTTCAGCAGCGAGATTGCTGGCAGGAAACGCTGGCGCTGCAGGCCATCCTCGTACAGGCGATCTGGCTCGATGTTTGATGTCGCTACCAGAATAACGCGGCGCTTGAAGAGCGCCTCGAGCAAACCCGCTAGAATCATCGCATCACCTATATCGCGCACGAAGAACTCATCGAAGCACAGGATGCGAGACTCACTCGCGATGCGTTCGGCAACCTGCTCCAACGGGTTCTTTTGCCCCTGCAGCGACACTAGGTCACGATGTACTCTCTGCATGAAGCGATGAAAATGCGTTCGCATCTTCGATTCTCCCGGCAGACTGTCGAAGAATAAGTCCATCAGATAGGTCTTGCCGCGGCCCACACCGCCCCAAATATAGAGTCCCCTTGGCCCTTCGGCGATTTGCCCGCCGGGGAATAGCCTCTGCTTTAGCCAAGCTAGCTGACTCTGCTTTTCTGGATTAGCCTGTAGAATTTGCTCAAATAGACTCTGCAGCCTGCCCACGAGAGCAAGCTGCGCCTCATCGGCAGATATGGCGCCGCTCTCTAGATCGAATTGATAGCGCTGCAATGGTCCCGTATTCTTCATTCTGGTGTCGCTGCTCTGGGTCGACTAAGTCTATCGGGTAAAAAAGCGCCCAGTTTCCAGACTCTAAGGCAGAATGGCAACCTCTATTCTGCGAGGCCGCCGCTGTCCGAGGACCAATTTCTGTTTGTGGCAGACGAGCCACAACAGTGCTAAAAATTGTCTTTGAACTGGGGTATACTCGGCAATCGCGTTGGGCCCGCAATCGCTACAGCGGCTGAGCGCCTAACCGACAAATAATCATCGAGTAGTTTTTAAGAGGCGAATTGGTAAATGATTTGGTTAACCGGCATAGCGTGTCTGATAGTAGGAGTAGTCATCGGGGTAGTTTTCTCTAGCCGTCTGAATAGCAGCGCTTCGCGTGTCCAAGAGCTTGAGCATCAGATCCGCGATCTAAAGGATAACCATCTCACCTATCGAGACAACGTGAGTGACCATTTCAGCATGACCGCAGATCTGGTGCAGCATATGACCGAGAGTTACCGTGAGGTGTACCAGCATCTTGCGAGCGGAGCGCAGGATCTGTGCAGCAATGAGGTGGCGAGTAAATTACTTCCGGCAGGGTCAGATGCGGTGTTCGATAGCAACGAGAACACGGAACCTGCTAGCGGGCTGAATCCACCTAAAGACTATGCGGCAAAACAGAACCCCAGTCAGAAAGGCGCGCTGTCCGAAGAGTTTGGCATCAGCAAATCAATCTCCCACAACGATGAAGAAGCGCCAAATACTCCAAAACACTAATTCGAAAGCCCTACCCCAACCCAATTAGAACATCGAGACTCTCGATACGAAACACGCGTCTGGCTCACCATGAATTCAAATCCTATGTCCGAATATAACCTCACCCACCTCAAGCAACTCGAAGCCGAGAGCATTCATATCATGCGCGAGGTGGCTGCCGAGTTCGACAAGCCGGTCATGCTCTATTCTGTGGGCAAGGATTCCGCCGTCATGTTGCATCTGGCGCTAAAAGCCTTCTACCCTGGGAAGCTCCCCTTTCCTTTAATGCACGTCGATACGACGTGGAAATTTAAGGAAATGATTGCCTTCCGCGACCAACAGGTTGAGAAGCTTGGAGTGGACCTGATTGTACACACCAATCAGGAAGGCGTAGCCGCGGGCGTAGGTCCCTTCACACACGGTAGTGAAAAGCACACCGACATCATGAAGACGCAGGCTCTCAAGCAGGCACTGAACAAATACAAATTCGATGCCGCGTTCGGTGGCGCCAGGCGTGACGAGGAGAAATCCCGCGCGAAGGAAAGAGTGTTCTCATTCCGTGACAAGAATCATGTCTGGGATCCAAAGAATCAGAGGCCCGAACTCTGGAACATCTACAATGGCAAGATAAACAAGGGCGAGAGCATCCGAGTCTTCCCGCTCTCCAACTGGACCGAGCTAGATATCTGGCAATACATCTACCTGAACAACATCGATATCGTACCTCTGTACTTCGCCAAGCCTAGACCAGTTGTCAATATAGATGGCGTCGACATCCTGGTCGACGACGATCGTATGCCTATCGAGGAAGGTCAGAAAATCGAGATCAAGACCGTGCGCTTTCGTACGCTTGGCTGCTACCCGCTATCGGGCGCTGTCGACTCTACAGCCACAACGCTGCCAGAAATCATTCAGGAGATGCTATTGGCCACAAGCTCCGAAAGACAGGGGCGACTGATCGATTCCGACAAGAGCGGCTCCATGGAAGAAAAGAAGCGAAAGGGCTATTTCTAGCCACACCCTTTCCACCAAGCAGAGCAGCCAATCAGCAATTACGCCGAACGAGACTTAGACAAAGATGTCACACCAATCCGACTTAATCAGCACCGATATTAGCGCCTACCTAGCCCAGCACGAGCGTAAGGAACTACTGCGCTTACTTACCTGTGGAAGTGTCGATGATGGCAAGAGCACACTAATAGGCAGGCTACTCCATGACTCGAAGATGATCTATGAAGACCAACTCGCCGCGATCGAAGCCGATAGCGTCAAGTCGGGCACCACAGGCGGGAAGATAGACCTTGCATTGCTGGTCGATGGACTGCAGGCGGAGCGCGAACAGGGCATTACCATAGATGTAGCCTATCGCTACTTCTCCACCGCAAAGAGAAAATTCATCATCGCCGACACGCCTGGCCACGAACAATACACGCGGAATATGGCCACCGGCGCATCAACCTGCGATCTCGCCATCATCCTGATAGATGCGCGCCATGGAGTTCAGGTACAAACTCGCAGACACAGTTTCATCGCCTCGCTACTCGGCATAAAACATATCATCGTCGCCATCAATAAGATGGACCTCGTCGATTTCAGTGAACACGTGTTCAATGAGATACGATCCGATTATCTAAAGTTTAGCGAGAATCTAGACCCGGCAAACTTTCACTTCATGCCCATCTCCGCACTGACCGGCGACAATGTGGTGCACCCTAGCGATCACATGCCTTGGTATGAAGGCGGTCCGCTTATGGCGCTGCTGGAGAGCGTCGAAATAGCGGGCGACAAGAACTTCTCTGACTTCCGTTTTCCGGTGCAGTACGTCAACCGTCCCAATTTGAACTTCAGAGGATTTTGCGGGACTGTCGCCTCGGGGGTGATCCGCAAAGGTGACGAAGTGCTCGTACTCCCGTCGAACAAAACAAGCCGCATCAAATCGATCGTCACTTACGACGAAGAACTAGAGCTTGCTCACGCCGAGATGGCTGTCACTCTTACGCTTGAAGACGAGATAGATGTCAGTCGCGGCGACATACTCGTGCATCCTGAGAATGTCCCAACGAGTGATGCAACCTTCGATGCAACCATCGTATGGATGGCAGAGTCTCCGCTACTCCCTGGAAATGCCTTCGATTTTAAACTGGGAACCAAGACAGTCAGCGGCCGGCTCAACACAGTTCACAATCGCATCGATATAAATACGCTAGAGAAACTGCCCGCCCCTGGCCTCGAATTGAACGAGATCGGCTTGACGGAGATCAATCTCGACGAGACTGTCTGCTTCGACAGCTATAAGAACAATCGCGCGACTGGCAGCTTTATCATTATTGACCGCCTGAGCAATGTAACCGTCGGCGCCGGCATGATCGACTGTGTGCAGCAGCCACTCACGAAGCGCAGCGAAACCAGAAACATGATAGTGACGAAGGAAGAGCGCGCCGCACGCTACGGCCAAAAGCCTGCGACCATTATGTTCGTTGGTGTCTCTGGATCGGGTAAGTCTACCCTCGCCCACGGTTTGGAAAGAAGGCTGTTCGATCGGGGAAGAGTAAGCACCGTGCTCGATGGCAAGACCATGCGACTCGGTATCAGCAAGGACCTACCCCACGACGCCGAGGGCCGCGCGGAAAACTTACGGCGCAGTGCGCATATCGCGAGATTCCTAAATGATTCCGGCGTGATTTGCGTCGCATCCTTCGTGGCACCGAACACCGACTCCAGGGAGCATGCGATTAGGGTTATAGGTAAAGACAACTGCTACATTATCTACTTAAACCCGCCTATCGAAGCCTGCATACAAAGAGACCCCAGCGGATTGTACGCGGCGGCGGAGGGGACCGAATCGTCTGACATTCCGGGACTATCCTTCCCCTATAGCGCTCCGGAAGTCGTGAACCTTGAGCTGGATACCGCGCAGCTGTCCGTAGATGAATGCCTCGAGAAGGTGCTCAAGCTTATGCGGGACGAAAAGGTCATCTAAGCACTATAGATTCTGCATCACACCGGATTATCGATATCTATAAACTGATGGTCCAGACCAAACTTTTCGGCAAGGTATTGCCCTAAAGCCTGAACTCCATAGCGTTCGGTTGCATGATGTCCCGCGGAAAAGAAGTGTATCCCTGACTCTCTCGCAATATGTACTGTCGGCTCCGATACCTCTCCCGTTATGTAGGCATCTACCCCAGCGGCTACCGCTAGCTCGATATAGTTCTGCGCCGCACCAGTGCACCAGGCAACTCGTTTAATGCTCGCAGTTCGCCCCTCAATTGCAAGGGGCCGCCTGCCTAGTTTCTTGACCAGGTGCGCGCTCATTGATTCGAAACTCGCAGCCTCGGGAAGCGACCCCACAAGCCCTATAGGGTGGTTATTCTGTTTGCCCATTTCGCCATCGATGTCGATCTCCAACAACTTTGCCAACTGCACGTTATTGCCGAACTCGCGGTGCACATCCAGAGGTAGGTGATAGGCAAGCAGGCTTATATCGTGTCTAAGAAGGGCCTCAATCCGAGATTTTTTGATGCCTGATATGGACTGATCTTCGCCGCGCCAGAAATAACCATGGTGCACCAGCAATGCATCGGCACCAGTCTCCGCTGCTGCGTCTATTAATGCCTGACATGCTGTTACGCCGGTTACCAGTTTTGCAATTTCATCTCGCCCTGCGACCTGCAGGCCATTCGGGCAATAGTCGTTAAACTGCTCCGGCCTCAGTACTTGCTTTAATTCTAGTTCGAGCTCTTTCAGACTAACTGGCATTGGAATCCGCCTTGGCAACGCTGTATATTGGTTTCGCTCGGCCATAGTAACATAGTGTTATACCGATCAAATTCGGCAATGAGCCAACCAGGGCTATATCGCAATGAGCAGCATAAGTAATCTACTCAAATACATAAGCTGGCCGGTAGTCTGCGGCATCTTGATTGGCCTAGTCGTTTTACAGTATCAGCAGATCGAACGACTGACAGTTCTGTCTCCACCAGTTGAGATAAGCGAGCCCGCGAATGTTGGCCCCCTGTCTTTTTCCGAAGCCATAGCCCTAGCCGCACCTGCAGTCGTAGCAATCAATGCGACCAATGTGAATGTCGAATCAATCGAGCGCACTTCTGAGGATCGGGTGAATTTGTACCTAGGCGAAAGAGCCAGCCTCGGTTCGGGCGTTATTGTGAGCGAGAAGGGTTTCATTCTGACGAATCTGCACGTAGTCGACACGCTATTCGATGCGTTCGATACCGAAGTCACACTCAACGATGGCAGAAAAATTCCCGCTACCGTAGTCGCCTGGGATGAGGCCAGTGACCTGGCGGTACTGCACATAAATATGGACAACTTAACGCCCATTCATCTGGGCGACGAGTCGAGCCTGGAGGTAGGCGATATCGTGTTCGCGATTGGCTACCCCCGCAACATCGGACAGTCGGTCTCTCAGGGAATTATCAGTGCGATTACGCAAAATTCGGAGAACTCTCCAGGCATCATACAAACCGATGCAGCCATAAATCCTGGCAACTCCGGTGGCGCCCTGATCAACACTCGGGGCGAACTGGTCGGTATCAACTCTTCCATCTTCTCGGCATCAGGCAACTTCGAGGGCATTGGCTTCGCCACCCCATCGAGTCATGCTATCGCCGCATTTCAGGAGATGGCGGATCAAGCTATCGAGGCAAATGCAGGTTATCTAGGAGTCATCACAGGTGAAGCCTTGAACGCACAGTCTAGTCAGCTATTCTTCGGCAGAGATGATATTCGCGGCATGTTAGTCGAGAGCGTCGATGAAGGTGGCGCAGCGCAGCGAGCAGGCATTCTCCCTGGAGACGTCATCACACGGGTAGAGGATACATCCGTAATAGATGGCCAGAACATCATGATGGAGGTGCGCAACAAAAAGCCGGGGGACTCGCTAAATATTCAGATCTATCGCGGCGGGCAGAACTTCGTACTTCCTACGACTCTGGGCTTCGGGCAGGCCATTATCATCGAGCCCTAGTCGCGAATGCCTGCGTCTAGCTATCAGACCGCTTCAGGCGATATTCGGCGGAGAGCGCGTGCGCCTCGAGATGCTCAGCTCGCGCGATTACCGAGGCCGTCGCCGCTAAGCGCTGCGCACCCGCCTCGGAGCAGTTGATTATGGAGCTGCGCTTTTGAAAATCGTAGACTCCCAGCGCCGAGAAGAACTTCGCAGAACCCGACGTCGGCAAGACGTGGCTGGGGCCAGCACAATAATCTCCCAGAGCCTCTGCACTGTAACGCCCCATGAAGATCGCGCCTGCATTGTCGATTGAGTCCAGTAAGGCATCCGGATCTTCCACAGAAATTTCCAGATGTTCCGGAGCGATGATATTGCTGACCGCTGCCGCCTCCGCGAGATCCCTAACTTGAATAAAAATGCCACGCTTGCTCATAGACTCTTCGATGATCGCGCGCCGCTGTAGAGTAGGCAGTAACTTATTTACACTTCGCTTTACCTCCTCGAGGAAGGCGGCGTCAAAGGAGATCAGAATAGATTGTGCCTGCTCATCGTGTTCCGCTTGAGAGAATAGATCCATCGCTATCCAATCCGGGTTCGTCTTACCGTCGCAGATGATCGTCAACTCGGAGGGCCCGGCGATCATATCGATGCCTACCTCACCGAATACTAGCTTCTTGGCTACGGTGACGAAAATATTTCCAGGGCCTGCGATCTTATCCACTTTGGCGATAGATTCTGTTCCATAAGCCAAAGCCGCGATAGCCTGGGCTCCTCCGATGGTGTAAAGCTTGGTCACGCCGGCGAGTGCCGCAGCCGCAAATACGAGCCTACCCTCTTCGCCATAGGCGGTAGGAACCGTCGCTATTATTTCTTTGACACCTGCGACCTGAGCAGGGATTGCCAACATAAGCATTGAGGAAGGATAGTTCGCCTTACCGCCAGGAACATAGACCCCAACACGATTCAAAGGGCTTATCTTCTGGCCGTAGACGGAGCCATCTGGTTCGCTATAGGTCCATGTGGCCTGTTTCTGCTTCTCGTGATAAGCCCGAATACGATCGACAGCGTGACTTAAGGCCGCGCGCTGCTCCTCGGAGATGCTATCGAGTGCTTCTTGCATCTGTTCCTGGGACACCGAAAGATCATCGATCGAGTCAGCCGCGAATCCGTCGAATCGCTTGGTGTATTCCACGACCGCGGCATCGCCGCGAGCTCGTACCTGTCCCAAGATATCGCTAACAATTGTCGTTACCTCATCGGACACGATCATTTCTCGCTGCAGCAAGCTGGCGAGACGCGCTTCAAAATCCGGCTCGATTGAGTTGAGACTATTTAGTTTGATATTCGACATGATAGGTATTGGAGGTAGGGAGGAAATTGCTCCTAGAATTAAACGATTGTTACTGCTTGTCTACTGCCTCTCGCAGCTGGCCCAAGATTTCTCGTATCAGGGCATTCTTAATCTTCATGGATGCCTTGTTCACAATGATTCGCGAACTTATCTCCGCAATCAAATCGCGCGGCTCCAATCCGTTCGCTTTCAGAGTCTTGCCCGTATCCACGATGTCTACTATAGCGTCCGCCAGACCCATCATCGGCGCCAATTCAAGCGCACCATTCAACTTGATAAGCTCGATCTGCTTTCCCTGCTCCGCGAAATACTTCTTCGCGATATTGGTAAACTTCGTAGCGACCCTCAATCGACCCTCGACTGGCTGTGCGTTCACGGGCCCAGCAGTCATCATCCGGCACGCTGCTATTTTTAGATCCAAGGGCTCGTAGAAGCCATCATCGCCGTACTCAAGTAGCAAGTCTTTGCCAACGACTCCCATGTCGGCGCTGCCGAATTCCACATAGGTCGGTACATCGCTGCCGCGAATAACCATGAGTTTCACGTTCTCTCGATTGGTATCGAAGATCAATTTGCGACTTTTATTAATATCTTCCGCCGGCGTTATGCCAGCCTGCTCGAACAGGGGAAGCACTTCGTCGAGGATGCGCCCCTTGGTTAGGGCTATGACTAAATTATTTGAGTCCATTGAAATATTTTCTCACCGATTCGCGGCTTGCCCACTGGCGTTAAGACGGCACTCGTCGAATCTGCGCGCCGAGCAACTGGAGCTTCTCTTCGATACACTCGTACCCTCGGTCTATGTGGTAGATACGATCCACGATTGTCTCGTTCTCAGAAACGAGGCCCGCGATAATCAGGCTGGCCGAGGCTCTCAGGTCGGTTGCCATCACTGGCGCCCCTTTCAAGGCTTTCACGCCCGTTACGATAACGGTGTTTCCTTCCACGACCATCGATGCACCCATACGATTCATTTCGTGAACGTGCATGAATCGATTCTCGAAGACGGTTTCCGTAATCGAGCCCGTGCCATCGGCAATCGCATTGAGCGCGGTAAACTGTGCCTGCATATCTGTGGGAAACGCGGGATACGGCGCTGTGCGCAGAGAGACCGACTTAGGCCGCTGACCGTGCATGTTCAACTCTATCCAATTGTCGCCAACCGTAATATCGGCCCCAATCTGTTCCAACTTGCTCAGCACGGCTTCGAGAATGTCCGGGCGCGTATCCTTTACCTTTATATGACCGCGTGTCGCAGCCGCCGCTATTAGATAGGTACCCGTCTCGATTCGATCCGGCATCACCGAGTAGCTACAGCCCTTTAATTCATCTACGCCGGTTATCGTAATCGTGTCGGTTCCCTGTCCGGAGATAATTGCCCCCATCTTGACGAGGCAATCCGCCAGATCCACGACTTCCGGCTCTCTAGCCGCATTCTCGATGATGGTTACGCCGTCAGCCAGAGTGGCAGCCATCATGACATTCTCTGTACCTGTTACTGTCACCAGATCCATGAAGATATGTGCGCCCTTCAATTTCCCGTCTACCGAGGCCTTGATGTAGCCATCTTCCACTGTGATATCCGCGCCCATCGCCTGAAGAGCAGAAATGTGAAGGTTCACCGGTCGACTACCGATCGCACAGCCGCCGGGCAGAGCGACTTCCGCCTTGCCGTAACGCGCCAGCAAAGGGCCTAGTACCAAGATCGACGCTCGCATCGTCTTAACTAACTCATAGGGCGCGTTAAAGTGCCGGATCGTACTGCTGTTCACCTCGACATTGAGTTTTTCATCGATTACGGGCTCCACTCCCATGCAGGCGAGTAACTCGATCATCGTAGTAATGTCGAATAGATGCGGCAGATTACAAATCTGCACCGTCTCATGAGTAAGCAGGGTAGAGGCCAGGATAGGTAGTGCGGAATTCTTCGCGCCAGCAATTCGTATCTCGCCCTTAAGGCTTACGCCTCCCTTGATTAGTAATTTATCCATTAGATCTCTCGGTGGGAAGGCGTATTCAGGAAGCCTGACTTTCGTTAACTGTCTTCAGATTCATCGTAACTGCGTGGATGGCTCCGCTTGTTATGTGTTCGTTCAATATCTTATAGATCGATTGCTGACGTTTAACGGCGTTCAATCCCTCGAATACATCACCGATCACGGTCACGAGGTATTTACCATCACCACCATCAACAGTAACCTGACAATCGGAAAGCTCTGCGCCTAGCAGGGCAGTAATCTGACTAGCGTCCAATCTAATACTCCGGCTTATTTCCAGCCATCTAAGACGGCATCAATGTCATTATTATTCTGACCCATCAGGGCAGAAAACTGTGTGAAATACTGCCTGCCTAGATTGATCCCAGCCAGACTTAGGTTCTTAAGCTTCCACTCTTCGTTTTCATTCAAGAACATTTGGTACTGCAGGCGAAGGTTCGAATCTCCACCCCGTAGCTCCATACCTACGACTGTATCGGCACGTGGATCTGCACTTGGATTACCCGCGGGCAGGAAGGCAAGCTCCTGTCCTTCATAGGCAACCAACGAGGCCCCATAGAAACGTGTAAGTGTCTGCCTCAATATTCCCGCGAAGCGCTCTTTCTGCGCATCACTCGCGGATGCGGCGTAGCGATTCATAACAACTTCTGCCACGGCATTAAAATCGACTATCGAATTTAGCACTTCTTCGATCGCCGCAAAGTATCTATCGCGGTCCGTGAGGAACAGCGCGCGGGATTCTTGCACCGTGCTCAGCAGCCGCTCAACACCCATCTCAGCGGTCTCAACAGCTGTGTATTGTTGACCGTAGCTGAGTGCCGGCAGCATGCTTGCAAAGGCTAGCGTAACTACAAATTTATTCAATAATTTCATTTGCTTATCCTTTATCTTTACTCAGAGACGAGCCTTAAAACTCGCCTAGGAGATACCTACAAACGCCAAAATACAGAAAATGAGCTGAATGCGGACTGAACCTCTAAAGAGCAGTAGCGCAGTTTACATGAAATAGACAGTTCAATAAATTATTACTTGCAAAGCACTCCAAAGAATCTTCTAATTGGCTGCTTCTCCGTTGCACTAAGAATACTTCGTATATGTTCCTCGACACGGTCATTATCGTTCTCGGATTTATTGGTTTAATCTGGGGAGCGGACAAGTTTGTGTTTGGCGCGTCAGTCCTCGCGAGAAACCTTGGGGTTTCCCCACTCATGATTGGGCTTACTATCGTTGCTTTTGGCACGTCTGCCCCGGAAATATTTTCATCTGCGGTCTCTGCACTCAACGACAAACCAGAATTAGCTCTTGGCAATGCCTTGGGCTCCAACCTCTTCAACATCGGCATAGCCCTGGGCGTCGCCGCGCTTATTAGCCCGCTTAAACCACCCGAGTCGCTAATCAGCAAAGAAATTCCGGCACTATTGCTCGTTACTCTCGTAACCGGTGTACTGTTCCTGGATCTCTATCTAGGAGTGTTCGATGCCGTTGTTCTAATAGTCATCACAATCTACTTTGGCTACAGATTATTTCGAAAGAGGGTGAGGACAGGAGCGCTTCCTGAACTGAACGACGAGAGTCTCAGTGAAGTGAACAGCCTTCAAGCCGTCGCCTACATGATCTTGGGTCTCGCCCTACTGGTATTGAGCGCCGAAGCACTGGTCGCAGCGGCAACCTCAATCGCCGAGTCACTGGGCGTTTCAACTGCGATTATCGGCCTTACTGTCGTCGCACTCGGCACCAGCCTTCCGGAGCTGGCTGCATCCATCACCTGTGTACTCAAAGGACATCATGATCTGGCTATAGGCAACATAGTTGGATCGAACATTCTAAATCTACTAGCAGTACTCCCGTTTCCCGGCCTATTTGCCGCCGGAGCGATTGAACCCGCCCTACTCTATAGAGATTTTGCCGGCGTATTACTTTTCACTCTCATTCTGGCTTACTTTTGTTATGCTGGAGTTAAGAAAGGCAAGATGATCAGCCGGTTCAATGGCGCCGTTTTCGTATCACTCTATCTAGGCTGGTTTGGCGTGATGCTCTACCAGATCTGAACAACCCCTCCCAGAGTAGTCTGACGCACTCAGCTAAGGTATGATCCGATCACTATGAACTCTGAATCCCCTCTCATTTCAAGCGCACTAAGAACTATCGAGATCGAGAAACGAGCCGTCTCGGAATTGCTCAATCGTATCGGTGCGGACTTCGTGAAAGCTTGCGAGATAATACTAGCCTGCCAGGGCCGCGTAGTAGTTATCGGCATGGGCAAGTCGGGCCATATAGGCAAGAAGATCGCAGCGACGCTTGCCAGCACCGGCACTACAGCTATGTACGTTCACCCAGCCGAGGCGAGTCACGGCGATATCGGAATGATAATGGCTCAGGATGTCGTATTGGCGATATCGAATTCAGGTACTACTGGGGAAATATTGTCGCTATTGCCGGTACTGAAACGAAAAGGCATACCGCTAATTAGTCTCACGGGCGACAAGCAGTCAGAACTCGCAAAATCCGCGTCGGCGAATCTAGACGCCAGAGTAGACGAGGAAGCCTGCCCCCTTGGATTGGCGCCAACATCGAGCACCACTGCAGCACTGGTACTCGGCGATGCGCTCGCGATGGCTCTACTAGAAGCGAGAGGCTTCACGCGAGACGATTTTGCCATCTCCCATCCAGGCGGCAATCTGGGCAGGCGTTTATTGGTAAAAGTGAAAGATGTTATGCACTCTGGCGATGCCGTCCCAAGAGTCTCAAGCGGCACTCCGCTCCTCGAAGCATTGCTGGAGATGAGTAGCAAAGGCTTTGGTCTAACAACCATAATAGGAAAAGACGGAAGTCTATTAGGCGTGTTCTCAGACGGAGACCTGCGGCGCACAATTGACTCCGGCAAGAACATACAAGAAACCATTATCGATGAAGTTATGTCCCCCAGCTTTAAGTATATAGACGCCAACGCCTTGGCAGCGGAGGCAGCTAGAATAATGCAGGAATCCAACGTCTATGTGCTCATTGTTAAGAGCGAGTCGCAATCTGTCGAGGGCATGCTGAAGATGCATGACCTACTCCAGTCAAACGTAGTTTAGCCTAGAGAAGCACATGCAATTTATCATCAGCAAGGAACAGGCAAGCGCAGCTGCAACCAGAATAAAACTCTTGCTGCTCGATGTTGACGGAATCCTTACTGACGGCCGACTCTATTTCTCCAACTCTGGCGAGGAGATAAAAGCATTTCACAGCCTAGATGGCCATGGAATAAAAATGCTGATGCGCGCCGGCATCGCCGTGGGCATTATTACGGGCCGTGAATCCAGAATCGTTGCAAAACGCGCCGCCGACCTAGGCATCGACATCCTCTTTCAGGGTCGCGAGGACAAGATCGATGTCCTTAGAGAGATATGCGCCGATAGGAACATGGCAACAGACTCGATCGCCTATGCAGGCGATGACCTACCCGATCTGCCGGTGCTTCAGGCCGTTGGCTTAAGCTTTTCGGTTCCCGGCGCACATTCTGATGTGAAGGACGCCGTGAAGATAATCACTTCGCGCTCTGGTGGCGAAGGTGCTGTCAGGGAAATTACTGATTTTATCCTAGCCTCTCAAGCGAATCCTTAGCCTAATCCGCGCATTCGGAGCGGATTGAGATCACGACAATTCGGACCACCAACCGACGAATTCGTGTTAGGCTTTGCTTACTTGCAACCCAGTCCAAGCACCCCACACTATGCAACGATTCGGCCTCTTTTTTGTTCCCGGTATTATCGCGATAGCCTTGTTCGTCGGCCTAAATACGTTCAGCATTCTGAGCAGTGATTCCGATTCGTCAGATACGCTCACAAGCCTCGACTTCAATGCCTATTCGGAGGGAATCAACACTATACTCTTTGACGCCGATGGCAAGATTGATTACACCCTACAGGCGGACCGGCAAGTTCACTACAATGACGACAGCACCGAGCTTGAGAACCCCTTCATACGACTCTATCAAGATGGCGAATCACGCTGGAACATCGTGGCTAACTCAGGCAAGATTTCTGCCGTCGAAGCCGCTATCGATTCAACGGGCGACAGGATAGAGCTGCTGGGCGATGTCCAGGCCTACAACCTAGACGAGCTCGGCAACCGAATCCTGATGTCTACCCAGTTCCTAACACTGGACCCGGAGATGGAGATTTTGGAGACAGACCAGCCGGTGTCTGTTGTAACCTCCGCACTAGAGCAATCGTCAATAGGAATGGTAGCCAAGCTTAGAACCGATGAGATTACTTTCCTGCGTGAATTTAGAGGCCGACATGAAGCACCGAAAAATGAGTAAGCGTCTACTGACTTGTGTCGCGGCAGGCAGCATAGTTGCCGCTGGCGCGATCACGAATTCTTTCGCGCTGGAAGCTGACAAGAGCCAGGAATTGCTGCTCAGCTCAGAAGGTAGCACCCGCATGAGCATAGTCGATGGGATTCGTTTCGTGGAGATGTCCGACAGGGTTGTCATCACTAGAGGAACAATGGAGATTCGCGGAGACACGGCCTCGATCGAAATCGTTATCAGCAACGAAGAAGTACGCAAGGTTACTGTCATTGGTACGCCGGTGCTGTACGAGCAACAACTAGATTCTAGCGATGAGCCTGTTAAGGGCTCTAGCAACACCATCACGTTCTATCCCGATGAGAACGACGGTACCAACGTGGTAGAACTGATAGGCGAGGCGGTTATCGAATCGCCCACATCTAGTTTTAAGTGCCGCTCCATCGTTTACATTGCCGAGCTAGACCTCATCCGGGAAACGGAAGGTCCCTGCAGCGGCGCGTTTAGCTCCTCGAACTGATACCACTATGCTAGAAGCGAAGAACCTGGCGAAAAGCTACAAGAAAAGAGAGGTCGTACGCGATGTCTCTATTTCCATTCAACAGGGCGAAATCGTTGGGCTCCTAGGCCCGAACGGCGCTGGCAAGACTACCTGCTTCTATATGATCGTTGGACTGGTGACAGCCGATAGGGGCAAGGTGCTACTGGGAAACAACGACCTAACAGACGCTCCGGTACATAAGCGGGCCAACCATGGCCTCGCCTACCTGCCCCAGGACTCCTCGATCTTTCGCACTCTCAGCGTCGAAGACAACATCCTGGCCATATTAGAGACTCGCAAAGATCTTAGTAGCGCCGAGCGAAAGAGCAAGCTGGAATCGCTACTTGAAGAATTTAACATACAGCATATTCGTCATAACAAGGGTATGAGCCTCTCAGGCGGCGAGCGCAGGAGGACGGAGATCGCCCGCACACTAGCCACCGACCCGAAGTTTATTTTGTTAGACGAACCGTTCGCCGGAGTAGATCCAATTTCGGTAAGCGATATCAAACAGATCATCCAACATCTTAAGGCCCGCAACATAGGCATATTACTGACCGACCACAATGTTCGTGAAACCTTGGACATTTGCGAGAAGGCTTACATCGTGAGTGAGGGGCAAATCATCGCCGAAGGCAATGCCTCGGCGATACTTGCAAACGAGACAGTGCGAAAAGTTTATCTGGGCGATCAGTTTCGAATTTAGCGTATTCCCTCTCGACGCCCCCTGTAAAATCCCCCACCCCAGCGCCGCTACTGCGTGGCGATTCGAACAATCTCGATCAACGATTTCGCGCTAAAAAATGCTATGCAAAGCAGGCATGAAACTTGCTATAATCTACCGCTCATTGCATAGTTAGATGGCACTTGCTTATCAGAATCGAAACAATTTCCCAACTCGAACCTATGAAACTCTCTCCATGAAACTTTCGCTCCAGCTCAAGCTAGGTCAGCAACTGACCATGACCCCTCAGCTGCAGCAAGCTATTCGACTTCTGCAACTTTCGACACTAGACCTACAGCAAGAAATTCATCAGGCACTAGAATCCAACCCAATGTTGGAGCTAATAGAAAATAGCGAAGAGGATGAAACGCCTACTCCGGCGGATAGCTCTACAACTACCGACCCGAAAGCAAACTCAGACACAGAGCATAGTTCGAATACCAGAGAAAACGCCGAATTAAATGGCGATGACAACGACTGGCAGAACGACATTCCCAGCGACCTGGGCGTTGACACTCAATGGGATGACATCTATCCCGGCACATCGTCGCAATCCAATTCCTTCGACGGCGACTCCTCAGACTTCGAGTCCCGAACAAGCGCCGAAGATACCCTGCAAGACCACCTCCTGTGGCAACTCAATCTGACCCATATGTCGGAGCAGGATAATTCGATTGCCCTCGCTATTATCGACGCGATCGATAGCAATGGCATGCTGACAGTAGATTTAGAATCCATACTGAGCGGTTTCGACAGCGACCTGGAGATTGAGCACGACGAAATCGTCGCCGTTCTTCACCGCATCCAGCAATTCGACCCCATCGGCGTAGCCTATCGAACGCTTTCAGAATGTCTAATGCTGCAGCTAGCGCAAATCCATACAGCGGAGACCGAGACAGCAGTAAGCAATGCCAAGCTGGTGATCAGCGAACACATCGACCTCCTCGGCAATCGTGACTATGCACAACTCATGCGTCGTACGAAGCTCAAAGAGAGCGAGCTCAGCGAGGCCATCCTGATAATAGAGAGCCTTAATCCCAGGCCAGGGTCGAGCATCTGCCCTCCTTCCACCAGTTATATCGTGCCGGATGTTATCGTGAGCAAGGACAGCGAATCAGGGAAATGGAAAGTCGAGCTCAATCCCGAAACCGCCCCTAAGATTCGCATCAACAGCGGATATGCCGCTTTAATAAAGCGCGCCGACACAAGCGATGACAACAATTACCTGCGCGACAATTTGCAAGAGGCTAAGTGGTTTATTAAGAGCCTACAAAGTCGAAATGAAACATTGATGAAGGTCTCCACGCGCATCGTCGAACATCAGAAGGGATTTCTGGAGTATGGCGAGGAAGCGATGAAACCTCTTGTGCTGCATGATATCGCCGAGGCCGTAAGCATGCATGAATCAACGATCTCGCGCGTCACTACCCAGAAGTACATGCATACGCCCAGAGGCATTTTCGAGTTAAAGTATTTCTTCTCTAGCCACGTTTCCACCCAGGGTGGAGGCGAGTGCTCTTCCACTGCAATTCGCGCGATAATACGCAAGCTTGTTGCCGCAGAGAATTCGAAAAAACCATTGAGCGACAGTAAAATAACCAACCTGCTCGAAGAGAAAGGCATCAATGTAGCTAGACGCACCATTGCGAAATACAGGGAGTCACTCTCGATACCGCCTTCTAACGAACGCAAGCGGCTAGCCGGCTAAGCAGGCTGCCGGAAAGCCAGTCCTAACCCTTTCACAACCATTAAGATTTAGAGAACACACAGCAATGCAACTGGAAGACATACTCAGCCCTGATCGCTGCCACTGCAGAATCGAAGGCATTAGCAAGAAGAGAATACTCACCAAGATCAGCGAAATAGTCTCGGAAAACATCGACACTCTCGACCCGGCGGAAGTCTTCGATGCGCTGATGGCTAGAGAGCAACTTGGAACCACCGGCCTCGGAAACGGGATAGCGATCCCGCATTGCCGCATTGAGAACTGCGACAGCATCATCGGAGCCTTGATTACGTTGGATCTGCCCATTGACTTCGATTCGCTAGATAACAAACCGGTCGACATTTTATTTGTCCTCTTAGTGCCGCACGAAGAGAATGATGAACACGTACGCACCCTCGCCGAACTTGCCAGCTTGTTCAATGACGAGGATTTTTGCTACACAGTACGACATACTCTCGATAACGAAGACCTATACAACATTGCTATTACTTACTAGAGGCGCCGTATTCTAAGGAGGCGTCTGTGGATCTTATTGATAGACCAGCCGAGATCGAAAGGGAACGATGAAGCTAACCATAATCAGCGGCAGATCGGGATCTGGCAAAAGTACAGTCCTGCATATCCTCGAGGATAGAGGCTACTATTGCATCGATAATCTCCCTGCCAGCCTACTGCCAGCGCTTGCCGATCGCCTTAGCAACGACGACACACAGCTGCCTAATGTAGCCGTTAGCATCGATGCCCGAAACATCTCTGCAGACCTGCAACAGGCCCCTGCAATCATCAGCGAGCTGCAGGCGCGAGAATTACCGACAGAGATTCTCTTCCTGGACGCCAACAGCCAAACCCTATTGAAGCGATTTAGCGAGAGCCGTCGCAAGCACCCTCTAAGCAACAAGTCTACAGATCTCAAGGAAGCAATCGATATCGAATCCGCGTTACTGGAATCGATTTCAATGATGGCGAACCTTGTCATCGATACTAGCAATATGTCTTTGCACCAGTTGCGAGACCTTATAAAGAGTCGAGTGCTCGACAATGGCGATACGAGCATGGCGCTGCTCTTTCAATCATTTGGATTCAAGAACGGAGTCCCGGTAGACGCTGATCTAGTCTATGATGTTCGCTGCCTGCCCAATCCCTATTGGGACACCTCGCTTCGCTCACTGACGGGCTTACACCAGGAAGTCTCGAAATTTTTGGACTCGCAACCTGAAGTGCAGGAGATGTACGACGACATTAGAGTCTACCTTGAGAAGTGGCTGCCGAAATTTGAAAGCAACAATCGCAGTTACATCACTGTTGCTGTAGGCTGCACCGGAGGTCAGCATCGCTCTGTCTATATAAGCGATAAACTGGCTAAGCACTTCTCAGCAAAGATCAAGAATGTACAGACCAGACATCGCGATCTCGGTTAATACTTAAGCCCCTAGCCTGAACAGCGCAGATCAACGACTAATCATGCGAAAAAGAACAACCAAAATCATCAACAAAGCTGGCCTGCATGCACGAGCGGCGGCGAAGCTGGCAGCGCTAACCGGCTCACAGGAGAGTGCGGTCCAGATTGGCCATCAGAAGATGGTTGATGGCAAGAGCATCCTGTCACTCATGATGCTTGCCGCCGTCCAAGGCACCGAAATTTCCATCGAGGTGGATGGCCCAGACGAAGAACAGGCCATGGCTGCCATCATTGCGCTTATCGAGAATCGCTTCGACGAGCCTGAATAGGCTCCCCTCCCCCCTCTTTCTTCAATTATCAGTGCAGCTTTTGCCAAGCAGCTCTAGTCCTGCGCAGGCGGATAAAGCCGTTGGTGTACAATTAGTCCGCGATTGGCTGTAGAATTGCGCATTCCCACGCTGCGGCTGCCGAGTCAGTCGAAAGCGTCGGCCCTTGAGAGTGAATTCACATTCACAAGCCGATTTTCGATCTGAGCACAGGACTGAGCACTACAATGTCTCAAAGCAAAGAACCTCAATCCCAAGAATCTCTGGTACTTGAACTCAATCAAGCGCTAGTCAGCGGTTCATTGTATGAGGTTAGGCAGCTACTTAAATCGTTGCCGAGCGCAGGTATTGCCCACCTCCTCGAGTCTTCGCCCCCGAAGACCCGAAACCTCCTCTGGCAGCTGATCGACAAGGATGCCGAAGGTGAAGTACTGCAGGAGCTAAATGAGGATCTGCAGTACGAGATTCTTAGCGAGCTCGACGCGCAACAAGTCATGGAACTCACCGAGGGGCTGGAAACCGACGACCTCGCTGACATTCTGCAGCAGTTGCCCGATCAGGTGATCCTGGAAGTCTTGGATTCGATGGACGAGCAGGATCGCCAGCGCGTGGAGTCCATACTCTCGTTCGATGAAGACACTGCCGGCGGCCTGATGAACACGGACACCATTACCGTGCGTCCAAGCCACACTCTGGAGCTCGTACTACGCTACCTGAGGCGCCACGATAGCATCCCTGAGATGACAGACAACATCCTTGTAGTTAACCGCTCAGACAAGTTCTTAGGCATCCTGCCGCTTCGGCAACTGCTCGTCTCAGATCCAAGAACTACTGTTAGAAACATCATGCGAGATGATATCGACGCCATACCGGTCGATATGGACGCTTCTCAGGTAGCGCAATTATTCGAGCAACACGACTGGGTGTCGGCTCCCGTTGTAGATGCCAATGGCAAGCTCGTCGGCCGCATAACCATCGACGACGTAGTGGATGTAATCAGGGACAACGCCGAGCACTCGCTGATGAGCATGGCCGGCCTCGACGAGGAGGACGACAGCTTTGCCCCAGTCCTGAAAACCGCACGACGCCGCGCACTCTGGCTTGGCGTAAACCTAATGACGGCAGTTCTAGCCTCCGGAGTCATCTATCTGTTCCAAGACACGTTGGATCAGGTTGTCTATCTGGCTGTGCTCATGCCTATAGTAGCTAATATGGGTGGAGTAGCAGGCTCACAGACTCTCACACTGGTCATTCGGAGCATCGCGCTAGGGCATATTAGCCCGGCAAATAGTCGCTGGTTATTGTGGAGAGAGCTGGGCGTTGCCGGCCTGAACGGAGCCGCATGGGCCATCGTTATCGCTGTGATAACCTTCGCCTGGTATGGCGATTTCCCGCTCAGCCTGGTGATCGGCGCGGCCATGCTGATCAATCTTGTCGTCGCGGCTCTCGCCGGCGCCTATCTCCCCCTTTTCCTTAGCCGCATCAAGATCGACCCAGCTCTCGCTGGGTCCGTCGCACTCACAACGGTTACTGACTCGGTGGGTTTCTTCGTATTCCTGGGCTTAGCCCAATTATTCTATCTGTAAGAGCCATGACAAACGAACCCGAAATAGAATCAGAACTGCCCAGCAAGACTCAGCTGAAGCAAGAGGCTACAGACTTACAGCAGCTAGGACAGAAACTGACTACCTACAGCGCGGGGGTGCTAAGAAAGCTGAACTTGAGCGAAGTGCTTATTGCCGCCATCGAAGAATACAATCGACTGCCCAATAGTTTTGGAGCGAGACGGCGCCAATTGCAATTCATCGGCAAGCTGATGCGTGACCTGGACTATGGGGCTGTGCTGAATGCCATAGAAGAATTGGAGAACAGCCACCTCAGGAAGAAAAAGAAGCCCTCTGCGGCCAAGCTCCTGTGCGAAGCCATACTGGAATCTGGTGACGCTGAGATCAACGCGGCGCTAGAGAGGCACCCGCAGCTCGAGAGACAAACTATGCGTCAGTTCTATCGAGAACACAGTCGTGCGCCGGAAGAGAGCCGGGAAAAGTTTAAGATCAAGCTGCAGAATTACCTGCAGAAGCAGATCGGCGGCTAATATCAGCAAGGCAAACCTGCGCTGAGAATACGGCTATGTCGCCTCTGAGTGGCTCCTATACGGTATCCGTATTAGGTGATAAACTCTTTGCAAATTAATAGGCTACGCGAACTAAACACGAGCGATTGCCGATTCTCACCACAATAAAAAAAAGAGGATGCCCATGTCTGAATCCAGCGCCCATTCCTACTGGAAAGCCAATATCCGCTTAGTATTGTCCCTACTCTTTGTCTGGTTCTTTATTTCCTTCGGCTGCGGAATCCTCTTCGTCGATGCGCTGGACACTATTCGATTCGGCGGCTTCAAATTGGGGTTCTGGATTGCGCAGCAAGGCTCCATCTTCGTCTTCGTCGCCCTCATCCTCATTTATATTCGAGCGATGGATAAGCTAGACAGTAAGTACAACCTTGATTCTTCTAACGAAGCGGCGGCTCGGGAGAAGACACAATGAGCGTACAAGTATGGACCTACCTCTTCGTCGCGGCGTCATTCGGACTCTACATTGGAATTGCCATATGGTCTCGAGCGGGCTCCACTAAGGAATTCTATGTGGCTGGCGGTGGTGTTCCACCGCTCGCTAACGGCATGGCGACGGCCGCTGACTGGATGTCTGCCGCCTCTTTCATTTCCATGGCAGGACTTATTTCTTTCCTGGGCAGGGATGGCACGTTCTACCTGATGGGCTGGACCGGCGGCTATGTGTTGCTAGCACTGCTACTCGCTCCCTACCTCCGCAAGTTTGGCAAGTTCACAGTCCCGGACTTCATAGGTGATCGCTACTACTCGCAGACGGCGCGATTGATCGCCGTGTTCTGCGCCATCGCAATCTCCTTCGTCTATGTCTGCGGCCAGATGCAGGGCGCAGGAATCGTTTTCTCGCGCTTCCTCGAAGTCGATTTCACCACCGGTGTGCTGATAGGCATGGCGATCGTTTTTTTCTACGCGGTGCTTGGCGGGATGAAAGGGATCACCTACACGCAAGTAGCCCAATACTGCGTGCTGATCTTCGCCTTCATGGTGCCTGCTATCTTCATTTCGATCATGATGACGGGCCAGCCCATACCACAGATAGGATTCGGCTCTGAATTAACAGAGGCTTACGGTGGCGGCTATCTGCTAGACAGACTCGATGGGCTCAGCCAGCAACTTGGCTTCGCGACCTACACCGAGGGCCAGCGCAGCACACAGGATGTGTTCTTCATCACCGCGGCATTAATGTTTGGCACCGCAGGTCTGCCCCACGTAATCATTCGCTTCTTTACCGTTCCCAATGTTAGAGACGCACGAAAATCAGCCGGCTATGCCTTGGTGTTTATTGCAATCCTGTATACCACGGCCCCTGCAGTAGCAGCCTTCGCTCGCACGAACCTGATCAACACCGTGAGCAACGCCGAGTACGAGGCGGTTCCCGAATGGTTTAGCAAATGGGAAGACACCGGCTTGATCACCTTCAATGACAAGAACAACGATGGAATCATCCAGTATGTGGGTGATCCTGAGCTCAATGAATTGGATGTGAACAGGGACATCATGGTGCTGGCCAATCCTGAGATTGCCGAACTGCCCGCCTGGGTGATCGCACTCGTCGTTGCGGGCGCCCTAGCCGCCGCGCTATCTACCGCCGCCGGACTGTTGCTCGTAATATCAACTTCGGTAGCACACGACATGATGAAGCGAACCTTCATGCCGGATATCACCGAGAAGCAGGAGCTCGCCTACGCTCGTATTTCGATCTTTGTCGCCGTGCTGATAGCGGGCTACTACGGTATCAATCCGCCTGCCTACGTGGCACAGGTTGTGGCCTTCGCATTCGGATTGGCTGCGGCCTCCTTCTTCCCTGCTATCGTCTTGGGTATTTTTCAGAAACGCATGAATAAGGAAGGCGCGATCGCCGGTATGGTTGTCGGCTTCCTATTCACCGCGCTCTATATCGTGTACTTCAAGATCATCAACCCTGCGGCTGACAATGCGAACAGCTGGTTACTGGGGATATCTCCAGAAGGGATAGGCTCACTCGGTACGCTGGCGAATCTCTGTGTCGCGCTGATCGTGGCGAAATTTACGCCAGAACCACCGGTCGAGGTACAGGAGATCGTGGAGAATATCCGCCTACCGGGCGAGGCAATCGCCCGCTAGGGACTTAATCTGCAGCAAAAAATGGCCCAGCGTGCTTTATACGCTGAGCCATTTTTTTAGACATACTATTAGGTCTTGTGTTTACCGTGCTCTGTATCTTCCCAATACTTCGTCACGGTCTGCTTCATCTCTTTGTGCATGAATAATATGCCTATCAGGTTTGGCACAGTCATCAATACAATCGTGATCAGCGCCACATTCCACACAATGGTGGTGTCTGCCAGCGCCGCATAGAAGAAGCCCAGGACGTAGACCACCCGGTAGGGCAGCACGGATTTAGGGCCTAACAAATAGGTCATGGCCCGGTCTCCGTAGTACGACCAGGCAATGGCTGTCGAGAATGCAAACAGCATGAGACCGATAGAAACTATGTACTTGCCAAACTCTCCAAACATGCCCTTCGTATAGGCCATCGTAGTCAGCGGCACCGAATGCAGCAAGGATCTTCCTGTCACCACCACGCTAGTATCGTCTAGCCGGCCTTCGGATACCGAGACATCGCCTGTGATCGGCTCACCGTCTCTCGAATACAGAACATTCTCCGCAATGGAGCGAGAGCTCAGCAGTGTGAAATCGCGATTGCTGTCGGCGACACGGCCATCGAGTAGCGCAATATCACCAGAGAAGTTACTCGCGCTGGATTCATCGCCATTGAGAAGGGCGAATAGCTGCGTCACATCTTCGGGATTCGATTCCTCGTAGAGTCCGGCGACGAAGGTCATGTCGGCGCGCTGAAACTCGTTGTCGAATTTCTCCTTCCACACACCGGACGAAAGAATCACGAGCCCGGTAATCGTGCAGATAACAATCGTGTCGATGAACGGCTCAAGAATAGACACCATGCCCTCGTCGGCGGGTTCATCGGTTCTAGCGGCGGCGTGAGCGATAGGGGCTGAGCCTTGACCGGCCTCGTTTGAGTACAGGCCACGGTTTACACCTCGATCGAAGGCGTACGCAAACGTAGCGCCCAGGAAGCCACCAGCAGCGGCTGAGCCTGTGAAGGCGTCTGAAAATATGGAGACAAACGAGGGGAGTATATTGCCGATGTTAGGCAGGATGACTGCGAAGGCACCAACAAGATAGATGATTGCCATTACTGGTACGATGGTGGCAGCAACTTTCGCGATACGGGTGATGCCGCCAATGATGACAAGGGCCAATAGCACTGACAACACGCTAGCAGTTATGATCGGCTCCAATGAGAACGTACTCTGCAGGCCAGAGGCGATACTGTTTATCTGCGGTAGATTGCCTGTACCGAAGGAACTCAACACCGTGGCGATTGCGAATAAGATCGCCAACCACTTCGCGTTCAGGCCCTTCTCCATGTAGTACATCGGGCCGCCCGCCATGGTGCCGTCGGCAGTCTGCGTGCGGTATTTGTGAGAGAGCGTCACCTCGACGAACTTACTCGTCATCCCGAAGAAGGCGGTCATCCACATCCAAAACAGCGCTGCCGGCCCGCCCAGATGCAGAGCCAGGGCCACGCCACCGATGTTACCAGTACCAACGGTACCTGAGAGTGCGGTTGCCAAGGCTTGAAAGTGCGTCGTGTCACCCTGCGCTCCATCTTTATCGAATTTGCCGGTGGTTACACCTATGGCGTGACGAAAATAGCGAATCTGCGGAAAGCCGAGATAGATTGTGAAAAAGATACCAGTGGAGAGAAGTAGCGCGGGAAACCAGAGCGCGCTCCCGAGATAACCGTCCAAGAAAATCAGAAAATCGTTAACCGCGTCCAATGTAATACCCCACTAGTGTTAAGTTCACTCAATTACGATGCTAACTTTAACTCGACTGTTAATCGTCGCTTATTGTTATCTTTGGCCCTTCGCTCTTGGAGGGCGCTCCTGCAAGCTGCCGCTCAACATTCGTGGCCAGTACGATGTAGGCCTTGGTGGCTGCATGCTCTGTTTTCGATGCTACCACAGGATTGCCCGCATCCGTGGTTTCTCTAATGGTTAAATCCAGCGGCAACCGACCAATGACCTCGACACCGTATTCCGCCGAGAGTAAATCCCCTCCTCCGCTGCCAAAGATCGCCTCTTCATGCCCACAATTGGAGCAGGTATGCAGGCTCATGTTCTCCACAACTCCCAATATCGGCACGTCGACTTTCTTGAACATTTCGATGCCCTTGCGCGCATCAGAAAGCGCAACGTCCTGAGGGGTCGTGACTATGACCGCGCCACTCACCTTTACAGACTGAGCAAGACTGAGCTGTATATCGCCAGTGCCGGGCGGCATATCGACGATCAGATAATCGAGTTCAGACCAGGCCGTATCGTTCAACATCTGGTTAAACGCAGAGATAATCATAGGGGCCCGCCACACCATCGCGGTCTTCTGATCGACCAGAAAGCCCATAGAGTTGCATTCGATGCCATGCGCAATCAGCGGCAGCATAAATTTCTTGTCCTGAATTTTTGGGCGTGTGCCCTCTGGCACACCCATCATCAGTGGCAGGCTGGGCCCATAGATGTCTGCATCCAAGATGCCAACCCTGCGCCCCAGTGTAGACAGAGCCAATGCCAGGTTCACGGCGGTGGTGGACTTGCCGACACCACCCTTGCCGGAGGCCACACAGATAATGTGGTTAATTTTTTCAATACTTCTCAATTTCCCTTCCCTAGTCGACAACGACTGGTTGCGGTGGCCCGCTGTGCACTGCTTCAGCCCGAATAGACTACAGCTGATTATGTTTGATTCGTTTGGAAAATCCAAGGAAGGCTTCCTTCGCACAGCTTGTCCATGCAAATCGAGCCCAGTGACGACTCCCTCTGGTTAGGAAACAGCTAATCGACCGATTTCTCCGACAACTGCTCAATCTGTGCAAATTGAGAATGACAGGCTAGCTTGTAGACCGCTAGAATCGAGACCATGCGAAGAACAGTTACCCTAAGCACCCTCTCCATGCTAATTGGCTACGCGGCTCTGCCACTGATGGCTGCTGCCGAACAGCAGGAAGAAACCGAGATAAAATTTGCTTTCTATTCCTCAGCCTGGGGAGAGAACACCGATGACGGATTGCGTGTAGTCGCCCTCAACCAGACCGACACTCCGATTCGATTAAATACCATCGAACTCCACGGCAGCGAGGAGCGTGCGGAATCAATCCTTATCGACTTGGGCCTAGAGGTACCCTCCGGCGGCTATGCCGACATGGAGATCGACTACATCGACTTGCTCTCAAACGATGCGTGCATCGATCGAACGATGCTGGAAAACTGGAAGCTTGTCGAGATCTCGAACTACACGCTGAATCCATCGGTGCGCAACCTGATCATTGAGAACACAGATTCGTTTCGTATCTATCAATGCGTGAAGACTATTTCCACGTCGTGGACTAATCTCAGTAGCAATCAGCTCATCGAATATGACGAGTGGGTGCTGTTTCACTTCGAGACTCGTAGAGATAACTAATAAGGTTTAGCCAACATGAGGGGCACATTCGGCTGAGCTTGGCACATGAACCTAAGCTTGGGGGCCATCGAAAGAGTGATGAAGATAGGAATCGAACACGCAGCGGATAGCCCTGACTACTATTCCTAGAAAGCACAGTACCCCTCACGAAAAAACCCCGCTTAACCAAGCGGGGTTTTTTCGTTAGCCGTCCACAAATCCATTATTACATGGACCTCAGGCGCTCCTTTATTAAGGAGCAGTATCTCTGTTACAGCAGGATACCACCGTATTGAACGAAGAACGGAGTGAACACCAAGCTAAGAATAGCGGACAGCTTGATCAGGATGTTCAGAGAAGGACCCGAAGTATCTTTCATAGGATCACCCACTGTATCGCCAACAACCGCCGCAGTGTGCTCGTCCGAACCTTTACCACCGTGGTGACCTGCTTCGATATATTTCTTCGCATTGTCCCATGCGCCACCGCTGTTCGATGAGGCAATAGCCAACACACCACCGGCAACTAGCGAGCCGATCAACATAGCGGCTACAGCTTCAACACCGAAGAGGAAACCTACAACGATGGGCGAGCCCATGATCAACACGCCTGGAGCGATCATTTCTTTGAGGGCTGCCTGAGTCGAAATAGCTACGCATTTTGCGTAATCCGGCGTGCCAGTGCCTTCCATAATACCCGGGATGGTTTTGAACTGATGACGCACTTCCTCGATCATGGCGAATGCAGCAGCACCAACCGACTTCATAGTCATGGCAGAGAACAGGAATGGCAGAACCGCACCAATAAACAGGAAGGTGAATACCAATGGCTCAAGAAGGCTCATGGCAATAGGCTCACCGCGCAGAGTTTCGGCAGTCGTGATGAAGGCCGCGAACAAGGCAAGCGATGTCAGTATGGCCGCACCAATCGCGAAGCCTTTACCGATCGCAGCAGTAGTATTACCAGCCGAGTCCAGAATATCAGTTCTACGACGAACCTCAGACTCAAGACCTACCATCTCAGCAATACCACCGGCGTTGTCGGCAACAGGTCCGTACGCATCGATAGTCAGTGTCAACACGAGGCTACCCAACATACCGAGTGAGGCAATTGCGATGCCGTACATGCCCGCAAGCTCCCAAGAGATGAAGATGCTGGCTGCAATAGCTAAATAAGGAAGAACCGTACTCTTATAACCAAGAGCGAGGCCGTAGATGATATTAGTAGCAACACCAGTTTCACAAGACTTGGCGACTTCCTGAACCGGCGCAAATTTTTCAGACGTGTAGTAGCCAGTTAACAAACCAACCGCTAGGCCTGAAATCAATCCCGCCAAGAAACATAGGTAAACCCCGACATTCGTGTAATTTTCACCATTCAATACGAATGCATCTGGAATAAGCGCAACAGTAAAGAAATACATGACCACTGCCATAATGGCACTGGATATAATAAGTAGCTTCATCAGTGCTGGCGCAACGTCGTCTTCAGTCTTTACACCAACGAGCAGCTTAGTGATTAGTGCTATCGGTATACCTACAGCACTAATTAAGATCGGGAATAGCAATGCATCGGGGTTGCCAGCGAAAACCGCTGCGCTGATAACCATCGCCGCACACGTACTCTCTGCACAAGAACCGAAAAGGTCAGCACCCATACCAGCAACGTCACCTACGTTGTCACCAACGTTATCTGCGATTACCGCGGGGTTACGGGGATCGTCTTCCGGAATGCCCTGCTCAACCTTACCTACCAGGTCGGCGCCAACGTCGGCTGCCTTAGTGAAGATGCCGCCGCCAACACGTGCGAATAGCGCTATCGTAGAACCACCCAAGCCGAAACCGGCGATGACTTCCATCAGAATGTGGTTATTCTCTTCGCCCAGGTCAGCGAGTAGGAACTTCATCACGACGTAGATGATCACCAGGCCTAGTGTGGCAAGACCCACTAGAGCGAATCCCATCACGGCGCCGGAGTTAATCGCCACGTCGTAGGCCGCGGAGATGTCTTTCTTCGCAGAAACGGTAGTTCGGGCATTGCCCTGGGTCGCTACCTTCATGCCGATGTAGCCGGAGGCGATAGAGATGGCACCACCAAACAGGAAGGCGATAGCGGTATAGATACCCTCATGAATATCAGGGGTATGGGTATCGTTGATCAGAATCGCGATAATGGCGGCGAATACCACCATGAATATGGCCAGGACTTTGTATTCCTGCTTCAAGAAAGCCATGGCCCCCGTAGCAATCGCGCCATGGATAAAGGTGAGCTGCTTCTCTTGGTCAGCATCAAGCCCAAGACCAAGTGGCACGCTCATAACCTTCTTCATGTAAAAGAAGGCTATCCCCAAACCCATCAGCGACAGGACTGTCGTTACCGTAATTGTTATGCCTGACATCTAGATTCTTCCCCTCAAAAAATGGAATGTTTATTTTAAAGGCGCGCACTTTACCATAACGAACGCCGCAAAAAAAGGCGATAAACCGCCCTGTCAGGCCAGTAATTCAGTGCTTTTGGGGGTATTGGAAGGGAAGCTACAGATTGCCTACATGGCGAGGACTGAGCTGGGGTTGATGATCGGCCTGCGCGGGGTATTATTTCTTGGATTTACGGCGCTTTCTCTTGCTAGCGGCAGCGCCAGCGGGCTTACTGGCCGCCCTATCTGCCTCTACCCGAGCCAGTCGAAACGCCTGACGCATACCGTCGAGCTTCGCCTCCTTGCGTTTCTGCAGCTGGCTCTCCTTTCCTGCCTGAAAATCAACCACCTTAGTGTCGTTCATATCGTAGGGATCGGCCTCAGTGCTGCCTACTGGGAGTTCGCCTGCCGTACCAGTTCGTTCTTGCGAGACTCGAGCTCGGCGATCAGATCTTTCGCTAGGGGCTCTAGTGTGTTGCCCTGTTCATCGGTGTTCTCGTACTTACCCTGCTCTTGGGCCAATGTCGCTAGTAGCTCTTCCGCTACGCCGATCGCTTGCGTCAAGGTGACAACCCTCGATTCCTCATCACCTACCTCCGCCTGGATCGAGGCGATCTGCTGCTCAAGGGCTGTGATTCTGTCCAGCCTCTGCTGGCGCTCGGCTTCAGCGGCTGCTATAGCAGCGCGTCGCGCTCGCTCTGCCTGTTCGGCAGCCTCGCGCTCTTGGCGTTCGGCATCAGCACGGGCTTGAGCTGCTGCAAGCTGCCGCTCTCTTTGCGCTTGCACGGCTGCACGGTCGGCGGCTTCTCGTTGCCGCTGCAACTCGGCTACCCGGAGACGTTCCTGCTCCGCAGCCTGCTGAGCCACTTGCTCCGCCGCCACACGCTCGGCTTCGGCAGCAGCGATCTCGGCATCTCTCGTGGCCTGAGACGCGCAGGATGCCAACACCATAAGCAGTACGGTGGCTATAATTGCTCGTATCTTTGCGGCACCCGGAAGTGAACGTGTAGCGCGCAGCGGCGAATGATTCTTCATGATAATCTCCTTCTGATTAAGTGCCTTAAAGTGAGCGCACTCTCATCGATCAAGGAATACTAACCCCAAGCCCTTGATTAATAAATTATTTTCTATATAAAACTTAGATTCTGTCGACTTAGTCATACTTTATAGCGATAAACGCGCTGTTTGTCAGTAAAATCGAGACCTACGCCTTTTATCGGCAAGGTCTGGATACTTTTCATCCCAGTGGCTTAATCCAGCGGGCAGCAATTATTCATCATGAGCAGGCAAGTCACATTGGACCCAAGGCCTTCGGCAAGACCGAGGCTCGCACTACTCCTACTTCGACCTCTTCTGGCGCTGCTCCTAAGCGCGCCGGTGATAGTAGTGCTTCTTTCTATAGAGACTGCCCCCTCAGTAGTCACCGAACAACAATTCACAGGCGAAGAGCTCTCTCGCATTGAAACTTTATTGCTGGAAAGCACGCCTCAATCACCCGGCAACGCCAGCCTACAAGAGTTGCAGATCAATGATAAGGAGCTGAACCTATTGCTGCGGTATGCCTTTAACGTGATGAAAGTGTCTTCAATTTGGGCAGCGCAGGCTGAATTGTCTCAAGACAATCTCTATGCCCACTTGAGCGTTCGGTTAAGAAAGGCCCCTTTTCCTCTGTATCTGAATGTAGGCGCTAATTTCATCGAAGATGGCAATCTGCCAACTCTGGGCTCCTTAAAAATAGGCAGAATCGGAATACCCGACAGGTTCCTAAAATTCACTCTGCAGAGACTGCGCGGTAGCCTAGCAAATGGCAACCTTGCCTATCTGGATTTTAGCGAGTTGATTACCAATGTAGAAAGCGTCGAACTCGCTCAAGACCAAATGAATATTGTTATGCATTGGGACCCAACGTTAATTAGCCGCATCGGAGACCGGGCCCAGCAGCTCTTTATCTCTGAGCAAGATCAGCAGCGCATAATCGATTACTATGCACTCATCACTAACATCGCTGCGGCGGTACCCATCGACATCCGCGCGGTATCGATCAATGCCTTCTTGGCACCGCTATTCGCCGCCGCCCGCGAGAAGTCTCTCGCAGGCAGCGACCCCATCGCAGAAAACCGCACCGCATTTCAAACGCTAGCCATCTATCTAAACGAAGAGCCCATAGAACAGCTCATCGGGAGTGAAGCCGCCGCCACAATCGAAGCGGCTCCATTCATCGAGGCAAGACTACAGAGACGGCAGGATCTTGCTCAGCATTTAGTTTCAATCGCAGCAATAACCGCTTCAGCTGGCGCCGATCTGGCACAAATGCTATCGACCACGAAGGAAGCCTACGACGCGCGTTACCGTTCCGGATTCAGCTTCTCCGATCTTACGGCAAATGGAGTAGGCGTCACCATGGCGCAACTGTCCACAGCGGACGAGGCAACAGCGAGAATCATGCAGGATCGACTCGCGAATCTGCAGAGCGAGTCGGACTATATGCCGGAGGTGGGCGACAGCCGAGATGGCCTTTCCGAGACCGACTTCAATGCCCTATATACCGACAGAAGCAGCCCACAATACGCGGAGCGGCTAGCGGAGATTCAAAAACTCATCGACAGCAGACCACTCTTCTCGGGGTTGCTGCAATAGGCAACACGAAGAACAGAAGAGCAGAAGACTCGTGCAACAACGAAATCCGAGGCGACGGCCAACATGGACCAACTCACGGCTCAGCAACTTCAGGAACTGCGCTCACTGCTAGAATCCAGGAAGACGCAACTCGACCAGCAGCTGGAGGACGCCTTAGCCGCCACGTCTGTCGTAACCCTCGACCAAAGCTCCGTGGGCCGTGTTTCTCGCATGGATGCCATGCAGCAACAGAGTATGGCCGTATCGACTCGTGCCAAGGCAGAGGCAAGTCTTCGCAAAGTCCTACTGGCATTGAAACGAATGGACTATGAAGACTATGGCTACTGCGAACAGTGTGACGGGCAGATTCAATTCAAGCGGCTCAAGGTGCAACCAGAGGCGAGTAATTGCATGAAGTGCCAAGATCGACTAGATCAAGCCTGAGCGAGGCGCTATCATTGCACTCGCTAAATTCAGCGACTACCTTATTCAAGAGTGCTGGTGTATAACACCGCCTGCATTGCCTCTCTTACACTAATTCTGAGCCGCCATCATGTCTAAAAAGGGCTTCACTACAACCAATCTGCACTCAGACCGCAGAGACAATCCGGAACACGGCGTTCTGCATAAGGCCATACATCCGTCGGTCGCCTATGGCTATGAAGATGCAAGAGAACTCGCCGAAGTCTTTCAAGGCAAGCGCGCGGGTTATAACTATGGCCGACAGTTAAACCCTACCGTTACCGCTTTGCAGAACAAGATTACCGCGATGGAAGATGGCATTGCTACGGCTGCGTTCGCCACCGGCATGGCAGCTATTGCCTCGACAATGCTATCGCTTTTGCGGGCCGGAGATCACATCGTCTCCAGCGCATTCCTCTTCGGCAATACCAATAGCCTATTCGGCACGTTTCAGAATTTAGGTATCGAGATAAGCTTCGTAGACGCGACTGACGTCAGTCAAGTCAAGGCGGCCATCAAGAAAAACACGCGATTAGTGTTCGTCGAGACGATCGCAAACCCAGTGACCCAGATCGCCGACTTAGTGAAGATTGGAGCGCTGTGCAAGGCCGAAAATCTAATCTACTGCGTCGATAACACCATGACCTCGCCACACCTGTTCCGTCCGAAGAGCGTGGGTGCAAGCTTCAGCGTGAACTCACTGACTAAATACATCGGTGGCCACGGCAATGCACTCGGTGGTGCGATCACCGACACCGGCCTGTATGACTGGGCAAATTTCGCGAACATCTATGACACCTACAAGAATCAGGACGCTGCCCTATGGGGTATCACTCAGGTGAAGAAGAAGGGCCTACGCGATATCGGCGCCTCGCTCGGGCCAGAGGCTGCACATCATCTAGCGGTAGGTTCTGAGACGCTGGGTCTGCGCATGGATAAGGCCTGCAGCAACGCGCAGTCCGTAGCCGAATTCTGCGAACAACACCCGAAAGTGAAGCAGGTCTACTACCCTGGGCTGCCTTCGCATCCGCAGCACGAAAGAGCGAAAGATCTGTTTAATGGCTTCGGCTCGGTAATGAGTATCGATCTAGTTGATGGCGTCGACTGCTTCGATGTGCTGAATGCCATGGAGAACATCATCTCGTCCAGCAATCTCGGCGATACGCGCACGCTCGCTATTCCCGTCGCCCATACTATCTATTATGAGATGGGCGCCGAACGTCGTGCCTCCATGGGCATCGCGGACTCTATGATTCGTTTCTCCATAGGCATCGAAGAAGTCGATGACCTGCTAGCAGACTTCAGAAAGGCTCTCGCTTAGCAGTCGAAGCAAGGGAAGGAAAATGATTAGCCTAATTGATACAGATGAAATAGCAGAAGGCACGTCCAAGGGTATAGAGCTTAACAATCTGTATATGTTTGCTGTGAAGAAAGATGCGCAGGTATTTCTATATTGGAATCGTTGCCCGCATCTGGGCACTCCCCTCGAGTGGGAAGAGGATAAATTCCTCGACGCCGACGGCGCGCTAATTATTTGCTCAACCCACGGTGCGCTGTTCG
This sequence comes from uncultured Pseudohongiella sp., assembly GCA_964352295.1. Classification (GTDB taxonomy): domain Bacteria; phylum Pseudomonadota; class Gammaproteobacteria; order Pseudomonadales; family Pseudohongiellaceae; genus UBA9145. The sequence goes on along the minus strand of CAYGRR010000001.1, from coordinate 50,193 downwards.
AGATCGATGGCGGCCGCTGCCTAGCAGGACCCTGCAAGAGCAAACACCTACAGGCCATACCTTTCATTCTGGACAACGGCATGATCATGGTAGAGGAATCGGCCCTGCGCGTATCCACGCCGCTGCAATAGTCCGTATCTCGCACATTCTGATTCCTAACCGAGAAGAACCGGGATCCTCTGCCTCAATTCGATGCGCGAGTTTTCCAGATCGAACTGGGCACCATAGGCGAGAACCTCCACACCCTTAGCGGCCACTTCTCTTAGAAGTCGACCGTACTCGGGATCTATATCGTCTGCAGGCTCGATGCGTCGTATGCCGCTGTGCTGCACGCAGAATAGCAACACGGCGCGGTGGCCCAGGCTGCGCATATGCAGCAACTCTTGCAAATGTTTCTGTCCGCGGCTCGTAACCGCATCGGGAAAACTCCCAAGCCCATCACCCAGCCCGAGGCTCACATTCTTCACTTCGACATAACACTGCGCGTCCGGATCGTCAGCGGAGCCTTCGAGGAGCAGGTCGATGCGACTCTTCTGCTCTCCATAGGCTACCTCAGTCCGTATCGACTCATAGGATGAGAGCTCGGGGATGCGAGCGGACACGATGGCCTCGTGGGCAAGCTTGTTCGCGGCTGCGGTATTGATGCCAACGAGGTGCTGCTTATCGACCTCTACGATCTCCCAGGTGCAGGCGTATTTCCTTTTCGGATTCTCGGAGTCTGAGTACCAGACCCTGCTGCCGGGTTCCTGACAATTCTTCATCGAACCAGTATTCGGGCAGTGAATTGTTATACGTTCCCCCGCCTGAGTCGTAATGTCAGCTAAGAAGCGTTTATAACGTTTAAGTAGCACGCCTGCCTGTAGCTTGTTCTGCAGCTGCATTGAATAGTCACTCGCGAGTTACGATGAATAGTATTTACAGCAGGGCTTTCTGTAGTCGTTCCACGCCCAGCTCTAAGCTATTCATGTCGGTGGTAAAGGCTATACGGACATGGCGCTCGCTCTCGAAGTCGCCGAAATCGGTGCCGGGGGTCAGCGCGACGCCATGATCCTCGAGAAGGTCTCGACAGAACTTTTCGCTGTCATCGGAAAACTTGGAAATATCGGCGTAGATATAGAACGCTCCCTGAATATTGTCAGAAAGCGAAAAGCCCAGCCGCTTCAGCGCATCGACTAAGAAATCACGGCGAAGGCGAAATGCCTCTCGGCGCTGCTCGAAAATATCCTTGGCCTCCGGAGTAAAAGCAGCCAGCGCGGCATACTGCGAAATCGAAGACGCCGAGATATACATATTCTGAGCGAGTATTGTCGCCATCTCGACATAATCATCGGGAACCACTATCCAACCCAAGCGCCATCCAGTCATGCCGAAGTACTTGGAAAAACTATTCACCACAAAAGCCGACTGGTCTAACTCCAGAACGCTGGGCAGGTCGTTCACGTAGTGCAGCCCATGGTAGATTTCATCGACCAGCAGGTGCTTCCGATTCGATGCCGCCCACTCGCACGCCTGCCTAAGCTGGCCTCGCTCGAGTATCGTGCCGGTTGGATTGCTGGGCGAGGCTAACCAGAGGCCACTGGTTGAATCCGTGCAATACTCATCCAGCTGCGCCACAGTCGGTTGAAAGTTTTGCTCGATGCCTACAGGAATTAATTGCGGCTGCGCTGACATCATGTGGATGAAGTTACGCACACAGGGATAAGCAGGATCACTCAGCAAGATGCCGTCGCCAGATCGCACCAACAGATTAGCCAATAGACTCAGGCCGCCGCTAGCGCCCGGCGTGATGAGGATGCGAGAGGCATCTAGGGTTACGTTGTAGTTTTCGTTGTAGTAGGCAGCTAGGCATTCTCGCAGCTCAGCAAGGCCGGAGGCAGCGGTATATTGAGTCAGGCCATTATCCAGAGCCCTCTTGCCAGCCTCTATGATGGGTTGCGCCGAGGAGAAGTCAGGCTCTCCGACCTCCATGTGCACAATCCGGCGCCCCTGAGATTCGAGCTGCTGCGCTCTAGCCATCACTGTCATCACGCGGAACGGGTTTACCTTGGATAAGGGACCTAGACCCCTTATTCGATCATTAGACATGCTGGGATTCCTGACTGGGCAACGGGCGAAATAGCTGGTCATTATAGTGGATGAATTTTGGCGACAGCTAGGGCTATGTACCCTTGAAGTCCACCGGCCAGGCTGAGCAACAACTGCTATATTTTTATAGCAACTGCCCAAATAATCTGGTAGCTTACCCAGCTTTCTGAAAATTGCACATCTTCATCGCGAAGACACCGCAGTGAAAGCAGGCAAAAATTCATCATCAAACTCTCTATTTGAACGCTCCAAAGAGTTTGTTTTATAAATGAAAAATCCTCGTTTATGCGCTTTGCTCGCCTACCAGCTTGCATGAAAATTCGCTAAACAGGGATTCACAGAGGCATTAGCGAACATGGCTAACTCTCAACCGTTAGAATCTCCACCGGTTCTAAAGAACTTCGTTCCCTACAAGCCGAAGAAAAACGAAGTGTACATGAACGAGAAGCAGCGCGAGCACTTCAAAAAGATCTTGCTCGACTGGCGCAACCAACTTATGCAGGAAGTAGATCGTACCGTGCATCATATGCAAGACGATGCGGCCAACTATCCAGACCCTGCGGACCGTGCTACTCAAGAAGAAGAGTTCAGCCTCGAGCTGCGCACGCGCGACCGTGAGCGCAAGCTTATAAAGAAAATTGATAGCACAATCGAACTCATCGCGCAGGACGACTACGGCTATTGTGAGTCTTGTGGAATCGAGATCGGCATTCGTCGCTTGGAAGCTAGGCCTACTGCCAACAAGTGTATCGATTGTAAGACGCTTGACGAAATCAAAGAAAAACAACTCGGCAGCTAAACCCGTCGATAGCGCCGCCTGCTCTTATTCACGAATTGGCGCAGGCGGCCACTCTCAAACTGCTTCAACATCCAGCAAGACCTACCTATCTCGAACGAGAGACAAATGCGGAATCAATCCGTAGGTACTATGCCCAAGCCAACAGCAACGCAACAAGACAGAGAGTCCAAGGCAGGCTACATCGGTCGTTTTGCACCCTCTCCGACAGGCCCGCTGCATTTCGGCTCCCTAACCGCTGCTCTGGCAAGCTACTTGGACGCCAGGGCCAACCAAGGCAAGTGGCTAGTGCGCGTCGAAGACCTGGACCCTCCCAGAGAACCCCCCGGCAGTGCTGAGTTAATCCTTCAGCAGCTGCAAGATCTTGGCATGAGCTGGGACGATGAGGTGCTCTACCAAAGCTCGCGCCTCGATGCCTATGAAGAAGTATTAAATCAGCTGCGCGACGAAGGGCGCTGTTATCCCTGCGACTGCACGCGCCCACAGATCAGAGAGATGGGACTAGTCTATAACGGCGCCTGTCGAGAGCGCGCCACTAACGTCAAGAAGCCCTTTGCGCTTAGGATTAGAACCGACTCCCGCGAGATAGCCTTCGAGGATGAGATTCAGGGTCGCCTCGCCCAAAAACTCGAGGCCGATGTCGGAGATTTCGTCATCCGCCGCAAGGATGGCCTCTTCGCCTATCAGTTAGCTGTAGTTGTCGATGATGAATTCCAGGACATTACTCACGTCGTCAGAGGCTGGGATTTACTCGACTCGACTCCGCGCCAGATCTATCTACAGAAACTGCTGAACTACCGGACACCTCGTTATATGCACATCCCAGTCATAGTCGATGAGACCGGACAGAAACTCAGCAAGCAGGCATTCGCACCCTCGATTCAAACCGATAGAGCCTCCGAGGCAATCTTCAGCGCCCTCACATTTCTTGGACAGACGCCCGCAACCGAAATAGCTAAGGAGAGTCCGGTAGTGCAACTAGAGTGGGCTATATCGAATTGGGACAGCCACGCCGTGGCCAAAGTCAGCAGCCTGCCACTGACCTAGCACTGCGGCGCAGTTGAGCTAAGCCTAGGCATGGACTTGCTTAGGCGCTCCTTATAGTATTCGAGAAGCAATACGCCCTGACCACCCCGAAGGATTTTCTGTGTACATACCCCGATCAATCTTGGTTCTACTGCTGATAATCTATCTGCTATTTCTGCTGAGCGTCGATTGGATCAATCAAGGCGATGGCGCGTGGTATCGCCCGTTCTTCGTCGGCTTTCTGGTCATCCTGATCGCGAGTTGGTCTCATCGAGAACAGGATTCCGATGAATTTTGAATTAACTACTATCATCGCGCTTGGCAGTGGCTATCTGGCGCTGCTATTCGGCATTGCCTTCATTACAGAGCGCGGCTGGATACCCGAGAGAATCGTGCGCCACCCGATTGTCTACGTTCTCTCTCTCGGGGTCTTCGCGAGTGTATGGGCCTACTACACGTCTATTGGTAGCGCGCAGCGCGATGGTTATGGCTATCTCGCCAGCTCAATCGGTATCTCACTGGCTTTTCTGCTCTCTCCCTTACTCCTGCGCCCTCTATTGGAATTAACCCGCACCTATCAGCTTAGCTCTCTTGCCGACTTGATGGCCTTCCGCTACCGCTCCCCTTGGGCAGGTACGATTACAACTCTTGTCATACTGATCGCAGTCACACCCCTTATCGCACTGCAAATAAGGGCAGTTTCAGACACCGCATTCTTGTTGTCACCAGGTGCCGAGCAGGGCTCTCTTGCCATCGGTTTCTGCGTGGTTATTACCCTCTTCTCCATCCTGTTCGGCACGTCCAGACGCGCCGGCAGGACACAGTACGATGGCCTCGTCATGGCCATAGCGTTTGAATCTCTCGTGAAGCTAATCGCATTCCTGGTCGTTGGCGCGTTCGCCGTGTATGGCGCATTCGGAAGTTTCGACGGACTCGATCGTTGGCTGGAAGGGCAGCCGGAACTTTTGGCAAGCCTTAAGAACACGGATTATTTCTCATCCTTTCATGTGATGGCCCTGCTGTTCTTCACCGCAGCGGTAGCGATGCCACATATGTTCTACGTGACCTTCAATGGCAACAACGGCCAACGAGCCCTATCGTTCGCCAGCTGGGGACTGCCTCTCTATTTCCTGCTGCTTAGTCTACCCGTGCTACCCATACTCTGGGCCGGCCTGCAGTCCGGCAGCGATGTGCAAGTTGAATACTTCCCCGTAGTAATCGGCGCCGCCTATCAGGCTCCACTGATTAGCCTACTGGCCTACCTGGGTGGCCTGTCCGCCGCTAGCGGCCTGATCATCGTCATAACTCTCGCACTGTCGAATATGTGCTTGAATCACCTGATACTGCCGGTCTATCAACCGAAAGCAAATGAGGACATTTATCGCTGGCTGCTCTGGAAACGCCGCATTCTTATAACCGCTATTATATGGCTTGGCTTCCTCTTCCATTATTTGCCGAACGAACAGATTAGCATTCAGGTAATAGGTATAGTCGCCTTCACTGCCTGCCTGCAATTCATGCCAGGCATAGTCGCCATCCTGTATTGGCCGATAGGAAACAAGAAAGGCTTGCTGTGGGGCCTAGCCACAGGAGTTATTATCTGGTTTCTTTTTCTCATGCTCCCTCTACTCTCCGATGCCGATCCTCTCGCGCTGGTTTCAATCAACTGGCGCGAGATCACCGCCTTCTCGCTTATCAGCAACTGCGTGCTCTTCGTGGCGATCTCCCTGATCAGCAAGAGCAGCGACGAGGAGCGCAGCTCTGCGGATATCTGCACGCTGGACACGATAAAACAACGCAAGCGCAGCGGTTTGGTTGCAAAATCCCCGCGCGACTTCATCAAGAGCCTCAGTAAACCACTGGGGGAAAGAACAGCGAACCGAGAAGTACGCAGAGCACTCAAAGACCTAAACATCAGCGAGGGCGATCGCCGCCCCTATGCGATGCAACAGCTGCGCGAAAAGTTAGAAGCGAATTTGTCCGGCTTACTCGGCCCCTCGATTGCCCGCGAGATAATCGATGGCTATCTTCCCTATAGCATCGTCTCCCAGCACGGCAGCTCCGATCTGAACGTGATCGAGAATCGCATTGAAGCCTACCGCAGCAATCTCTCAGGAATGGCCGCCGACCTAGACAACCTAAGGCGCTACCATCGACAGATCCTACTCGACCTGCCCCTCGGTGTTTGTTCGCTCAGTACTGACGATGAAGTGCTCATGTGGAACCGAGCGATGGAGCAATTCACACAGTTGGATAGCGCCGATGTCGTCGGCTCACAGTTGATCGACCTGTCGGAACCCTGGCTTAGCCTGTTCGAAAATTTTATCGAAGACGACGCTAGCCATTCCTATAAGTATGCCTTCGAACTAGATGGCCAGAAGCGCACGGTCAACCTTCACAAGGCGTTAATCGAAACCAATAACGAGCCCGACTCGCTGCACGAAGGCGTCATCATTCTTCTGGAAGACATTACCGAAACAGAGATTCTCGAGGCGGGTCTCACACACAGCGAAAGACTCGCCTCAATCGGCAGGCTGGCCGCCGGCGTAGCGCATGAGATAGGCAACCCAATAACGGGCATAGCCTGCCTCGCTCAGACCATTCGTGACGAATACGACGACAAAGAGCTACTCAGCCTCGCCGAACAAATTGTGGAACAGACCGATCGCACGTCGACTATCCTGCAATCGCTGGTCAACTTCGCACATGCCGGCACGAACAAGACTCAATACGAGAACGAGATAGTTAGCATTAGAGAGTGCATGGATCAGGCGCAGACTCTCGTCTCACTAGACAGGAAGAGCAAAGAGCTTAACCTGCGTATAGACTGCGACCCTAACGCGAGAATCCTGGGCGATTCTCAGCGTCTACTTCAGGTACTCATCAATCTTATCAACAACGCTCGTGATGCAAGTCAAGCAAATGATGAAGTTCTCTTGCAAGCTTTAGTAAAAGGCGACACAGTAGAAATCGCCGTCGTCGATGAAGGCATCGGCATTCCCTTGGCGATAAAAGACCGAGTCTTTGACCCGTTCTTCACTACCAAGGAGGCGGGAGAAGGCACTGGTTTGGGGCTCTCCCTCGTATTTAGCATAGTTGAAGACTTAGGGGGTGATATTGCTATAATCAGCCCGGCAAACGAAGACACCGGAGGCACGCGGGTATTACTGCGGTTTCCCTGCTACCATAGCGAATCCGCCCTGCCCTAAGGCTGGCGATCAGCAGCAACAAGCGAATTAAGTAGTCACATGACAGCGATGAATCAAGTTTTAGTAGTGGAAGATGAAGTAGTTATTCGAACTGCTTTGAAGCGGTTATTAGAACGCCATGAATACAAGGTAAGCGAAGCCGGCACAGTCAAAGAGTCCTTAGACAATTTCAACATGGACGACTTCGATGTCATTATCAGCGACTTACGCCTGCCCGGCGCGCCAGGCACCGATCTCATCAAGGCGACTACCACGCCCGTACTAATCATGACCAGCTACTCCAGTATTCGTTCGGCTATCGATTCCATGAAGCTGGGCGCCGTCGACTACATCGCCAAACCTTTCGAGCACAAAGAACTGCTCGAGTCAGTAGCCAAAGTCATTCGCGAACATGGCAAAGCATCGCGCCAAGCCGCAGTCGTCTCAGAAGAATTTGAACCCCCCGTTCATGGAATGATCGGTAGCTGCCCGCAGATGATGGAACTGTTTCGTCGTATCCGAAAAGTTGCGCTCACCAATTCCACCGTACTCATCAATGGCGAATCAGGTACCGGAAAAGAGCTCGTCGCTAGAGCAATTCACAACTTAAGCAACCGCAGCGCTCAAGAAATGATCTCGGTGAATTGCGCGGCGATACCAGAGAATTTAATCGAATCTGAACTCTTCGGTCATGAGAAGGGAGCATTCACCGGTGCCACGGCAACAAGAACCGGCTTGGTTGAGGCTGCCAATGGCAGCACGCTATTCCTCGATGAAATCGGTGAACTGCCGCTAGAGGCTCAGGCCAGGCTGCTGAGAGTATTGCAAGAGAACGAGATCCGTAAAGTTGGTTCGGTACAATCGAAGAAGGTCGATGTCCGTCTTGTCGTTGCGACCCATCGCGACCTAAAGCAATTAGTAGTCGATGGCCACTTTCGAGAAGACCTCTATTACCGCATCAATGTAATGACACTGCTCATCCCACCGCTAAGAGAACGCGGAGACGACATCCTAGAATTGGGCGAGGCTATTCTGCAACGCACCTGCAAACGCCTGAAGACCAAGATGCTCAGCCTCAGCGAGGGTGCCAGAACCGCCATCTTCAACTACGGCTGGCCAGGCAATGTACGCGAGCTGGAGAATGCGATAGAGCGCGCCGTCGTGCTCGCCGAAGACCTAGTGATTGGGGAAGAACTGCTCGCCATTGATGACGACGAGAAACAACAGACAACGAAGGGATCGGGACTCCAAAACCCGCAGAGCATTCCCGAGCCCATCGAAGAACTCTCTCTCGAAGATTATTTCCAGCGTTTCGTCCTAGAGCATCAGGACGCGATGAACGAAACTCAACTGGCGAAGAAACTAGGCATTAGTCGCAAGTGCCTGTGGGAGCGCCGCCAGCGCTTCGGCATACCGCGCAAGAAGAAGCACTAGTCGCCCCTCATTTTTGCCCGCAAGCCTGCAATCGATAAAGTCTGCCGCGCCTTGAGATGCCGCAACTCAAGCCCATTCCGCTACCTTGAACTTAACGGGCTTTCCCTGCAGCATTTTGTTACCGCTACCCTTTTACCCAAATAATCAGGGAACATCAGTAACATAGGGGGCTATTTAGAATTGGATTACTAATTTCTAAAAGACTAAGTCTCTGATAACTAACGACTTAGCCAACTTGGCACAGTAAGTGCACTGTATAGAGGACAACAATAACAATAAACAATAATAATAAGTCCCAATAAAAACAAAAATAGCATTACTGAGTTAATAAACTAAGGTTAGTGCACTAAATAATAAAAAGGTCGGGTTGTAGTCTGGATTTGGCGATTGTCATCTAACTTCAAAATCACCACCTTAATACTTATGCAGTACCGTTATGGGTACGCAACTAATAATAAAAATAGTTAAAAAAAACTTTAAAGCAACAATAATAAAATCTAGCTTCCAATGGGGGGTGGTATTCACCCCCCAATAATGTCCCCCTAAAACCCCCACGTCCCTGCTGTGACCGCACTGCCTATTCTGTCTGCGCCGTGCCTGTAGTTTTGTCTCGTTCCGTGTATCATGCCCGTTGATGTGTGTAATCCCAATTCCGCTGAGGGCCTCGAGAGCCAAACCACAGTTACCTCTGGACCTGTTGTCTATAGTCAGTGGCACTACCCAAGAAACCAAGCCGTGATCAAATCTTCTAACCACACCAACACGAGATTCGCCCCACCATCGAGTAGCGACCTAGCGTGGCCATTGCAATGAACCAGCCTACTTCAGCCCCGGATCTTGCAGGCATTGAGAACGCCACTGTTATAGAACGAGATCATCACCCGATCTCACGCAAACAGATATCACCAAACGCCGTACGCGTACTCTATAAGCTCGCCGAGGCCGGATACCATGGCTTTCTAGTCGGCGGCGGAGTCCGCGACCTACTGCTAGGCAGGAGCCCGAAGGACTTCGACATCGCCACCGATGCCTCTCCGGAGCAACTCAAGTCGCTGTTTAGAAACGCCCGAATCATCGGTCGCCGTTTCAAGATAATTCACCTTCGCTTCGGCCGCGAGATCATCGAGGTGACAACGTTCCGCGCACCCCACGACTCGGAGAACACGATCGCCGACAACGTGCCTAGGCGACGCATCCAGAATCAGGAATCCGCCCATTCCACTGCGGGGATGATCCTCAGAGACAATGTGTATGGCAACATCGACGAAGATGCCCTGCGCAGAGACTTCACCATCAATGCTCTGTACTACACCATCGACAAATTCCGCATCCTCGACTTCAGCACTGGCATTGCAGATTTGGAATCGAGACAGATACGCATGATCGGCGATCCTGCTGAGCGCTATAAGGAAGACCCGGTTAGATTGCTGCGCGCGATTCGCTTCGCCGCCAAGTTAGGCTTCACCATCGAGGAGGCCACAGAACGCCCCATCAACGAACTGGCTCATCTTCTGGAGTCTATCTCCACAGCAAGGCTCTTCGACGAGACCATTAAGCTAATGACCGGCGGCGATGCGCAGGAGACATTCAAGCTGCTGCGCCATTACCGCCCCGGCGCCTATCTCTTCGGGCCTACCTTTAACGCCCTGGACAAGCTATCGGGGCCGCCCTGCAAATTGGTAGAGCTCGCGCTTCAGAACACAGACGGCAGGCTAGCCGACGGTAAGTCCGTTACCCCTGCATTCCTGTTCGCGGCACTGCTCTGGCCGGTATTACAGCTTAGGCTGCAATCTCAGAAATCGGACCAGAGTAATCAACACCAGCTGTTTCAACAGGCGACACAGGACGTATTGATGGATCAGCTACAATACACCGCCGTGCCGAAGCGATTCACGATCGCCACGAAGGAAATTTGGGATCTACAATCGCGGCTAATGCGTGACAATAAGCGCAGCATCGAAAGCGCGTACAATCACCCGCGCTTCCGCGCCGCCTACGACTTCCTTCTGCTACGCGAAGAGGCTGGCGAGGATCTCGGAGGTCGAGGAGAGTGGTGGACACAGTTCCAACTTGGCAATCCTGAGCGTAACATCGAGCGCGCGAAGCCCGAAGGCGAAGCACCGAAGAAGAGACGCCGTAGAAGAAGACCAAAGACGAAGTCTGAAAGCTAGAAAAAGCGTGGACCGACTATGAATCAAGGCGATTTCAGCAGCGCTGCACCGCGCTATATTGCAGTCGAAGGACCTATAGGCGTAGGCAAAACAACCCTAACGAAACGTCTGGCCGACTCCTTTAACTATGAATTGCTATTGGAGAGAGCCGAAGAGAACCCCTTCCTCGATCGCTTCTATCAGAACCCAAAGCAACACGCGCTATCCACTCAGCTGTTCTTCCTGTTTCAGCGCGTTCAACAGATCCAAGACCTGCGCCAGAACGATATGTTCGAACCAGTGCGGGTTGCAGATTTCCTAATCGACAAGGACCAGTTGTTCGCACAGCAGAATCTCGAGCCTGATGAGTTCGAGCTCTACCTAAACGTCTACCGACACCTCACCATAGACGCGCCAGTACCTGACCTGGTTATCTATCTGCAGGCACCAACCAGCGTGTTGCTAGACAGAATTCAGAAACGCGCAGTTCAAGCCGAGCAACTCATCGAGCTGAGTTACCTGGAGAACCTGAATGAAGCCTATGCCGAGTTCTTCCACTACTACAGCAAGTCGCCGCTGCTGATAGTCAACAGCGAAGACATTGATCTTGCCAATAACGAAGAAGACTATCAGCAGCTACTCAAGCAGATTGTATCCATTGGCCCAGGAACCCATTACTTTAACCCGCGCCCATCGCTACTCTAGGCGTCATTTACGACCCTTCAGATCGGCAGCAAATTTCGTCACGCCTCTCAAACAGGAAGCAGCTGGCGCGCATCCCAATAGGGAGAATGCTCATAATCTTGAAACAGCGAGTCAAAACACTGGAAAGCCAAGAGCGGAATTAGTTACAAGCAGGGAAGTTATTGGCCCAAGAGATGAAATGCCGGGGCGCTGGCGGTAGTCGTCTCTCTAATCAATTTAGCGACTCCGCTAAAACATAACAACAGACTACTAGACTTAGAATCCGGCAAGAATATCACTGAACAAGCTAACAGGTCACTGAAATAGAACTTCAGGACGAAGTGCTAGGCACCCCTCTCCAGATGCTACAGATGCGATCGAAGCGCAGACAGCATCTTGGAGAACCTATCGAGAATGGTTAACTCCTTAAGATCCTTAAACTCCCCAGCGTCGAAGAAAGTACCGTAGCAGTTCTGGCAGGCCTCGTACTTAATATGAAACTGATCCTTATCGATCATAGGCACCATGCGCTGATGGCACTTCGGGCAGTCGATATTGCGCACATCTTGATACTGTTTGCCGACCTGCTCATCGCCGATGTCGATCGATTCTGAGCCCTTGATCTTCAACAGGTCATCCTTCTCTAACATATCGAACCATAGGCCCTGACACAGATCACAGCGTTCGAATTCGATCTCCTTATAACTATTGGTTTCAAGATCACCGGAACATTTTGGGCACTTCATTTTATCTCTCCACCCTGAATTTGCGCTGTAACACCGCCAGTATAATCTTTGTTTATTCCTTGTCCATCCTTCACAGATAGCGAAAGAAAACGAGTTGCCAAACTCAGAGCATGGAAGCGAGAAGCGTGGCCGTTCCCAAGAACGCGAAGAACCCTGCTACGTCGGTTACGGTCGTGAGGATAATGGAAGACGCCGTAGCCGGATCTTGTCCGGCTCGGGTTAAGATTATCGGCACTAGCGCCCCTGATATGCCTGCCGCAACCATCGAGAGCACCATGGCCACAGCGATGACCAGAGAAAGGCCCAAGCTGCTACTCCAGAGGTACACACCAAGCCCGCAGGAACCTGCCAGGGCGAAGCCGTTCACCAGACCAATAACAGACTCCTTCTTTAGTACCCTGCGCCAATCTCTCGTGCCAATCTCCTTCAGGGCGATACCTCGAATCGTTACTGCCAGAGCCTGTGAACCGGCATTCCCTGATTGGCCTGCCACCACCGGCAACAGAACGGCGAGGGCCGTGAACTGCGCGATGATGTCTTCGAATAGCCCCACTACCGCGGCGGCCAGAAACGCCGTGAGCAGGTTTATGTGCAGCCAGGGCAAGCGCCTCTTAATGGCGAAGCCCGGCCCCGACAGGGAGCGCTCATCTGCACTACCGCCCACCATCTTCTGCATGTCCGCATTGGCGGCGCTCTCTATCGCCTCAAAAATCTTTTGATAACGGACAACGCCCAGCAGGCGATTGTCGTTATCTACGATCGGCACCGAATCAAGTCTCGTCTGCTCGAGAAATTCGACGATCTCGTCCCGCGGAGCAATCGCCGGCAACGCCGCGGTAGTCTTGTGAAGAAAGTCGGAAATTACCCAGCCCGGCTCGGCCAAGGCTAGTTCTTGCATGTCTACGCGGCCGACCAGCTTATTCGTATCGTCCACGACATAGACTGAACGTGCGCGATTAACCCCGACCTGTCGAATGCGCTCAGTCACCTGGGCGAGCTTCATATCGATACGCACATCCACGGCAGGATCCATTAGCCTGCCCGCCGTATTCTCAGGGTAGGAGAGCAATCTTTCGAGTTCCTCCCGTGACTTCGCAGGCAGCGACTCAATAAGTTTTGCACTCGCCGCTTCATCTATACCAGCTATAAGAATCACAGCGAGTCTCGGCGAGGCCTGCTCGATCGCGCTTGCCTGCTGCTTAGGGCTCAAATGCTTGAAAATCAAGCCCGCGCGGCTCGAGGTCAGTCGATCAAACACCACTAAAAGTGATGATGCCGAAACTTCTTCCAGCTCACGTTCAAGCTCCTTCACAGAGAGCCCCTCGAGGAATTTAGCTGCATCGCGGGGATTCTGCTCGAAGTACCTCTCCTTCATGTGCTTAATGAGTGTCATGTGCTGTGTCGAATCCGCAATAGCGTTTCTGTTAATTTGACCAATACCTTGATGTACAGTTGAAACACCGCCAGCACCGAATTAATCGGCTTAGAAATTTCCGGAGAGGCATCCAGGCTACTCAGCAATCCCTCACGGCTTATCACACCCAACACATGTCCTTCATGGTCGATGACAGCGAGTATCGAGCTGCGCCGCCACTGCTCCGCCTCTAAGGCATCAACCAGCGAAGACTCCGCGCGCAGTGGGGCGATGCTGTCGATACATTTCCGGATTGGCACATCGGGGCTACCCTCTAATACTTGTCTGGCATCCAAGAGGCCAACATATTGACTATTCTCGTCAGTTACGACCACCGGCAAACCGGAGGCGCTCGCCTTGATCAGACCGATAACCTCTCCGGCGGACATCTTCAGCGGCACTGTGATTATCTTATTGGACACGTACCTACCCAGCGAATGTTTCGGATAGTTGAGAAAGCGCTGCAGGTGAAGGCGATGTGAATTATTCGGCAACTTCTTCACTAGCGACTTGCGCCTGAGCCTTGGCATACGAACCAGTATCGCCTTCGCATCTTCGAGCGAGCTATCGGCGATCCATTCAAGCTGAATGGCAGACTTCTCCAGAAGCAGAGCTTCAGCCTTCTGCGGGGAAAGTCGAGCGAGCACGCTGCCCGCTATCTCATTCGGCAGCTTTTGGAGCATCTCCGCGATCTCGACCTCAGTAGACTGCTCCAGGGCTGCCGCAAAGTTGATCGGATCCCGGCGTGCGAAATCGAGTACTATCCCGCCCTGTTTAGCTTTCATTGCGTTCACTTCGCTTCAGTAAAACATTGGTCTGTAAGAAGCGTGAGCAGGGCACAGAAACTACCCCCTCCGCCGTCTCGATGCGTATCGCCACACCAGATTTTTCCACGATCTCGCCCTCGATATCGTCGATGCGAATCCGATCGCCGATATTGAAGCGGTCCCATTCCGTTTGCGCGATTACATTGGAAACATAGTCTTTAGCGCCCAGCGCGAAGGCTAGCGCCATAGCGGAACCAACTACGAAGAGAGGAATAAGCAATAGCTGGGTGATAAAACTAATATCGATCAGCATCTGCTGCAGGCCGAAGACGATGGCTATGATTACAATTGATATATGGACCAAGCGCGGACCAAGCGAATCATGATCGATCTTCGTGCTGAGATTCGAGATTACAAACTTCGCGACCACACCGAAGAAATGCCCAGCACCGATGATTAACATGCCGATGATTAATCGCGGCACGAAATCCAGAACGCCATCCAGCCAATTCGATAATTCGCCAGCCCCCAGAATGCGAAGGGCTATCAACACCGTCAGTAGAGCGATCAGCCAATAAACCGCCGTCTGACCCAGTTGAGTTAGCTGCGGGGAGATAACCGTGGACTCGCCAGTTGCATAGCGCGATATCAATCTGTCGAACAGCCCCATCAAGCGCGCCGCTTGCCGCTGAGCCAGCTTCGCAATGAAGAATCCAAGTATTAGGACTACGATAGCTGAGGCTTCTGGGAAGGCGCTGATCAAACCAATTGTGGGGGAAGCATCCATACTAGGCTCACAGCAGTTAAAAAAGGAAGAAGGCTAACGATAGCAGTGAGCCAGTTGGAGGGCAACTCGATAACACTAGCGCCATTGGGATAGCTAGAGGCGAACCGTTAGAACCGCATTGCTTACATCCGCAAGCCTTCTAGCTATTCAACTCAGACCTACTTCACAGAATAATCTACGATCTTGAGCTATCTCCACGCAGAACGAGGAATGTGACAATATGGAATACATCCCTGTCGCTCATTCATGCAGGACCCAGCACTTGAGCCTTAGAATGTTTCAGAGACTCAATGCTCGTACATCTACTCGACGAGGCATGAAGCTAACACGCTGCGCATGGTAGACTTCCATCCCAAACAAGAGAATCAACACTGGACCAAATTATGGCGGACGTAATTGTGCTAGGCGCAGGTGCGGCAGGATTGATGTGCGCACTAACTGCTGCCAAGCGTGGTCGTGAGGTAATGGTTCTGGAGAAGTCGAATAAAATCGGCAAGAAGATTCTAATGTCCGGCGGCGGACGCTGCAATTTCACTAACTACAGCGTTGAGCCCGAGAATTTCCTCTCGGCCAATCCCCATTTCTGCAAATCGGCACTCACCCGCTATACCCAGTGGGACTTCATCCAACTAGTCGAAAAACATGGTATTGCCTACGAGGAGCGCAAGCACGGACAACTCTTCTGCCAAGAATCGGCGAAGCTGATACTGGAAATGCTTAGGGTAGAATGCGAACAGGCGGGTGTTGAAATCTGGACGCACTGCGAGGTCGACGCCATCGCTGCACAACCGTCCGCAAGCCATCCAGAGCGAAACAGCTATGCTTTAAAGATTACTAAAGGCGCGAGCGGACTCGAGAAGTGTCACTCCCTTACTTGCGAGTCCTTAGTAGTTGCAACTGGCGCTCTTTCGATTCCGAGTCTCGGCGGCAGCGGCATGGGCTACGACATTGCCCGTCAGTTTTCATTGAAACTTACCGAGCGCCGTGCCGGGCTAGTGCCCTTCATGTTTAGCGACGACTTCAAAACCGTCTGTGAGCGACTAGCCGGCCTATCCGCCGAAGTGGAAGTACATTGTAATGGGCAGCAATTCACCGAGAGCCTGCTATTTACTCATCGGGGAATCAGTGGGCCGGCAATGCTGCAGATATCCAGTTACTGGCATCCGGGAGACTCGATAAGCCTAAATCTTATGCCAGGCATAGTCGCCGAGGATTGGCTCTGCGAGATGAAACTCGCGAAGGGCAGGAGCCTGTTGAAAACGGCCCTACAGCAGATACTCAGCAAGGCGCTAGTTATTGAGTTACAGAGTCTCTGGTGGCCCAAGCAGGCTGAGACATGCTTGGCTGACTTTACTGATCAGCAACTCAAGGCGGTAGGCAAGCAACTCAACGAATGGGTACTGAAACCTTCAGCAACCGAGGGCTATCGCACAGCCGAGGTGACATTGGGCGGCGTCGATACCGACGGCATCAGCTCCAAGACCATGGAGGCCAAGCAGCAAACCGGTCTCTTCTTCATCGGCGAAGTGCTCGATGTCAGTGGACACCTTGGCGGCTTCAATTTCCAGTGGGCCTGGTCTTCGGGTCATGCGGCCGGGCAGTTTGTGTAATCACTATGAATGTAAGGCATATTCGGATCGATCAGAATCCACAACAGAAGAGAACTGGGTGTCGCATGAGCCTGCCTATTAGTCGATGGCGCGGGCTCCCTGTGAATTCATAGCTGTTTAATCTAGACCCTGCCAACACAAAGGTCTATTCTGGCTCCTGTGGCTAACTAGAAAATACGAGGTATTCACGTGAAGACTCTTCGCTCCCCTCTCTTGCTCCTTCTCTCTTTCTTACTCGCGTCATGCGGGCCAGATACCGATCCAGCCGCAGAGGATCAGGCTATCACAGATACGACAGCAGCATCGGTAAGCATTCCCGAATATCCAATCGAGGATTTTATGAACAGCACCTCTTACGGGGGCGCCAGTTTCTCAGCCGATAATTCAAAAATTCTCGTTCACAACAATAGCACTGGCATATTCAATGTCTATGCCGTGCCTGTTGATGGCAGCCCTGAAATTCAACTTACGAATTCCACTAGCAATGCGACGCTGGCAGTTTCCTATTTTCCAGAGGACGAAAGATTTCTCTATACGGCAGACCAAGGCGGTAACGAACTCAACCATCTTTTCGTCAGGGAGCGCAATGGAGAGGAAGTAGACCTGACTCCCGGCGAAAACCTTAAGGCCTCATTCGCAGGCTGGGCGGCCGACTATCAGTCCTTCTATGTTCAGAGCAATGAACGCGATCCTAGATTCTTCGATGTGTACCGCTACCGCCTCGCCGATGGTTATCCGCGCGAATTGTTCTATCTAAACGAAGATGGCTTCTTCCCAGCTAGCATCTCAGGAGACGGCAGGTTTCTAGCGCTGGCCGCACTCAATACTGCCGACGATAACGATCTGTATGTAGAGGAACTAACTACCGGAGAGCGAACCCACATCACGCCGCATCAGGGAAACGTAAGTTCCCGCCCGGCGGATTTTTCGCCGGATGATAACTACTTCTATTACACGACCGACCAAGACAGTGAGTTTCAGCATCTGATGCGCTACGAATTAGCGACGGGTCAGAAGGAGGTCGTGCTGAGTTTGGACTGGGATGTCGCCTTTGCGAATTTCTCCCGAGAGGGCTCGTACCTAGTTGCCGGCGCAAATGTAGACGCGCGAACCGAGATCTCAATGTACGATGCCGTAACACTCGAAGCCATTCCGGCGCCCGCAATCGATGGAGCCAATATCACCTCTGTAAGATTCTCACACGGCGATAGTGCCATCGCGATGTATGGCAGCGGCAGTCAGTTCCCCAGCGACCTTTTTGTACACACGTTGAATAGCAGCTCTGCCCCGACTCGGCTCACGCGCAGCCTGCACGAGAACATAAACTCGGAACACCTCGCTCTAGCCGAGGTCGTGCGCTTCCCCTCCTATGACGATCTACAGATTCCCGGCATCCTCTACCTACCACCTCAGGCAGAGAAAGATAGCAGCTTGCCCGCACTCGTTTGGGTACATGGCGGGCCTGGCGGTCAGTCTCGGGCCGACTACAATGGTCTCATTCAGTACTTGGTAAATCAGGGTCATGTTGTTTATGCGATAAACAATCGCGGTAGCTCGGGCTACGGCAAGACCTTCTACGGCATGGACAACAAGCGTCACGGAGAAGCCGACCTGGGCGATGTGGTGGCCAGCAAGCAGATGCTGATCGACAGCGGCTTCGTCGACCCCGAGCGCATCGGCATAATAGGTGGAAGCTATGGTGGTTATATGGTCGTGGCTGCTCTCGCATTTGCACCAGAGGAATTCAATGTTGGAGTCGATATCTTCGGCGTCACCAACTGGCTACGCACGCTCGAGAATATCCCGCCATGGTGGGAGGCACAAAAAACTGCGCTGTACGACGAGATGGGCGACCCTGCTACAGATCGAGAACGCCTGGAGAGAATTTCTCCCCTGTTTCACGCATCGAATATCGTTAAGCCGATGATAGTCTTGCAGGGAGCAAACGACCCACGCGTGCTGCAGATCGAGTCGGATGAAATGGTCGCCGCCGTGCGCCGCAACGACGTACATGTGGATTACCATGTCTATCCGGATGAGGGTCACGGCTTTCGCAATCGAGAGAATCAGATCGAAGGGTACAAGGCGATAGCCGAGTTCCTTCAGCGCTATCTCTGATTTTTCTTTATCTACAATGATAGAGCGACGATTGCCTCTTAAGTACCAAGCAGGGCTAGATAACGGCTCGGCGAAGAGCAACATGCTCCTCGCGCTAGAAAAACACGCTAGCCCTGCTCATTCATCCCAATTGAACTGTGGACCTCAGGTTTGGCTTGAATACTCACCCCTCTAGCCTTACTATCCCCCTCCCTAGCAATGGAGCCACACAGCAGCAGTAACAAGCTATGAGCACCCAAACACGCAGCGGCAATGTCACCCTCACCACGCTATTTAAAATCAAAGAGCGCGGTGAGAAGTTCGCGTGTCTGACGGCTTATGACGCCTGCTTCGCCTCGATACTAGGCAACGCTGGTGTCGAGGTGATTCTCGTTGGCGACTCGCTGGGCATGGTGCTGCAGGGTCACGACAGCACGCTGCCTGTGACGATGGACGACATGGTCTATCACATGGAGTGCGTGAAACGCGGCAATAAGGGCGCGCTGTTGATCGCAGACCTCCCTTTCATGAGCTATGCCTCGGAGACTCAGACTCTGGAGAATGCCGCCGCTCTAATGCGCGCCGGCGCGCACATGGTGAAGCTAGAGGGTGGCGCGTGGATCGAGAACACAACTCGATTACTCGCAGAGCGCGGCATCCCCGTCTGCGCGCACATGGGCCTTACGCCGCAATCGGTAAACCGTATCGGCGGCTTTCACGTGCAGGGACGCGACACCGAGCAGGCCGACGCTATCATCTCCGAGGCGAAGCTGCTGGAGGCCGCAGGTGCCAGCACTCTCTTACTTGAGTGCGTGCCACGCAGCCTCGGCAAGACAGTTACCGACTCATTAGGCATACCGGTAATAGGCATCGGCGCCGGCCCCGATACAACTGGACAGATAATGGTGTTACATGATGTTCTAGGCGTCTCACCCATCTCTCCCAAGTTTGTTAAGAACTTCCTAATCGATTCGAAGAACGGCATTCCCGGCGCAATCGAGGACTATGTGCAGGCCGTAAAGTCCAAGTCCTTCCCAGCAGACGAGCATTGCTTTAACTAGCGGCCGCGACTCGACAAAGCGATGCAGACCCAAAAAAAGATCAAAGACCTACGACAAATTCTTCGGTCCGCGCGTGCCCATGATAAATCTATCGCCCTCGTCCCTACCATGGGAAATCTGCACGAGGGTCATCTGCAGCTAATACGTCAGGCGAGGGACCGCTACGACTTCATCGTGTGCAGCATCTTCGTTAATCCCTTGCAATTCGGAGAGAACGAAGATCTAGCGGCCTATCCACGCACTCTCGATGCAGACAGCGAAAGCCTGCGCCTGGAGAATTGTGACTGCCTGTTCCTTCCTTCCGTTGATGAAATTTATAGCGACGGACTGCAACATCAAACATCTGTGAGGGTGCCGGGTATAACTGAAAACTTCTGCGGCAGAAGTAGGCCTGGGCATTTCGATGGAGTCGCCACGGTTGTAACCAAACTATTTAATATAGTTCAACCAGACGCCGCCTTCTTCGGCCTCAAGGACTATCAGCAATTTCTGGTTATCACTAAGCTGACGAAGGACCTTGCGCTCGATATAGCAATACACGGCATAGAGACACACCGCGAAGAGAGCGGCCTGGCCATGAGCTCGCGCAATAACTATCTGAGCACAGAGCAGCGAGGAAAAGCAGCGATTCTCTATCAGAGCCTGCAGGACTGCGCTCAGAAAATACTGGAGGGCATAACAGACTTCGATCGGCTTGAAGCAGCGGCAAAGCGGCAGCTTAAGAAGGCAGCCCTGGACCCCGACTATTTTCAGGTGTGCGATGCCGATACGCTGCAACCCCCCTCCCCCGACACGCAGCAATTCGCGATTCTCGGCGCGGTCTTTCTTGGCAAGACCAGACTGATCGACAATATTCGCTTCGAACGCGCTTAGAAGCAGGCAGCTCAAGGCCTGCAGCGCCCGTCCAGTTGCCCGCCAAGTGGCTTTGAGGCATACTTATCGACCACCATTTTTGCTGGCCATAGCGCCACACCTCGCAGCTTCAGCGGCATTTGCAGGGCAGTCAGAGCAGATAAGGAATCGCATCATGTCAGAAGAAAAGATCTATCCAGTTTCGGACACCAGCACTGCCAAAACCTATCTGAATAAAGACAGCTTTCAGAAGCTGTACCAACAATCCATAGAGGCCCCTGAAGAGTTCTGGGCAGAGCAAGCCGGAAAATTGCTGCACTGGCACCAACCTTGGAGAAGAGTTTCCAGCGGCGACTTCACCAAGGCAGAATCGAAGTGGTTCGAGGGCGCCAAACTCAACGTCTCTTATAACTGCATCGATCGTCATCTCGAGCGACACGCCGAGCAGACAGCAATCATCTGGGAGGGCGACGATCCCGATGTAGACAAGAAGATTACCTACCGCGAATTGCACACGGCTGTGTGCAAGCTGGCGAATGCATTAAAAGCAAGAGGCGTTAGTAAGGGCGACCGAGTCTGTATCTATATGCCGATGGTACCCGAAGCGGCCTATGCGATGCTTGCCTGCGCACGCATCGGCGCGGTCCACTCCGTCGTGTTCGGCGGCTTCTCTCCCGAATCGATCAAGGATCGAATACTGGATTCTGATTGTCAGACAGTTATCACCGCCGATCAGGGCGTACGCGGCGGCCGCACCATTCCTCTAAAGGCAAACGTAGACGAAGCGCTAGAGCAATGCCCCAATGTGCATTCCGTTTTTGTTGTGCGACGCACGAACGTAGAAGTGCCCTGGCATGAAGAGCGCGATGTTTGCTATCACAAGGCTACTGAGGCTGCAGAGAGCGAATGCGCGCCGGAGCTGATGGATGCCGAAGACCCACTCTTCATTCTCTACACCTCAGGCTCTACCGGAAAACCGAAGGGCGTGCTGCACACCACCGCCGGCTATCTGTTGGGCGCGAGCATCACGCACAAGTATATCTTCGACTACCACGAGGGAGACATCTACTGGTGCACAGCCGATGTTGGCTGGGTCACCGGGCACTCTTATATAGTGTATGGCCCGCTCGCCAATGGCGCAGTGACGCTAATGTTTGAGGGCGTGCCGACTTACCCGGATGCCTCGCGTTTCTGGCAGGTCATCGACAAACACAAGGTCAACATCTTCTATACCGCCCCGACCGCTATTCGCGCACTGATGTCCGCCGGCGACGAACCAGTCAAGAAGACGTCTCGATCCTCATTACGCTTGTTAGGCTCTGTGGGCGAACCGATAAACCCGGAAGCCTGGGAGTGGTATTACCATGTAGTCGGCGACGCGCGCTGCCCTATAGTCGATACCTGGTGGCAGACAGAGACTGGCGGGATCATGATCTCTCCCGTTCCCGGCGTCACCGACCTAAAGCCAGGCTCCGCTACGACACCCTTCTTCGGGGTCAAGGCCGCGCTGCTCGATGCAGACGGAAACGAGATCGAGGGTGCAGCCACCGGCAATCTCGTGCTCTGCAACAGCTGGCCGCATCAGATTCGAAGCGTGTACGGCGATCATCAGCGTTGCATCGACACCTATTTCACAACCTATCCTGGCTACTACTTCACCGGTGACAGCGCCCGACGCGATGCCGATGGCTATTACTGGGTAACCGGTCGCGTCGACGATGTTATCAATGTATCGGGTCACCGACTTGGCACTGCAGAGATCGAGAGCGCGCTGGTGCTGCATCCAGCGGTTGCCGAGGCGGCGGTGGTCGGCTACCCGCACGACATCAAGGGTCAGGGCATCTATGCCTATGTCAGCCTGATGGCCGGCCTTGAGGCTAGCGAAGACTTGCGCGCCGAACTCCTGAAGTTCGTCGCGAAGGAGATCGGTGCTTTTGCCAGACCCGAAGTCATTCAGTTCGCTCCAGGCCTACCCAAGACACGATCGGGCAAGATCATGCGCCGCATCCTGCGCAAGATTGCGTCCAACGAACTCGAGAACCTGGGCGACACGACAACTCTTGCTGATCCAGCGGTTGTGGATCAGTTGATCGCAAACCGGGTGAATCGCTAATACGCTTTACCCGCAGTTAATTGTGAAACCGGCAAGCTCGGTGGCGTACTAAAAATGCAACAAGTCGTCACGGGCGCTGTCTAACTCTGCTAGTTGCCGCTATAGTTCAAAAGGTTTCCTGTAAGATAGTTCGTGGCTTTCAGGTCTAGTCGGTGGGCTTGGCCGGGGTGTCTCGCTAGCCCACACGCAAACTTAACCCTCTAATCCGCAGACTAGCCATGCAATCCGGACTTAAGATTCAATTTAATCCAAACAGCTCATTGCTAGTCTTGCTGAGCAGGCGCCTGATCGCCCTGTTTCCCCTCACTCTGCAAGGAGTGATTACACTGCTGATAACGGCCTATGCTCTGCGCGTATATGGCTACGGCGCGATGGACCTCGTGGTCTTCGCCTTGGCGATCTGCGCTTTGGCAATTTTGGTTTTTAGCCTCTTCTGCTCTGTCATAAGCGGCGTGTTTATTCAGCGCAGAGTGCGCACCAGCCTCGACGAAATCGCCAGCGGTCTCAAGCCAATATCAGTTGAGGCAGGCTATCCGAACGAGACAGGCTTTCAACTTCCTCCGTTAAACTACTTCCCCCTGATAAAGCTCAGCTGGCGAGTCATCTATCCCGACTTCATAGCGACACGCATTCGCATTGCCGCCGACGGCAATCTCGTCGAAGAAATCGTACCGGAGAAGCGCTGCAAGACAGATCTCGTAACGCGCCTGTTTACGGTGTCCGATGTGCTAGGATTCTGTCGCTACTCCTGGCAGCAGAAGCAACTCGTCAGTTGCACCGCCCTACCCAGAACGAACACAGTCAAGCCGCTGCCTCTCCTGCGCTCCCTAACTGCCGAGGACGGCATACCGAATCCTTCCGGCGACCCCGATGGTGACCGCATGGAGATCCGTCGCTACGTGCCCGGAGATTCCGTGCGAAATATCATGTGGAAGGTGTATGCAAGGAGCCGCCAATTGAATGTTAGGCTCGCCGAGAAGAGTGTCTTTCACAGCAATCGCACGGTTGCCTACCTATTAAGCAGCGACAACGATGAGGCGGCGGCTGCCGTCGCTCGGGTCGCATTGGAAACTGGCGCACTGGGCGACGACTGGGCATTCTCCGCCGATGGCTCCGAGACGCCTGCGAGCACACTACCGACGGCGCTAGAGGCGATCGCGCGCTCCAGAGCGATCAATACGGCATTGAGCTACGGCCTGGACGCGTTCCTAAAGCAGAGCGTGGGCCAGAGCGGAGCGCATTGCGTCGTGTTTGCTGCTGCAGAGTTAGCTCCCTGGTTCGAACACCTCAAGAAGACCATCGGCCGCTTTCCCGGTCGTTTTTCCCTCGTGCTCGCGACTGATGGCTTCAGCGATAAGGAGCAGCTGCGTCTCTGGCAGCGCCTGTTGCTGCAAGACGATCCACGGAGTGAGGCAGGCAGCGATACGGGAGGCTCCAGAGCCGATCTACTTAAGTTATTGACCGCTCTGGGGCAGCTAGTAGAATCAACCATTCTCGTCGACAGGAAGACTGGACTCAGTTTCGATCAGAACCTCAGGAAGCTTTAAGCCATTGAATACTAAGATGTTAATTTGCGAGCAATCGGGATGCCATTGAAGCAGAAGAGCAGCAAGACAGCGAAGGCACAACATTTCCTGCCGACCAGCCTGCGTGCGGCAATCATAGCCAGCAGCTACTGGGTACTCAGCCTGTCACTCACCGTGGTAAGCGGCTCCGTAGCCTCTTTCATAGGCTGCCTGCTCGCTTGCTATCTGATCGATATGGGCATCCGCCGCTCTCCGCTCAATCGACTCCGCACCTTCAGCATCAATCTCATGAGTCTCAGCTTCCTACTCTTGGGGCTATTGCTCGCCTCAATGGCAACTAACACAGCGCTGCTCTCGAATCTTGCTTCGCCGATGTTCTCCTTCAACGCCGGCGAATTCATAAAATGGTTTGCCATTAGCGCCTCACTCACCGTGTGTCTACGTACTCTCGCCCAACGCACGAGTTATGGCGCCGTAGTAGAAATACTCTTCGTCGCCGTCGCCTTCGTCATTACGCTGTCGGCACACCGTAATGGCATGATCCATCGTCCTTTTATCATCGGAGACTATGCGTTGACGCGGGGAATCGACCCCTCTTCGATATTGATGGCATTCGGTTGTGGCGCGGTCCTCGCGCTGGCGGCACTCCTGATGCTAGAGAACAATCATCGCCGGCTGCCTTACCACTTTACGGTTCTCGGCCTTCTGTGCTTTTCGCTTTTGTTCTACGTTCGCCTGTTTGGCCTGCCAACGCCGCAGCTAACAGACGATCTGGGGCTTACCGGGCAGGAGCAAGCAGGCAACAGCGCACAGCGCGAGAACCCATTCCGAGATAGTGAAAACAATGCCGACGACAAGGAGGCGCCTGTTGCCGTAGTTGTGTTCAGGGATGACTATGAACCCTTGAACGGCTCCTACTACTTCCGTGAATCGGCCTACTCACAGTTCAATGGAACGATGCTCGACTTTACGACGCGCAGCGACATGGATCAGGACCTGATCAAGAACTTCACTAACTCGCGTATCGAGAGTCCCCAGCTGCCGAAGGCGGAGGACCAACGCACGCCAGTCCGCACCAGCATAGGCATGTTGATTTCACACCGCACACCATTCGGCCTGGAGAGCCCAATCGCCTACGAGAACACGGCCAACCCGAACAACCTGCGCTTCAAGCGCACCTACGACTCCTATTCGCTCGCACCCGAGTATGATTTTAACTATCTACTCGACCGCGAATTGGGCAGGGCCGACTGGTCTCAGGAAATATGGGATGAATACCTGAAGCTACCGGATGACCCGCGCTACCAGCAACTCGCCGAGAACCTGATCGCCGACCTAAAGCCTGAATACACCGACGATCCTTTCGCCAAAGCCTGGGCAGTGAAGACCTACCTCGACGAGAACGGTATCTACAGCCTGAAGAACGAGCATGCCTATGAGTCAGATCCAGCAGGCTCGTTCCTGTTCGGCGACCTCACTGGCTACTGCATGCATTTTTCCTTCGCAGCGACCTATATGTTTCGCAGCCTAGGCATCCCTGCTCGAGTTGGCATCGGCTACTCGGTACCCGCCAGCAATAAGGCAGGCGGCTCCTCGCTTCTGATTCAGGCCGTGCACGGTCACGCCTGGCCGGAGATTTATTTCCGCGATATCGGCTGGGTCATTGTCGATCCAGCACCGCAGCAGACGCTCGTTGACATGACTACCGACCCGCAGAACAATCTGCAGCAACTGCTTGGGGATATGCTGCGCAACGATGCATCCTTCGACGACTTCCTGCAATCACAGCGCAGCTCGGTGTTAAACCTGCAGCTGATACTAAATACCGTCTATGCTCTACTATTAGCACTGTTATTGAGCGCCTATACAGTCAAGTTTTATCGCCTATGGATCCCCTCTCGCGCAGCAACGTCCAGGCAGTATCGATTGAGCTACCGAGCGATGTTGGACCAACTCGCTGGCGTTGGCCTGCACCGCAAGTTCGGAGAGAGTCGTGAGCAATTCGCGCGGCGCGTTGCGGAAGTAGCGCCGAGCATGCAGGAGCTAACTAATCAACACCTCGCGCTAGCACTGGGCTCTCAGAATACCGGCGGCTTCGATGCCCAAAGATGGGCTACGCTGCGCAGCAGCATCGCCAACGAGATAGTCCGCAATACCCAGACATGGAAGCGAGTCATCGGCTGGGTCAATCCGTTTTCCTGGCTACTCAGCAAATAATTTCTATAACTCTTTTTATTAGAGCCATACGCAAACAAAGAAGTGGAGCACACTATGACGCCTGACAGTATCACCGAAGTGTCTGAGCCAACGCCGGTCAGCGCTACTGAGGAGAGCAACAGCAACTCTCAGATCGAAGCGGCCGTCGAGATAGTGAATCGACTCAATGCAGCGGTAAAACAACAGGTACTAGGACGCGATGATGTCATCGAACTCACGCTCATCGCCCTGCTTGCCGACGGCCACGTATTGCTCGAGGACTTTCCCGGTTCAGGCAAGACTACGCTGGCGAAGGCTCTGGGCGAGGCAATCGTCGACGATGGCACGTCGAAAGATCGCGAGGACTTCATCCTACCCTTCCGCCGCATCCAGTTTACACCCGACTTACTCCCATCCGACGTCACCGGCGTGCCGGTTTTCGACAGCAACAGCAACGCCTTCCATTTTCGGCACGGCCCCCTGTTTGCCCATGTAGTTCTCGCGGACGAGATAAATAGAACCTCGCCTAAAGTACAGTCTGCCATGCTAGAGGCCATGGGTGAGAAACAGGTTACCGTCGACAATATTACCTATCCACTCGATAAGCTATTCTTCGTAATAGCCACGCAGAATCCCTTGGATCTCGTCGGCACTTATCCTCTGCCTACGCCGCAGCTCGATCGCTTCCTGTTTAAGATAACCATGGACCACATCGATCGCGAGTCCGAACTGGATGTGCTCGACACCTATAAAGAACGCAGAGACCTTGCCCAGAAAAAAATTACCGTAACACGCGACGAAGTGCTGTTTGCACGGGAACAGATCGACGCCGCCGTCACGATTAGTCCCAGCATCAAGTCCGCGCTCGTCGACATATCGAGGAATCTTCGCGATGACGAGCGAGTGTTACAAGGCAACTCTACGCGCAGCATGGTGCTCATGCTGCCGGCGCTGCAGGTAGCCGCGGCACTGCGCGGCCGCGACTACGTCAGCGCAGAAGATATCGAACTACTGCTACCTAGAGTCTTGGGCCATAGGATAGAACTTGCTCCAGGCGTCGCCGACCTAAATAAGGTGCTCATTGATGCGATGCGCGGCCCCATGGAGCAACTAGCTAGGGGCACGCTAGGGTGATACTCCGGCCGAGTCCAAGACTCTGGCCACGGCGCTGCGCCGCCGGCCTGGGCCTAGCTACGCTTCTCATTGTGGCGAGCCACGCCTCGGCCCAGGACGACCCCCTGTCTATCGAAAGCATCGAGATACCCCAGGCTCAGCGCCAACTCTGCTTTGGCTTTAGTGACGTTAGCGACCCACGTGCCCTCGCCGTCTGCGATGCGCTCAATGTCGACCAAAATGTTAAGGCGCGTGAGTTAAGCGAACAATGGGTGCGCGCGGAACCGAATTCTCCGGCGGCGCAGTTTGCATTGTCCGAGGTCTTACTAACCATTGAAGGAAATATGCCCAGAGCGCTGTTTCATCTTAACCGCGCGGAAGAGCTCACCAACTATAGCTCCGTGCCAGAGGCACTGGAGTCCGGCAACCTGCAGTGGCACTACCTCACCCTGAGTCAGCTCTCCTATGTACATCAGCTGATGGGCGATCAGCTGCGCTCGTTGGAATACCTCGACAAGGTCGAAGAGGTCTACGGTCAGGATGTTGAATCGTTTCGCGGCTGGCCGCTTATTAAGCTCAAGCAATACGACGCGGCGCGCGCGAGTGCAAATCTGGTTCTGCAGAATAGCGACAACGAACGGGAACGCGCACGCGCGTGGAACACTATCTGCGCTGCCGACCTCGCGAGTCTGCAACCGATCGAGTCGATGACCGCCTGCGACCGCGCCGTCAGCGAGGATGAGAATTTTGCAGACTCGGTTAGCGACTACGACACAGTCTATCTGAGCAACGCATCTGAAGTCTCCTTAAGCCTCTTGCGTATGGATGAGGCCGAAGAGTATCTCAATCGTGCCACTCGTTACCTGAACGCAGACAGCGTGGCTAACCCGTGGATCTACAAGCTGTACCTGCTGATGAATCAGGGACGCTTCGATGAGTCTCGCGAGGCGCTGGACCGCATGCTAGTGTGGCGCGAGGCGCAGGAACCGATAGTTAATGTGATGAACCGCGCCGAACATTTTCTCGTTACCGCGAGTTTCTTCCTGCTAGCGGGCTACAGTGAGGACGCCATCAAGCTCACCACAACCGCGCTGAATCAACCCGACCGCAACGGCTCCTACAGTGCCGACGATGCCCAGAAAGACTCCATGGCCGCGCTGGTCAACATGATGGCCAACCGACTCGAATATCAGATTCGACTCGAGAAGATAGCTACGATGGATTTCTTCGAGTCACTTTCCGCGCGAAGTGAGGCACTGCGCCTGCTGGTGAATGCGTGGCGTTCGGAGCGGCGAGCAGCGGCGCTGTTTGCCGAATTTGACGTTCTGCAGAATAGGCTGCGCCCCTACGCACCCTTGGATGTACATATTCCCGAATGGATAGAGCCAGAGATCGTAGGCAGCATCGGTACCGGAATCATGAGCAACATTATTGAGCAAGCCAATTCGAACGGCGCCTTCATGCTCAACGCTGGCTACTACCACGCCTATAAGACAGAGGTCGCGGCGCTCGACAATGCACGCGATGCAGTACTCAGAGAAGGCGCTGCGGCCCTGAGCCTGCTGCCCGCGCAGGAAGTCCTGCTCCGCGCCCGCCTCGCGGCGCAGATGGGCAAGGTCGCTTGGCGCAACAATGATTATGCCCAAGCGCTCACCCTATTCGAGAGCGCCTACCGACAGGACCCCAGCATAATGCGCCGGTTGTCTATGAGCCTGCCGGCGAACATAACCAATGACGGTAGCGACTTCGCTCAGCAAGTTGCTGACTACCTCGCTAGCTCGCCGCGCTTCTCGCAGGACGTTAACGGATTCAGTCTCGAGGTGAGCAGCACACCCGATCTATCCATCTGCCTTAAAACAAGAACAGGCAGCATCCTGTCGTGCTACACTATGGCCGCTGCGGAAAGTGAGAGCAGCAAGTGGAATGCTCAACAACTGACTCAACAATTTCATACCCAGACTTTCGGCTTGGGGTATGAGATTAGTCAGGCGCAGCGTTCTATTCTGATGGGATCAAGCGTCATCCTCAGCTCGCAGAACGACCGCTCTCTGCAACGTAATCGAGAAGCCATACTGGATCGCTAACTCAATTCGTGCAGCTTCTTACTGCCAAATGATCTCATCAATGCTCACGCCATTGATGGAAACAAGCTTTGTCTACTCACGCATCCTTATCGAAGACCCTTATCGTGTTACTAGCGGCAACCTCCGCACTTGGACCTGCCTCCATGCAGATCCTGTTACCTGCCCTGCCGGTAATCAAGGAGACGTTCGAGGTAAGCACTGAGGTCGCACAGCTCACGCTCAGCCTCTCGATGCTGGCTATCGCTCTGGGCACGCTCTTCTATGGACCACTCTCAGACAAGTACGGGCGCAAGCCGGTCATGCTATTGGGCCTGTCTATCACCATCGTCGGCTCGGTGTTCTGCTTCCTTGCCAATACGATAGAACTACTCATCATCGGCAGATTCGTGCAGGCCTTCGGAGGCGCTGTGGGCCTTGTTCTCGCGCGCGCCATCGTGCGCGATGTCTACGGTGCACAGGAAGCCGCTCGCGTAATTGCTACGCTGGTTATGGTCATGGTTGTCATCCCCATGCTTTCGCCCGCTTTAGGAGGCGAACTGATGGTGCGGCTAGGCTGGGAATACGTCTTTGTGGTAATCACCATCGCCTGCATCCTGATCTTCCTGATGCTATTCAAGAGCCTGCCGGAAACCCTCGCCGAGCCTGTACCCTTCACCGGCGTGGGCGCGATGATCAGTAACTATGCTCGGCTCTTTCGCTCGCGGGCGTTCTGCGGCTATGCCTTCTGTGTGACGTTCGTGTCGGTCGTATTCTTCAGTTTTATCTCGGCGGCACCGGAGATCATGGTTTCAGTATTACAGCGTCCACCGAACGAGTATGGCTACTATTTCGTCATGATCCCCCTAGGATTCATGATAGGAAACTACATCGCTAGGCACTTCGGCCGCAAGATTGAGCTGAACAGAATGATCAGTATTGGGGCCAGCATAGGCGTCAGCGGCATATCCCTGGCGATAATCCTTCAACTACTGGGCTTCCACCAGCCTATCTCCCTATTCGCCCCTGTCGCTCTGGCAGTTCTCGGCAACGGAATCACCCTACCCAATGCCCAAGCCGCCGCCATCAATGAGTTTCCCAAGTTCGCGGGCAGCGCATCTGGCCTGACTGGCTTCCTGCAGATGTTTTTCTCGGCAATCGCGGCACAAATGGTTGCGGTCATCTTCAATGGTACGGTCTATCCGCTGCTAGTCATGATGCTAGTCGCATCGCTGCTGTCGCTGATTTTCTTCAAGCTTGGTGTCCGCGTGAAGGCACAGGTTTCCGGCTAATCTAAAACAGAAAATACTGACTAGAATCAACTTTGGTTTCTCCTGAATGAACTACTCTGATCCTATACATTGGAAAAAGGAGTAACATCTCATGAAGAGCCAAACCAGCAAACCGATAGTTAAAATTCTCGCGTCAGTCGCCACCGTTTTTACCTTGGCAGGTTGCGCCACAGACTCGGATAGTTTCCCACAGATAGCAAACCCGCCAGCCTTCGACTATGCCGACGGCGAGGAACTGCGCTCGAGCATGCACCAACTCGCCTTCGAGTTACAGCAGCTCGACATGGCGCTGCTTGACGCCTACATAGACAGACCTAGTTTTCAGCGTCAGATCGTGCAGAACATTCAGAACATCGAGCGGATTGGAGGCTACATACAGGAGACTGACCTGAGCGTCAGACACCCGTTCTTGCTGGATGACATGGACCGGTTCTTGAGCAATGTGCGCAGAGCCCGAGAAGACGCCGAGAGAAGCGTGCCGCGTTACTACATGGCCGGTCGCATCTCGGGTGGCTGCATCAATTGCCACAGCGAGAATCGCTAGGCGGCAATCTCCGTAAATCACCAGCTACCCAGCTGGTGATTATCAAGAATCAAGTAGTCACATAAATAGCGAAGAGGAGTAGAAAAATGTCTAGAGAATCGGGAGACCGTTACCACTGCGACAGCTGCGGCGCGGAGCTTGTCTACGAGAAGCCTTGCCCCTGTGGCGATAATATGGCGCATTCAGAAATATGCTGCGGCAAGCAGATGACCAAGATCGAAGGACGAACTGCCGGGCCAGCTCGGTCAACCTCGGCAAACTACTAAGCGAGGTTCTATTTTTCGTAATAGCTTATATAACCCGTGAACATCTCATCGTAGCTCTCTAAGCCAAACGTGACTTGTTCACTCGGGTCTGGGTTGAACGGGTTAGAGTAGGAATTGTCGAAGGCCCCGCGCACATGAATGGTATCGCCGGCCTCTAGCTCTATTGCCTCGCTGAGGTGATAGTGTGGCTGCCAACCGTAATTGTAGGCAGGAATACTCAGCACATCGTGCTGACTGCCGTCCGCCGCCGCAACAGCGAAACGCATCTTCTTGCCACGAAAATTCATTCTCGCTCGCACACTCGTTATTACCACCGGCTTGTCGAACTGATAGCTCGCCGCCATCGCATGATTCGGGTCATAGGGCTCTATCACGAAGCGAGGAGAGATCGCCTTCGTTAGCAGCTCTTTCTCGGGGGGCTGCTCATAGAAATAGAGGCCTATCGACGTCTCATCGACAGTCGCGAGCCCGTTGGTCACGTAGTGAAACTGCAGGGATAATTTGTGGCCCTTGGGAATTCTTATACCCGTGCCGTCTGGAAAAACGGTGGCAGGATTGTCACCGGGTATAAAGCTGCCTAGAAAGCGCCGCGTGCTAATCTCGTTCTCAGCCTCGTCTCCCCAGAAATCTTCATCGGGCGGCGAGATGAATGTCATAAGGTGATGAAGGACCGTTTCCTTGCCAGGATTGTATTGAAACGCTCGCACCCAGACATCGCGATCGAAAGGCAGTGTCGCTTCTGTATACAAATAATCCTGTATGCCAACCGCCGCGATCTCGTTCGCCGGCGCCGCAACGATAAAGTCGGGCTCACCGAGTTCCCATTCGAAGACTGACTCGGTCGGGACGAGCTCGAGTGGATCGACGGGATTGTCGCCGCGTGGCGCTCCGGCATCCATCCAGTGCACCAGGGTCTGCAGTGTCTGTGCTGATAAGTTTTGTGCACTAGTCGTGTGGCCAATCAGCGGATCAACCTGCATCGGCGGCATGCGCTTGTTCAGCACAACCTCACGAATCATCGGCGACCAGCCTAGCAAAGACGTATAGCTATCCAGCGCGAAGGGACCGGCTCCGCCCCAACGATGACACTCAGCACAGTTCTCGATGATGATTGGTGCAACCTCTG
This sequence comes from uncultured Pseudohongiella sp., assembly GCA_964352295.1. Classification (GTDB taxonomy): domain Bacteria; phylum Pseudomonadota; class Gammaproteobacteria; order Pseudomonadales; family Pseudohongiellaceae; genus UBA9145. Next base: position 17,260 of record CAYGRR010000001.1, on the reverse strand, counting down.
TCGTGTAGTCCGGAGGACTCGCGAGCAACTTGTCACGCATAGGATAGTCTATAGCACAACCTGTTACGGCACTCTTCACGGTGTCGGCAACGCCTCCATCGAGCACCGCCTGCAGCGTTGTGTCTAGCGAGTTATCGGCCGCGCCTCTATAGAACAGCGAGAGTCGCTGTGGATTGAATACCAGCACCTCTCCACTCTGTTCGACTTGCAGTGCAGAACTCACTAACTGAGCGGTGTCATCGAGAAGCGGCAAGCCCAAAGCGCGCTCACTAGCCGCTAGTCTGTCGGTGCCGGAGGAATCGAGCAGCAGAAATTCTATATCTTGCGCGGCGTATTTCTCCCTCAACTGGGAGAGGTACTCGACGCCCCCGGAAATAGTGCTGCAGGCAGGATGATAGGACATCATCACCACCGCCTTGCGGTGCTGATAGCGGCTTATCTGATGAAACTCGCCGCTGTCATCGAGCAGCGCAAAATCGCCGACGCGATCCAAGGAGGCAAAGGCCTGTGTCATTAGCACGCTTGTGCCCAAGGCCATCGTTATCGTGGCTAAACGCCTGTATACGGTCACTGCTTACTTCCTTTTGTAGGTCACTGCGAGCTCAAATCCACCAGGCACTACTGGGGCATTGGAAACTTGCTGATATGTGGATTTTCCTGACGCTCTCTAGAGTAGTTGCGATCGGGTCTCTCCATGCCGCCTCTTGCTGGCCCGCCGGCGTTATAGATGCCGCCCCTCAGGACTGAGATTAAGTAGTCGCGATGACTAAAGAGGTTCTCATCCTTGTTGGTATAGCCGGCAACCATCGCCTCAATCGCTTCGGATCGGCCTGCCAGCTCTGGATAGGCTAGTGCATCGCCTATCACAACCTTGAGCGCCTCGATGTTGTCCACGATAGCGGAAGCCTCCGGGTGGAAGGTGTAGAAGTTTGGCGCTATGACCGGAATGGTAGGTATGTCAGAGGGCAATGAAACGAGGCTGCCATGCAGACGCGTCGTCTTCTCTTTGTAGTACTGCAATACGTTCTCCACATCGCGAATCGTTGCCTCCTGGTCTGCTGTTGTGGCCACCACTTCCAGTGTCGCTATCTTCAGCCACTGTGAGGCCCAAGTGAGTCCGCTGAGCTGCGGAAAGCCAACTCGATAGGAATAGGCATAGGGGTGGTCCGAGAGCAGCACATCCGATTTCGGCATGGCAGCAACGGAATGCATGTCATCGCTAAGGTAGCGTTGTACGGCCGCATCCACCGCCACCTTCTTGTCATCGAAGCCATCATCGAGATAGATCTCCAATAGCTCTTCGACGAACTCGCGCCCCCGCTTTAGAGTCTCGACGGCGACAGGTGGCAAAGTGCCACTCTCAGCTAGCGCCTTGTCGGCCTGTTCGGCTGTCTGCGCACTATTGATAGCAACGATGATGCCGGGTACGGCACGGCTCTCGAATACGCGATGGGGTCCTAGCATCGCTAAATGATTGCCGGCGGAATGATAGTGCGAGGCAGATGCCTCGGCTAGCTCTTCAAGTTGCTCCAAAAGGAGTCGTTTGCCGATTGCTGCGGAGGGGGATTCGTTTGTCGCCTCGATCTCCTCGAAGGCGCGAGCGTGCAATACATCGTGAGCGTACAAGAGGTTAACCAATTCCGGAAAGAGCTGATTCAGCACGGGGCTATCGGCCAATACCACAGAGGGGCGCAGTAGCGTCAGGGCACACAATCCGCTTAGGGCGAACTTTGATAGCAGCGAGAGGTTCCGCATAGTGTTCTCCAATGTGTCCGGACTAACGCTCCGGACGGGTTCTGTACAAAGGAGGCTATTTTATAAGATGCCCCAAGCCTATGCGACATAATGTCTCAGGCGCATTCAGACCGATCTCTTGATTCATTTAAAATTAGCTTTTAATTCAGCCACTTAGGAAAGTGAGTCTGGCAGAAACACTCTAACATGTAACAAAAAACTACAGATCATTCGACGCATACCAAAGCCTAGGCTGCTTTTCATCGCAAAAGCCGCGCCCCCATCCTCGTTCGAACACCAGCGGACATGGGGCGCAGCAACTTGTTCCACCGCTAAGGCTCAGCCGGCAGCCTGAATTCACCAAGAGCAGGGGGAATTACCGCCCTCTCTCTTGGTGCGGCCAACTGAGGCACCCACTCATAGGGAAGTCGGTATGCGCGGTAGATGCGATGGCTGGGCGTGTCATCGTCAGTGAAGAACGGACTCACAAACTCCCAAACTATTTCTTTCTCCTGAGTGAGCTCAAAGATTCGACCATTCATGCCCTCGTTGATCATAGTATTCCCGTTAGGCAGTCGTTGCGCATTACTCACATACCAGCTGTAGAACTGAAAAGCCTCGGTGCCCCCGAGAGAGTATTCCCAGACCACTTCGAAAGTGATCGGGTTTAACTCCAGCACACGAGAGCTATCGCGCGTCATTGCATTGGTGCCATTCGGCCGCGCAGGGTTTGCGTTGCCGTAACCGCCATGACCTCCATTGTCGAACACCAATAGATTGCCGGCGCCAGGCAAACCCTTGGGAATGAGATGCGGATTGTGTTGACCAATAATCTGACCTAACTCGGCTAGAGGTTCGGACACCGAATAATCCGGACCCATGCGCCAAGCTATGCTGCCATCACGCGCTATGATGGCGATGATGTTCGCCGTTCTACTGCTAATCATGATGTGTTCTGGATGAAAGCGCTCATCACCTGCGTCGTACCATTGATTCGGCCCCAGGTAGTTTGCAGAATTAACATGCAGCCAGTCAGCACTCTGCCTCGCATCATTGAACCCAACGGAGCGGTAGATCGCATTGCGCGCATCCGCCGAAAATCCCATTTCGTCGATGTGCTCACTTGCCAACCACTCCCAAAGAATTTCGCCATCCCAAGAGACTTCGTAGATGTGATCATCCTCCAGGCGCTTATCCGATACATTAAGGTTAGTCAGATTCTTGTGGCCTAGGATGAGCGTGTTTCCTGCAGTCGCATTGGGCGTTAGTTCTGGAGAGTAATAGCCGACAGGATTGCCTTCGCGCTGCCAATCGTGATGCTGGCGAGCTGCCCAAACGGCTGATGCGCTGTCCCCTCCCGCCTCTGCATCCTCAGGATCACCAGTTGGCCCCGCTAACATGTCGATGCGGTCAAAACGCCAGACTTCGTCGCCCGCCCAGTCGTATTCAACAAGAGCAATAGATTCCTGATAAGGGCTGCGAAACTCACTACCTCCCATTACATAGCCCCCTGGGTACATGCGGAAAGGCCCCATTCCTGTCAACTCGGGCCAGCGTCTGAGAATATTCCCGTTCATGTCGATGAGGGCAGCCCCATTGCCATCCGCAGCGTCTAGCAAGGTGTAGCCATTCCAGGTTTTATCTGGTTGATAGAGGGTTGTTCCGGTAGGGAAAACTGACACTACAGCGTAGATGATCGAAGCTGGGAATCCTATCACTGCTGCCACTGCCAACATTGCTAATGCTAGTCTGCGTTTATTCATTTCTAACCCCTCGTTTAATTATTCTAGTTATTGGCTGTTCGGTGCTGAAAAAATTGATCACTTACACTTATGACGCCACCACAGCCAATAATCGAGTCATATCTACCAGCAAGCCGTTACCCTTAATAAGCCTGGGAACAATTCGCGGCACGATTAAAATACCAATGCTTCAACTGCTATTGTATGGGTTCAGGAACCCATGTGTTTAATCACAGCTGTTGGAGGAGAATATAGTTGTCGAAAAAAGTAAGGGATTGCCTGAACATACCTTGAGAGCAGAGACACATAGACAGTGTTCTTCGGTCAGCAGGCTTTACGCGCGGCTACACAGCAGAGGTCGACATCGAGAGCATTTCGTATAGCGCGGGCTAAACTAGCGAGGCTATACCACGAATATTAAGGTGAGGGGAGTTCGCTCGACTTTTGATCCATCTAGGAAATTCTTACAGGCGATATAGGCGATGAATTGATTGCCCGAGGGCTGACCTATTACGAAGCGGTCGAATGACAAGCAAGAGCAGCTTAGCGATCAGACATCGAGCGATTACGATAGAGATTATTGTGCAGGCGACCCATGAATTGATCGACCTGCTCCAATTTCACCTCATCGAATAGCGTGCCCATCTCCATTCTCGCATGCATGAAGGAGGCGCTCTGTTTCTGAATCAATTCTTCGACATTCTGCGCATTCATCTTGCCCGATTCGTCTTGCGCCATACGAATGTGTTTTACGATAGTGTCTAGAACCAGATCCTTATCCGACTCAGTGAGGCTGCCCACGGTGCGTGAAAGCTCCTCGGCATAGCCATTCTTCAACTGCTCGTCGGTCGCTCCCTCACGCTGCGCATCGATCACTGCAATCTCGGCCGCGCTTAGCAGTGGCGCGAGTCGCGAGCGAACGTAGGCGTATTCACTAATCGCCTTTAGATCGCTAGCCGCCGCTTGATTCTGCGCCACTTTCAAACTCAGCTCTGCACGTTCGGTCAAAAGCTCCATTAAGACGGCTTCGACTTGATTGCGTTTATTGGGTTGCATATTCAGAGATCGGAGAAAGTCACCGTATTGCACATCCATCTGCACACGCGCCGTTTGTTCAAACTGCGTGCTCGCCTGACTACGAAGAATCATGTCTCTGACCGACTGAGGCACGCTCGTATCCGCATCCTGCGCGAAGCTGACAGTCGCGGAAGCGAAGGCGAGAGTTGAAAGCAGTGGTACTAGAATTGTTTTTTGCATAATGCACCAAAGCATAATGATCTCGAGGCTTGAAGTCTAGGCTGATTAGAGGGCCGGTTTCTCGAAACTCAACACATAGCGATCGGTCTGCCCCTGAATATCCTCATCGAATACGATGGCAGAGCGATCGTCATTGACGTTTCGCAGCGCATCGCTACTTTCCACGAAACGAAAGCCCACACTCAGCAACTCGCTGCGTGCAAATGATTCGTCCATGCGGTGCAGGTCGAAGATTTCCTCACTCTGCATCGCTGGATCACCGGAATGTTCCACTACGACGAAGCGAGCACCGGGCTTTAACGCCGCATAAATCTGCTCGAGAAAATAGCGCGCGTTCGCCGGCCGACCTACCGGCACATACTCTTCGCCGTTGTAGCGCTTGGGTATAACATAGATATCGTGCAGCGCCATGACGATGATGGCCGCGTCCATGGTCTGAACACCTAGATCGAGATTGATGCCGCTGCGGGTATGACGCACGATGTTCCCAGGATCGCGCCGATCGAAGCGATCCCTAAGTCCATTGATACCCCAAGCCTCAAAGCCATCGTTGTTATGCAGCCACACCTCTCCCTCTTCGCCCACCACACGGGCAAGCAACTCGCTGTAGTAGCCGCCGCTGCCGAATATATCGACGACGGTAGCGCCCGCCTCTATATGCAGCAAGGGAATAACTGTCTCGGGTCTGCTGCGCGAATCTCTTGAGATGTCATCTGTCAGGCGCCCTTCTACGCGCATCGCCCTGCGCACTGCATCCGCATCTATCTCGGCGGCGCCGCTCGGCGAACCGTTTGATGCCGTTGCTGCAATCGCCAAAGCTGTGAGAAAACGCCGAATTACAACTCGCATAGAATTGTTCCTGCTAGTCATCGTCTCTGAGTTCGAAACGGATATTAAGATACACGATGGAATCGGTTTGCTTGATGCCGTGGGGAACGCCGGGTGGCACAAAGATAACATCGCCGGCCTGAATCAGGCGCTCGTGTCCGCCGCGAATCGCGCTACCCCTGAACTCCCCGGGGCCGGAGCCGGCTTCCATATCGACAAGTTCACCACCTGTAGCGACGATGCCGGATCCCTCGCGTATGACCCAGATCTCGCTGATACGGCCGTGTTGCAGCGCGGTCTCCGCACCCTCTATATGGCGTACATTCACGCTGAAGATTCCACCCTCCAGCATGCGCTTGGTCGCTATGCCCGCGTCTTTCAAGTGCTGCGCGGCGGCCTCTAACTCGGCGAGCGACATATCCACGGCACTGTCTTTCGGCGCCAGCGGAGCGCCCGCGGTCTGCGCCATGACCTGAGTTGAGAGGAGTGTTAGTGCCAGCAGTAGGGATGTAATTCGTTTCATGGTCTTGCCTCGTATCTGTGCAATGAAAAATCTGTCGATCTCGCGGCAACTGAGTGACGCCAACGAGTTGTTAGCTTAACTGGAAGACGTACTCTGCACACGCCGCAAAAGCACGAGTCCGCCGAACTGGGCGACGAGCGCAATCAGTATGACTGATGCTGATCCTGTCACTCCGGCTACAAGGAACGCGCCTAAACTTATCGCCCCATTGAACAACGCATAGGGTAGCTGCGTTCGGAAATGCTCGATCTGCGGACAACTCGCGCCGGTGGCGGAGAGTATCGTCGTCTCCGAGATAGGCGAGCTATGATCGCCGAATAACCCGCCTGATAAGACGGCGCCGATGCAGACATGCAGCGGCGCGTCGATCGCCACGGCCGTAGGAATGACAAGCGGGAACATGATCGCGAACGTTCCCCAGGAGGATCCCGTCGCAAAGGAAATAATGGCAGACAAGGTGAACACCACCGCGGGCAGCAACCAGGGAGAGAGGCCCGCCTGAGCAACCGCCGCAATATACTCCGCGGCACCTAACATCCTTCCTATATCGCTGAGCGCCCACGCAAGAAGCAGAGTGACAGACACCAGAGTCATGCCGGTGACGCCTTTCAAATAGACCTCGACGCTACTTAATACCTCACGCACCTTCAATGCGGCCATTAGAATGATAAGCAGTGCGGCAGCGGCGAGGTAAGCGGCAGACAGCCCTGCTCTAAAGTCGGTACTCGAGACTTGTCCGAAGGGAAATCCCAGAGGCACCAGCATTATGCCGAGCACCACAGCCAACACAATGAGAGGCCCCCACACGAGCACGGGCCTCGCGTTCGGGTGAGTGAATGCCTGATACTGCGTGTCGCTCTCCTCAGGCGGAGCCGCCGCGGCTTTTTCCTTACTATCGCTCTGCGCGTCTTGCTCAGCCTTTTCCATTGCGCCGAAATCGAAACGCAGGACTGAGAGTAACGGCACCATCAATACCGCAAGCCAGGCATAAAACTGAAACGGAATGGCGCGCACGAAAGCTGAGAACTCACTCTCCTGAATACCCAGCGCCTGATATTCCTGAAAGATCAGACTCATGATGTAGACACCCCATCCGATGAACGGCACAAGGATCGCGACCGGGGCCGAGGTGGAGTCGATAATAAAAGCGAGCTTCTGGCGCGATATGCGCAGCCTATCGGTCAGTGGCCTGAACACCGGGCCGATAAGCAATGGCGTGCCCAGGTCTGAGAAGAATATCGATACGCCGCCAAACCAGGCGGCGAGCTGCGCCTGCAGGCGCGACTTCACCCAGCGATTGATAGAGGCCGCGAAGGCGGTGCCGCCGCCGCTGTTCTCAACTAACGCGACGAAGCCGCCGATGAAGGCCAGCAGAATCAATACTCCAGCGTTATAGCTATCCGTGAGTTCAGGCAGCAGATGCGCCTTAATCATGATGCCGGCGCCGGCTAGCGGGTTTGGCCCGTTGAGCATCAACACGCCAACGAACACTCCCGTGAACAGACCTACGATAACGTTGCGGGTATACAGCGACAACCCTAGAGCGAGAGCTATGGGTATGAGCGAGGTGATGTCAGGAGTCGGCATTTATCATTCTTCTGAACCCTGCATGACCAAGAAGATTGACCGTTTCAGGGCAATGTTTGACAAGGAATGATTGACACTTAAAAAAGCACCGCTCCGCGGAGCGGCGCTTAAGCCTCAATAATGCAATTCCTACTGCCGAGTACCGGTAACATTAAAGTCACCAAAGTCACTCCCGAACACACCACTCAGTGAGTCACCATCCACTACACCACTAAAGCTAAGCGTTAAGGATTGACCGCCTGCATCAATAACGAGATCGAAGCTCACATTGTTGCCATCTACGACTATACCGCTGACGGGCTGATTGCCTAGCTCGCTGGACATGATGCCGGTGCCGTCTTCAGAGATCGTCCACACCGAAGCCTGATCACCCAGCGGGCTGGTGGCTACAGTATCCCAGCTACCTGCAAAGGGATTGGAGTTGCCGGCTGCACATGCAGCCAAGGCCAACAAGAGTGATACGGCGACAATATTTCTATACATTTTTAACATGGTAAGCTCCCTCGCTTGTGTTCGGCATATAGCCGTTTCTTTTTTTAAACTAAGATTCCAATCTGCCCCATAGCCCAGCTACTCGCATTGTTGCCGTGTTCGGTCGGTCTATCTAGAGCTAGTACGCGGCTCAGTATATCCCTAATCCCGCAAGGCTGCAGCCCGCCGTCAGTCCTTAGAAAGAGATGAATTATCAGTTGCTTCGCACGGTGCCGGCCATGTCCTGGCGACGTCGCCACTGAGAGAGGGCGGATGTAGGCCTGGATGCAATGCATGGGCTAGAATTTCCAGACTCTCCACGAGGCGAGGCCCCGCTCGGCTGAAATAGGCATTACCGTCGGTATAGTAGACACGACCGCTGCGCACACAGGGCAGAGCAGCCCAACCGGGCAAGCGCTGCAACAGAGACAGGTCCTGCTCGGTGCGAGGCAGATCGAAACCACACAAAGCAATGAACAACACATCAGGCTGCGCTATAAGCAGAGCGTCCTCGGCAAGGCTCACCGAGGGCTGATTGAGATTGCCCAGGCAATCTATACCACCGGCCATGGCAAGCAGTTCCGGCGTCCAATGTCCGGCATTGAATAGCGGATCGATCCACTCCAACATCGCGACACGAGGCCTATCATTCTTCGAAATAGTCGCCGACCTTTGGGCGATGTTATCTACCCTGCTCTGCAAGGCTTGCGCTGCATCATGCGCCTGCGACCCTCGCCCCGTTGCAGCACCAATTAAGGTAAAGGTATCCAACACCTGCTGGAGGCTCATAGGCTCGAGATTGATGACTTGAGGTCGGCCGGGCAATCGACAGGCAGCCTCTTCTACCTCGGCACCTGACACGGCACAGACATCACATAGAGCCTGCGTAACGATATGCGTCGGCCGCAGCGCCAACAGCGCCTCAATGTCCAGGTGATAGAGCGCCGCATCGGTTGCCAGCAACTCGCGCACTTTCTCATCGATAGCCTTGCTGTCCAAACCTTTGGGAATTGCGGTAGTGGTGACGACAGGCAGGCCCGCGACTCCAGCAGGGTAGTCACACTCGTGGCTGACACCCACTAGAGACTTCTGCAAACCTAGCGCACAGACTATTTCCGTAGCACTAGGCAGCAGAGAGACTAACCTAAGGTCAGATTCGCCTACTGACATCTTGTTTTACAAACAGCTGTTGCAGCAATGCGAACACACCGAAGAACAGTGCAGTATAAAGCGCGTTGCCGAACAGCGTGCGCGCGAGATACGGCAGGCCTAGGGTATAGCACTCGACTAGCCCGGCAAAACTATGTGCCTGATACAGCCACCAGTTACCGAGATTGGAAACGAGATAGAAGCCAACCGAGGCTGCGACGACAGCAACGGGCAAACCCAACATCAGAGATCGCTCGTGTACGAGATAGCGACCGCATAGCGCAGACAACAGATGTCCCGAATACACGAAGAACATAATCAGCACGCTGTATACGCCGACCGACGTGAGGTCTGCAAACAACGCCGCCGCAACCGGCAGGAACAGAAAACCGCTATGGCGCATATAAGTGCCTGCAAAAAGACCCAGCGCTCCTATAGGAGTTACATTCGCGGGATGCGGCAACACGGCGCTGACTACCACCAATAAAAATAGAAACAGAATCTCCTTCTGCTCGGATAACAATTTCAGCATGACGAGACTCCTAGAACGAATAGTTCAGTGAAAGCTGCGCGGTTCGCGGCTGCGTGTTGAACCCATCGACTATCTGATAGTCCTTGTCCAGCAGGTTGCCTATGCGCAAGCGCAGGTCGAAGTCTTCGCTGAAGCGATAGCCTGCAACGAGATTGACAACGCCGAAGCCGCCTACCGTCGACCCGCCAAAATTTACCGGGTCGATATCCAAGTGCTCGTTCTGCGCCAGCAGATTCAGGGCGAGATCTAACACTCCGAATTCGCGGGCGATATTCAAGGAGAACGTCTGCTCTGGGCGTCTTAGTAAATTAACGCCGGTGCTGCGGTTCTCGTGATCCAAGAGCGTCAGCGCAGCATCCACGCGCCAGCCAGCTACGATCGAGCTCACGGTCGCCTCCATGCCATCGATTCGCGCTTCTTGGATATTCGCCAATGACGTAAACGTTGCATCGCTCGATATCAGGTCATCAATATCGTTGCGAAACACATTGATCTGCCAAGTAGCACCGAGCACATCAGCCTGCAAACTCAGCTCAACACTCTCGGCCGTCTCCGGCTCTAGGTTTGGATTAGCGAAGAAGAAGAAGGACGGAAAATCCACATACAAATCGATCAGGTTGGGCGCTTTGAATGCCGTGCCATAGCTCACCCAGCCGCGCACAGACTCCGTAAAATCCCTGCCAATCGCCAGACTGCCCGTGCTGTGATTGCCGAAACGCTCGTTGTCATCGTTGCGCAATGACAGGGTAAAATCCAAGGCTCCGCTCTCGCGTATATAGACGGCGTAGATACCGTCATTGTCCCGCGAGGTGTCTGTCTGCAGCGCGCCGAAGGTGGCATAACGCAGCTCCTGCTCCTGACGATCCAATCCAAATGAGAGTAGATTGCTGGCATCGAATGTGTAGGTGTTCTGCCAGCTAAGCTTCCTGTTCTCGCTGCTGCTATTGGTTATGCCGAAAGCCCCGTTGTCCAGGTTATCTTCCTCGAACTGCTCCAGAATCAGACTGGAATCCCAGCTTTCAGTCAGAGTCGCCGTGGCGCTAACGCTGAACTGCTGGCTGTCGGTATTCACCACGCCGTCGTCATAGTCCGACTCAGCATCGAAGCTGGAATAGCTAGAGGAGAGGCTCAATCGATCGGTGAACTGGTGCGCGAAAGACAGCGAGAATGAATCATTCTCATAACCATCATCATCTGAACTGCCGCGGTCGCTGTTATCGATGCCCTGCGTTTCGAAATGCGAGGCATTCAGCGATAGCGTCGTATTCCCCACTCGTCCCTGCAGGCCGAAATTCGCATCGCTGCTACTCTGCGTTCCCGCCATCAGCTTCACGTTACCCGCAAAATCCTCTTGCACATTAGGCTTGGTAATTATGTTAATGACGCCACCGATGGCCTCGGAACCATAGACGCTAGAACGCGGGCCGCGCACTATCTCTATGCGCTCGATCTGGTCCAGCGGGATAAATTCCAGACGCCCGGCCGGGCCGCTATTCGTCGTCATCTGCACACCATCAACCAGAATCAGTGTATGGTCCGATTCGGTGCCGCGCATAAACAGACTAGTCTGCGCGCCCTGGCCACCAGCAGGTGAGAATTGCATACCAGGCACACTAGCGAGCAAGCCCGCCAGATTCTGCGCCGAAGACTGTCGAATAGCCTCCTTGTCTATGACGGTGGTGGCGGCAAGTACGGTGCTAAGAGACTGTTCCAGCCGATTGGCCGCGACAATGATCTCCTCTGGCGCGCCGCCCGAAGTCTGCGCCTGCAGGGCAGACGCGCTCAAGCAAACGCCCAGCAATAGCGACGAGTTTTTAAAAAGTTTCATTAGTAAATCCTCGATGAAAAATACATTTCATGAGGGAGAGACAAGAAGTAGCGGGTAGGATGCCTAGGCAAGAAACCGACTACCGATGAGCCCTCCGCTGCATCGTTGATGTCATTGCGAGCAATGACGTAGTCTGTTTCAGGCCGGTATCGGGCTCACCTGCTCGAGTTATAAAACTGAGCAGACTTACCGTTGCGGGGGCAGCGTCGGTTTCTCACCGAACTTCCCGTTTAACCACCGTGGAATCGCTCCCAAAGATGGCACCTGACGCAGGTGGCGTAACCTTAGTCAATGTCATGGGAGGGGTCAAGCGGTAACTCTAGCAACCGCCTATCCTGCAAGAATCCGAGCATTGAACCTTGCTGCAGATCAACGCAGCTCTCGCATCCCCATGTTTGAATAAGATATCGGAGCAACAAATAGGGAGAGCCAGTCATGAAACAGTTGGGAAAAATTTCATTTGTGAGTTATCTATTGATCTTCGCTGCCGGTTGTACGGAAACGCGTGTCGGCTACAATCCATTGGACGACTTCGAGCAGCTGGATCCAACGACCATCTTTGCGATGCCAGATGCCATCCCCTCGCCTAACTATTCTACGGAGCAGCTACAAAGAGGCAGATACATGGTTGGCCTTCTAGGTTGTGGCAGCTGCCACACCGATGGCGCGCTGGTAGGCAACGTGAACCAATCTCGCCTGCTTGCAGGGTCGAGCACCGGCATCGCCTACTCCAGCCCTTTCGTCGATGACTTCCCGGGGATTGTCTTTCCACCGAACCTAACGCCAGATATGGAGACGGGGCTTGGCAGCTGGACCATGAACAGGCTTACACAGATGATACGAGTGGGCACAACCGACCATAGCTCGAGGAGCGTGCCTGTCATGCCCTGGCCCGCATTTGTGAATATCACAGAGGAAGATGCATTTGCCATGGCGGCCTATCTGAAGAGCCTGCCACCGGTTAGGCATCAGGTACCGAGTAATGTGAGTCGCGGACAGCGTACCAATGCGCCCTTTGTGCATTTTGGGGTGTATCAAAGCATTGGGAACGAGGATTAGTTCGAATCCATAAAGCGGAATGGCTTCATCCGTTTTCTCGCTCGCTCTGAACGAGAGGTCAGTCGTCCGATCGGGCCCGCAGGATGCGGCTCCAGATGTTCTTATCAGTGGTCTCGATCAACTCGCGCAGTAGCAGTCTGAAATTCAGATTCGTCTGTGCCGTCTTCTCGATCAAGTCGATGTACTCAACGCCGTGGAGCTCGACTAACTCTTCCAGCGGGCCGTGCGCGAGATTGCGAATCACGTTTTGGGAGGTGCTTAGGGAAATAATCTGCAGCATGGCCGCCCAGATAGAATCTGGGTGGCTCATTTCCAAGTCGGCAAACTTCTCTATCGCCCAATAACAGGCGTGATGTTCGTTTGATGAGTTATCGGACTCGTGGACTTCGATGTAGGCATCGACCCACTCGTTTAGCTCTGCAATTTCCATGCTGCGTTATCTCTTCTGCACTTCGATTTTTAGGGCATTCTATGCAGAGCGCAGATCTTGTTGCCTGAGGGATCACGCAGATAGGCGAGATACAGAGAGCCAGTAGTACCTTGGCGCGCGCCCGGAGGGTCCTCGCAGACAGTGCCGCCATTCGCTAGCCCGGCCGCATGCCAGGCATCTGCTGCCGCCGTGCTCGCCGCGCTGAACCCCAGGGTGCTGCCGTTGCCATGGCAGGCGGGCTCACCGTCGATAGGCTTGCTGATAGAGAATATACCGGTCTTGTTCATCCAGAACACGCGGCCTTTATCGTCCATAACGCCTGGCTCGTAACCTAATGCGCCCAGTGTTGCATCATAGAAGGCCTTGGATTTGTCGATGTCATTGGCACCGAGCATAACGTGACTAAACATTTGCTATTCCTTATTTATCTGCGGGTTTTTGATTGCGAAAGAAGGTGATATATCGTTTCGGTTCGGAATAATACCTAGCCAGCTGCCCATCAGCCAGTGCTCCCTGCGATTTCTTTGAAATTAGCGACTGGTGTGGCCGCGACTTAATCAGGCAAAGCCTGTAACTGATCGAGGAACTCATCGACCAGACGCAGACAACGCAGATCAAAAAACAGCTGACCGTCTGATACTCGTCCAATAACGGGCTTCGGCAGCGCTCGAAACGCGGCGGACAAGCCCATTAGAGCCTCGTCGGTCTTACCCTTCGCGGCGATGGGCGTAATACACAGGGCACGACTCTCCATGAGGTCCAACGGCAGCGCGCCGCTGCCAATCTGGCTCTTGCAGGCTTCTATCGTGACAGTCGCCCTGCCCTCGAGCCGCTTGCTCAATCCGTCGATCACCCGAGCGGCGACCTCCTCGATCTCGGCAACTGGCCGCGAGAGATCGGCGAGCATCGGCAGGCGCGCGTTCAGACGCTGCGGGTCCCTGTAGATGTGTATTACCGCCAGCAAGGCCGCCAGCGTGATCTTATCGACGCGCAGAGCCCGCTTGAGGGGGTTGCTCTTTACTCGCTCGATCAGCTCACGCTTGCCTACTATGATGCCGGCCTGTGGCCCACCGAGCAGCTTATCTCCGCTAAACGTAACCAGATCGGCACCCATTTCGATGGTGTCTTTCACCGTGGGCTCGTAGGGTAAGTTGAACTGCCGCAGATCGACCAGCGAGCCACTGCCCAGATCGGAGACGAAGGGAATACCCCGCTCTTGGGCTAGCTGACTCAGGTCGGATTCGGCAACCGAATTAGTAAAACCCCTGATCTCGTAATTGCTGGTATGTACCTTCATCAACAGCCCGGTATCGCTGCTGATCGCCGCCGCATAGTCCTTCAGATGCGTGCGGTTCGTGGTGCCCACCTCTCGGAGCTTGGAGTGTGCGCTCTCCATCACATCGGGGATGCGGAAGGCGCCGCCGATCTCGACGAGTTCTCCGCGAGAGATAATAACTTCCTTATGCAGAGCCAGGGTATTGAGCACCAGAAGCACGGCAGCCGCATTATTGTTCACCACGGTCGCCGCCTCGGCCCCCGTCATCTCGCAGATTGCGCGCTCCAGATGCGAGTCTCTGTCGCCGCGCTTTCCGGTAGTCAGGTCATATTCAAGATTGGTAGCAGAGGACGCCGCGACGACCATGGCCTCAATAGCTTCAGCTGGCAGACTCGACCTGCCGAGGTTCGTATGCACTACCGTACCGGTCAAATTGAATACGGGGATTAGGGTGCTGGCGAATTGTGTGTCGATGACCCGAGAGATTCCCGAACAAAATTCTTCAAAGAAATTGGGCGCTAGTACCCAGGCAACGGTGTCGCTATCTTCCTCTATCAGAGACTGTCTTAGACCGTCAATCTGACGCCTAGCCTCTTCCCTCACACTTTCATGGCCGTGTTTATCTATCTGCATTTCCAGCACACCAGACTGAAGCAGCTTATCGATGGAGGGAATATTCTTAAGTAGATCTTTCAAATTAATGAGCCAGGAGAAATGGGCAATCAATCATGGATTGCGGTGATTTCAAACGCCAAAGACGCCGCGAATGTAAACTGTAGAGGGCTAATCTATGCAATATGCGGTTTGGTTGCAACTAATCCAGAAGCGATAATTCTATTGCACAACAACCGCAGGAGTGAATACACTCCTAGCCAATGAATTTCTATACGAGAATCTTATGACCTCTAAGCCCACCGTAATCTTAGCAAATGAGTTTCACCCGGAGACCATTCAAAGATTAGATGAAGCCTATAAAACACATCATCTATGGAAACTTTCACCTGATGAGAAAAAACGGCTGATACGGAAATTGGAAGAAGACTGCAATGCCGTGGCTACAGCCTCATGGATGGTTGATGAGATCATCTATGAACTCAAATCTCTTAGGATGATTTCTTGTTTCGGAGTGGGAGTCGATGCAATTGATTTTGCATTAACTCGTAGTAGAAAAATACAAGTTTCTAATACCCCCGACGTTCTCAATGATGCAGTGGCCGACATCGCCATGGCACTTGTGCTTGCGACCACCCGAAACATCATAAACGCCGACAGCTTCGTGCGTAACAAGAACTGGTCACAGGGCCCATTCCCCTTCGGGACCGGCTTAGCAGGCAAGACTCTCGGAATTATTGGCCTAGGACGCATAGGCGAGGAGATCGCAGATCGCGCTCAAACATTCGGCCTTCAAATCGCCTATCACAATCGAACCCAAAAAGACTCTTCATATAGATACTGCTCGAGCATGGTGGATCTGGCAGAGGCCTCTGACATTTTACTCTGCATGCTGCCAGGAGGTGAGAGCACAAAGAACGCGATAGATGCGAGGGTATTGAAAGCACTGGGGCCGGCAGGAATATTCATCAACGTAGGACGGGGCTCAAGCGTGGATGAAACTGCACTGATAGCGGCTCTGCAGCAGCAAGAAATCTTCGCAGCTGGGCTAGACGTCTATGCAAATGAGCCCAATGTCCCCGCAGAACTTCTCGCCATGAAAAACGTCGTCTTACTACCGCATATAGGAAGCGCTACGATGGAAACAAGGCGCGCGATGGGCCAGCTAGTAATCGACAATCTGGAAGCTTATTTTGCAGGTAGACCGCTTCTAACCGAAGTTAAGTAGCATGTTGTTACAAGAGAACGTCGAGACATATTGCCCCTATTGTGGAGAAATCATCCAGCTGTTAGTGGATTGTTCCATCCCCGAACAGGAATACATCGAAGACTGCCAGGTTTGTTGCAGGCCCATTTTTGTTGAAGCGCAAGTAGACGCTGATGGGAGCCCAGTAATCACAGTCCGAAACGAAGTAGAGTAAAGGCTTAGATCTAATCTAAGCCAGGACATGAAAGTAGATGTACTTGGCCTCATTGTCATACATCATATGGAAGTTCTTCGCTTTCAATCGCGGATCCGCGAGATCGATTTCGGTAAACATATCTCGGTAAGCTGGACTCAAGGAATTGTATACAAATTCTTGCACGATGAGAATATTGAAGTTCTCCAAGCCTTGATCGCGCGCATGCTCGGTAAAAATATCCCAGAGAACCGGCTGTTTCCGCAGCTCTTCATACTTCGCCGCTTGAATAAGCGCATCGCCGAACAAATCATAAGAACGAATACCACCACTTTGGAATGTGCCCTGAACTGAATTATAAGCTAGCCCCATAGCAGCCTTTATAGGGCGGGAGTAATTAAATTTCTCTACCTCCTGATTAAAGGCCTCGAACATAGTAAGCGCAGTTGAAACCGCACTATCTGCCAACGAACGCGAGTCCACGGGTAAGAACGGATAGCCCACAGCGCTGATAAAACCATCGCCGGTCTCTTTAAGCCTGAAAGCCCGCGAACGAAGTGGATTGTGCTCATAGCCTTTCATGCAGACCTGCAAAAAGGACTGGAAAATACCCATGAAGAAGTCTTGTGTTCTCTCATGGCGAATTTCCCCTGACCGCTGCACATCGAACACATTGATGATCGCCTTACCTTCTTTTAAAGGCATCGTGTTCTCGAGCTCATCGCCAAGCTTTATCCGTTCCAGTTGATGTGGATAGACCAATTTGGACAGTTGGTTATAGAGATGTTGCCGAGCATCCGCGTCCGTAGACTTTAGGTAGAACCGGGTTCGA